>CAYMYJ010000050.1:0-39529 GCA_964394615.1 uncultured Bradymonadales bacterium | reverse complement strand
CATACCAGCATCAGGTTGCCTTTTCTTTCTTAACGAAGGTGGAGACCGTTACAACGGCGCGAACTTCCCCAGGCTTCTTCTGATCTCGGATGTCGAGCCGTTTCACAAAGACCGGTTCTGGCGATTTTTCGATGCGATCGAGAAGTTCCAGAAGTTTCGACATGTCTGCGTCCCGAATTTCTACTCGGAGTTGTTTTTCAATGATGATCGGCCCGTCGTCTTTTTTCCCGGACCCACCGAAAGGCAGTGAATCTTCGTCGTAACTGGTGACCGTGATTTCTGCGGCTGCTGCGTGTTCCGCAACGAAGCTCGTGAGTTTGATCGCATTCGATGAGAGCGTCTCTTCATCGACTTTCTTATGACTTTTCTTGGCCGTCTTGCTCGCCTTCTGAGCCACGTATTCCGGTCCCGCAAGGGCTAGGTAGTCCAGCGCGGATCGATAGCCGTCCGTTTCTTTCTCGATTTCTTCCATGCTTCCGCGAAATGCCATCACGCCGACAAAGAGTCCGAGGACCGCAAATGTCGCGAGCATGAGCCACAAATACATGCGTTCGGAGGGCGTTCTTTGCGCCCAGAACGATGGCTTTGCTGTTTTCTTTTTCTTGGCCATCGTCGTCCTCACGAGCACTCGCTGGCAATTTGCAGTTCAAAATCTGCTTTGCCATCGGTTTTAACTTTCAATTTATCTTTCTTGATCGACTTCAAACACTCGATGGCTTCGAGGTCCGATACGATTCGATCGACGGCCTGCGCATCGGTAGTCTCGCCCATAATCTGAATCACTTTTCGGTCGATATCGACTTCGAAACGAGACAGTTTCATTTCGATATCAGGCGACACTTTGGTCGTGATCATATGCATCAATTCGAACGCGCTGATTTTTGGCACGAACGAAGCGATTTCGGATTCGCCCCCGCCGATGATGCGCTCGATGTCTTTCTTTTTGGTGAGTTTCTGACCAAAAACGGACATGGTTTGTGTCTGGAGCGTCGCTCTCATGGCGTCGCGTCGGGCCTCATAAGCTTGCTTTTGCAGAATCAGCACCAGTCCAAGCACACCGATGAGTAGCGCCGCCGCGGCAGCAAAAATGAACATCTGCCTGCGCACAAAAGCCGACCGACCACGGTAGGAAAAATCGCCCTGGCGCAGATTCAAAATGCTCGGATTGTATTTTTCGTCGTGCGAGAGCAGCAGGCCATTGGCGATCGCAGACCCTTCATGGGGCTGCTTGAGCCGTTTCACTGGGATCCCCAGCTCACCTTCGAGGTAGCGGTCCAATCCACGGATCGCAGCCGTTCCACCGGTGATGTAAATGGTGGCCACTTCGACACGGTCACTGGCGTACAGCCCTTGTAGACTGCGTCGGACTTCTCGTACGAGGTTGCGACCTACGCTGATGACGGCATCGCTCATCAGTTTCATTTGGTCGTTGGGAGCGTCAGAAGCCGAGACGACCGCTGCGTATTGGTGTTTGATGCGCTCGGCTTCGTCTGTCGGGACTTTGAACATCTTGGCAATCGCCTGCGTGATGTTCTTCCCCGCGATTTTGATGGTTCTGGCGAGCGCGACACGGTTGGTCCCTTGGACCACAACGCGTGTGTGCTCGTGACCGATGTCGAGCAAGGCCACGTTCTCGGTCATCTGCCCTGAAGCGCGCAGCGCAAAGCTCAGTGCGTTCTCGGGGACCAGGAGGCGTTGCGGATCGACACCGGCTGACTTCAGCTGAGCCAGAAAATCCCGTACGACGGATTTCTTTGAGAAACCAACGTAGGCTTCGTTCTGGTCACCGTTGGCCTGCATTTGGAAGTCCCAGACCACCTCGTTGATGCCGACTGGAAGCCTGTCCATCAGAAGGTGAGGAAGCACACTTGCCGCTTTTGAGCGTTCTGCAAAGGGAACGTCGACTTGCAGCGTCACAGCGTGCGTGCCTGGCAAGCCGATCGCGATCGCATCCTCGTCGAGCGCCATGCGGTCGACCAGACGGGAGAGGGCCTCAAGCCAAGGTTCGGCGATTTCTGCAGCATCTTCGACACCTTCGGCGGCCTCAGGTGTTGCAGCTTCGGGGGTTGGGCGCACATTAGTCGTCGCGTCTTGGTCGGCTCCGCCCTGTGGGAAAACGATTTGTTCGCTATCCCAGCTGCGTATGGAAGCGTCTTTCGCATCAACATACGCGGCCTTAACCGACCAAGTTCCCACGTCCAATCCGATGAGTCGTTTGGCCATTCGTCAGTACTCTCGCCAGAATAGATGCCGGCCTTTCGGCATCTCTTTGTATTGTTCTTTTCGCATCTCTTTGAGTTCCTTGAGAGCCTCAGGGTCAGACTCATTTTCTTCAAGGGACTTTTCGCTGGGCATTCGACGAACGGTGCGGTCGAAATCGACCACAGTCTCTATCGTAGTTTCGGTCGAACCGTAACGCCCTGTGGCGTAAATGCGATAAATTCGAGGTGTCGTTGTCGTGACGGATTTCATCAGTCCCGAACGGTTGAATTCTACCGACCAAGCCGGCAATTGAGGCGACACTGGGTCCATCATCAGCGCTGGATTCTTGATGACCAACTGCTGATAGAGCGGGGAATAGGACAGGAATTGCGCCATCAATTGTGGGTTCTGCTTGAGGTCGTCGATGTACGAAGGCAGTTGGCTCACACTGAGGAAACCCACTGGTTGTCCCTTCTTGGAAGACGGCAACAATTTGCTTTCGGAGGTACCCACGTAAGCCAACAGCACCGACATTGGGTTTTCAAAAAAGGCGCGAATACCGTCGAGCGCGAGGGCAATCAACAGAATCTGGGCGCCCACCGCAGGATTGGTGGCACAGGCGGTCATGCCTGCGCCAGCAGCGCTCTGGCCTTCGATGGCCAGGTTCTGGCACAAGACGGCGTAGAACACCGGTGCCTGCGCCACATTCAAATTCGGTTTTCCAATCGGATAGACGGTGAGTTGGTCGCCGAACTCCCGCATGAAGTCATCGGAAATGCCGTGCACTTGATAGAGTTCAGAAACGTCGACGAGCTTGGCGTTACGCGGGCGAATCTTGGTGTCCGAGCGATCGTAATTTCGATCTTCGTCGCCAGCGGTTCCCAACACCGTGCAAGAGTCGCTGACTTTCACGCCCGACGAATCAGGATCAATGAAATCCATGATGTTCTGCAGAGTGGTTGCGCGGTCAACCATGTCGCCCAATGAGTCTTTTTGTTCAAAGAGCTCGTCGTACCGCGCGTCGAGAACCATGGCGCATAACGACGCAAGGTCTCCGTCATCGACTGTCGTTTTGGCGAAGGTGTTGATGTTGATTCGACCGTCTTCTGGAACCACACGAGACAGCATTTCTCCGGTGAAGTCGCCAAATCCCTCGACACCGGTCTCGCTAAGATTGATGCCGCCTACGGGGCTTTCTATTTTTCCGGAATTGAACGGTCCGAGCAACAAGTCGACGTATTGATACATCTGGAAATTCGACCGCCGCATCGCGCGCCCGATGAGCTGCCCCATATCGTCTTCGGTTTCGCGAGATTCGCTTTGCAGGGCGAACTGAAACGAAAGAAGTAGTTTCGATATGTTCATCGCCGAGCGCGCCAAGAAGTAGCTCTTGAGCTGATCGCGTTCGTTGGATGCCAACGCTAGGTTGACGCGGTTGGTGTACGAGAATTCTACGACCGTGGTCGCCATCAACGCAATGGTCACGATCGCCATCAGAATAGCGATACCTCGCTGCGAGCTTGGTGCTCGAGCAGGTTGCTCCATGGCGTCAAGTACCCGCCGTGTGATGTTGGCAATCCATTTCATTAGAAGTCCATGACCTCAGTCGTTTGAATCTGAACCTGCGTCGAAAAAGTCTCGCTATTTCTCATCATCCCTTGGGGAGGAAGCACCAACGTAATCCTAACTCGTGTGGGCAATCGACCGGCGAATTCACGACGAGTGGTGTCCCAAGAGTCAACCCAACGTCCTTGCCCGATTTCTTCATTGGTTCCGAGTTTGACCTCGCCGGCATCCCAGTACTCAAATGAAATCGATTCGACCTCGGGGAGCACACGTTGGATCGTGCCGCCTCGGGTGATGTTGTCATCCAGGGTCGTGTCTTCGCGCCGCATCAACACGTTGTGCAGGTCGCCCTCGTCGTTTCTCTCGGATCTCAAAAAGTATCCGATTTCGGCAATATTTCCCGCGCGCTCGCCCTCAACGGTTCGCTGATGAGCGAAACACGTGAAATTAACGAACTCGTCGCGGCCGATCATGCCACTTTGGAGCGGTTCGACGGGTTGGATTGGCACGTCGGCTTCGGCATCAGCGAGGGGCGCCTCTTCGCCGGGAATCTCCTCGAAACCAAATTCTGGACCCGCAATAAACGCCGACCCAATTTCCTGCGTCAGGCGTTCCATTGTGATTCGCACGGCCTGATAACGACCTGAGCGCTCTTGAATCAAATCTCGCGTTCGATACATCTGCGAGATGCTTGCCCAGGTCAGTCCGCTCAAAACCGCGACGATCGAAATGGCGAGCAAGACTTCGACAATGGTGAACCCGGCCTGTTGGCGATGATTTCTCATGGCAATGCCGGGGAATCGTTGAATACGTTGAATTCGTTCAGATTGGGGTCGACGATATATTGCGTGACATGAATCGGGAACGTGCTTTTTCCGTAGGGGAATTCGACGACTAAATCTACCTTTCGGATTTTTTGGCCGATATTATTAATCATTTCGGGCAACTGCCCGATCAGCATCGGCAGCATCGATGAAAACGCCGCGTTTCCTTGCAATGCGCCCTGGTCTCCACCAAATAGTTGGGAATTAATTTGAGCTAGAAATTCCTCTTTTGCTGTGTCGGGGATTTCGACAATTTTGATGTCGGCCGTCCACTTCATGTCGGGCGCACCCTCGTCTTTAAAATCTCCACTCAGGGTCTGGTCGCTGGACTGAAACCCTTCCTCCAAAATCTCGTACTCAATGTCGATCATCTTGGAGCGCGCCAGTTGGGTTGCTCGGGTCAGGTCGTTGGCAAATACCGCTTGCTGCGAGGAATTTGCCATCGTGCCCATCAAGACCGTCAATGCTGAGGCAAGGATAGCCAGAGCGATCATGACTTCGAGTAAGGTGAAGCCTTTTTTAGTCATCGGATTCCGCCTCGGCAAAGCCCTCGGGAGGGTCGAGTTCGCCCGAACGAACGATGACGTTTCCGGTCATCGGTTCGGTGAGCAACGAAAACGCGTTGCCTTCCTCGTCTTTGATGACGACCAATAAGGGCTCCACGTAGCCGTTGGGGAAGAATGATATTGCGGCCCGCCCGGATTCCAGCGGTCGTTCGGGGAATTTAGGGGTGTACACCTTGGTGAACGTAATTCCGGGGCTCAGTTTGGTTTGCTTGATGACGATGTCTTGCACACGTTCGAAGGTGACTCGTCGGTTCACCCCAAATGGATTTTCCTCGGACTCGTCAAAGAGGTCATTCTCGCGTTCGTTGGCTTTGGCCAAGTCGCGGGCTTCCTCGGTCAACATTTCTTCGTCCGCGGCTTGCTCCGAAGCCGTAATCACGGGTTCATCGGTGATTTCCGTGTGATAATTCCCCGTGCCAAGCTCCATCACCAAACGGTAACGCGTGTTGTTCAAACAGGCGTTGGCATAGGTGTACTTAATCACGGATGCCATGCGCAACGTGTCGGACTGAAGTTGGTTTCCGCCCACCATGCCCAGTGAATATGCGCCAAGAGCCATCAGAGACGCAACGATCGCCATCACGACCATCAACTCGATGATCGTCACTCCCTTTCTTTGATGAAAGGGATGGATCATTTGCAGTCCTTCTGATTTTTGGGCTCGTTGCGCATCAGTGTCCTCGAGTGTCGTCGTTGGTGCCAGAGATTCCATCAGGACCCACGGATTGGAGCTCAAAGCTCTTTTCACCTGTGGGTTCATATTCGTAGGCTCGACGCCAGGGATCCAGGCGTTCACACGTGCCCAAAGTCTTTGGCAATTCGTGGGTTTCATCCCATTTTTGCCAAACACAATTCCCCACTACGGCAATGTCGGTCGCGACGATCGCTTCGTCGGTGTCTCGTCCCGTCTGCAGGCATGCAAACGCGATGTACGAGAACGATAAAACGGTCATCAGCGTGAAGGTGAACGCGCCGAAATGCCATGGATTCCATTGTGAGGGCGGAGGAAACATCTACTTACTCTTCTTCGCGCGACGAGATGTCGTCTTCGGTGCCTTCTGAACCATCCGGACCCGCCGAAAGGATCTCGAATTCGCGATTCGAGATCTTCTTGAAGATGTAGTCGTTGCCCCAGGCATCTTTATTGATTTTCTTGGCAAGCGGCGACGAACCAGTCGTCAGGTCTTCAAGAGAGTTCGGGAATTGTCGCGGGCTCGATGACAGGTAATAGGTGTTGACCATTTCGGTCATTTTTCCGATTTCCATTTTGGTTGTCGAGATGTCGGCCTTCGTCAACGCACCAAATACGTTGTACCCAATCACGCCCATGATCGATGCGATGATCGTCATCACGATCATCAACTCAACGATGGTCATGCCGCGTTGGGTCGCCATGACCTGACGAAGGGAAGTTTTACGAATATTTTTTTGTACCGTGTTTTCCATGTCTAACTCCGTATTAATTGGCAGCGGTTCAACCGCCCACCATCTCGTTCATTTGCAAAATAGGTAGCATGATCGCAAACACGACCGCGCCGGCTCCGCCGCCCATGAAAATGATCATGAGGGGCTCAAGGAGGGATGTAAGTGCTTGAATACTCACGTTAACCTGCTGGTTGTAGCTGATCGCGATATTTTCAAGCATATTTTCGAGTTGCCCGGATTTTTCGCCAATCGCAATCATGTGCGTGACCAGGGGGGGGAACTCTCCAGAACGTTTTAGTGGCTGCGCAATGCTGTCACCTTCACGGATATTTACCCGTGCATCTTCAATCACTTCGATGAGCCGAGTATTCCCCAAAATGTCCTTTACGATCTCAAGCGCCTGCAATAATGGAACGCCGCTTGTCAGCAGTGTGCCAAGGGTTCTCGCAAATCGGGCGATGGCGATCATTCGGATCAAATTGCCGATGACTGGGACCTTCAAAATAAAACGGTCCCATTTTTCTTTTCCTTTTTCGGAAGTCCGCCAGCGGTGAAACGCATAGCCGATGCCTCCGACTGCTGGAATCAGGATGAACCACCAATTGGCCAGGGCTTCGCTGATGCCGATCAGGAATTGCGTGATCCAGGGTAGGGCGGCGCCCTGGTCTTTGAAGATCTGCGTCACTTTTGGAATCACAAAAATAAACAACAGACCCATGATGCCGGTGCCCACAAACATCATCAGGACGGGGTAAACCATCGCACCGGTGATTTTTGAACGCAGCTCAATTTGGGCGTCCAAGAACTCAGTCAGGCGGTCCAAAACCGTGTCCAAATTGCCGCTGCTTTCGCCGGCTTTGACCATGTTGATATAAAGGTCATTAAAATGTTTTGGATGGTCGCGCAGCGAATTGGCAAGGCCGGCGCCTTCATTCACTTGTCGCCGAATATCGGTCAATACTCGTTTTAATTCTTCTTTTTCGGCTTGGTCCACGAGCGCGTTCAGGGACTCCACAAGTGGGATCCCGGCGCGCAGGAGCGTCGCGAGTTGCCTTGTGATGAGCGAGATGTCGCGAAGGGTCACAAACTCGAACATCTTTTTGAAGTCGATGTCGGTGTTGGCGCTCTTCGCTTGCTCTTTGCCTTCAAAGACGTCGGTGACAAAGACACCCTTGGCCTGAAGGTTAGCCCGCAGATTCGCCTTGTTGTCGGCGTCCGCGATCCCCTTCACTGATTTTCCCGCGGCGTTTAGACCGCGGTATTCGTATACAGGCATGGTTTATCAGTCCAATAGAGCGTCTTCTTGAGTTACACGCATGACTTCTTCGATACTCGTGACTCCGTTCAGCACCTTCAGCGCACCGTCGTCTCGTAGTGATCTCATCCCGTTGGCTTGAGCCGTTCTTTTGATCGTCCCGGCATCAGCACGGTTCATCACTAATTGACGAATATTATCTTCGATTTGAAGCAGCTCATAGATGCCCGTTCGTCCCTTATAACCAAGGTGATTGCAGTGTTCGCAACCTCCAACGTGGGGGCGATAGACATGGCCTCCGGCGCGACTCAGGTCATCCATGGTCAGGCCGAGCTCCACGATTTCGTCTTCCATTGGGACAAAGGGCTCGCGGCATTTTGAACAAAGTCGTCGGACAAGGCGCTGTGCCAACGACAGGATCACCGACGAACTCACCAGGAAGGGCTCGATGCCCATGTCGGTGAGACGAGTGAACGCGCCTGAGGCGTCGTTCGTGTGCAAGGTCGAGAAAACAAGGTGGCCCGTGAGTGACGCCTGAATGGCCATTTCGGCCGTTTCGACGTCTCGAATTTCACCGACCATGATCACGTCGGGGTCATGACGAAGGTAGCTACGAAGGCCCAGCGAAAATGAGAGCTGAATCTTCGAATTCACCTGCATCTGAGAGATACCCTCGAGCTGGTACTCGACCGGATCTTCGATCGTCAGGATATTTTTGTCGGGGCTGTTGATTTCGCTGAGCGCCGAATAAAGCGTGGTGGTCTTACCGCTACCGGTGGGCCCCGTGACCAAAATAATGCCGTGCGGCCTTCCGATGAGGCGAACCAGATCTTGGAGGTTATCTTCGGAGAAGCCAATATCGCGGATATCGAGCAACACCGCTGATTTATCCAGCAGTCGCATCGTGATGCGTTCGCCGTGCACCATCGGCGCTGTGGCGACACGAATATCGATGTCTTTACCGGCCATTTTAATGCGAATACGACCGTCCTGAGGAAGTCGTTTTTCGGCAATATTAAGGCCCGCCATGATTTTAATTCGCGTCACGATACTCGATGCGAATCGTTTTGGAGGGCTTGTGACCTGCTTCAGAACACCGTCGATTCGGAAACGAACCACGATTTCTTTTTCGCCTGGCTCAACGTGAATATCACTGGCCCGTTCACGTACCGACTGCACAAAAAGACTGTTTACGAATCGAATCACGGGAGCTTCATCGTCATCGCCGGCCTCAAGGAGGTCGTTGATGTCGATCGCGGCTTCTTCGGCGTAAGGAGTCTCGGCTTCGTCGAGCGAATCGAGGTCAGCGCCTAGCTGGCGGCTCTTGCGGTCGAAGGCCGCATTGATCGTGTTCGTCAGCACACTTCGTGGGACGATGATGGGCATGACTTCGATGTCGAGCACCATCCGGATTTCGTCCAGCACCGCCACTTCTAGCGGATCGTAGGTCGCAACGAGAATGCCGTCGTCCGTCCGCGAGAACGGCAGAACACATTTCTCGCGGCAAAAGGCGAGTTGAAGGTGCTCGAGCAGGCTGATGTCGATTTCGTCGACAGGAAGGTCTTTACGGAAGGGGTAGTCCAGCTGAACGGCCAGCCCTTCGGTCAGCGTGGCTTCATCAACCAGGCCAAGTTCGATCAGAGCTTCGCCTAAACGAAAGCCCTTATCTTTTTGAAGGCGCAAGCCTGCCTGCACCTGTTCTGGGGTGGCTTTCCCCATCTTCACTAAGAGTTCGCCGATGCGTAGTCGGTTGTACATCGGACTACTCCACGTCGTTTGAATCGTCGCCCTTAGGCGCGGAATCGGCAGGTGCCGGGGCTTCTTCGGCGCCGAGGACTCGGTATTGAGGACCCACATTTTGGAACGCTTCGAGCGCTTCTTCGCGGGCCCGTTGGTCGCCCACAGCCTCGCCGATCGTGGTCTTCATGCGATCCAAAAGGCCGCTTTTTTTCTGGAAATTGATGCTCTTGACGTATTGCAGGTCGCGGCTTCCAAAAAGCTTCAGCAGTTCACGTCGCTCTTCCATTTTTCGTTGCTGGATCTTCTGCATATCGCCTTCGTTTTCAATCACGTAAGGCGTCAACATAAGGACAAGATTCTGCTTGGTTTTGATGGTGCTGGTATTTTTAAAAAGAATGCCCACAAGTGGGATATCTCCCAGGAAGGGCACCTTATTCACGGTTTCATTTTCGACGTCGCGAATCAGCCCGCCGATGACGATCGTCGACTGGTCTTTGACCAGAACGACAGTTTTAATATTTCGTTTCGTTCGAATAGGAGCACCTGCTCCAAGCCCGCCTGCACCCTTGATATCAGAGACCTCTTGGTCAACTTCGAGCCGAACAAAATCGCTCTCGTTAACCTGTGGTGTGATTCGCAGCGTGATACCGACGTCTTCGTATTCGATAGGGCTAACGAGCCCAGAAAGGCCACCTGTAAGGCTGCTGATGGCCGAAGTCGCTGCGGAGTTGGCGTCGCCACCCAGAAGCCCTGCAAGGCTCGAGGCCCCAGACGATACACCACTGAGGAACGGAACGCGTTCACCGATGATGATCTCGGCTTCTTCGTTGTCCATCGTGAGGATCGCGGGAGTCGATAGAATGTTGACTGAGTTGTCGGTCTGAGTCGCCTGCAAGAGCAGGGCGAATGCCGGCAACGAAATCGAAGTGCCGGGAATGGTGATGCTCGGTCCGAGCAGACCAAGGACGCCGGCACTGCCGGCCGCGGCATCGAGTCCAGAATAGTTCGAACGACCAATCACCAAGCCGCGCGTGTCTTCAATCAGACCATCTGCCACTGCGGACTCTGGAATCACGCCGGCAAAATCCTGGCCGTATCCAGCGGTGAAGCCAAGACCAAGCGAGCGGTTGGTGTCGAGCCCGATTTCCATGATGATGGCTTCGACGTAGACCTGTCTTCGCGGCCGGTCGAGCTGGTCAATCACGTTTTCGAGGGCCAAGAAGTCGCGAGGTGCGGCAACGACCACGAGCGAATTTGTGGGTTTGTAGGCGGTGATTTGCACCTCACCCTGCAGCAATGAGCCTGCTTCGGTGGGGGCGGCAGCCGCTGTGGCCCGCGCGTTACGTGCAGTATTTCGATTGCCCGTGTTCGCCCGTTGAGCTCCCTGGGCAAGTGCCGACAGCGTCGAAGCAAGCTCGTCGGCGTCGGCATATTCCAAAAACTTCACGTGGACCTGTCCGCCCACAGCGGTCGGAACATCCAGAATCTCGATCATCTCTTTGATGCGGTCGAAAGACTTTTTGTCGGACACGATAATCAGCTGGTTGGTGCGTTCGTCAGCGATGATATCCGAGATACTGACGCCCAAATCCCCGGCTCCATCCGAGCTTTCGCCTTTTTTCGGGGCCGACTTGGAGGTGCCTCCGCCTTTTTGGGCCTGAAAGATCTCTTCGATGCGTGACGCGACTTCGGTGGCATCGGCGTGAAGCACTCGGTAGACGTAAATTTTATTCGCCGCATCGCCCTTATCGAGCTTCTCGATGAGTTTCTGCACGCGGCGAAGGTTGGCACCGTTTTCGGTGATGATGAGCGTCGAACCGTAGGGAATCACGGTTGCTTCGGGAGTCAGGAATTTCTGAATCACGGGTTGGATTTCGTCGATCGCGGCGTTTTCCACGGGAACGATTGCCGTGACCATTCGCGCTTCGTTGGGAATCCGCTCGCCAGCATCATAGGCGGCTTGAGGTTCAACGATCGCGTTTTTAGATTCCACGATTTTATTGAACGAGCCCATGGGAACAACGGTCAATCCGTTCATCTGAAGAGCCGCCAGGAAAGCCCGATAGGCCTCGGCGAGCGACACTTCTTTGGGAGAAATGATCGTGATTGTTTTGCTGGTATTAATGCTGTCGGAAATGATGAAGTTTTTGCTCATCGCTCCCGAGAAAAACTTCACGACTTCATCAAGCTGGGCCTGACGGAAATCGATCGTGACTCGCACGTTTCCTGGCGTTCGTTTGGGCCGAAAATCGGGATCAAAATTCGCAGGAAGATTGTACTTCTCCTGCGGATTCACCTCCGTCTTTTCGGCGTCCTTTCCGTCCTGTGCGAAAGCAACAGAAGGGATGAGCATGCCGCAAACAAGAGCGGAAAGCAGAGCGGGAGTGTATTTACGCGAAGTCATCGAATTCCTTTCACGTCGAATCTGGCACTGGTTCGGTGATGCTTCATTCATTTTATTGTGTAATCCATCGTTTCTTTTTTCCCACGGCGCTCAACTTCAATGGCGACCTTGGATTGGTTCTTCATAGAATCGAGAAGTTGGAGGGCTTTCGCCTGACTATCGATTTTCTGTCCGTTGATGGACTTCACGATATCCCCGGTCTTGATTCCGATTTTTGAGTAAACGCTTGAGTCAGCAACGTTGATGAGCTTGATGCCGTTGCTCTTGCCGTTTTTGTCGTAGACCGGGACCAGCCTGGCTGCTTTAGCCAAACGTTCACGATCCGAGAGTTCGTCATTGAGTGATTTGCGGTCGATTTCGAATTTATTCGCACTGACCTGTTTGACACCTGTTGCCGCTGCGGCCTTTTTGGCGGCAGGCGGTGCGTAGGGAGCCTTAATGTCTTTGCCCACCGCTGAAATCGTGGAGCCTTGAGGTCTGATTCCCGGTGAGCCTGAAATACTGTTTTCGATCTTGATGTACTCCAGTCGGGCGTTTCTTCGGAAGATGATGCGGTCGCGGCGGATCTCGATGACCTCGGATTCCCCCATGATTCGGTCGCCGATGCCCACGATATAAGAGGTCTTGGTTCCGTTTTCTGACACCAAAGCCAGTGAATATTCAGGTTTTCGCGAAACCATCGATCCCAGAAGCTTGATGTTGAGATCACTTTGGATCGCGAAATCACCGTCTTGAATCGTCTCAGGTTCAACTTTGACGCAGGCGCCACTCTGACAAACTTCGCCTTCGTCGCATCCATCGGGGCATGCCAGAGACTCGACGACATCCGCGCAACCAAAGAGGCAGCGGTCCGCGATGGCTTTTTTGTAGCTGCGCGCACTGACGGTCACGGCGGGTTTCGTCGTTTTGTCAGGGGTAGCGATCGTGTTGATCGTGGGGACCGTGTAGGGAGCGAGTTTAATCGCAAAGAACTCATTCACCGCAAAACCGAGCAGGGCTGCGAGGAAAACCACAAATCCGATGTGGATTAGCGGACCGTACTTTTTTAGAAATGGTTCCATGAGCACCTTAGGTAGACTCCGTTGATGAGTTAATGCACTAGTCGTGCCAATAAGCGCGTCTCATGTATTTCAAGGAGTTAGAGGATGGCGTGCGTGTGTTTTTGGGGGCTTTGTGACATTTTGTCAAAAGGACGGAGATCCGTCCGATCGTGTGCGCCAAATTGTCGGGCGAACGTCGATATCGCTTAATGACCATTCGCGTGATCATAAATTGCATCGAGCGGTCTTAGGGTCCATAATCACTTAGACACATTTTCGCCATTTAGGTTAGGCGTGGCAGACAATCAAGGTAAGCAACTTCTCTTAATGGGGCCAGACCCCGATATGTTGGAGTTGCTGACTGAAATCCTAGGGGAGAGTGGGCTTGCCGTTTCGACGGTTTCCAGCGCGGCTGAGCTGCGCCTCGCACTCGCCGGTGAGGGTACCTTTGTTGTGTTGTGCGACGAGTTGGCCCAGAAGCTAGACAGCCTCGCCATCTGGAAGGGTGTGCAGGACCAGGCGGATTTTGATTCCCCCGGTTTTTTGGTTCTTACCGACAACGTTTCAGGGGAACGGGTTTCCGAATATCTGGACTCAGGTATGCACGAGGTCATGTTCAAACCCTTCGACGTCGCGGAACTTGAAGCTCGAATTCGCAAGGTGTTCAGGGTCCTTGAACTTGAGGCGATGCCCGAACTCGTGGCGGTTGATGAACCCAAGCCGGTCAAATTACCTGAGGGTTTTGGCGGCGACCTCGATTATCTCGGACTGCCTGACCTTTTGATGAACCTTCATCAGAATACACGAACTGGGGAACTGACGATCAGTGTTCACGACGGCGACTACGTGTTTGCGTTCAAACGTGGAGAGATTTCGCGCGTGGATGGGCCACGGGGGCTAAAACACCGGAAAGCGTTGTTTCGTGCGATTCGCGAGACCGCAGGCCGGTTTAATTTTCAGCCGTGTGATGAAGTCAGGACTTCCAGACAGACCTATGAAAATATGGCGAATTTGGTGCTGATGGCGGTGCAGGAAGCCGATGAATATCCGCTTTATCGTGACCGTTTGCCCGGCGACCCGGTTCCGGTGACGCTGACCTCAAAGGTCGAGTCCGTGCGGCTGCCCGAGAATTCCGCAATACAGCCCTTGGTCGAAGGACTGATCAAATCGACGACGATTGATATTCTGGTTCACGCGTGCCCCAAAACCGATCTAGCTGCCGTTCGGGAGTTACGCGAACTCATGGAAGCCGACATCATCGTGGCTGTCGAAGGCGCTGCTGCGGAAGCAGCATCCTAAGCGCTTAGGTCCGCGTCACACACGCGACCATCATGAAATGATAGGTTTGGGGATGCAGATCGGCCATATGGGCGAAAGCCAGTTTCCATCCGCGTTCTCGCAGCTCACCCAGATCCTTGGCACCGGCCTGAGGAGAGGGGGCCAGATACAAAATGGTGCGGACTCCCATGGCCTCCAAAATCGCCAGGACACGTCCTCCGACCGGCTCCCGCATGGGATTGATGACAGCATAGTCAAACTCACGTCCAAGCGTCGCTAGATCTCTGACGCCTCGTTCAAACGATGAGGCCACAAAAGTGGCGTCCGGTACGTTCTGCCGAGCGAATTCAATCGCGCTTTCGGACCCGTCGATGCCAAGGGCTGTGTGACCGGCCGAAATCGCCAAGCCGGTGACCCCGCCGATGCCGCACCCAAGTTCCACAAGGCGTCCAGCTGGCAGCGAGTCCAAGAAGTCTTGAACCCAGATGTAGAGCGCACCCGACGTTGTTTCCGAACCGTGTGTCCAAACATCCAGACTTGCATGAAAGGTCTGGGAGTGGACACGTAGAGTGGTGTGATCTTCCGGCGTCGCTTGACCGATGGCGTGCCATCGCGCGCCCGGAATCAGTTCAGAGATTCGGCGAAGCGAAAGGGCCCCTTCAGAGTCGGCGGCTGAGGCTATTCTGGGAGAGCCTGCTGCAGGTGCGATGAAATGAACTTCGTCGTCATGGGCGCAGCATTCCTGCACGGCTGCCACCAGGTTCCTGGCGTTCGTGGTCAGCGCAAGGCAACTCGCCATGGGCTGCAGGCCATCGGGGGAGTTCAGGCCTGCGACTCCGTCGCGCACCGTGAGCCGACCGCGCATACGGTATCCTTTTGTCCGCGTGTTTTCCTGCACCTCGATCGGGTCAACGGCGTCGATTTTGACGGGCCAGCCCGCGAATTTCTCTAGAATTTCGGTGAGTGCCTGCCGTTTGAACTTCCGTTCCCACTCGGCAGATACGTGTCGGTGATGGCATCCGCGGCAGCTGGGAAAGCGCGGGCAATCCACTTCGACGCGTTCGTCGGAAGGTTCGAGGATCTGCAGAAGGGACGCGTCAATTTTCGGGCTCTTCGGATGCTTCTTGGGATGCAAGCGCACCTCAACCAATTCGCCGGCGAGCGCACCGGGCACGACGACCCAGCCAGCTTCGATGCGAACAAGGCCTTCTCCTCTCCATCCCAATTTGTCGATTCGCAGCCTTGTGAGGACGTCCTGTCCGTCAAGAGGGATTCGATTCATGTACCTACCTTGTCTGGATTGAGTGTCGAGGAACTTGCTACGCTCTTTTGTCCCGACTCAAGTATCGTATTCACGTCGTCCATCACAGCGGCCAAGCGAGGGACTCGAATTGACCATCCACGGCGAGATGTTTGAGCCAGCGTGGGTCACTCACGCAGAAGCGCAGGGAGGCCCGCGGTTGAAGCTGAGCCAGCGCCTCGAACTGGGCGTTCACGAGTTCCTCGATCAGGTCTTCGAGCGTCGCCGCTTCATACATCTCGCGTTCGTCCGCGTACTCGCCTTTCTGTCCGAGCGTTTCGATGCGCTCCAAGATCGAAGTGATCACGAGGCCATGATTATGTCGCCATCGTGCGGTGTACTCGGCACGGTATTGGGCGGCGAGCTGGGAAGCGCCGGGATGCGCGGCGGGATAATCCACCTCGTCATGAAGCACGATCGACGACTCCACGATCACTTCGTCGGCGTGGTCGCTCATCCAGTCCCACGCGGTTGTCGACGAAAACTCAGGCTCGGTGCCCGGCCACAGAAATGCCACGTGGTCATCGGGCATCGACTCGGCCAGCACGCGTGCAAGGAAGCTAGTCTCAGCGAAGACGGTGATGTGGTCGCCCACGAGCCGAAACTGAAAGTCGGCCCACGTTTCACCCAGTTCAACCACGCGAACTCGATACTGCGCAGAGCTCATCCCTAGCCTCCCGGTCGTTCATCCAAGGGCCCAGTCTACATCGAGCCCAGTGGCTGCGGAACTCCAACAGGTGCCGTTCGCCAATTCTTGGGAGTTGCGGCCTTGCAGGCATTGACGCTGGCTTGGCCCAACGGCTCATGAACTTGCTTTGAGCCCCGGTTCAGCGCGCGGGAACTTGCGGCAGCTGTAGTCCGTTGATAACGTGGCGACGGAAACATGCAAAATACAGGAAACATACGTCAGATGGCGGGAACCTTCCCCAAACCGGGGGACTTGTTTGAAGGACGATACCGTATTCGTTCCATGATCGGATCTGGCGGTTTTGCGCGTGTTTACAGCGCAATGCAAGAAGATCTGGGGCGGGTGGTGGCGCTTAAGATTCTAACACCGCCCAAAGACGGGGACTACGAAACCAAAGTGGTTGATCGCTTCAACCAGGAAGCTCGCCTGGTTTCACGACTGCAAGATCCCCACACAATCACAATGTTCGACTTTGGTCGTAGTGCAGATGGCCTGCTCTACATGGTGTTCGAGTATGTGAACGGTGTCAGCCTCTCGCATTTGATCTCCACCGAGGCGCCGCTGGCCCCCACGCGGGTGGTGAAAATCCTGCTGCAAACACTGTCGAGCCTTGAGGAGGCCCACGCGATGGGCGTCTTGCATCGTGATATCAAGCCCGGGAATATCATGGTTTTCGAGCATGTGGGCCGAGCAGATCAGGCAAAATTGCTGGATTTTGGTATCGCAAAGCTTACCGGCTCGGATCAATTGCCTCAGGACCTGACGGCCGACGGCGCGCTGATCGGGACGCCCCGGTACATGTCTCCCGAACAGATCCGCGGCGAGAAACTGACTGCGCAGAGCGACATCTACAGCCTTGGGCTGGTCGCCTATGAAATGCTGATGGGGAAGAAGGCCATCGAATCCAATTCGAGCGTTACGATCATCGGCAAACAGCTCGATCCACAGTCGTTTGCGCTTCCCGTGATGGCTTCGGTTTCTGTGGGCCTTCGGACCATCATCAACCGAATGCTCGCCAAGGAGCGAGACGGACGTTACCTGAACGCGTCGGATGTCATGACTGCGCTATCGAATTGGACGCAGTCGGACATTCAAGATTTTGCTGAAGTGGCGACAACGACGCGGATACGGGGAAACGAGCTCGACGATCTCATCGATATCTCCGACGAGATCGTGCCTCTTGATGGCACTCGAGACGGTTTTCGGGCGACCATTCCCACCAGAAATACTCCGCCTCAACCAGTCTTAGCTCCGATTCCGTCGGCTCAGCTCAGAGGTCCCTCCGTCGCTTTCACGCCGCCGCCCGTGAGTCATTCGCACACGAAACCAGCGCCGCGATCGTCGGTGGTGCCCGTGGTCACCGGCATCGGTGTGCTGTGCCTGATTATTGGGGGACTGGCTGTGGTCTCGCATCTTCGCGATGCTCCGGCAGCCTCGGTCGACACCCCGGCTCCGAGTGCAGTCGAAGAGGTTCCGGTGCAGGCCCCGGTGATTGCCGCACCGGTGAACCGCCGGTTGGTGATCCGAACGACGCCCTCGGGATTGGACATCACGGTGAATGGTCGACCCGCGACAAGTCCTGCGACATTTTCTGAGGAAGAAGTCGGCTTCCCGGTTAGAATACGCGTGAAGTCGGGCGATTCGTTGTCTCCAGAAATGATCGTCAACGATTTTGCGGCCGATATTGTCTACGACGCGACGGACTATTTGGCGTTCATCGAAAAGATGAAGGCGGAGGCCGTGGTGCCGGTCGAGGAACCTGCGCCCAAGAAAGTGGCGGCAAAGACCAGCGACAAGAAAGCCGTGGCGAAGCCGAAACCGGCCGAAAAGCAGCCAGCGAACGGGACTTCAAACGTCGAATCTGAGAAAGTACCCAAAGAGTATGTCCCTAAAGGGAACTTCCCATCCATGGATTGATTCGAATGCGCTTTGTACTGACCATCGTTTTTGCTTTGCTTCTGGCTCCAGCCGAGTCATTCGCGCAAGCCCCATCGCAAGAAGCGGTGGATCAGGCTGAAGCGCACTTCCAAGAGGGCGCGGAGTGGTACACGACCGGCGAGTATTCCAAGGCGATTGTTGAGTTCCTGAAGGGGTATAACGTCGTTCCCAATGCGATGTTTCTTTATAATATCTCGCTCTCATACGCGAAGCTGGGCAATCAAGACGACGCGCTGATGTACGCAGAACGCGCTCAGAACGAAGTCGGCATGCCAGACGACGTTGCGTCGCGAAACAGCGGTCGCATCGGCGCATTACGCGTGCGTCTTAGCGGGTTGGACGTGGCGAAAAAAATCTCCGACTTGAGCAACGTGGTTGACGTCGTCCCGACTCAGCCGCCCCAAAGCGGGTTCGGTTGGTTGGGCATCAGCGGCATCGCGGTAGGCGTGGCCGGTCTAGGTTTGATGGGAGGATCTGCGCTTATTGGGATGGGAGTATCGGATGATATAACCGCCCTGGAGAACGAGGCCAACGGCGGTGATCAGGCGCGCTTTGATGAGTTGAAATCCAACATCGAGTCCGACCAATCTCTGGGTCAGGTTCTTTTGTTTTCGGGCGCAGGGTTGGCTGCCCTGGGGGTGACGCTGGTCGTGGTTGATTTGATGAACGATGAAGAGCCCACACAAACGAGCCTGAGGCTCGTTCCCACGAATGGCGGGGCAGGTGCCGTCATTAACTTCTTGTACTGAGGGGACTTTCATCGTGAGAGTCAAAACGGTAGAGTAATCGAAACGGTATGGTGCAGGTTTAATATGAAATATCGACTGATTGTGATCGCGGCTTGTGTCGCACTGGCTGCTTGTAGTGATGACAAGTCGAATGGCCCCTCAGTGGTCGTGCTGCCAGATACCGGCAATAACACTACCAATAATGCTCAAAACGACATGGGCACGGCTGACGCTCAATTCGATGCCACCCCAATGGAAGACTTCGGAACGGACACGAATGTGACCAATCCTGGCTTCTTGAACGGCGTTTGGGTGGTCAAAATTGAAGATGTTGCTCGGGCGACGCTCACCATTCGACACATCGAAGGTGAAGAGATGGCCTCAGGAACATTTGTTTCGCAGCAACCAGCTTCTGCTGGGAACTTGAATGCCGTTCTGTGGCAAGACGACACGATGACCGCTTCGTGGAATATCCGCGTGGATAACACCTCGGAGACCTTTGGTATTTCGGATGGAACGGCGGCGGATGGGAACACGCTGAATGCACGCTACACCGATTCCTCAACGGGTCAGTTCACGAACTGTGTGGTGGAGCGACAGCCCTGATCGACGGGCGGCTCTGAGCGATGCATTCCGTAGGTTTCGAGTCGGCAACGCGGCAACGTTGTTGAGTGTCGCCTGACCGAATCACAACCACTTCAAAATGATCGGGGATTCCGCTGATTTCGGCGCTCTGCTTGCAGGTGACCAGGAGTTCTTCTCCTCGTGTGCCTGCTGCATGCGCGACGCATCCCGGTGCCGAAACGCCTGCCAGTGCTTCGGCCTCGTTCAGCTTTGTCTCAAAGTGGGCCTCCAACGCGTAGAGCCCCGTGAACCCCAGGGCAAGCACCGCTAACGCCCACGACAGATAATCCCGTGAAGTCTTCAAAGTCCCATCCGTGTTCTCAGCGTGCGCTCGTAGACCCGAATGATCTGGTCGTCGACGCCATGTCTGGAATAGCGGCTCTGGGCACGCCCCAAGGCGTGGGCGGACATCTCAGACATTAATTTGGGGTGGTCCAGAAGGTCGATGACGCCATTGGCGATCGACTCAACGTCTGTCTGGGTCACAAGCCCAGTTCTTCCCGCGGCGATGATCTGCCCAGAAGAAGGCTTAAGTACGCTGACACAGGGCAGGCCGAAGCTCGCTGCAGTCATGAGGTTCATCGAGGTGTCGCGGGTGCTTTCGAAGTCCAAGAATAAGGACGCGCCCGAAAAAAGTGACGCGTGAGACTCCGCAAATTCCGCATCGGGAATGGGAATGGCTCGTGAGCTCAGGACTCGCCATTTCGCCTGTGGGGCTCTTCTTCGAACCACTCGGTAAATGTCTCGCAGTGATTTCAAATCCTCTTTGGAGGCTTTTGAGGCGTCGACGGCCACGACCGTTTCGGTGCCACTGACCACTTCGCCTGGCAACACGACACCGTCTCCACCAAGAATTAATTCCAGTTTTTCGCCCGGGATCACCGATTGGAGCGCCTCAAGGTCGGCTTCAGTCTGCACGAGGTATTTGTCCACTCTTGCACCGAGCCAGGCGTAGGCCTTGATGGGGTCGAGAGCAGACGGGAGGCCGAACCGTGTCATAAATTCGGGAAGGGCCTGGATCTTGTGGTGATGGCGAATCGTTACGCATGTCGCAGTGACAGGCAGTCGCTCGCCGGCCAGCGCGGCTGTCCACGCCCAGGTATCAAAACCATGTAAGAGCGTCGGCGGGTTTTCAACGAGATGCGCCCAGCAGATCAACCACGCACCAAGGTTATGATGCACGCCCGCAATCACGGGGAGCGGGCACACGACAAAATCCTCGCTTTCGAGCGCGTCAAACGAGTCGTCACGGCCGGCGCAAATATGAACTTCGAACCCCTCATCACGAAGGGTTCGAAGGCGATCAAGGTGAAGAGTCCTCACCTCATGCATATTCTTGCAGAGGTAGGTCAGCACGTGTGAGGACATGGGCTTATATCAATCGTAGAGGGCGTTGAGGCGATCGCCGAATTTTTCCATGATCTTGCGACGCTTCACTTTAAGCGTTGCAGTGAGCATCTCGTTTTCGGCGGTCCAATCTTCGGTGTCGACCACAAACTTCATCGGTTTTTCATAGCCCTTGAAGCTCTTACCCACGCGTTCGACTTCGGAGTGGAGCAGGGCCTGGAAGTCTTCTGACTCGTAGGCGGTCTTGGGATCCTTGCCATTGGCTTCACACCATTTGCCGTAGGTGTCCATATCGATGACCACAACAGCGACGTTTTTGGGGCGGTTGGTGCCTTCGATCATGATCTGAGTGATGTACGGCGAGAGTTTGAGCTCTTCTTCGAGCGGGGCAGGAACCACGTACTTGCCGTTCTCGAGTTTGTACTGCTCTTTGACGCGTCCAATAATGTAGAGGAAGCCATCTTCGTCGATGCGCCCAAGGTCGCCCGTATGGAAGGTGCGGTCCTCGTCGAGGACATCTGCGGTTTGCTCAGGAAGGTTATGGTAGCCCTGCATGATGTTTGGTCCGCGCGCGCAGACTTCACCCACGTTGGGATCCGAATAACCTTCAACGGGTGCCAGAATGACCTCGACATTTGGAATGGGCTTGCCGACTGACCCGATTCGGTGAGCACCAGGACGATTGCACGTCACAATCGGAGAGGTCTCCGTAAGTCCGTAACCCTCGTACACGGTGATGTGGAGGTTATCGATGAAGCGCGCGACATCCGGCGAGAGCGCGGCGCCACCACTGAAGGCATACTTAAGCCGGCCGCCAAAGCGCATGCGCACTTTCGAAAACACCAGCTTGTCGAAAAACTTGTCCTTAAGGCCGGTGATCAACGACGGTTGTCCGCCGTTTTCGGTCTCTTTGCGCAACTTGTCGGAATTTTCGAGACCCGCGAAAAAGAGCGACTTCTTGATCCCACCGTCTTCTTCCATCTTGCGATGCACGCCGTCGTAGATTCGATTGAAAATACGCGGAACGCTGAAAAGCAGCGTGGGGCGGACCTCGGAAAGGTTCTGGATGATCGTCGAGACGTTCTCGGCAAGGCCAAGCGATGCGCCCATCGAAAAGAGGGCGTGCAACTCGACCGTCTGACCAAAGGAGTGGGCCCAGGGCAGGAATGAGAGGCTTACATCCGACGTGCCAATCTCAAGCAACGAATGCATCGCATTGACGTTGGAGCAGATGTTGCCGTGGGTTAGTAGAACGCCCTTTGGGTTACCGGTCGTGCCTGAGGTGTAGATGAACCCGCAAAGGTCGTTCACGTCAGGATGGTAGATGGGCGAAGGATTGTGTTTGCCGTGTTCGACCAACGCAAAATAGGCGTCGTTTGAGTCGCGTGGCCCATCAAAATAGATGACGCGTTCAAGAACACCGACGGTCCCCACGAATGGAAGCGTCTTTTCGTAGATCTCTTGGGTGGCGACCAGCAGTACTTTGGCGCCGGAGTCGTTGACGATATATTCCCATTCTTTGCTGCTTTGCGCCTCGTACATCGGGCAGAATTTCGCGCCGATCCCGTAGGTCGCGTAAGCCGATACGGCCCATTCTACGCGGTTATTAGCGATGATCGCGACGGTGTCGCCTTTCTCGAGTCCGATCGATGCCAACCCGCCACGAAATGCCTCGGTCTCTTCACCGAATTTTTCGTAGGTCATCCATTTGTAGGCACCGTCTTTTTTGGTTCCGAAAAGTGGGCTCGGACCGAACGCGGCAATAGAGATCTCGTACATTTCAACGAGGTTTTTAAAATCTTTGGCCATAATCTTCGACCTCCAAAAGAGTGCTGAGCATGATGTGATTGCAGGCAAGCTAGCCCGCAAAACACACGTGCGCAAGGCGTTTAGCAGGTCTGGTACCTTGAGTTGCCACTTGTGTCATGATTCTGGATCTTGGATTGGCCACCAGATGGCGATTTTCACGTAAACAGCGCGAATTCTCGTTTGTGTTGGTCGGCACGGATCCTGCTCTACCTATTTGCGAATTTGAATTTTTTGATTTGATGAGGTTTTAAATGCGTCATGAACTTTTGGCTTTGATTCTGGTCGGTGGCTCCTTGAGCGCCTGCGGCGATGCTGCAGCTCCCACACAAGAAATCGCGGTGACGGACGACGGTGTCGTGAAACAAGAAGACACCCGAGCGGACGCTTGGAACTGGCGGAATAACCCCACTGCATTTCGAACCGAACTCACGTATCGTTTTGACGAGCTCCCGCTTGAGGGCGCTTCGGCAAAACCAGGTTGGGCCGAGACTTACTGGCCCTACGTCGAAGACGGCATCAACGCTCGCTGGCAAGGTGCAAACATCTACTCACCTGCCGAGAAATACGACCAGGCTTTTAAGGGATGGACGCCTGATGAAGGCTTCATGGATTTGAAGCCGTTCGATATTTCCACCTGCGAATTTGATCAGGCCTATTACGACCAAATTGGGCCAACGGCCTCGTGGACTCATAAGAATAAGGGAACGGGACGACTCACCAACGGCATCGATGACGATAATGACGGCATCGCGGACAAGGATGAGTGCGGCAGCGAAACCGACAAACACGATCAAGAGGGCCTCGAGTCCTGGTGGGGGATCTGCCATGCGTGGGCACCTGCCGCGATCCTTGAAGATGAGCCCCTGAAAGCAGTGGAAAGAAACGGCGTCGTCTTCGAGGTCTCAGACATGAAGGCCTTGTTGATTCAGCAATACGATCGCACCGAGTCCTACATGATCGGAGGGCGATGCGAAGAGCGCGAGCTGATTCGAGACGATGACGGTCGCATCACCAACGAAGACTGCCGTGATTTGAACGCTGGAACCTTCCACGTGATTCTGGCCAACTTCTTGGGCAAAAATAAGCGTCCGATGGTGATCGAACGGACGACCAATTATCAGGTTTGGAACCAGCCCTTGGTGGGCTTCAAGGTGACAAGCCAGAACGAGATTTCGTTGGAGGCCGCTCACGAACTTCTGGGCGTCAAGCCGGGCACGACTCAGGGCTCGGGCACGTTTGTGAACAACGTCGAAGAAGGTTCTCCCGAAGGACTCGCGATTCTTCGATTGGCCAATGAAGGCACGTTGGAGCAACTCGACGACGATGCGCGTCTGTATTCGACGGCCGCCAAGCGCATCGTCGAAGATCGGCCTTACGATTCGTTGGCGCAGCTCGATGCTGTGCCGTACATCACGGCCACCGCTTTCACGAACATGTTGCGTTTCGCCAAGACAAATGGCCTCTTCGAAGAAGTCTCGGTCGACTACAAATACAACTCGAAGGCAGAACGATTCATCGAGGTTCGTGCTTCGACAGATTGGATTGCGGAGTCGTACGCCAGCAAGAATCCCACCTCTACGAACTTGTCGCGCTACCTGCGCCACGACTACTACCACTACGTCCTTGAGCTCGACGGCGAAGGCAACATCATCGGTGGGGAGTGGTTGGACTCGTCGATCACCAACCATCCAGACTTCCTGTGGCTGCCGGTCTCCACTCGCGGTGGCAATCCCAATATCGACATCGACAAGGTCCGAGACATGATTCGCGAAAGCCGCGCCGAAGTCGATGTGGACGTGACAGAGAACACACAGACATTCCTGGTCGACACTGCTGTGGAGATTCCGGACAACGATCCACGCGGCGGCGTGAGCACACTTGAGGTGCGGGATGCCGGTGCGGTCAAATCTTTGACGATCGACCTCGAAATCAACCACACCTACCGCGGCGATTTGATCGTCGAGCTTCAACACGGTGGAACCTCGGTCGTCGTTTTTGACGGGACGCGTGAGGCCAACGGTTGGGACGACAACGTCAGTCTGACCGGAGAGGTCTTGGAAGGATTTGTCGGAGCGTCGATCACGGGCCCATGGGAACTCACGGTGCGTGATACCGCAGCCGCAGATACCGGTTCGATCGTGAAATGGGCTCTGCACGTCACGAAAGACTAGGTCTGATTAAAAATCGGACGTCCGCCTATTCTGTGATTGGTGCGCAGGCCCTATGGTCTGCATGGGATTCTTGCGATTATTCAAACAGATGCGAGCCATAAGGCTCGCGGACCAATCGTGGCCCAATCACAAAGATAGCCTCGTCATCGTTCCTTATGCGACAGCCTCAGGATGCTTGCGCACCGACTTACCATGCCGGCGGGCTTACCTCGTCGTCTTATCTGATGCGGTGTTAGTAGAAGTGGACTGCCGCGAAGATGACCATCAGGTTTGAAAACGCGTGGTAGACGACCGGGGCGACAATCGAGTCGGTTCGTCGTCGCAACCAGCCGAAGAGTAGAGCGGGGAAAAAGACGCTCATGCGCGTGGGAACGAGCGCACCTCCGATAGGCACCAGCAGGTGTCCCAGCCCAAAAAGAACGCTGGCCACCACGATCGCTGCCGAAAACCCGAAGATGGTACGGACCTTTCGCCCGTGTTCTTCAGCGCGCTTTTCGAAGGCTTCTTCGAGTCGAGTCTGAAGCCAACCTCGGTAGAAATACTCCTCAGGCAGCGCGATCAACAAAAACTGAGTGGCGATCCAGAGTGGAATCCACCAAAGCGACCTGTTGGCCGTAAATTCGTCTTTCTTTTCCGCCTTGTGGCCCTGAAATAAAGGCCAGATGGCGTTTCCCTCGACCGTGGGTTCGATGCGAATATCGATTGATCTGGGGCCGCGAATGATGATCTGTCCGCGACTTCTGGAATCGTCGAGTTCAATCCGCCAGATCTTCGCTTTCCCTGCCACGCCGTCGACCGGAAAGGCCTTCAAGGTGCCTCGACGCTGAGGGGAAAAGGCAGTGTCGGCCTCGACAAACACGATATTATTCGCGTCTGATTTGTTGCGAATGCCGACGTTAAGCGTCGACTTGTCCGACCAGACCCAGACTCCACTGGATTCAGCGCCCCAACCTGTGGGTTCTCCCGCGAGTTCACTGGGCCACTGAAAATAATTTCCCGTGTTGAACTCGAAGTGTCGATCGAGCGCTTGGGTTTCCCACCAGTAATAGCCGACCGAAAAAAACGGCACGGTGATAAATGTGAGCAACAGGCCATAGGCCAACCCGCGGGGCCAACCCGACCAAGTGATTCCGAAACGCTCGTTTTCGTGATTATGGTGGTCCATCATACGCTGGGCCGCTTTCACAAAGACCAGCGCGACAATGGCGTAGAGGAAGTCCGCCACGAAGGGCACGATCCCCGCGGCAACAGCCGCGATGATCACCAGAACCAGAACCGCCAGGAAGACCAGAAAGGCTTCACGAAAGAGGGCCTTGCTCGTCATTCTTGTGTCCCCATAACTTCTTGGACGCTTCGAACACTCTTGATGAAGACGCGTCCCTCGGCCGCAAAGACGTTAAGGGTCCCTAGTGGGGTTTCGGCGGACCATCGAGGCGCTCCGGATTTCAGATCCCGGCAGTGCAAGAGATTTGGCAGATCCACGCGTCGTTCCAGTATATAAATGGCGTCGTCGGTGGTTGCGATGGGAGCACGTGGTTCTGATATTGAAGCTGTCCACAGCACCGCACCGGTGGCGTCGTCTAAGGCGAGGACGGCGTTTTCAACGCCGATCACGGCAATGCCTTTTTCGATCAATCCATAATTAGCGGTGGGGTTTGCCGGCAATTGTGCTCGCCAGGTCGCTTCAAGAGTTTTCAAGTCGTAGTGGATGATTCGTGGTTTTTCGGCTCGTGAAGGCGAAAATAGGAGGTGGTCCTGCCCTGTAAGGTAGAGCGCCGAACGCCCGCCTGAACCGTCGAATTTTCGAAATTTCATTTCGACACCCGAAAACGGGTAGCGTTGGCTCAGCCCAGAGACATCGGTGACGTAGAGCCCTCCGTTAAATCCAAGCGGTTTGCTGCCCGCCCAAAACGACATCCTGCCTGCCCAAATGGTCTTTCCTTCATCAAGTGTGACGCAGGTTCCGTCGGTGCCGCCCTCCCACATTGTGCCTGCGCAGACATGATCTGGAGACAGGTCCGCAATCCAGGCAGAACGGAAATTCGCGGTGAAGTTTTTTGCCTCGTGACTGCGGTCGGCGTCGAAATACCACAGGCGTTTGCCCTCGTCCGACCACCGCGTCACACGGAGGTTCTTCACCCCGTCGCTTGGAATCGCATGGGCGGTGACAAAGCTGCCATCCGCTAACTTTTCGTAAGCCTCCATGCCGCAACCCAGCATAAAACTTAAGCGGTCGGCCTTGGTGGCGGGAAATATCGGGCCTGCATCTGGACCTTCCAAGATCGTGTGGCAATCCTCGTAGCGCGTGCTTTCGGAGAGCTTAAGCGTGAGTTTTTGCTCAACAAGATTCGGTTTTTCAGTTGGTGCCTTGAAGGCCTGAAGCGCCGGCAGGTGTTCAACAGGAGCCACGACGGCGGCGGGGGGAGGATCGCAGCCCATGCTCAGGCTTAAAAGGATGACGGAAAACCACGGATTGAGGAGCAATTTCATCAGGATCTCGATTCAAACGTTCAGGTCCCATCGATAGGTCGTGGTCTCAGCTTGTTCGATGAGATCGCGAAGCAGCGGGGAGACACGCAGACAGTCCCCATTCCCTACCACAACCACCTTCGTCCGTGCTCGGGTGAGCGCGACGTTTAGGCGTCGTTCGTCGGTGATAAACGCTCCCGTGCGTTCTGTGCGTACGAGACTGACCAGGATGACCTCTCGTTCGCCGCCTTGAAAGCGTTCCACCGTGTCGCAATCGACCAAATCAGCGCTGAGTTGTCGCATCAAATCGACTTGAGCCCTGAACGGCGAAATCACGCCAATTTCTTCCCGAGTCAGTCCACCGGCGAGCAAAGCGTTGGCCAGTTCCGCGATGACGCTCGCCTCAATCGGGTTCGTTCGGCCAAGTTCCGCGCTCTTCACGTCGATGAACACCACCGGAGTCGCCGGCGAAAGGACGTCTTTGACACGATCGGTGGCTTGGCTGAGATCGATCGCCAACCGTGATGACGCGGTCGCTGTTTCCGCTCTGAGCTCGCCTCCGTAAAATGTCCGGTTCGAAAACGACATGACCGCGCTGTTCATCCGGTATTGCTCTTCGAGGCGAACCGAAGGGATTCCAAGCGCAAGAAGTCGCTCAAAGAGGCTTTGGTCCAGGCCGTTCAAGCCCATCGGGTTGATGTCGTGTTCGGCTTGTTCGAAATCTCCCGTGACTACCGGGGGCAATTGTTTGGGGTCACCAACCAGCACAAATCGTTTGGCTCGCACCAGGGCGCCAACGGCCAGTGGTTCGGTAAGCTGTGTGGCCTCGTCGACGATCACGACGTCGAAGGGAACAGCCCCGCAATGCCGTTCGAGGGATCGAAGCACATCGTTGGAAGACACAGAATAGACGGTGCACGCGATGACAGATGTGTTGAGCAGGATCTTGGTCAGGGCATCCACGGAGGGCGTGCTGCGTGCGAGATCGTCCGAGAAAGCCTCGTTCAATGGAACTCCGGCTCGTTCCAAAGCGCGCGACAGGTTCTCACAGCGGTGTGAGGCTCCGACCCGCAGGAAGGGGACGCCTTCGTTGACGAGTTTTTCTAAGACGGTATCGAGAGCATTATTGGTCTGGGCGCAGACCAGGATGCGCTTGGACCCCGCGAGTTCCTTGACTGCGCGTGCGATGACGGTGGTTTTTCCGGTGCCAGGTGGCCCTTCGATCAAACATGCATCCGTGCTGTCCATGGCCGCTGAAACCGCTTCCACTTGACGTGGATTCAGTCCTTTCAACTCGCGGGGCTCTGCCTTGAGCATCGGCACTTTGAGGCCACAAAGCAGCTCCAGCAGGTCGCGTCGGCCCGAAGAGAGTGTGCGGTAGAGATTCTGCTGGGCGGCTCGAAAGCCCATGCGTGACGGCACAAGCTCGATGAACCACTCTTTTTCGGGGATCCCTGCGCCATTTCGAATGCTCGGAACTCGCAACACCAGTGTTTTTCCGTCGCACGAGATTACCGTCCCACGGAAGAGGTGCGAATCGCTTGGGTCTCCCCTGTGTGCAATCACCTGCGCCCCGGCCGATAGTGTCGGAAGACGTGCCGCCGCAAGTCGAAGGATTCCGTCCTCGGGCGGCCCAGCAAGGCTTAAGCCCGCCACACAGCGTCCGTTTGCGATTCGTCGATCGAGTTCAGCAATACGAAACGAGTCACCAAACCCTGCGTTTTCTGACCAGTGTTCGGCTTGAATCAGATGATGGAAATGACGCCACCACCCACGTGCCCGCGACGAGAGCTCTTCGTTGCCGAAGAGGTGCTGCGTCTGGCCGAGTCCCAAGACGCTGCATTGAGATTCACAGGTCTTGCGACGCCATCGGCATTCGGGCGCACGGCAAAGTGCTGGGACCTGATTATAGTAAGGCAGCACGTCGGTGCTTGGATCCGTGGCGAGCGCATGGTGCGTGATCACCAGCTGATTTCGACCGCGCAGCATGTTTTGATAACTTTTAGGCTCATCAAAGTCGACGTTTCGGACCGTTCCTTCTCGTGAATAAAGAAGGTAGCCCGAGACCTTGGTGTGCTGTCGTTTTGCGTAGGCGTCCCATAATAATTTGTAGGCCCGAACCTGACTTGTGTGTTCTTCGCGTGTGCTGCCGGTCTTTAGCTCGATGATGTTCAGGCCACGCTTCTCGTCCTCGGTGACAAGGTCGATGCGGCCTTCGATGCCAAATCGATTGGAATAGCGCGAAACCTCGACGCTTTGACCCGACCATGAATAGCGGTCTGCGCGATCTTGGCCCGCTGCAAACCCTTCCAAATTTCGGAAATGGGCTTCGCTTTCGTGCCGCAACGAATCGACCTCGGAATCGCCCAACCCTGATGCGATCAGGGTGAACCCTGCGCGTCGAACGCGTTCGTCCCAAAGCTCATCGAAGGTTTTTCCGTCAGCGGACATGAGGTCTTCGAGCAACCCGTGAAGGATATTTCCCATGACCAGTGGCTTTCCGGGCGATCCTTCATCCCGAATATCTACAAAATACCGGCTTACGCAGCCTTCGGCCTTAATCACGTCGGTGACGCTCGTGAACCAGTGCGGTTCAACGACAGGAAGTGTGTCGGGCCGCGCGGTCAGGTAATTTCGGCCCTCGGAATCTGTGACGACATGCGCGTCATGCAGGCCAAGCTCAGCACCCTCCCAAATTCCTTTGAGGCAGTCGTAGACGGCGCCGTGTGCACCCTCCCAGACGAACGCGCCTTCGGCTTTTGGGGCCGAGGCAGACGCGACCAGACGAAATTTCAACCCCTGGCCAAATCGCGCGTTGGTGGGATGTTCGATCGCGATGACTCGCATGGTTCCGTCGACTGAAACGTCGATCGAATATGCGGATCTTACCAAGCGCACCAAGGTGCCTACGTCTTTGACTCGACCGGAAGTCACTTCGTCGATGATCGAGGCCATTCCATGCGCAGCGTCGTTTGCCGTGAGCTGCCCAAGGAGATCCGCGAGGCCTTGGATATCGGCGTGGCGCTCAGGCTGGTCGGATGGGCCTGCGGCCCACGCGCCGGCGTCGGTTAACACCAGGCGATCCGGTGTGACCCAAACCGACCAAGGGGTGATGTCGCCGTGAACAACTCCCTTGGAATGAAGCCCCGCGACGCCTTCGGCGAGTTCGAGCCAACGCTCGATGGGGCTGGTGATGTGGGGGCCCTGAGCCAGTGGTAGGCCATCAGGCGCAGGCGTTGCGGTCCAGTAGCTGTTCTGGTCTTTTTTCCAGGCCATCGCCGGGCGCATGGCAAGGGAAGCCGCAGTTGCGGCGCGTCCCAAGACGGCGAAGACCTCAAGCGCAGACCGACGGCCCTCGAGTCGTCGAACGACCCAAGGTCCTACGGGCAGACCAATGACCTGCCCGTCGGTTCGCCACAGCGAGCCAGCTGGCGTTTGCCAGGCTGGCTCACCGAGTCTATCCAGGTGAATTTGAAACACGGATTCCGAGGGCGCGGAGGCCCGGAAGGGAGGGGCGATCAGCCGGAGATGCACACGCCGACATTGGAGCCGCTGGGTTTGGCGCAGGCGCCTGTGCAGCAATCACCATCGCTGAGGCAAGTGGAGTTAATCGGGCGACATGGCGGTCCGCACACGTTGTTCTCGCAGCTGTTATTGCAGCAATCACTTCCAGCTGTGCAGGCTTCGCCGTCGAAGAGACAGTCTGGGCAGCCTTCGTCGATGGCATCATCGCAGTCGTTGTCGATGCCGTCGCAAACTTCTGGAGAACAATTCTCGCAGCCTTCGTCGATCACGCCGTCGCAGTTGTTGTCTTTGTAATCGCAAACTTCAACCGCAGGCACACAAGCTGTTGCACAACCGAGGGTGATCTTGAGCGGCGCGATGGCACCGTTGGGATCGAGGCCGCGAAGTGTGGTGCAGGATGCTCCATTGAGCGTGAGGGTCGTGCTCGGCGCGTCGAAAGAGAAGCCATTGACGGCTTCACGTGCGACGGGAAGGCCATTGACTTCGACCCAAATCTTGGATGGGTCCTGAGGCGCTGGGTTGAGCGCGTACGAACAGGAGATGGAGGCCGTGGCAATATTTTGTACCGCGGTCACAAGCTGAGCCGTCCCGTTTGCGGTGTAGAACTTGTCCCCACCCACAGGAGGTGCGTCGGTGCCGCCTGCGGTCGCAATCGAGTTCAGGTTGCCTTCGAAACCACCGAAATTAAACGCAATCACGTACACCGGGATGCCGGCGTTTGCGAAGGTCTGAGCCTCCGAGATTGAGCCGGCGAGCCCGCCGCAATTGTTGGGGTCGCCGTCGGTGATGAGGATGATGGCCTTGCTGCGCAGGGCATCCAACATGTCGCCGGCTTCGATGAGTCGGCTGTCCGAACGAATCGCACTGAGCGCACCCGCGGTCGGTGTGCCGCCGCCGGGTGAAAGACCGGCCCATGACGCTTTGAGCTGCGCTGGCGTGTGAAGTCCCATGTTCAGTTTGTGTTCCAATCCTGGGCACGTTCCGGTTTGGTACGTTCCAAAACCAAAACGAACGTCCGTCGCCAGTCCGGGCGAGTCGGCGATCGTGTTCAGAGCAGCGATGGCCTGATTGATCCCGCTTGTGCCCATCGACCCAGAACGGTCGAGCAGCACGTAGATATTGGGCTCGACGATCTGGAAGTCGGCATCTTGGTTGCCGCAAATCATGCCCGCAGGGGTCGCCGAACACGAGTCGCCTTCGCCGTTCATGTCGGTGTCGGTTTGGTCGTAATTGGCAATTCCAGGGCAATTATCGCAGGCGTCGCCGATATGGTCGCCGTCTGTATCTGCTTGATCGGCATTCGAAAGTCCGCCGCAATTGTCGATTCGGTCGGCAACGCCGTCACCATCATCGTCGCGGTCGGCATCGTAGTAGGTCTCGGTCGAGTCGTCGTCGCAAGCGTCTCCGAGTCCGTCGGAATCCGTGTCAGTTTGGATGAAGTTGGAGGCGTTTGGGCAATTATCACAAACGTCGCCCACACCATCGCTATCGACGTCAGCTTGGTCCTGATTCGATATTTTTTTACAGTTGTCGAAACGATCGAGGAATCCATCGCCATCGCCATCTGCAAAGGGATCGCTGGAGCCGTTATTATCTTCAGAATCTCCGCCGGCATCGGCTTCACCGTTATTGTCGGTACCGTTGTTGGTGGTTCCGACTGTGATGCATCTGCCACTGATCGGATCGAGGGTTCCCGCACAATCAGTGGGCTTCTTTGCATCATCCGCGGAGCAAGAAAGCGTCAAAGAAATGGCGAAAACCAATGCGATGGCTGGTTGAATTGATTTCATGTACTGGTCTCCAGAATCAAGCTAGCCGTGACTATACCGGGGTAAGCACTCCCGCACAAATACTGGCGGCGAGCAGAGGTGCTTTTTTTGAATACACCCCAACACTAAGCCAATTGGGTGGTGTTTTGGCGGCAGAATTGTGACGTTTTGGAGACATCGTGCGGCAAAGGCGTTGCCGCCGCGCCATGTCGCGCCTATCTTCGGAGCATATTTTGGAATTTAGGAGAACCGAATGAGCATCTTGGTAGCTACTGACTTAGCCGACGCATCTCTTCCTGCGGTCCACATGGGGGCCCTTTTTGCCGCAGCTCGCGGCACCGAGCTACGGCTCATGCATGTCGTTGACTTCACGGGTGACGACAACGCTTGGCGAGTTCTCTACGAGACCGCCGACGAGATTCAAGCGCACGCCACTCAAGAGGCCACGGCCGGTTTGGTTGCCCATTATAAAAAGGCGGTCCCTGCCGAACACCAACAGGCCTTCTCGTCGGTTATTCGATTTGGGCGCCCTGCAGAGGGGGTTATGGCCGAAGCCACAAAAACCACCCCCGCGATGATCGTGGTTGGGACGGTTGGGCAGAGCTGGCTTCAGGATGTGTTTTTTGGTCGGACTGCAAATCAGCTGGTTCGTGAGTCGCATCTGCCGATCTTGGCCGTACCTCCAAGCACAAAAGTCTCGCCTCCAAAGAAGATTTTGGTGGCGGTCGACTTGAGTGAGTGCGGAGATCGCGCACTGGCACAGGCCAAAGAACTCGCCGACCTTTTTGGCGCGACTCTCGACGTGGTGCACGCAGTGGACGTCGATGCTCAGGCCGCTCCGCTCAGCGCTCTTGTGCCTCCAGTGCAATTGCGATTTGACGAGATCGTGGCATCACGCCAAGCCGGGCTTGAAAAACGATTGAATGACCTGCACGTCGAGGGTGCGACTCTGCACATCGAATTCGGTCGTCCCGACCGTGTGATCAAGGAAGCTACCGAAAAGCTCGGTGCCGACTTTGTTGTGATGGGAACCCATGGCCGCCACGGGTTTTCGCGATTCTTCCTTGGAAGCACCGCCGAGCGCATTCTTCGCGCGACGTCGGTGCCAACGCTGGTCGTCTCGTCACCTAAGTGAAATCGTTAGCGGCCCAGCAAAATCAACGTGTTTGGGCCGATCGCGAAGTATAACGCCACCAAAACCACAATCGTGGCGAGGGTCCGATGAATCGTGCCGCGCGACGCGACATGGGTTTCACGTAGCTCCCGCTTCAGCATCACGTAGGTGGTGCCGGCAAAAATGAAGTTTAGAATTGAACGCACGAGTTGCAGTTCAAATGGGGTCCATTTCGAGCCGAAGCCAAAAGTGATCGCCCACGTGAGCAGTAGAACTGTTCCAGCGGCCCCCAATAAGGCGAACAACATTCGGGGGCTGGGTCTCCATCGCTTTACATGCAGCGAGACCAGAAGCGTGCCGATCGGGCCAAAAAAGAGTCCGGAATAAGCCACGAGGATAGGAAGAATATTAAGTTCTTTTGACGGGCCAGGTTTCGCCGCGTCCGGAATTCCAGCCCGTCGACGCGCTGCTGTCCAACTCGCCTCAAAGTCTTCCTGATTCTCGAAGTCGTCTTCCTGCTTCATTTCGAAAGATGAAAGAGGCGATCGACACCGACACTCACGAAGACCTGGTAGTCGTAACCCACCTGATAATTTCCTGGCGCGCTTGCGGACTCAAAGTTATCGAATCGGTCGCGCGAAGAAGCTGGGATATTCGGGTCGTACACAAAGCGGACATCGATCGGAACAATCCAATCGCTGAAGTCGATGTCAAAGCCTACATTGGCGCTGAGGCCCACGTGCGTCACAGGGGTTGTGAAGAGTGGTTGTGGCGGCTCAGGGATATTCTCTTGGTCCACCTGAGAGGCACTTCCTAACCCCAGCAGAAGCTCAGGTCCCAGCGAAACTCGATAGCCGATCGCGTCGCTTTTTGCGCGCAAACCAAGATGAAGTGGTGCGTGCAAAATATTCGATTTTAACGTCGCGGTGCGTCGTTGGTCAGTGGCAGGGGCTTCGGCTTTTCCGGTCGCGGAGTGCGCAACGTAAAGCAGGTCGAGAGCCAAGTAGATGTCGCCGGCACTGATCTTGGACAGAAAGAACATTCCTGCCAATCCACCTCCACCGCCAAACCCGGTGAACGCGGCACCACTGAGCAAGGTGGGATCGCCCGCGGCGTCGGTTGGACCCGACAGGACGCTGTAATTTGCCACACCACGCACGCCAAGACGGACTTCCGTTGTGTCGGCGGCAAGGGCCTGAGAGGCGCTCAAAGTGATCAATCCGGCGAGTATGGGCTTTATGATTCGCATCAACTTTCTCCGTCCGACTGGCTGCGGGTCGTACACCTAATCATCCGAGTCCGCAACGTCATCGCGTTGGCTGCGCCACTGGGTCAGGCGCTCTTTGATCGACGCTTCGTGGCCCTGATCTGAGGGCTTATAATAGACCCGACCGTGGAGTTCGTCTGGCAGATAATGGTCGGGAACATAGTTGCCGGCAAATTCGTGGGGGTATTTGTAACCGCGTCCCGCACCGGTGCTTCGATCCAGCGCGGTGGGCGCATTTACAATATGATTTGGAACGCCTGCTGCGGGGTTGGCGAGTACGTCTTTTCGGGCGTCGCGATAGGCGGTGATCACAGCGTTTGACTTGGGTGCGCAGGCTAAATACGTCGCTGCTTGGGTCATTGGGAGCGCGCCTTCGGGCATGCCCATCATCCGAAACGCGTCGGTTGCTGCCATGGCGACTTGAAGCGCGTTGGGGTCAGCGTTGCCGATGTCCTCCGACGCGAAAATCACCATGCGCCTAAGAATGAAAAGTGGGTCCTCGCCGGCCTCGATCATTCGGATCATGTAGTGAAGGGCGGCGTCGGGATCGGATCCGCGCATGCTTTTGATGAAGGCGCTGACGACCTTATAATGTTGTTCCCCTGCCTTGTCGTAGCGGATGATGGGGCGTTGAACGGCCTCTTCGATATCTGCGACATCGATCGATTTTCGCCCTTGGGCGGCGACCGCTCTCGCGGCCACTTCTAGGGTGTTCAACGCGGTTCTGGCATCCCCACCTGCAGCCGCAAGCAGCGACGATTCTGCGTCGCCGCCCAAGGCGACCTCGAGTCGCCCGAGTCCTCGGATTTCGTCGGTCAACGCGCGTTGAGTCAAGGTCCGAAGATCGTCTTCGGTATGGCTTTCGAGGATCAGGACCTTTCCGCGCGAAAGCAGGGCGGCGTTGACCTCAAATGAAGGGTTTTCGGTCGTGGCCCCGATCAACACGATCGTCCCGCGTTCAACATGAGGCAGAAGGGCGTCTTGCTGCGATTTGTTGAAACGATGAATCTCGTCAACAAAGAGCACGGTCGTTTGTTTGAACAAACCAATCTGACGCTGGCGGGCACGCTCGACCTGTTCACGAATGTCTTTGACACCCGCAAGCACGGCCGACAACGATACAAATTGGGCACCCACAGCTTCGGCGAGTAGCCGAGCGAGGGTGGTTTTCCCGCTTCCTGGCGGTCCCCAAAGTATCAGGCTTGAAAGCTTTTTCGCCCGGACAGCATTGGCCAGAAAGCGGCCCTCAGCCAGCAGATGAGACTGCCCAACAAACTCTTCTAGAGTCATGGGCCTCATCCGTTCGGCGAGCGGGGTGTCGTGGCTAGTCGTCAGCGGAAGGATCCATGTGGTTGCCCGACGCAGCGGGCAAGATTCGCCCTGCGACGCGGAAGTTGTCGACGACGTTTTCAGTCTCCATCAACTCAAGACGCATGGCCCGGCAGTCTTTATGATTGTAGGGCAAACCTGGAAAGGCTTCCCGAACGCGCTGCTCAATATGCTGAGGAAGGTCGATGAATGAAGTCTTGTAGGCTTCACACACAGGGCATTCCATCTTCGGCTGACCGCCAATATAGACAAAACCGCAGCTCTTGCAGGTCCAAATAAGGGCATGAATAAATGGATCGTACGTCGACATTAAGCACTCCGTAGGCCAGGTCGGTTTCCTAGATGCACCGACCGCGAGCGAAGGTCAAGGTTCAGGCCACCTTTTGGGCTGCCAGAACTTCCTTGTACTCGGCTTCGTAGAGGTGACGAGCCTCGTTCACGATATCGAGATTCTTTTCGTTGAACTCAACGTCGATCGTACGTGCGATGGCATCCATCTGCAGGCCGATATAACGCAATTCGTCGCAGATGGTCATCAGGATGTTGATATCGCGTGACTTTCGGTCTTTGCCTGCGAAGTTTTCGCGGTAAAGCGCCATGGCATCGTTGGCTGCGCCACCGAGCATGCCCGAGAGATCTTCCAGACTTGCGCCCTCACGTGCCTTGCGGACTTCCACAAGTTCGGTGCGGTACATGTCCAGGTTCTGTCGAACGATGCCCATATTATTGCGATTGGAGTCGGAGACGTATCCGCTCTTTTCCAATGATTCCATGTCCTTGAGGATGTCTTCAAGGTTGGCCAACATGCGCTGGATCAGCTCAGGGCGACGGGTCGCGCGGCGCTTGCCTGCAAAATGGGCGTTGTAGAGCGAGAACTGCGAGTTGGCGACCTGAGCCAGGCGGCTTGCGCGTTCCTCGTCGGTTCCTTCGAGCCGAGCGCGTTCAATCTGAGCGACTTCTTGTTCGTAGAGCTCCATCTGTTTGTCGACGGTCTGCAGATCTTGTTTGGTCGCATCAATGCCCTTATCGGCCACGATCACCATCGAAGTGCGGATCGACTTGAGCTCACCGATCAGCTCCTGAAGCAAGCGAGGGTCTCGTGTGCCACGGTTCTGCCCGGCGAAATGGCGTGCGTAACAATCGAATGCGCGATTGGCTGCCGACGCAAGGCGCGCGCCTTCAACGCTGTAGGGGTTGGATTGGGCCATCAAAATGGCGCTTTCTTCTTCGCGATAGCGGTTCAGGTTTTCCTGCGCGGTTTCGACCAGCGACAAGACGGCGGGATTACGTCCTCCGTTCATCAATACCTTCGCCTCGTCGATCAGGCCCGAGAGCTTGTTCATGAGGTTGCGCAACTCGTTTACGTCGCGTGTGGCGCGTGGCTGCCCCGCGAATCGCGCGCGGTAGTTTTCGAAAATTTCGTCGGATTGAGACTTGAGTTCATTCAGTGTGGGCTTCTTCATTCGAACCATTCCAGGGAAAAAATCAGGTCGCAGGTGTAGAGGACCGAAACCGTAAGTTCAACTTCTTGTCGCGCCTTTCGGATGCATCACGCATCTATTGCCGCAAGAGAGTAGCCGCCCAAAACTCAGCGCAATTCTTCCGTGGGCAAGTCAGGAAATCATTATGAGGGTCCCAAAATCACGAATTTCGCTCGAAAACGACGCCCCTCCTAGGGATGGCGAGTACGTTTTGTACTGGATGACCGCTTTTCGACGGCCTTCTTCGAACTTCGCGCTCGATCGAGCGATCGAATTGGCCAAAGAAATGAACAAAGGCCTCGTGGTGCTTGAGGCCCTCCGAAACGGCTACCGTTGGGCGGCTGATCGGCATCATGCGTTTGTGATGCAAGGCATGGCCGACAACCTCGAGGCATTTGTCGGGACGTGTGTGACGTACCTGCCTTTCGTTGAGGAATCGCAAAATTCCGGCCGCGGATTACTAGAGGCCTTGGCGGCAGACGCGTGTGTGGTCGTTACGGACGATTTCCCAGCATTCATGCTGCCTAAAATGACCCGTGCCGCAGCGTCGAAGATTGGCGTACGGATGGAAAAGGTGGATTCGAACGGCATCTACCCGATGCGCGAGACTTCACGGGCTTTTTCGAGGGCCCATGATTTTCGTCGCCATCTTCAAAAGACCATCCGTCCCCACCTTGAGGCGTTTCCCAATCCCAAGCCCCTGATAGGGCTGGACTTACCTCGGGTAGATTTAGGGGCGACGATTCAGCCATGGCCTATGGCCACGCGGGCCGACTTGTTGGACGGCGACCTACTTGAACGGCTGCCGATCGATCACTGCGTGAAGGTCGTCGAGGATCGTGGCGGCCATGTCGCCGCTCAACAACGGCTGGCCGCCTGGCTCAAATCGGGTTTTTCCAGATACGGAGGTGACCGAAATCACCCAGACACCGACGCTTCGAGCCGCCTTTCGTTCTGGCTTCATTTTGGCCATATCTCGGCCCATGAGGTTTTCACCGCCGTGGTGGGCCCGAATTGGTCGCCTGCAGACGTCGCCGCCAAGGCGACCGGTTCCCGAGACGGATGGTGGGGCCTACCGGCCCATGCCGAATCGTTTGTCGACGAGCTGATCACCTGGCGAGAAATCGGATTCAACATGTGTGCGGCTCTTCCGAACGACTACGATCGCTTTGAATCTTTGCCTGGTTGGGCTCAGGTCACGCTCGAGCAGCACGAGAACGACCCCAGAGAGTACGTGTATACGCTCGAGGAGTTCGAGCTCGCCAAAACCCACGACCCCGTCTGGAATGCAGCTCAGAGGCAGCTCGTGGCCGAGGGGCGCATTCACAACTACCTGCGCATGCTCTGGGGCAAGAAGATTCTGCATTGGACGTCTAATCCTCGTCAGGCGCTGGATGTGATGGTCGAACTCAACAACAAATACGCGGTCGACGGTCGTGACCCGTGTTCTTACAGCGGGATTTTTTGGGTCCTTGGTCGTTACGACCGCGCGTGGGGACCGGAGCGTGAGGTGTTTGGTAAGATTCGGTACATGACTTCGGACAGCACGGTAAAAAAACTGAAGATGAAACGATATCTGGAGACCTTTGGGGAGACCGATCAACCGGAGCCGTTCTGACCGGTTTTCGGTTTTCGGTTTTCGGTTTTCGGTTTTCGGTTTTCGGTTTTCG
>CAYMYJ010000049.1:0-40933 GCA_964394615.1 uncultured Bradymonadales bacterium | reverse complement strand
TTCGGTTTTCGGTTTTCGGTTTTCGGTTTTCGGTTTTCGGTTTTCGGTTTTCGGCGTTGCGATTGGTCCGCAGGCCCTATGGCCTGCATTGCGATTGGTCCGCAGGCCCTATGGCCTGCATTGCGATTGACTCGCATCAGAGTAATCGCCCCTTCCGAATTCGAACGCCCGTCTTGTGTAAAACGCTCGTGCGTAGCGATGCGCTCTTCCCTAAACTCGGCGGGCACGAACTATTTGGGAGGTCCTATGACACTGCAAATGATTGCGAATGAACTTTCGCTCGATCGAGTCATGCAAACGCTGAAAAGATTATTCGGCAAATTCGATCTTTTCGCCCATTGGACTCAAGGCGAGTTTCACCACGACTTGGTATTTGTCTTGCCGAAAGAACAGGATGTTTTTGACGGCAATGTCTTGGTCGTCAGCACCAACTGCAATGGTGGCGTGAAAGATGTGTTGAACTTCGATTCAGTGCCAGATCGCTATGCGTTGTGGAAGTTACCGTTGTCCTGAAAACGCCGAATTTACCGGTCAGGTGGAGCCACTTGGGTCTGCCCGGACCGAACACTGGTTCGAACCGTGCGAGTTGTTGGTCGCCGATGCGCGCAGTGAGCTCAAGGTCGAACACCGCCGCCGTCAGCGCGGCGGAGGTTGGGAGAAGCTCAAGTGAACTCTGTTAATCGTTGCGGACATGAAGGGCCTTCTCGTCGAGTTTGCAAGCATTTAAGCGCGGACCCTGATGCCGACGAGCTCGACTACGTGGTGTTCATCGAGGGTTCCACCGACTATGCGCTGATCTGCGCCAGTTGCCGCGAAAAGCTACCCTCGGTCGAGTTTGAATGCCTGTGTGAAGATTGTTTCGCAGAGCAAGAAGCCGAACGCTATTGGGATGACTGCAAAGAAGGTGTGACTGGAACGTTCACGGCCATAATCCTTGATAACACGGAGTTCGAGACGGATTTTGTTGGCGCGTGGGACGGCAGCATAAACGGAGCAGGGTACGTGGAAGGCTGGGTTTTGTGCGGCCCAGACGCGTTCGCTCGAATCGGGTTTGACGGGAAAATCACCAAGCTTGTCCAACCTCCTGAGGTCACGGCTTGGCTGCATAATCCTCGTGAATCCGAACCAGAGCTTTCGGTCAATACCAGCGGTCGGTTTGCGGCCTTGGTCGACGCCCATGGCGGCATCGTTTGGGACCTTGAGAGCGGCGAAATCTTCTTGCGCCCAGAACGCGCCGACTACCATTCCAAGCAAACCAAGTTCCCCATTGCGTTTGTGCGTCGCGGCGAGCGCGACTTTGTGGCTCATGCCAGCGCTTGGAATGCTCTGGAGCTTTTTGACCTGAAGACAAGGCAGGCTTGTACGACGCAGCCTGCGGAATCAGACGAGCTCAACTATTTTTTTGGAGCGCTCCACGTGTCACCAGGTGGCACTTCGATGGCCAGTACCGGGTGGGTGTGGGCACCGGTCGGTTTGGTGGCGTGTTGGGATCTGCTGGTATGGGAAGAAACCCCAATCACTCGCCAGCAATGCCGCTTTTTGGCACAACGGGCTTACTCCTGGGATAACCCCTGCGTCTGGCTGGACGAGACTCGGCTGGCAATCTGGGGCTTTGGCAACGATGACCTCAATCTTGTGGATGCGATCTGCATCTACGACACAAAAACTGGGAATCTTCAAAAAATTGTGCCGGGTGTGCCTTCAGGTCGACTGACCTTTGATGGACGTTTGCTTCACTGCACTAGCACGTCCGACGGCGTAAGCGTTTGGAACCTCGAGTCCGGTGCAAGGGTCGCCCATCATGCCGCGCTAAGCGCGATTCATGACTCAGGTGCAAACCGTGTCCTGACCTTCGAAGACGGCAAGTTCACGATTCTTTGCTTGCGTTCCGAGATGTGATTGCGACCTAGGCAATCAAGCCACGGGCCCCCTGCAATCAAGGCAGCCCCCTTCGTTCTCCCAGCGCTCCAGGGCAAGACGTTCAAGTATGGAGGTGACAATATCGACTTCAACCGTCAAGCCTCCTTCGTTCTCCCAGCGCTCCAGGGCACGACGTTTGATGCGGTCTACGCCGGGCCGAGCGACAGTTACGTTTTTGCGATGGAGTGATGTTTCTGCGTCGGTGATCTCATGGTTGGTAAGCATGGTTGGGCTCCTCTTCTTTGAGCAATGACCGTTAACCGGTCTTTGTTGGAAGTGCTCCTCAACCAACACTATTCCGCGTTAAGGTCGGATGCTCGTTTAATAGTACGTGGCTAAGATGCTCCGCGGTCGAACTAAGTTGCTGATTTTTAAAATTTCTTTGAAACGAGGTCTCGAAGGTGCGTTTTGCAAACGACGAGTGCGGGTCGTATGGATCCGTGATCACAGCCTGACAGACGTCTTCAAATTTGCCGCGAGTCGTCGTCCGCAAAGAGTCGACATGGCCAGGATGGACGTCTGTGGGTTCACCCCGGTATTACTGGGGAACACGCTCGAGTCGCTGATGTAGACACCTTGGGCACCGCGCAGGCCAAGATTCAGGTCTACCGGACTTTTAGCGGTCGATCCCATTCGACACGTAGAGAACATATGGGTCAGCACCATGGCATAGGCTCTGGGGTCTAGGGGGCCAATAGCCTCGAGTTCTTTCATGCGCTCGATGGACCGAACCTCGGCATCAAAACCGTGAATGCCGGGCGTCACAAATTCGGCGCCAGCACTCAACATCATCTGTCCCAACACAGAAACACCTCGTCGGACTTTCAGCATGTCGTTTGGCGTCAGGCCGTAGTCCACTCGGACGCGTGATGAACCGCCAAAAAGGCGCGTCTGGCGCACCCGGCCTTGGGATTCTGCCTTGATGGCGACTCCCCAATGGGCCCATTTATCCATATCGGCGATATCCGCCGACAGCGCTTGTCCCACCGTCTTGAATCGGGATGCTGCCACGGCGAGGTCAAACCCCAAGGCCTCAAACTTGATGCCTTCTTTTCGCAGGCCAATCACTTCATGCCCCTGTGTCGCGCCCGACCAGACGCGAATGTCTTGAGGAAAGCGGCCAGCCATCGACGCCCCGGGATGGGCCATGAAACCGGCACCAATGCCGGGATGTCTGAACCCGGACCGACGCAGGATAAGTGGCGTTTGCACCGCACTTGCCGCCACCACCACGGTATTTGTCGCCACGGTCTTGGGGCCTTCGCTGGTTTCGTAAAGAACGCCTTTTACGCGACCATCGACGTGCACGATTTTGCGTGCCCATGCACCACTGATGATTTGCACGCCCAACTCGGTGGCCTCGGCCAGATAGGTGCGGGCCATCGTCATCTTTCGGCCGTTTGGACATCCTTGAAGGCAACGTCCTAAGCCTTCACAACCCTTCACGTTGCGCGAGATCGGGCGATGCTCAAGGTTTAGTGCGGCCGCGCCCACGGCTAGGAGGTCGTTATTCGGCCCCGAGATCTTGGGGTCGGTGGGTTGGATATTCAGATAGGTTTCGACCTCGTCGGTCACTGCCTCGATTTCCGCGAATGGAAAACGCGGGCCAAACTCCGGGTCGTTTTGGGACCAATTTTGCCAGATATCCTCGGGAAGCCTCCACGAAATCGCTCCGTTGATGATCGAGCTTCCACCCACTGCACGGCCTTGAATATAGGGCATCGGCGCCTTTCCACGTGTCACGCTCGCACCAAGATCCCTGTAAATGTTCGCCATCGCCCGAAACGCATCTGGCGCGTGTTCTTTGGACTCGCCTTCCTCAAGCACGACGACAGAGAGCCCAGCCCGGGCAAGCTCCAGTGTGCACGCGGCGCCGCCGGGACCGCTGCCAATCACAACGACGTCGACATTCATGATGCCCCCGGAAATCTGGCGCGTATTTGCGGGTCCCCAAAATAGGCCAGGGTCGCGACCACCTTGATGGTCACGATGAGTTGCCGCGAGAGGTATGCACCTTCGGATAGCCGTCGAAGAACCTCGTCGCGCTGTTTTTCGGAAGCGCGATGAAACGCCGTTCCGGTGCGCGCAACTGCCGCAAACGTGACGAACCAGACGGCGACCCGCAGCCCCAGGTTCAACAGCGCTGGTGCGCTCTTGTCGAATTCATCCCAGAACCATTGCAGCGATTTGGTATCCAGCCCGGGCGAATCGCCGGCTGGGATCATCGCATCCAAAACGGCTTCCCCCCACCGTCGTTCAAATCCCATCCACGAATTCATCGATTCACCCGAGGAATCACGTCGGGATGAATCTGCAACGCGCGATGGGCCCGAGTCGCAAAGAATACGAACGCTGCACTGCTGACGTAGTCGAGCAGGGCTGCGGCCAGAAAGCCCGGCCATTCTGGATGTTGGAGATAACCGCTCAACCAAAGTGTTGCGGCCAGTGACTTCATGAACGTGAGCGGGACCAATACCGGAAAATATTTACGCAGGTCCCACTGCAGCAAAAAACACATCAGGGCGAGGGTCGCGACATTTGCTGCGCCCAGATACCTCCAGAATAACGACTCGTATTCGGGGAACATATAAAGCTCACCACCCAGGGTCGTATTGAGCTCCACAAATTGTTGATGGGCGAGTACTGGCGCGAAGATGTAGCTCAGCGTGGGTATCGCAAAATTGAGCGTCAGAATCGTGAAAACGATCTGAAAATTGCGATACCTTTTATTGGGTTGGTTCCAAAAATTCATGGCATCTCCAGGGCTTTTTCAAACCGATCCAATGTGTCTTGGTCAATCGCCGCGATCAGTGGCGCAATCGTCGACAAAAAATCGTTTTCGCCCAGCATTTCAAACGTGAATCGCCAGCCTGCGATATTGGTTTCGGGCTCGGCGTAGAGCGCCTTCTGAAGCGCTGGAGACGTCCGGATCAGGGTTTCGAATCCGTTGAAAACCGTCGAAACAGCGACCTGTGGCGCCAGGAGCAAGAGCGCCCGAACGACGCCTAGGTCTCGCGTGATGATTTCGTCCATCAAGGCCCCGGCCTCGACGCTTTTTTCGAATTCATCGACCGCGGTGTGCACGAAGGCGAATGCGGGAGTCCCCACCTTTGGGGCGACTTTCGCTAGCAATCCTGCGGCGAGCGTCGTGCGGAGTTCCAGAAAGTCGGCCAGCAGCGCGCGAGCTTGTTTGGGCTGGCCGGCAAGTGCCTCGAGCCAATGGGGCAAAACGGCTTGGTTGGCATGCAAGCGCGGGTCGAGAACCCGCATCCCGCTGCCTTGTCGCACGCTCAGAAGTCCCATTTCCTCCAGTCGCGCGATCACACGTTGGATCGTGGGCACGGTCGTTTCGTAGCGTTTCGCGAGTTCACGAATGGGGGGCAGAACGGTGCCGACTTCGTGGATGCCCGTAAAGATCTCGGTGCAGAGTCGGCTTACGAGCTCATCAACAAGGGTGTTTTTTCGCGTCATGTATTACCTCTGCTGATTGTATTATACAATTTGGCGGAGCAATTCAAGACGGACGTGTGATTGGTCCACCCTGCGCCTGGTCCACCCTGTGATTGGTCCGTGTTGTGGTTGGTCCGTCCCGCGCCTGGTTCGTCCTGTGATTGGTCCGCCCTGCGCTGGTCCGCCCTGCGCCTGGTGCGCGGGCATCCTGCCCGTAGTTTGTCGGTTCGCAGGCCCTATCCTATGGCCTGCATTGCGCCTAGCATTGCCTGTCCTGCGACCGGTACGGCTGACAATCGAGCGAAGCGCCGCTAAGCTCAAATCACCTTTGGCTGCGAGAACGATATGAGATTTTGGATCTATCTAATGCTGGTGAGTTTTGCCCTATCCGGCTGCCCCGATGATTCGTCGTCAGGCCCCACGAAGGTGTGCACCAAAGCCGCCGAGCAATGCCAGATGGGTGGTGGCAAACTTGGGGTGTGCACGATGGACCCGCAAGGCGCGATGACCTGCATGTCTCAGCACTGAGCAAGAGTCAGCGACAAGAAACAAAAAAGCCGGCATAAGCCGGCTTTTTCAATTTCGAAAGGCTCGAAATTAGAATGCCATTTGTACGTTGGTACCGAAAGCGACCTGCATGACGTCAGTTGCGTCTGGGCCGTTGTCGCCAAGGTAAATGGCGAGTGGAAGGCCGACCGAGAGTCCAAGGTCAACAACGTTTCCGCCAGCAAGAAGGGTGTAGCCACCAAAAATGCTAAATGGGACGCGACCGTTATCTGTCTTGATGTCTGGCAGGTAGAGACCAGTTTCAACGCCGATGAAGATCTTAGGAGTGATGCTGTGTCCGTACCGAATTGGAATGTTCAACGCTTTGCCAATCTCACTGTCACCGGCAGCATCTTCGCCAAAAACAAGTGGAATAAACACGCCAGCGTCAACACGACCGTTCATGCCCACTTTTGTAAGGAAAGGAATACCAAGTGTCACGCCGTGATACCCACCGTCTACAGTGGAGATATTGGCGGCAATTCGTCCACCAACATCAAATTTGCCCATGTCCTTTGCATAAGTAGCGAACAATTGAACGCCCGACACTGTGTCGCGCTCAACTCCGTCTGGTGTGACCAAAGCGAGCGGTAGAACCAAACCAACTTCCAACTCAGGAGTGACGCCATATGCAGCGCCGAAGTTGAAGTCGATAAAGGAATCAACGTCCTTCAATTTCAAGATATTCACGCCACCATCAACATTACCGAACTGTCCGCCGGTACCGAGCATCTGTGTGCTGTCAGGTCCAGCAATCACGAGCAAGCTGCCTTGAGCTGCTGTGATGTTGCGTGCGGCGTACTTGCCACCAAGGCCTGGACGACGCTCAGCCGAAGCCGTGCTAACCATTGCCAACGAAAGAGCGCCAACTGTAAGAACTTGTGCGATACGCATTATAACTTCCTTTGTGTGAAGTCGACGTCGGGTCACGACGCCTTGCCCATCATGGGCCAAAAACTGCTAACCAAAAAAAGACACCAAAACATTGTAGTGACTACATCGTGTCTGATGCGTCGGTCTTGGGACGGATTCAATCACGAAATCTTCAAATAAAAAGAAATTCGGTAAAAAACCTTTTAATAAACGGTGACTCAGCGGTCAGCGACCACCGTTGTGTTCGTGTACGTGCCCTAAATATCACGCCCACAGGCCGTGTCGAGACCAAATACCAGGCCTGTGCGAAACTTTCGTCAGATCTGCACAAGTTAGAAAAAAAAGGGCATGATGCCGAGCTTTCCGGTCGTTCTTCCCCTTTGTGAACAAAGAGACTCATGGAACCCTTAGCTATTCCCCGCGGACCTAGACGCGCTGACCTATTCGAAGTGGCTGTTACGGACATCGACGCCGAGGGATTTGGCCTCGGCCGCCTTTCGCTGCTGATTGGCCCGCAACGTGAGCCGCGCACGTATCGCGTGCTTGTCCGCAAAGGGGTGCCCGGCGATGTCGTGCAGGCTTATGTGGAATCCAGCCGGTCGAATCGCATTGAAGCGCGCATTGATTCGTTCATCCAAGAGTCCGAAGACCGCGTGAAGCCGCGATGTGCGCATTTCAGCGTGAAGGCCGAACCGGGTGGGGGGTGCGGAGGCTGCACGTTCCAATCGCTGGAATACCAGACCCAGTTGAAGGTAAAGGGAGACCTGGTACGGCGCATGCTCAAGACAGCCCACGTCGATCCTGACCTCGTTCAGCCGGTGCAAGGCATGGACGACCCCTGGTACTACAGAAATAAGATGGAATTCTCGTTTGCCGAGGGGCCAGGCGGCGTGAGCCTTGGCTTGCATCCCACGGGCTACAAATACGATGTGCTCGACCTGGAAGAATGCTTTTTAGAGACCGACTGGGTGGCAGGTTTTCTTGCCACCGTCAGGGATTGGGCTCGCGAACGCAAATTGCTGACGTACCGGCCCAAACAAAGCATTGGCTGGTTGCGTACGCTCACCGTGCGGGTCGGCAAAAGAACAGGTGAGCGCCAGGTTGAGCTTACGACCGCTCCTGGGGGCAATCGCGAGGACGTCGATGACTTTGCGCGTTTGGTCCGGGAGTACTCGGCGGAACACAACGTCATTTTTCAAAGCGTCTATTGGACGGAGCACGTGGCACAGCGCGGACATCGAACCCGCATGGAATGCGAAGTGCTTTATGGTGAGGCTTTCTTTCGCGAAGAAATGCGTCTTCCGGACGGCTCGAACCTGAGCTTCGAGATTCATCCACGCGCGTTTTTTCAGCCCAATACCATTCAGGCCGAAAAGCTCTACGGGCTGGTGGTCAAACGCGCAGCACTGGCCGGACAGCGGGTGATGGACCTCTATTGTGGCACGGGGTCGATCGGCCTTTTTCTGTCGCGCTTCGCCGAACATGTGATTGGAATTGAGATGCAGCCCGATGCCGTGGAAAACGCGCGTCGAAACGCAGCTCATAACGGAATTACAAATATAGAGTTCCACCTCGGGGATGTCGGGACGGTTCTTTCTGAGATGTCATTGACGGCCGATGTGGTCGTGGTCGATCCGCCACGTTCGGGGCTGAATCCGCTGGCACGAGAGATGGTCGAGTTAACCGGAGCGTCGCGTATGGTCTATGTTTCCTGTAATCCGGCCTCGTTGGCGCGTGACCTGGCAGGCTTTCATAAGACCGGTTGGAAAACCCTGAGTGTTGAGCCAATCGACATGTTTCCGCACACCTATCACATCGAAAACGTCGCGGTTTTAGAACGCTAAATTTTGACAGATCGCCCGGATGCCCACATTTTTGGAGGGCAGATGCGCCACCAAGTGGCTCATGGAGTAGGTCTGCCGCATAGATAGGAGTAGGTCTACTCCTATCTTATTTCGGCGCTCTGGATGATGCAAACGACTCAAGTCGAGCAACCAAGCCAGAAACCAACTTGTGGGTCGGACTTGCACAGATGTGGCTCCTTTCTTGCAGAATAGCGCAGTAGGTGCGTTGGGAATCTGGCTACAGGGCAAGCCCAGCGCGATTGACCTTTATGTTACGGTGTGCCAAGTTCGCGCGGCTTTTTTACTCTGGTTTTGGGTAGAGAGCCCGTTGTTTGGCTGAAGGACGATTTGTATGTCGAAATGGGATATGAGCTTGAGAGTTGTTGAGGCGTTGGAACACGACGATGTGTATCCCGGCCTTCATGAAGTCACTCCAAACATCCCGGTTGCACGAGCCGTCGCGGAGCTAAGCCCCTACGAGGCCGTCTCCAGCCAGCGTGCGATTGAGGCCTTAGGCGGTACTTCCCCCATCTTCAAATTGGACTGGAACGAATCCACGATTCCGCCCAGCCCCGCCGTGCAGCGCGTGCTGTCGAATTTCATCGCTCAAGGCGCCAATTTGAATTGGTACCCCGAGCTTGGAAGCCGCTCGCTCTTGCTTGGACTCAGTGATTACACAGGCGTTCGACCTGAAAGCATCATGGTGACCAACGGTAGCGATGACGCGCTTCACCTGATTTGCTCGACCTTCCTGGATTCTGGCGACGAAGTCGTCGTGCCCGTCCCGACCTATAATCATTTCGTTGTTTTTGCGCATGCTAAGGGCGCGAAGATTCGACAGGTTATCGGTGACAGTCCCTTCAGCTCAAATATTGCGGGCATCCGCGCGGCGCTCTCGCAGCGAACCCGAATGCTCTATCTGGTCAGTCCGAACAACCCAACCGGTGTGCTCACGTACCCCGAGGAAATCGCTGCGATTTGCCGCGATTACCCGAACCTGTTGGTTCTTCTGGACGAAGCCTATTTCGAATTCGCACAGGTTTCGGCGATTTCGTTGGTTGAACAATTCCCCAATCTGATTGTGACACGCACCTTCTCGAAGGCCTTTGGCCTTGCGGGCTTGCGTGTGGGTTATCTGGCTGCGCACCCCACCGTCGTGGAAGGCCTGAGCCGTCTTTATAATCCTAAGAGTGTGAACACGATGGCCCAGCTTGGGGCGCATGCCGCTCTGGCAGACCGGGATTATCTCAACACTTACCTCGACGAAGTCACCGCGTCGAAAGAGCTGCTTCGTCAGTTCTTTGCGACCCGTCGCCATGTCGAGGCTTGGATCACGCCGGCGAATTTCGTCGTGGTTCGCACCGGGAATATCGACCAGACGCTCCGTCGATTGGAAAACCTCGGCGTCTATGTACGCGACCGTTCGACCTATCCAGGCCTCGAAGGTTGTTTGCGCATGACCGTGGGCACGACCGACCAGACCCAGCGCCTCTTCGAGCGCCTCTCGAAAGTATTCTGAGAGCCTTTTTGGCCTCTGCGTTTATCCAAAAAAATCCAAAACTTTGCGTCGACGCGACGCCCGTCTGGCGCGGCCATCCGCCCATTGGCGCAAAGCTTTGATATTCTCTTCGTAGGTTCGATAGAGGGGAACCGTCTCTTTCACGGCGAATTCAAGGTCTTCGAGCGCGAGGTCTCGCTTGGACGCAAACGCAGTGTACATGCCGCTGATCACGACCTGTTCGAGCTCGGCTCCGCTGAAGTGCTCCGTCATCCCTGCCAATTTATCGACCACTTCGTTCTCGAAAAAACGGCCATGGCGAGTCAGATGAATGCGCAGAATTTCGACTCGTTCTTGGATTTCGGGCAGGTCGACAAAAAAGATCTCATCAAAACGCCCCTTTCGCATCAGCTCCGGCGGCAACGCTTCGACCTGATTCGCGGTCGCGACCAGAAATACCGGCGATTGTTTTTCCTGCTGCCAGGTCAAAAGCGATCCCAGAACACGTGAGGCTCCGCCATCCGACGTGTCTCCGAAGCCTTTTTCGATCTCATCCATCCATAAGATGCATGGCGCGAGTGCGTCGGCCGTGGCGAGTGCCAGCCGAAGGGATTCTTCGGGGCTCTTTTTTCCTTCGAAAACGGCGCCAAGATCCAAGCGCAAGAGCGGCAAGCCCCAGTGTCGGCCAATCACCTTAGCCGTGAGGCTCTTTCCACATCCCTGGACACCGATAAGCAAGACACCGCGCGGATGCGGAAGGCCAAAGGCCCGCGCTTCGGCCCCAAACGCTCGTTGGCGTTCATCAAGCCATGCTTTCAGCTCGCCGAGCCCTCCCACGTCCCCCATCCCGGCCTCAAGTGGGAAGAATTCAAGCGCGTCATTGGTCGACACCAGCTGTTGTTTCTCGCGGATGATCGACTTTTCGAGGTCGAAGGGCAGGTTCTTGGACGCTGCCTCCTCATACTGGAGCCGAACTCGGAAAAACGCTCGATGCGCCTCGCGCGAAGTCAGTCCCATCGCCCCGTTGACCAGCGCTTCTCGGTCGATGTCGGGGAAGACTTCGGGCCTAAAGACCGCCTCGCATTCGCGCCAAAGTGCATCGCGGTCCGGCAACGGCATCTGGATCACGGTGATGTCTTTTTGAAGCTCGGCGGCCATCACAGGTTCGGAACCCAGAAAGATAATCGTCTTATGAAATGCGGCCGCCTGGGCCTCCATCTCACGAAGTCGTCGTCTCACGACGGCAGACTCCATGAAGGTCGAGACGTCCTTGCAGACAAAAATGCCTGGAAGCGGCGACGATTCGATGATCGCGAGCGCTTTTAGGAAGTCGGCGTTGGAGGGCTGGCCGTCAAAAGAAGAGATCGCGCTCCATTCCCGGATACCGCGGTTATCCGATGCCGCGAGCTCACGTAGCAAGATCAGCGCCCGGTCTTCTTCGAAGGTTTGCAGGTGGATGAAGCTGTACGGCGCCCGTATTAACGAGCGGAGTTCGCGCACAAATCGAGCATGGGTATTGGTTTGAGCCATCTTGGTATCCTCGTCTTCGCCGAGCATAAGCTCTTGGCCGTCAAGCGTCCAATTCCCGTTGTAGATGCGGTGCCGCGGCTGCTAGAGTGCCGCGCCTCCGGAGGAATTTATGAGCCAGAATCTAGTGTGGATAGACTTGGAAATGACCGGGCTTGAGCCCCATCGCCATGTCATCATCGAAATCGCAACCATTATCACCGACGGTGATCTCAACATCATCGCTGAGGGACCAACCATCGCCGTGCATCAATCCGACGAGGCCTTGGCCGAAATGGATGCCTGGTGTGTCGAGAATCACGGGAAGTCTGGGCTTACCAAACGTGTGAAAGAATCGACCATCGATAACGCGACGGCTCAGGCGATGACCCTTGAGTTTATCAAAGAGCATGTCGGTGAGCGTTCGGCTCCGCTTGCAGGAAACTCGGTGTGGCAGGATCGCAGATTTCTAGAAAAGTTCATGCCCGACATCGACGCCTATTTGCATTATCGCATCGTGGATGTGTCTTCGATCAAAGAGCTTCTGAATCGTTGGTATCCGCAGAGCTATCTGCCTCCCAAGAAGAAGAACACACATCGTGCTTTGGACGATATTCTCGAGTCGATCGAAGAGCTTAAGTATTACCGTGAGAAGATCTTCATCAAGCCATGACCATTCGTATTGCAGTAGTTGGGTGTGGACGAGTATCGGCGCGACATTTCGCGTCGATCGTCGAGCCCTTTGAGTTGGTCGCCGTGTGCGATATCGATTCGGATGCGCTGGCCGTTGCCACCCGCGATAACGCGGTGCCTGGGTATGCCTCGCTGGAATCGTTGTTAAACGAAGTTCAGGTTGATGTTGTGGCCTTGGCCACGCCCACGGGCCTGCATTCCGAACAGACGGTGACCTGCGCTCGACACGGAGTTCATGTCATCACCGAGAAGCCCATGGCGACTCGTTGGTCGGACGCGCAGCGCATGGTTGCCGAGTGCGAGCAGCGTGGGACCCGGCTGTTTGTGGTGAAACAGCATCGTTTTTCACCCGTGGTTCGTGCGCTCCATAACGTGGTCGAATCGGGCAAGATGGGCCGGGTTTACGATGTGCATTTGAGCGTCCTGTGGACTCGCCCTCAGTCTTATTACGATCTTGCCGAATGGCGAGGGAACTACGAGATGGACGGCGGCGCTCTGATGAATCAGGCCATCCATTATATCGACTTGGTGCGTTGGATTGTTGGCCCCGTGGACAGCGTCCATGCTTATACGGCAACGCTTGCGCGGCGAATTGAGGTCGAAGACACGGCCGCACTCTCGATGAAATTTCGCTCGGGTGCTTTGGGAACCGTCAACGTCACCATGCTCACGACACCCACCAACTTTGAGGCTTCACTGACCGTTGTGGCCGAAAAAGGTCTCGTTCGACTTGGGGGGCTGGCTTGTGGGCGGATCGAACACTGGAACGTCGAAGGTGTTGCATCACCAACGGTGGGTGAGCCCAGCGAAAGCCTTTACGGAGACGGCCATCGCGACTTCTATCGAGACGTGGGCGTCGCTCTGACGACCGGAAGACCTGGGCTGCTCGAAGGCGCCGAGGGAATGAAGTCTCTTGAAATCGTGGTTGCAGCTTACCGGTCTGCCCAAGAGGGGCGTCGAATGGGCTTGCCCATCGACTGGTGAAAATGAATCGACTTGATTCTGCGCACGTCTTTTATTAGCGTGCGCCAACTCTTTGAGGTCCAGTATTTGAACCGTTTTTTGACCACTCTTGTTATTCTGTTGACCGTTTGCGGCATATCTCCGCAAGCGTGGGCAGGGTTTTGGAGTGTTGAAGACGGCCAATGTTCGGTGTCCTCCAGCCCTTCGCCCATGACTTGGCTCAGCGCCGCGGACGTGTCGGTTGCGGCCGATGTCGTTGACCTGTCGCCATGCGCTTCACCAAATAATGCGGCGGACCCAGCTTCAGCCGTGTGTTTTGAGGATGCGGGCAACCCGGTATCGACGATTCCAGAATTACTTGCCGCGATGCAGGCAGAGCGTGCCGTCAACCACGTGTTGAATACTCTTCGCGGCTCGGTACGCGGCGATGACTCTACGCTCGCCAGCGTACAGCCTGTGCCTACGCAGGCTCCCGTGTTGGTCAGAGCATTGAGGTTGCCGACCCAAGAATGTTCATCTTTTGACGAACAATGCGGTCCTCAGGACCCGATTCCCGCCACATTGATGCTCGAATTATCTCGCTCGACGGCCCTATCCTACGTCAGCGAGTTTCAGGCCCCGACCTACCCGGTCGTGGTCGCTCAAGGGGATGCCTATTCCGATCCAGGCCTGCCGGATCACAAGTTATACCGCGACGTCGAGGCTCCGCCTCCTCGCGAAAGCTGAAGCGTTCACTCGCTTCAAACTCAACAAATCAGTCTAGATCGTCATTGCATGACGACTCACGTGAAGCTATGACGTGCGCCTTAACGCCATGTCTAACTCTTAATCTATCTAACGGATAAGGATACTTTTATGTCTCAACAAGCTCAGGGCTCCGGCAGTTCAAATCTGCTCGTAGTCATTGCTACAGCTCTCGTCGCCTTCGCAGGCGGTTACCTCATCGGAAATAAGACTGCAGGCCCAGGTGCCGGCAGCGAAGAAGCAGTGCAAGGCGCAGCTCAGATTCCAACCGGTGGGATCGCCGGTGACAGCGATGTGATTCCAATCGGCACCAGCCCGGTGCTCGGAAGCGCAACCGCTCCAATCACGATCGTCGAATTTTCTGACTTCCAATGCCCTTTCTGCTCACGCGGAGCGGACACGGTGGAGCAACTCGTCAAAAAATACCCGAACGATGTCCGCGTTGTGTTCAAGCACAACCCACTTCCTTTCCATTCGTCGGCACCTGACGCATCGAAAGCTGCCATGGCAGCTGGCGAGCAGGGCAAGTTCTGGGAAATGCATGACATTCTCTTCAAGAACCAGAAGGAATTCAAAGACGCGAACATGAAGGAAATGACTTCGGGTTTTGCCAAGCAGATTGGTCTCGACGTCGCGAAATTCCAGAAAGACTTTGCAGATCCAAAATTCGACCAAATCATCAAGGATGACTTGGCTCTTGGAAGCAAGCTCGGCGTTCGCGGAACTCCTCACTTCTTCATCAACGGCGAGCGCCTTTCGGGTGCACAACCTATCGACAAGTTTGAAGCCATCGTGAAGGCTCAGCTTGAAGAAGCCAAGAAGTTGGTCGGTTCTGGCACAGCCAAGGATCAGATCTACTCCAAGATGGTTTCGCAGAACTTCAAGGCAGAAGCTGAACAACCACAGCAGAAGCCAGCAGAGCCTGCGACCGTCGTCGAGATGGTTCCAGTTCGCGCCAACGACCCAGTCAAAGGAAACGCCAAAGATTACGTCGTGACGATCATCGAATTCTCTGATTTCGAATGCCCATTCTGCTCACGCGTTAATCCAACGATGGAAGAAATCATGAAGAACTTTGGCGACAAAGTTCGGGTGGTCTTCAAGCAGAACCCACTTCCTTTCCATCAGTCAGCAACCCCAGCCGCAGAAGCAGCACTCGCAGCTAATGAGCAAGGCAAGTTCTGGGAAATGCATGACCTTTTGTTCGCAAACCAGAAGGCATTCAAGGGTGCCGACATGAACGAACTCACCACGGGTTACGCTCAGAAGCTTGGTCTTAACGTCAACAAATTCAAGGCATACCTTGAAGGCGGAAAGGGCAAAGCAACTCTGAAAGAAGACATGGATCTTGCTGCCAAAGTTGGTGCTCGTGGAACCCCTAACTTCTTCGTGAACGGCATTCAGCTTGTTGGTGCAAAACCATACCCAGCCTTTGAGTCGGTCATCAAAGAGCAGATCGCTCTTGCTGAAAAGATGCAGAAGGCTAGCAACCTCAAGGGTGATGCGCTCTACGCAGCAGTTGTTGCTGAAAACAAGAAGAACGCTCCAGCTGCAGCAGCTGCACCTCCACAGGAAGCACCGCCAGAAGCTAAGGTTGACCTCAACAAGCTTAAGCAAGGCACTTCATTCGCAAAGGGTCCTAAAAACGCCCCAATCACAATCTACGAATTCTCTGACTTCCAATGCCCTTACTGCAGCCGTGGTAACGCAACTCTTCACGAAGCAGTCAAAGCATACGAAGGAAAAATCCAGGTCGTCTTCAAGGCGTTCCCTCTTCCTTTCCACGCAGATGCTGAGCCAGCTCACCGTGCAGCAATTGCTGCAGGCAAGCAGGGCAAATTCTGGGAAATGCACGACAAGTTCTTCGGCGCTCAGGCACGACTCAAAGAGCCAAACCTTGCTGAGACCTACGCCAAGGAATTGGGCTTGAACCTTGAGAAGTTCAAGACTGATCTCAACAGCGACGAAGTCAAAAAGCAGGTTCAGGCAGAAGCTGAAGAAGGCAAGGCTGTTGGCGTTCGCGGAACTCCAGCATTCTTCATCAACGGCACACGCCTTGTCGGTGCTCAGCCTCTTGAGAAGTTCAAAGAAGTTATCGACGCAGAGCTTAAGGCTAAGAAGTAATTCTTGGTCTTAACGAAAAAGGCGCCCAATGGGCGCCTTTTTTTTTGTCCGTTTTTCGAAGGCTTTCTAGTTTTCGATGAAACCAAGGGTCTCGGTGTACCAGGACAAGATATTGCGTGGTTTCAAGATCCAATGGTTCTCGTCCGGGAAAATAAGCAGCTTGCTCGGCACACCATGGAATTGAAGCGCCTCAAAGAGGGCAAGTGCTTCGCCCACAGGCACCCGGTAATCGAGGTCTCCGTGCACGACCAGAGTCGGCGTTTTCCAATGGGATACATGGGCCACGGGTGAATAGACGTCAAAATCCTTTCGGCCGGTATAAGGATTGATATTGAACACATGGGCCCACCAGGGTGGCATGTCGGTCACGCCGTGAAACATGGCCAGGTCGAACAGACCCGCATGGGTCACAAGTCGATGGAACCGGCTGGTTTGTGTGCCAATCCAATTGGTCATGTATCCACCAAAAGACCCACCCATGGCGCTGAACTTGGTTTCATCGACATCGTCTCGCGCTTGAATTTCATCGGCCACGCAGGTCAGGTCCTCGTAGCATTGGGCACCCCAGGTGTTGCCAAAAATCCCCTCTACGAATTCCTGCCCAAATCCGGTGGACCCGCGTGGGTTTGGCATCACCATCAGCCAGTCTTTTTCGGCGCCAACGATGCTGTTCCAGCGCCAATGCCAGTCGTCGCCCCATTGCCCGACGGGACCGCCGTGAATCCACATCAGCGCCGGGCGTGGTGTTTCCGATGCCTTGGACACCGTGAAATACTGGATGGGCTCGCCGTCGGTCGATACGACACGATGGTCTTCCACCTCAATACCTGACGGCATCTCAAATCCGCTCATACAGGCCAGGAGTTTTGGCTCGGAATTGATGGCCAGGTCGCAAACAAAGGGTTCGGGGGGATGCGAGATGCGAGCACGCAGGCCAAAGACTCGTCCGTTCGAAACATTCAGACTTCGATGTGCGCCTCCGGCTTCGGGCGCCGTGATGCGTTCGACGGTGTCCGAATCGACGTTCACCACAAAAATGGCCACCGAGGTGTCGGCTTCTGCCGAGGCCACCAACCGTGACTTTCCGGCCCACGTGACAGGCGTGAACCAAAGGTCGTGCTCAGCGGCGAGTGTCTTGGTGGCCTGGCCGTCCACATCATGAACACATAATTGGTTATTTCCCTGCGTGCCCGTGACTCGGTGATGCCGCACAAACGCAAAGCGGTTGGAGTCGGGCGCCCAGCAGGCATTTGAAACGTTGAGCGTCGCTTCGTCGAAAAGCACGGTCTGCGTTTTGGCCTTGAGGTCGTAGAGGACAAACGAGTGGTCGTGAACACTGTCTTGGTGTTTTCGTCTCGAGGACCAAATCACGTAGCGCCCATCGGGCGAAACCGAGAGACTCGTCTGTTCGATTTCACGTCCGACTTCCGGTGTTAGGTCGTGCCTGACGCCGTCGATAAACGCGACAATATGGGTACGAGTCTGTGGAAGCCAATGATCCCAATATCGAACCGGTGTTTCGTCGTAAACCAGTGCGCTTGGGCCTTTTTCGCGTCGGTCCTTCATGTGCGCACGTTGTTCATCATGAGGGATTTGGGGCAACACGGAGCACAGGCAAACGATCGTGTCGGCATCGGTTGCAGCCACAAAGGACGACACACCCAACGGCTCGTCGGTGATGGCCTCCGGCTCGCCACCGGTAGGCCTGAACGCGTAAATCTGCGCCTGCTTTTTGCTGTCGTCGTCACCGCGCATCGACAAAAACGCGAGCCGTCCGTCCGTGAGGAACGTAGGGCTATGATCGCTGGTGTCCCCAGTCGTCAGGGGATACGACTCATGGCTTGAGAGATCGAGCCGGACAAGGTCGCTGATGTATTTGGTTTGGTCGGTGTTCAGGCGTTGAACACCTACGGCGGCCCAGGTGCCGTCGGGCGCGACAGCAAGGGAATTTAGGCGACGAAGGGCGATGAGGGCATCGGCATCAAACATGGTGGATTCGGTGTAAAGGTTGGAAACTTCCATTTCGCCGCCAAATCTACACCAACGAGTCCGCTATGAGAATTTTTCAGCGCCTCGCCCGTTGATCTCAGCTTTGGTTGCTCAGCGGACTCCGAGCCGCGCGGGCAAGATCTTGTGAACTCCTTCCAGCGCTTCGTCGGCATTTCGGCCGAGCGAGATGATGTCGAATTTCCCGCTGCCTGCCAGTGGACCGACATTATAGAGGATGAAACGGCCCTCGCCTGTCTCGGGGCGGTAGAGCAAGTCCTCGATCGCCTCGCGGATGTCCATGAAACTCGCGCCGACGAGGTCTTCGCGAATGAAGTCTTGCGCGAGGTAGGTCGGACGAGTGTCGATATCTGTGCCCATGACACGATCGACGAGGAACATCGGGGTGCTGGTTCCTCCCCATCGCCCGTTGCACTCGGTGAATTTGGCCTCGAATTCACCATTCACGTCTCCCCCGACGACAAAATCGAAAGAACAACGGCCCACATAACCCAGGGCCTGAAACGCTGTGGCCACGATCATGCTGGCATGGATCAGCGCCTGATTGACCACGGTCGGTAAGGTGGATGGCCGGCTCCCGAGGAACACTTTTTCGCGCCCTTCTAGAAGCTGTTCGTAAACGCCTTCGATGATGGGAGGCCCTTGTGGGGGAATCCACGTTTGGGTCGAAGGTGATAAATCGGTTTCGATCCATTCCACGACGATCACCTCTTCGTCGCCCTGCCACTCGGTTTTGGCCAGGAAATCCCGAACAAGCGCCGTGATTTCGGGCAGGTTCAGACGATTGAGCTCGTGGCTTTCGAAAACACGATTTCCCATCGCTGAAGCACACCGAGTGCGCTTTAAACCGACTGTTCCATGACGTTTGGCAAAGTCTTGAAGGTGCCTGGCAATCGTTTCGACTTGAGTCGAGGCCGCGCTCTCAACGACTAGATTTTCGGAGGCCACCAATCGGATGATTTCAGTAAGCGCCCACTTGTCGTTGGCAATCCAAAGCGCCGCTGGCGGTGGGCCGATCACACGAGTTTCTACGCCGGCGTCGACACCAAGCCTCGCCGCAAGCTCCCAAGCGGGCTCGATGGACATATAAGGATGGATGGCGATGCTCGATTGAGCTTTGCCCCATTCAACGATTTGTTTGTACGCCGTTCCCTGCATGCAAGCGCTGATCGATGCCGCTGGGTTTTCAACGGGTTCCGCGATCACGCAGGTTGGCGCGCCAAGATGAAGGATTTCACGATTATAATCCTCATAGCCGGCAGGAAGGGGCGTCGAGGTCGCAAAAACATCGCCGTTCGAAGCCCGCACTCGCGCACGGTGTTGGTACATCTCGACGCCAGGAATCACGCTTACAAACGGGATGCCACTGACGTCTTCCAGGCTGAGCGTCGGAACTTTGCCTTGCCTGAAACGTTGATGGAATTCCGGGCTTGCGCATCGGTTTTCGAACTTGGCGTTGGATTCAAAGACACCGCGTTCAAGGCCCCACCTGGCGGTGAGTTGGCGAATGGCGTCGGTATCGATTGGGGTCATTTTTCTAACTCAAAAAGCGTGCAAGCGGCGAGCTTTGAAACTCGTCATGCCATTTACGAGGCTCCTTGTCCGAGAGCTTTGTGTAAATGTCGGCGTAATCTTCGACCCCAAAATACGGCTTGAGCTGGTCGGGGGGCCCAAAGAATGCCAGGCGGCCGCCCACGACCACACAGAGGCGATCGTAGATCGATAATGAGGTCATGATATGAGTGGTGACGATCACCATTCGATCGCCGGTGGCCAATTTCCGAAATGCTTCGGTCAAGGAGCGCTCAAGCGCCGGGTCCAATCCACTGGTGGGTTCGTCGGCAAAGAGCAGTCGTGGTTCGGCCAGAAGTTCGACACCCACACTGACGCGTTTGCGCTGGCCTCCAGACAGGCTGCCAACCCGCACGTCTTTGCGATCGGCCAGATCGAGCAATCGAATCACCGAAGCAACGCGTGCCCGCCGTCCATCAGGCTCAACATCGGGAAGCCGCAACTCGGCCGCGTATTCCAAGACACGTTCGACCTTAAGTGCGGTGGGAACGATGTCGTCTTGAGGCACGTAGCCGATATTGGCTTTCAGAGCTTCGAAGTTTTCGATGAGGTTTTGGCCATCAAGCGTCACCACGCCGGCCTTTGCCGGTCGAAACCCGTTAAGGGCCATCAATAACGTGGATTTTCCGGAGCCTGATGGGCCTAGAATTCCAATCAGTTGACCGGGTTCTGCCTTGAAGTCGATGGACGAGAGAATGGTTTTTCCACCACGCTCGACGATGAGCTTTCGTGCGACGAGCATGGGGAGCACCTGATCTAAAAAGTCACGGCTTGGGGTTCGCGAGCTTGCAACCATGTGTCGGTTGCGGCGCGTAAGAGGTCGTCGACCGCGGAGTCGTCTTTCGAGAAATCAATCCCGGTCGTGTCCACTTCGAGCAGCGGCGTGTCTTCGTAATGATGAAAAAACGACTGATAGAGCGAGCGCAGGCGGTCGAGGTATTCCGGATCCATATTCTGTTCGTACGATCGGCCGCGTTGTGAGATTCGCCCCATCAGCACGTCGAGCGGTGCATGCAAGTGAATCACGACATCGGGCTTGGGAACTTGCGTCGTCAGGATCGTATACATTCGGTCGTACAACGACAGTTCGTGATCGGTCAGAGTCAGACTCGCGAAGAGCCGACACTTCACAAAGAGGTAGTCGCTGATCGCCATGCGGCCGAAGAGATCATCTTGCGAAAAATCCTCTTGTTGCCGATAGCGCGACAATAAGAAGAACATTTCAGTCTGAAACGCATAGCGTGATTGGTCAGCGTAGAAATTAGCGAGGAAGGGATTTTCCTCAAAAATCTCAAGCACTGTTCGAGCGTTGTAGCGCTCTGCTAAACGGGTCACGAGCGTTGTTTTTCCCACACCAATAGGGCCTTCGACCACAATGTAGCGGGGAGTATCGGAGGGTCTGTTGAGCATGGAATGGGCACGGCTTAGGAGAAGATTGAAGGGTAGTATGCCGGGTCCTGAATCGTCAACTCTTGGCTGGCCTGATGCAGCAACGTGTCCTGCCTTGTGTAGGTAAGATTGACCTACTAAGATGCCGCGAATCCGACGCGCAAGAGCAGGTGTGCGTAGATGAAGGAGCAGGTGTGGCTAACGAAACGATTCTGGTGGTCGACGCCGACACAAAGAGTCAAAAAGTCCTCGAGGTCAGCTTCAAGAAGGCTGGATACCGTGTAATCATCACGGATTCCCCGCTTGAAGCCAAGCGGCTGATGGTCTCCGAACAACCCGATCTTATCATTTCAGACTCGAAGTTTGACGATGGAGACGGGTTCGCGCTTTTGGCCAGTCTGAAAGAAGTGGAGTCGACGCGTTCGATTCCGTTCATTTTCTTGACCGAAGATCGCTCATTGCCGCAAAAAATGCGGGGGTTCGAGCTCGGTGCCGACGACTACCTGACGAAGCCCGTCTACATCAAAGAAGTGACGACGCGCGTCGAGCTGCTGCTGCAAAAGCGCGCCAAAGACATGCTCAGCGACTCTGAAATCGAGGAACTTGAAGGCGATCTTGCTGATATCACCATGATCGACTTGCTTCAGACGATCGAAGAAGAAATGCGCTCGGGTTCCATTCGTTTATCGCGCAATGAACGTGAAGCTGTCGTTTATTTTCGTGAGGGAAATATCCTGGACGCCATCTGCGGGAAATTGCAGGGCGAAGAAGCCATCTATCGGCTCATGCTCTGGCCCGAAGGGCGATTCCACCTGCAGTACCATGAGATCGCCAATCGCCCCGATCGGGTCCCCAAAGACAGCAATGACCTGTTGCTCGTGGGCATCCAACGTCTGGGAACGTGGAACGAACTGGTCGACGAATTGCCCAGTTTCCAGAATATTTTCGAAGCCGACTATAAACAGCTGCCTAACCTGGATCAGTTGCCCGGTGCCGTGGCTCGTATTGCCCGCCTTTACGACGGCGTGCGCTCGATTCGCGACGTCTTGGACGACAGCCCCGTCGACGACGTTACGACGTTGCAGATTACCCAGAAACTGCTCGCCGATGGCGCACTCAAGAACGTGGCGGCTCATAATGATCGAGCCCCAGAACGTTCAAATCTTGCGACCTGGCTTGAGACGCGGGACGAAGATCGAGGCCGAAAGGACACGGCGCCCAAATTTGGTGCACAGAGTCGTGGGGGCGAAGCCCGACCTGATGTCGAGCCCATGATGCCGCAGATTCTTGGTCCAGATTCCGTGGACGTCGACGGCAAACCGTCGTGGAGTTTTCACTTCGAAGGCGAGTCGAACCCGAAAGAGGCGATTCGAAAGATCGAAGAAGAAGAGAAAAAACGACAGGAGGCGGAAGCCATCGTGCTTACGGGGCAGCATCGCGCGATCTCTCAGCACACGGCCACGCAGCATATGATTGCGGCTGTGGACCGAAACAGCTCCACCGAAACAGCTCCACTTTCAAAGCTGGTCGCCGATATTCGTGCCGCAGAAGAGATTCCAAGCGACGGGCCTGCCGACCCCATCAGAACTACGGATTTGGGGCTTTCGTCCTTGACCGATGTTCGCCAGGGCCGGGTGACAGAGCGACTCGTTGACGCGGTTTCGCGAACGACCGATCCAAACGTGAAGCCTGTCTCGATCGAATCTCTTGATGACGATTCGGAGCCTTCGGCGTCACGTCATCGTCGACAACGTCAGCCAACGCCGATCAGCACGCCAGCGCAGACGACTCGCCTTCAAGATCAAACGTTTGATGACCATGAAGACGACGTTCCGGAGGTCGAGGAAGTCTCGACCAAAGAGCTTCCGAACATCGCTTCCATTGCTGAAGTTCACGACGATATCGTCGCTGCGCGCGCTGTGGCCGAAGCCGAGTCGCTTCTCGACACGGCCGCTCATCTGGCCGACGCCAGAGCAGATGAACAAACTGACGAGTCATGGCCCCGCCTTTCCGACGAGCTCAGCGAGGGCGATGTTTTTGACGACGATGAACCTTCCATCACCTTGGATTTCCCGGAACAAGCCGCAACCGAGGAGATCGAGTCGTCGCGTGAATTTTCCGTCAAGGAACGTGAACGCGTAACGCAAGATCTTCGACCACTTGCTGAGCAGTTGGCAAAAGCAAAGGCTGGCGAGGTCGATGAGGCTGAGGTTGAGGCTGAGAATTTGGCGGCGAGCCCCGAAGCCGTGGACGCTTTGGAGGACTTTGATCCGGCCAATGACGTGACGCCATTTCCAGGCGAACTGCCTGCGAAAGATGACGGCGCCGACTACGAACTCGAAGAAATTGAAGACGTCGAAGTGGTGCCACCGCTTGTCGAGCGAACCGCCAAAGACGGGGAACTCGTTGTGGCGCGTTTTGACTTGAGCCGTTCGGGGAGCCGAATACCAGAGGCCCTTGTTAAAGTGGCCCCTGAGCTTGATACCGTTGAATTGCCGGACCGTGAAAAGGCAGGGTCGGAAAAGGTCGACACTCTCGATGAGCCCGTCATCAGCGTGGAAGAGGAAGAGCATGAAGAAGAGTCATTCTTTCGTGCTGCGGATCGCTCTGCCGACGAGTTCCATGTCGATGAACCGCCCAACCGAACCGGGCTGATCGTCTTTGGTATCATTGCGGTTTTGGTGATTGGTTTGATGATCATCATCTCACAAAACGGACAAGAAAAGCCGATTGAGGAACCCGTTGCGGTCATTCCAACGCCAGAGCCTGTCGTTGAGGAACCCGTCATCGAGGAACCTGCTATTGAGGAACCTGTTGTCGAGCCTGTGGATGCCATCGCCGCAGCGTTTGGAAAAGACGTTGAACAGCGTGCGACGGAATCCGCGCTTTTGTTTTCCGGGGTGATTCCGGAATTCGATGCCATGGCCGTTGCCACGCCCGACGCCGGTTCAGACGCCGAACCTGTGGAGGTCGCTGTCGTCGACGAGCCGGTCGACATCGTTCGCAATGATGTGCCCAAAGAAGAGCCGATCAAGAAAGTCGAGCCGGTTGAAGCCGCTCCGACTGGAATCGCGGGTCGTATCAGCGCTGCCGAGAAGCTCGTGAAACGCGAGAATTTCGGACCTGCACTTGAAGCGCTTCGTGCCCTGAGTGCTGAGGAATCAAGTAACGGCAAAATCGCGTTCCTTCACGGCCAGGCAGCCTTTGGCTCCATGCGTAACAGTGAAGCGATTGAGCAATACACGCGCGCCGAAAAGCTCGGTCATCGCCCAGCGAATCTCTATTTGGATTTGGGCGCCGCCTATCAGCTTGAGGGCAATAAAGACAAGGCCAAGTCTGCCTACGAGAAGTTCTTGCAACTTCGTCCCACTGGCCGTGACTCCGATGAAGTTCGTTCCATTCTCAAGAATCGTTTCTAATGCTCGTCCTGACCATTGAGTCGAGTTGTGACGAGACCTCGGTCGCCATCATTCGAGATGGCCGAGAAGTCTTGTCCAACGCCATCGCCAGCCAGATTCCCATCCATCGTCGTTACGGCGGTATTGTGCCGGAGTTGGCTTCTCGCAATCATGTTTGTGATATTCAGGCCGTCTTGCGTGACGCTCTGGCCGAGGCAGGCGTGACACTCAAGGACATCGACGGCTTCGGTGTGACCAGCGGGCCAGGCCTGATTGGCTCGTTGCTTGTCGGAATTGAGACCGCCAAGGCTCTGGCCTTCGCCCATAATAAACCCTGTGTGGGCTTGAACCACCTCGAAGGGCATTTGACGGCTGTTTTGCTAGACCTTCCCGACGTTGAACGCCCCGAGTTTCCGTACATCGGCATGATCGTCAGCGGCGGGCACACCGACATCTACGTGGTGCGTGAGTTGGGCGAGTATGAACTGCTCGGTCGAACCCGCGACGATGCTGCAGGCGAAGCGTTCGATAAGGTCGGCAAGATGGTCGGCCTGCCCTATCCGGGCGGATTTCAGATCGACGCGCTCGCCAAAGACGGTAATCCCGAGGCGATCGCGTTTCCACGCCCGATGTGGACGCGCAAGAACCTGGATTTTTCGTTTTCAGGTCTCAAGACCGCTGTGCTGCAGCACATCGAGGCGAACGGGATTCCGCAGGGCCAAGATTTAAATGACCTGTGTGCTTCGTTTCAACAGGCGGTGGTTGATGTGCTTGTCATGAAAGCCTTTGCAGCGGCCAAACAAAAGAAGCTTAAGCGCATCGTGTTTTCGGGCGGCGTGGCCTGCAACTCGGGGCTTCGAAACGCGGCGCGCGCCGAAGGAGAACGGATGCAGATCGAGGTGTTTTTTGCGCCGCCGATCCTGTCGACAGACAACGCTGCCATGCTCGGACCCATTGCGGATTTCTATCTGCAAAGCGAGGGCGACACGTTCGACTCCTGGGATCTGAAGGCCTCCGCGAATCTGCCTCTTGGAAAAAATGAACGGCAAAAGTCGGCGGGTTATCATCGATGATTCACCCCACGGCGATCATCGATCATGGCGCTGTTGTCGGTGAGGGCACGTCGATCTGGCATTGGGTTCACGTCTCGGAAGGCGCTCGAATCGGAAATAAATGTGTGTTGGGGCAGGGAGTTTATGTCGGACCGGGCGTCGTGATTGGCGATGGGACTCGTGTTCAGAACCACGTGTCGGTTTACGCTGGCGTGGTCTTGGAAGCCGACGTCTTCGTCGGCCCAAGCGTGGTCTTCACCAACGTTTCAACGCCTCGAGCGTTTATTTCTCGCCGCGACGAATTGCAGACGACTCATGTGCAGAAGGGCGCGTCGATTGGCGCCAATGCCACGATTGTCTGTGGGACTACGATCGGGTCGTACGCACTTATTGGCGCTGGAGCCGTCGTGACCCATGACGTCCCACCCCAAGCGTTGGTGGTTGGGGTTCCAGGGCGGGCCGTTGGATGGGTTTGCATTTGCGGCTTGCGGCTGGACGAGGCGCTGGGATGCGCGTGTGGCCGTCATTTTCAACATTCCCTCAACGGTCTGCGCGAGCTCTGAATGGACGTTCCGTTTTTTGATGCCTCCCGCCTGGAACCTGAGATTCAAGAGGCCGTTGAGCAGGCGGCTTTGCGTGTTCTGCGCTCAGGCCGGTTCATTCTTGGTGACGAGGTCGAGGGATTTGAGCAGGCGTTTGCGGCTTACGTGGGCCAGGGTCATGCCGTGGGCACCTCAAGTGGAACGGACGCGCTCACGATGGCGTTGATGGCGCTTGGGATAGGTCCGGGAGACGAGGTTATCGTTCCCGACTTCACGTTTTTTGCGCCCGCGGGGTGCGTTGCGCGGCTTGGCGCAAAACCCGTCTTCGCGGATATCGACTCTTATTATGGCCTCGACCCCGAGTTCTTGGCCGATCTGATTGGGCCACAAACCAAAGCCTTGATCGTGGTCCATCTTTTTGGACAAGTCGCCGCCATCGACACCATCTCCAAAATCTGCGCCGCGCGGGGGATCCCGATCGTCGAGGATTGTGCACAGGCAGTGGGGGTTCACATCGACTCCCGACACGTCGGAACTCACGGCTCAATGGCCTGCTTCAGCTTTTTCCCTACCAAGAATCTGGGAGCAAGTGGAGACGCCGGGGCCGTCGTCACCAACGACGAGAATCTGGCCAAACGACTACGTCGCCTGAGGGTGCACGGTGCCCAGCCCAAATATGTTCATCAGGAACTCGGTGGAAATTTCCGGCTCGATGCCCTGCAAGCGGCCATTTTGTCGGTCAAGCTTCCTTATGTGGACGAGTGGAACGCACGGCGTCGCTCCCACGCCGCGATTTACGACGGTATCGTGGATCGACCGGCAAAGATTCGACCCGGAGTCTCATCAACGTTTCACCAATACGTGATCGAAGCCGAGCGCCGCGACGAACTTCGAAAACACCTCGCTGCAAACGGCATCGAAACTGCGGTTTATTATCCGGTTTCGATGCGTGACCAACCGTGTTTTTCGATGCCATCAAAAATCTCAAATGCCCGAATAGCAGCTCAACGCGTCTTGGCTTTGCCGGTCTTTCCGCAGCTTCGTTCCGCAGAGGTCGAGTGGGTCGCCACGCAAGTGCGTGAATTCACACGATGACGCACCATGCGATCGCGTCATTCATGCCACGATCACGCGAACCCGGTCCCACGAAATTTTGTTAGAACCTGATAACGCGCATTTATTACGCGGTGTTAGGCGAGAATGCTGGTCGTTTGTTCCGTGGCGCTTGAGTTATCCGGCTTGTTCACCCGATAAAAAAAAACTCGTTAACTCGGGGCCTCGCAAAGGCGCACAAGTTCGGAAAGATCCCGGAAATGACGTACTCCAAAGGGGTTCCGAGCGGGTAGAAAGTCCTTCCGATCACGGAGAACTTGGTTGATAACCATGACTCGATCCTTTAGCTCTTTCCCCCCTTCCGACCCCCCTCGGAACCAACTTTTAGAAACGGCGCATTGATGACGGAGATTTGGCAAAACGCACTTCATGATTTGAAGGAAAAGGTCAGCGCCCACACGTGGGAAACTTGGTTCAAGACCATTTCTGTTGTTCAGATTGAAGCAGGGATTGCCGAACTTGAAGTGAGCGACGACTTCATCAAGGCTTGGATTGAGGACAATTATCTCGATTTGATCGGTGAAGCGCTCCAGACCGTCACCGAGCGCAAATGGAAAGTGTCGATTCGTGCTCGTGGGGCCTCCGCTCAAAATGACGACGTCGCGGTCGATCTCTCATCGAGTCGCGTGGCGGCTCGTCAATCGCGAAGCGCAGAACCTCTCGAACAACGCGATATTTTTGTCAGTCCACGGCTCGATTGGCGCGAACGCGCGCTTGAGTCGGGGATGAACCCGAAATACACCTTCGATGAATTCGTGGTCGGTGGTTCGAATCAGTTTGTTCATGCGGCCTGCAGTGCCGTAGCTGCTAATCCAGCCACGGTCTACAACCCGCTCTTTATCTTTGGTGGCGTCGGCCTTGGTAAGACACACCTGCTTCAGGCCGTAGGGTGCGAGATCTTGCGCCGCGACCCCACCCAGCGTGTGCTGTATCTGTCGTCTGAAGCGTTCATGAATCAGCTGATCACGTCGCTGCGAAACCGCGACATGAACTCGTTCAGAATGCAGTTCCGCAACGATTGTGATGTGTTGTTGATCGATGACATCCAGTTCATCGGCGGCAAAGACTCGACTCAAGAGGAGTTCTTTCACACGTTCAATGCCCTTCATCAGGGCGGAAAGCAGATCGTGATGACTTCGGATCGGCCTCCACGTGAATTGCCTGGCATCGAAGACCGGCTTGCGAGCCGATTCTCCTGGGGCTTGATCGCGGACGTGCAGGTTCCATCAGTCGAAACGCGGATGGCGATTCTCGAGAAAAAAGCAGAAGCCGATGGGATTCCGTTGGCAAAAGACGTGGCGCTTCTGATTGCTTCTGCCATTCGCTCCAACGTTCGCGAGCTGGAAGGCACGCTGATTCGTCTTGGGGCCCAGGCCAGCCTGACGAGCACTCCGCTGACGGTCGAATTCGCCAAAGAAATGCTGCGGCGCATGAACATCGAAGATGGGCGCCACGTGACCATCGATCGCATCATCAAATTGGTGGCGTCTCGATTCGACATCAAACCCTCGGATATCAAGGGGGCCCGTCGTTCACGTGACATCAGCATTCCACGTCAAATCGCGATGTACCTGTCGCGTCTACACACCGAAGACTCGTTCCCTCAGATCGGTCGTAAATTCGGTGGAAAAGACCACACCAGCGTGATGGCCGCCTGTCGTCGCATGGATCAAGAGATCACAGGTCATAGCGATATCTCCGAAATTATCGCCGAGCTCGAATTGCAGCTTCGTTGATTCCCGCGATTCGCTGGCCCTCTCACCTTGAATTTCCAAGCAGCTAGGTCGATACTCCACGGCGCCAAGACGTGGAAGAGTCATGACTAAACACCGCAGCCCGGACGAGCGTTCGGAGCAAATCCTAAACGCCGCACGGGCGTGTTTTCTTGATGAGGGCTACTTTGCCACCAAGATGGACACGATCGCTCGTGAATCGGGGCTGAGTAAGGGCGGCATCTACTTTCATTTCGAGTCGAAACGGGACATTTTCTTGGCGCTTGTGCACGAGGAATATCAAAATTCGATGTCCTTCATCGACAACGTCGACGCTCAGGCCAAAGACATCACCGGCGTGTTACTCGAACTTGCCGAGCACTTCATGCAGCTCTTCGCCAGCACAGATCGGCCTCGTTTCATGGTCATCATGGGCGAAATGGCGCTTCGTGATGCGGAAGTCGCCAAGCTTCTGCGCGAGCTTCAACTTAATTATTTCAACCGGATCTCGGCCTTGATCGCTCGCGGAGTCGAGACAGGCCAGGTGCGTGAATGTGATTCCTACGGGGTCGCGATCGTCTTGAAGTCCTTGCTCGACGGGGTGCAAGCCAATTTTGCACTCGGTATCGAGATGGACCTTGAAGCCACGATCGGTGCCGCGATGGATGTACTTATCAACGGTCTTATTCGAATCGACGATTAAAAGGAGAACTCATGCTTCAAAAACACGTGATGAGCTATTTTGATGAGCTTGAATCACTCAAAGAGATGAGCATCGACGCCAATAAAGCGTTCATGGATATCTTGGTGCTGGCTGTGATTGCAGACGGCGAAGTGACTGACGAAGAGCTGGCACAACTTGACGAAGAGCTCCTGCGCCTTCCCTTCATCTGGGACAAAGACGTCGAAGCCGAAGTCACTCAGCACAGCTCGTTGACACGCGAATTGCTGACCAATCAACGGGGTGAGCCCGGCGTGATGGAAGGCTTTCTGGAATCGCTGGCGCATCGTATCGACACCCAGGAATTGCGAGAAGTCGCGCTGCGGATGTTTATTGCGGTGGCTCAATCCGACGGTTTTCGTGAAGACGAAATGCAGATGTGCCACGCCATTGGCGACAAGTTCGGTTTCGATGGCAGCGCCATCGATTCATTGATCGCCGAAATTGCCGAAACTCTTTAAGGAGCCCCCATGCCGTCATTTGATGTCGTGTCCAAAGTGGACGTTCAAGAAATCGCGAACTCAGTGAACAACGCGAACAAAGAGATTTCGACGCGTTTTGACTTCAAGAACACCAAGACAACCATTGAGTGGAAAGCCGACACGTCGACCATCACGATCACGTCGGATTCCGAGGGTCGTGTGATCGCCGCCTACGATGTTTTGCAGTCCAAAGCTGTGAAGCGCGGGTTGCATCTGTCGACCTTTAAACCTGGGGACCTCAAGCCCATGGGCGGCATGAAGGTGCGTCAAGAGATTGCGGTCCAGCAGGGCATTTCTCAGGAAATTGCCAAGAAGATCGTCAAGGACCTCAAGGACGCCAAGATCAAGGCTCAAGGCTCGATCCAGGGCGACCAGCTTCGGTATTCAGGCAAAAATCGGGACGACTTGCAGGACGCCATCAAAGAGATGAAGGCCAACGAGTACGATTTGCCGCTTCAATACGTTAACTTCCGAGATTAATACGTGAAAAGAATATCTTACGCGGAGTTTTCGCTCCTGCGCAGCGACTCGTCACGTCTTCTGGATGTGCGAGAACCCCATGAGTTTGCGCAGGTTCACGTCAAGGGCGCAGAGGCATTTCCGCTGTCTTGGATTCAAGAGGGAAGAGTGCCTGAAAAAGACGAACGACAAATATTCGTCATTTGCCGGTCCGGAGCACGAAGCCAAGTGGCTTCGCTCATCCTTGAAAGCAAGGGTTTCCCCGAATGTACGAATGTCGATGGTGGCACGTTGGCGGCCATGGCCCTTGGCGATGACCACGTCGAATAGATTCGACTAATGTGCTGCTGGAGCTGCTTCACCGGCTGGAGCAGCTTCGGCTGGAGCGTGCGCGCCGGCTGGACCTTCGTGATGTCCACCCATGCTCTGGGCAATAAAACTGCCAATCATCACACAAATCGCGATCATGGCGAGTCCGCCGAAGATGCCGATTGCAGTTTCTTTTTTGATTCCAATTAAGCCACCGGACATGATCATCTCGTGTGTTGGGGATGTGAGAAAATTAATACATCAGTCAGATGGGCGCAAGCCTTTATGCCGGTCTTCCGACGTTCAAGGCAAACGCCCTGCGGCCAAACTTAATTGCCGGAAGGAATCGTGACCTTCACGCCGTTTGTGAGGTCAACTTTGACGCCGTCAGCGCCATCGACTTTGACGCCGTCTTTGTTGATTTCGACGTTGTTTTCGCCATCAACTTTGACGCCATCTTTATCGACGACAACGTCCGTGCCTTCGCCTTCAACTTTGACGCCATCTTTGTTGACTTCAACGGTCTTGCCTTCGTCATTCTTGCCTTCAACTTTGATGCCGTCTGCGTTGACTTCAACCTTGGCACCGTCTTCAGTTTCGATATCCACTGCGGGCTTGTCACAGCCGAGGATCCAAAGTGCGCAAAGTGCTGTAAGTAATCGAATTTTCATAATGTAATCTCCATTTTTCATTGTTTTGCGGGGCACTCTTAGCAGCATTGATGGGTTTTCGAAACAAAAGTTGGTGGCGTGGCGGATTATGGTTCGTGATTGAGACGTTTGTCCGTCCGGTGCATCCTAATGCCATCCCAAGGAGCCCTGAATGTTTCTGCCATCTCTTCCGCCGCATGACTTCTGGCTTACGCTCGATTGCGCGGACTATTTTTTGCGGGAACAAGACCCCGAAGCGATCTATGAAAAAGGGTTCGTGCGTCCGCTGAGCCTGTCGACCCGCGATGTCCTCTTTGTCGCGAAGTTCAACGAGAACCCGGAGGAACCTGGATTCGAGGTGTCTTTCCCGGGACAGGAGCTCACAGATTTAGAGATTGCCGAGGCGACGCAACAGATTGGACGAATTCTTGGACTTAATCTGGATTTGCGCCCGCTGATGGAACAAGCCGTGGACGACTTCTATCTTGGCGCGATGGTGCAAGAACAATATGGCTTCAAGCGGATCGCAGGTGCCTCGATCTTTGAAGATGCCTTTTCGGACATCATTAAGTCGCGCATCTCTCACCGACCCACTGCAAAGAAGATGGACCAATCGGTACGCAGAGCTTTTGGAACCCGTTTTGAGCATGCCGGAGTGGAATATTTTGCCTATCCGCGGCCTGAGAACTTGGTGTCGGCTGAGCCTGCGTCATTTCGGGAGTTTGGGATTTCGGAGCGAAAGGCCGAATATATCATCGGGATGGCCACGCAAATTCACGACGGAACTCTGGAACTGCAAAAGCTCGAAGATCTGGAGCCCTCGGAATTTTATTTCGAGATTCAGAAGATCCGAGGGATCGGTCCTTCGACGGCCCAGAACTTGATGCTGCACCGTAATCGGACCGACGCCTCTTTCCCTTCCCACATCATAAAAGGTGAGGAAAAGGGTCTGCGCCGCTGGGTGATTTACACTTACGGAAAGAACCCGGCCGAAGTGAGCGACGAAGATTTTGAGGACCTGATTTCTGCCTGGAAGGGGTTTGAAGCCATGGCCATTGAGTTTCTCTATTACCAATGGGTTTTGTCCCAACTCAAGAAATCCTGATGACGGACGAGACCTTCGATTATGAGGCCCGGCTTGATCTGATTCCGAACAAGCCTGGCTGTTATATTATGCGCGATCGGCGGGATCGCATCGTGTACGTGGGCAAAGCCAAAGACCTGAAAAACAGGGTGAAAAGCTATTTTTCTGCGTCCGGTGATACCCGTGCTTTTGTCCAGCGACTGCCCAAAATCCTGAGCGATATCGAGACGATCGTCACCGCCAATGAAAAAGAAGCGCTGATCCTCGAAAACACCCTGATTAAGGCCCATCAGCCCCGTTATAACGTCCTGCTTAAGGACGATAAAAATTTCATTTCGTTGCGGATCAACACCAAAGGTGAATGGCCGCGCGTCGAGGTCGTGCGCCGTCAAAACAAGGACGGTGCGCGTTATTTTGGGCCCTATACCGGTGCAAAATCGATCCGTCAGACGCTGAGCCTGCTCAACAAATACTTTCAGCTCAGAACCTGCACGGACGCGGCGCTCGCCTCACGCACACGACCCTGCCTGCAATACCAGATCAAGCGATGCCCGGGCCCCTGTGTTTTTGACGTCGACGCCGAAGTTTATGACCGGCATGTGCGTGACGCGGTGTTGTTTTTGGAGGGCCGTGGAGACGAGCTGGTGAACCGGCTCAAAGCGAAGATGTACGAAGCCTCTGAGGACATGGAGTTTGAAAGGGCCGCCCATTATCGTGACCAAATCCTAAGCGTTTCAAAGGCGCTTGATCGCCAATCTGCCGTCAGTGCCGAAATCATCGACCGCGACGTTTTTGGTTACCACCGCGAGGGCGATCGTCTGACCGTTCAGGTGATGTACGTTCGAGGCGGAAAGCTCGAGGGGGTCAAGGCGTTCAGCTATAAGGGGCAAGAGTTTCCCGACGAGGAGCTCATGTCGAGTTTCCTCAACCTCTATTACGCGTCGGGCTCTTTTGTGCCCAAAGAAGTCCTGGTGCCGATCGCTTTTGATGAAGAAGAATTTTCGGCCTTTGAAGAACTCCTGGGTGACCTCAAAGGGCAAAAAGTCAGCGTGTATTCACCCCAAAGAGGCGCAAAAAAGCTTCTGGTCGACACCGCCAACGAAAACGCCAGAGTCTCGTTCGAAAAAGAGCACGACAAGGAGGAGCGAACTCAGGACCTGCTCGAAAACCTTCAAAATCGTCTGGGGCTCAGAAATTACCCCGAACGCATCGAGTGTTACGACATCTCGAACTTGCAGGGTAAACAGATCGTGGCGTCGATGGTGGTGTTTGAAGACGGGATTCCCAACAAGGCTGAGTACCGTCGATACAAGATGAAGGAAGTGACCTCGCAGGACGACTTTGCAAGCATGCGGGAAGTCTTGAGCCGCCGATTCGCGAAAGTCGCCGATGGCACTTCAGGCGCACCAAGCCTTGTTGTTGTGGACGGTGGTAAAGGCCAGCTCGGCCAGGCCTCGACTGTGCTGCAGGATTTAGGTTTGCATGAAATTGACCTGATTTCGTTGGCGAAGAGCCGGGTCGACAAAGTCGGTTTTGAAGACGAAGAGATCACTCGTTCAGCGGAACGCGTGTTTTTGCCGGGCCGCAAGAATCCGGTCGTTCTGAAGCAGAACAGCGCTGAAATGTACCTGTTGGAACGTATTCGCGACGAGGCCCATCGTTTTGCCATTACTTTTCATAAGGAGCTGCGTCGCAAAGCCTCGATGAAATCGGTGCTTGATGATATCCCGGGAATCGGCGCGAAGACTCGCAAAGACCTCTTGAAACACTTTGGCTCTTTGAAGAAGATTCGCGACGCTTCTGTGGCAGAATTGGAAGCGGCGCCGGGCATCGGGCCCAAGACCGCTCTCGCAATCCACGAGTTTCTTAATGACTGATCAGTTGAACGAAGACCAAATCATTGCCCATTGTGCCACCCGCAGTGTTCACTGCGTCGAAGCCCAGTTGGACACCGGAGTGTGGGTCTTGAAATTCGAGCCGTTGCCTCCGCCTGCGGTTTTGCATCGGCTTGGCATCGAGTTGAAAGAGCTCGGCGCGCGTTGGACGACGGTTGAGGTTGCATCATGAATGTCGCGCAGCAAATAGAAACGATCACCGCAGAAATGCGGGCTCATGAGCGGATCATCGTGGCGTTTTCTGGTGGTGTCGACAGCGCAGTCGTGGCGGCTCTGGCTTTTCGGGCGCTGGGTACAAACGCACGTGCTGTCACGGCGGTGAGCGCCACTTTGGCCGGCCGTGAGCTCGACGAGGCCGTGACCATCGCGGGTGAAATCGGCATTCCGCACGAGACCATGCGCTTTTCGGAGCTCGATAACCCTAAATTCACCGAAAACACGTCGTCGCGCTGTTTTTTCTGTCAGTCGATGCGTTTCGACCATTTGCGTGTGATTGCCGATCGCCTGGGCGCAGATGTGTTGGCTTCTGGGACAAACGCCGACGATATCGGTGATGACCGCCCAGGGCTTGCCGCGATGGAGGCGCGTGGAATCTATCAGCCCTTGCTCAAACATAATGTCTCGAAGGCCGGCGTGCGTGAGTTTGCGCAGTTTTTAGGCTTGAGCGTTTGGGATAAACCCGCTGCGGCATGCCTTTCATCGCGCATTCCTCATGGCCAAGAGGTGACCTACGATCGCCTAAAGCGTATCGAATTGGCCGAGGAAGTCCTGCACGGCTATGGATTTCGACATTTTCGCGTTCGAGACCACGAAGGCCTGGCGAGGATCGAAGTGGCGGTTGAGGAGCTCGAGCGGATCTTTGATCCGGCGATATTGCCTGCCATCACGCGAGAAATCAGGTCCGCGGGATTCCGTCGAGTCGCGATCGACCTGTGTGGCTACCGCGCTGCAGGCCGTCAATAAGCCCACACTTGCGACTCGCCGAGCGCAGGCCTAGAGTGCCTTATTAGCCAAGGAGCCAGTCATGCGGATCAAATTAGCCATCCTCGTCGTCCTCTTTGTTTCAACGCCAGCGTGGGCACAAGATACCGCGCCCGAGACCACGCCCCCGGCCGAGCCAGCCGTGGTGATCGCGGCCCCCACGATCGAAAAGATGACTTTCGTGCTTGATGGGGATGAAAAACCTCAACAAACCGCACTGGAAGCTTCGATCGAAGACACGATCGACGACATGAATTTTATTACGCGCCCGATCGCTCGAGGAAAACTCAAGAAATCGAACGCGATCTTCAAGAAAATCACCCTCGTGGTGGCCGACGATACGGTCGAGATCCAACTTGATTCACGCAAATCCATTCGCACCAAGAGCGACGGAAAAGACGTCACCAAGTGGAAACGCGATGATGGTGATGAATTCAAAATCACCCAGAAGCGCGAATCTAACCACATCACCCAGACCTATCGGGGTGAAGATGGGAGCAAGACGATGGACTACAACCTGTCGTCCGATCACAAGAAGCTGACGATCATCATTCAGGTCAAAAGCGACAAGCTACCTAAACCCCTAACCTATACGCTCCGATACAAAGCAATCTGACGGAAATCAAAAATGGCAATCGACTACATCGCAAAGAACGAGGAACGATTCCTCGAAGAACTCAAAGAACTTCTACGCATCCCTTCGGTCTCGACCGACACGGAGCACAAGAAAGACGTGCATGCCTGCGCAGACTGGCTCGTGGCACATTTCAAGAAAATCGGCATGCCGACTGTGGAGCTTCATCAGACTCCCGGCCATCCCATCATTTACGCCGAGTCTCTTGGCGCGCCTGGAAAACCGACCTACTTGATCTACGGGCATTACGACGTTCAGCCACCTGATCCTTTGGAGCTCTGGGATACCCCTCCATTTGAACCGACCGTTCGTGACGGAAAGCTCTTTGCGCGCGGTGCTACTGACGATAAGGGGCAGATGTTTGCGCACGTCAAAGCTCTGGAAGCTCATTTGGCCAACGGAGGTCTCCCGGTCAACGTGAAGGTTGTGATCGAGGGTGAAGAAGAAGTCGGCAGCGTGAACTTGGACAACTGGGTTGAGGCCAATTCTGAGCGTCTGAAATGCGACGCGGTCTTCATCTCTGATTCGTCGATGTACGCAAAGGGCCTCCCTGCGATCATGTACTCGTTGCGCGGGCTGGCGTACTTCGAGATCGAAATCACCGGTCCTTCGCATGACCTTCATAGCGGTCTTTACGGAGGAGCGGTTCCCAATCCGATCAACGAGCTTGGCAAGATCATTGCTGCGCTTCAAAACCCCGACGGTACCGTCGCGGTCCCCGGATTTTACGATCGCGTTCGTGCTCTAGAGCAGGTGGAGCGCGATGGTTTTGCAGCATTGCCGTTCAAAGAGAGCGAATTCATGGCCGAGACCGGCGTGAAGGGGGTTCAAGGCGAAGAAGGCTACACGACTCTTGAGCGCACCTGGGCGCGTCCGACACTGGACTTTAACGGCATCATCGGTGGGTTCACGGGTGAAGGCGCAAAGACGGTGCTCCCATCGAAAGCCCGGGCTAAATTCTCGTGCCGTTTGGTGCCCGATCAGGAACCTGGCGAGATTCAGGAAATGGTGGCTGCACATATTCGCAGCATTGCGTCACCCAATGTGAAGGTCGACGTGCATTTCCATCATGGTGGGCGTCCGGTGATCACCGAACGCGACCATCCTGCAGTTTTGGCGGCTATGAGGGCGCTCAAGAAGTCATGGAACACCGATCCGGTCTTCATTCGGGGTGGCGGCTCAATCCCCGTCGTTGCGACGTTCTCGGACGTGTTGAAGGTGCCCAGCGTGTTGATCGGGCTTGGTTTGAACGACGATCGCTTGCACAGCCCCAACGAAAAATTCGACCTCGAGAATTTTTACGCCGGAATTCGCACATTGACCTATCTCTGGGATGAACTGGCTTGAAGTTTATTGCACTGCTTTTCGTGTGTTTGGCCGCGTGTGACTCAGGCCCGCAATCGCCGGCTGAAGCGCCACCGGAGTCGGATTCAGACGTGATTCGACTCAGTGATCGAACGGTGGCGCGATATTTCTATTTTGGCGAAGCCGGGGTGACCGCAACCAACGATTTTGACGCGATCCCTGAACTCGCCAGAGTCGGCGTATTTGTCTCGGTGCCGGGCAAGACGAACGTGAAATCGCTTGATGAGAACTTGGTTTGGGCCGTGTCTGAAGACGCTGAAGGGCGCTACGCACGCGTTGAGCCTCGGGTTTCCGTGGCGCAACGGGCCTACATCACTCAACGAAGCGTTGCCCTGGGCCTCTCGGTCGTCGAGACCGCCAGCGTTCTGATGGAGGCCACTCCGGGTTCGCAGGCACTCGAGGAAGAGGCTGCCTTGCGTTTAAAGGCCGAAGAGAGGTTTGGAGGCCCTTCTCCATTCGAGCGCGCTGGGATTTCTCCTGAAGAGTTAATGCGCAAGAGGCGGAAACGCCGAGCCCAAACTCAGATCCCGGAGCCCCGGGATTTTGGTCTTGAGTCGTCCTCTCGCCATTGAACTTGATCTTTCCTACATCGTGTGGTTAGTTACGCGGCCCCGAGAACTCGGGGTAAATTTTACTGCGTCTATCCGGGTTATCCCGTGGAGATTCGCCCTTAAAAAGGGCTCTGAGGTTTGAAATGTCAAAGCGCACTTACCAACCAAGCAAGGTCAAACGTCGTCGTACACACGGCTTTCGTAAGCGTATGAAGAGCGTCGGCGGACGTAATGTCATCGCCGCACGTCGTAGCCGCGGCCGTCGTGTCCTCGCGGTTCAAAAGCACAAGAAATAGCCTGGTATGTTTAGCCTGTGTCTGTGATCACCGTTCCAGATGAAAGTTTCTCGAAGCAAATTCGTTTGCTTAAGAGAGTCGACTTCCGTCGCACAGAACGTAGGGGACATCGACGCGCCGGCAAGCATATTGTGGTTATCGCGCGAGAAAACGAGTTTGACTTTTCGCGTTTGGGGATCACTGTCACACGCAAGGTTGGAAACGCCGTTGTTCGTAATCGCTGGAAGCGACGAATGAGGGAGATTTTCCGCCGACACAAGGGACAGATTCCTCAACCTTGGGATTTCGTCGTGATTATTCGTCGCAACGAGGGTTACCACCCACCGTTCGACGAACTTGAACGAGAATTTCTTGGTCTCGCGCGGTCTGTCACTTTGCCGAGAGATGCGCGTTGATGCATGGCAACGAACATGACCACCCAAACCCTGAAGCTCTAGCCAAAAGGCCGGGAGCTGCTGCGCGTTTTGGGATGTTCATGATCCGGGGCTACCAGACCTACATTTCGCCACTGCTACCGCCTGCGTGTCGGTACACGCCGACTTGTTCGCAGTACACGATGGAAGCCATTCAGAAGTATGGGTTCTTTCGTGGTTCATGGATGGGAGCAAAGCGGATCAGTCGCTGCCATCCTTTGCATCCGGGCGGATACGACCCGGTGCCTTGAGAGGAGTCCTTCGTGGCACGCAATGAATCCCCGGTTGATCCAAAACGATTTTTGTTGGCAATGGTCATCAGCGCCATCCTGCTTTTCACCTGGCAAGCCTATTTTGCGCCTACGCCACCGACTCCTGACAAGGATGCGGTGGTTCAAGAGACCGCAAATCAGGTTGAGAAGGCACCGGTTGTTGAACCGGTCGTTCCTGTTCAACCCACCCAACCCGTCGTTGCACTCAAGAATATTGCCAAGCGTGAAGATACGCTGAAAACCGGTCATTTTGAGCTTAAGTTCTCGAATGAAGGTGCGCGACTCACCGCGATTAAGGTCCTTGAGCCCTCACAATACCTGAAGGCCGGCGACCTGCTTGAGCAAGTACCCGAAGATGGTCGCTTTCCGTTCACCGTTGGGTTCTTGAAAGACGCTCAAATCGTCCCAACGGGCGCAATGTATGAGCTTGATGAGGCCAAGTCGGTCAAAGACGGCGGAACCTACTCGGTTCTTGCGTATCGATATGTCGATCCCGCAGGGCAATTTGTGTTGACCGAGGTCTACAAGGCCGACACCGAGCGCCCTTATGAATTGGACCTCAATGTCTCTATTCAGAACGTGTCGGGTCAGGCCATCTCCAATTCCTTGACCTTCGATGTTTTCGGCTACCTTCCTCCTCCAGATCCCGACGCATCCTGGTTCTCCAGTATGTTGAATCCTCGTCCGGATATCGTCGAGGCCATCTGCAAAACCGCCAAAGATATCGAGCGTAAGCCAGGCAAGAAGCTGGAAAGTGCGCTGAAATTCGGCACGCCCGAAGATATGGTCAAATGGGTTGGCATCGACAAGCGTTATTTCTTGTTCGGCGCAGTGCCTGCAGAGGCGGGTGCAGCTTGTGAAATTGAAGTGCTCGACGAGCATTATTTGCGCTCGCGAACGATTTCTACGGCGATGACCATCGACGCCGGGCAAAGCAATACCCATCAATTCAAACTGTTTGTGGGTCCCAAGGATCAAGACATTCTGGATGCCGCCGGTTCGGATTTGAACGAGGCGATCGATTACGGAATGTTTGCGTTTCTGTCGCGCCCCATGCGTTGGCTGCTCGTCTTCCTCTTTGGATTTGTGCAGAACTGGGGCTTCGCGATCATCTTGCTGACCATCATTGTGCGGCTCTTGATGTGGCCTATTAACCACAAGGTTTATGCCAACAGTGAGCGCATGAAGGACATCCAGCCCGAGCTTGCGCTGGTCAAAGAGAAGTACGCCAACGACCAACAGCGTCAGGCCGAAGAGACGATGAAGGTGTTTAAAACCAACGGTGTAAGTGCCCTGGGTTGTGCACCGATGTTCCTTCAGTTTCCGATCTTTTTGGCTCTCTATTTCATGATTTTGAATTCGGTTGAGCTCTATCAGGCCAACTTTGCATTCTGGTACACCGACCTCTCGGCACCCGACCCATACTTTGTACTCCCGATCGCGATGGGTGGCGTCATGCTCATCCAGCAATCCATGATGACGGTCGAAGCGCCGAACCCGCAGATGAAAACCATCATGCGGATCATGCCGATAACGTTCACCGCGTTCATGCTCTTCTTGCCGTCCGGGGTAGTTCTGTATTACTTCGCAAGTATGCTGATCGGAATCATTCAGCAGTACATGATCAAAAAGCAGTTCGCTGCAAAACGAGCCAAGGCTGACGCCTAGGCCGACGTCCGGAGAAATTAAACATGGCCGACACTAAAAAGCCTGCACCGAAGAAATCCGAAAAGACGCCGGCAAAGCCAAAAGCTGCTGCAAAGCCTGCGGCTACGACTGCCGCCGCCAAAAAGCCCGCTGCCGCCAAGACTGCCGCTGCTAAAAAGCCCGCTGCCGCCAAGACTGCCGCTGCTAAAAAGCCCGCTGCCGCCAAGA
>CAYMYJ010000048.1:24350-46044 GCA_964394615.1 uncultured Bradymonadales bacterium | reverse complement strand
GCTGACGCTGACCTCGCTGACGCTGACCTCGCTGACGCTGACCTCGCTGACGCTGACCTCGCTGACGCTGCTCCTGACCTGCCCACGAAAACGTGTGGCAACGGCTCGGTTGAGCTCGACGAAGCGTGTGATGACGGAAATACCGACGACGGGGACTACTGCGACGCGACGTGTGAAACTACCACCGGTTCATGTGGAGACGGGGTTGTGCAAGCGAACGAGACTTGCGACGACGGCCTGACGACTGCGTGCTCGACAACACATGACGGAGGCGACGCGTCTTGTCTCCCGAATGGGGCCTGTGTCGCAGGCTTCGTGCTGAACGGGGCAGGGGCGTGTGTCTCGAATAATACCACCGGTTTGACGGTGCCGTGTTCGAATGGCGCCGGGTATTCGATGTTCAAATTCCATTACGACAACGGCTCGACGAGCGCTCGTATCGATGTCTGGGATGCGACGTGTTCGTATTCTTTTGCTTCGAATTCGGCGTGCAATGTGCGCGAGGTCTATCCTGGTTTTGGCGATGTTTCTCGCACCTCTGAAGGTTATCCGATCGTTACGTCGACCCACTATATCCGCGTCCGTTTCAGCGCAGCAGGCCTGAACTTCAACACTGCAACCCTCTACGTACAAGGACGCTCCTACGCCACGGGTTCGTCCACCACGATTAGAGCGTGGTCGCCGCTTTATGGTGAGCAGTTCGGTGGGCCGGTCGACAACGACTTTGTCTACGATTGGTACGACCTAGATTGGACCGGTTTCTTGACTCCCAACGACCAACCGAGCCTAAGTGCTGTCCAGATTTACGCGTATCAAGGCTCGTCTAGCCTGGCGATAAAAGCCGTGGAACTCTGCGTCGAATAACCCGAAAACTGGACAACTTTCTGCCTTGCCCTAGCGTGTTTTTGTCACACGACGTGACTCAACGGACAAGGAGTCCCCATGAAACGTGTTATTCTTTTTTCAGCTCTGCTTTCGCTTATTTCGACGGCTGCGTTTGCCGCCGGTCCGAACTCTTTGGCCTCGGGCGCGACCTCATTGTCGTTGTCGATCCCAGCTGGCGGCAATCCATATGCCCCAGGCACATTTGGTATCTGGTATGGGCTTTCACCAGAATTGAATCTGGGAATCAACGTTGGATTGGGCATCGACACTGCGCCTAACGACGACGTTTTTAATCTCTTATTGGCTCCGGCGCTCAAGTACTACCTGCGTCCCGGTGCTGAAATCACACCGTTCATCCTCGGGCAGATCAACCTTGGTTTCACCAGCGTCGGAAATGACGCGGTCGACTTCGGCATTTTGGGTGGGTTTGGAGTCGAGTGGTTCGTGACTCCCGTCTTCAGCGTCGCTGGATACACCGGCGCTGGTATTGACCTCTTGCGCCCGAACGACACCGAACCCTTCCGATTTGGAACCTTCACCTCGGGCCTCTCCGCTCAACTGTATTTCTAAGTGTTGGCGCTCCAACACAGAGCTCTGTAGACTCAAGAAAAAACCTGAGGACAACATGAAATACGGAATCGTTTTAGTGGCGCTTCTTTTCGCAGGCTGCGGCGACGCTGCGTCTGAGCAATCGACGGTGCGCTCTCCACTCGTGCTCTCCGACGCCCAAGGCCCTTATCTGGCTTTTGCGCACTCTACGGCTGGATGGCAGTGGGTTTCACGCCCGCTGGACGCGGACCGCACGGTCGAGCAGCCGCTCTGGGGCGAGATTGCTAAAGAGTTCAGAGACGCTCAGTTTCAGTCTGGAGCCCTGAATTTCTCGGCGTCAGCGGCTGGAAGTTCGTCGTTTAGTGCCAGCATCCCCGGCTACGGGTTTGGAACGGACCTCGCCAAGAATATTGATTTTTCGGCGGAAACATCTGGCTCAACGAGCTTTGACCCGGCGCTAGGCTATGGTTTTGGCGGGCAGTGCAACTTAGCAGTCTTTTGTGATGTTGCAGCTCGAGCGTGTGCAACCGAGAACGGCTGCAATGTCAGCGATATTTCGGAGTGCTACTCTGCTGTTGCGTCGCGCGACCTGCCAGCTGAGCTAGGACCTTATGTTTGTGTCATTGCAGACTACCTGTCGTGCGCTTTGACGTCTCAGGGCGATCAAGATTTGACCTGCCTGAACACCCTTGCGGGATACGGCGTGATCATCGAACAAGACCGCCCCAAATCCGGATTCTGAACGCCGACGTCCTAAACTTGTTCCGTCTAGGCAGCCGTGCCAAGCTCTTTGAGAGATTTAAGAGGATGGCATGACGCAGAAAACAGACGACGAGCAGAAACTCTCGCCACGAAGAGAAGCGTTGTGGCGAATCATCTTCCTTTCCGACACTCCGGCTGGCCGCGGCTTTGACGTGGCTCTCTTGGTGGCGATCGCCTTCAGTGTCGTGATCGTCATGCTGGAAACCGTCGCAGGTTTGCAAGTCGATTATGGCGACTGGATGCGCCGCGCCGAATGGCTTTTACCGGCATCTTTACGCTTGAGCTGCTGATGCGCCTTTGGGTCTGTCGCCGGCCTATGCGCTACCTGTTTAGCTTTTTTGGTATCGTCGATTTGGTCGCGATTGTGCCCACCTATCTGCAGATTTTTGTTGTCGGGACACAGTACCTTGCGGTTGTTCGCATCCTGCGGCTCCTGAGAATGTTCCGAATCTTCAAGATGGCCCACCATATTGGCGAAGCCGGCGTTTTGATGAGCGCGCTACGCGCATCTCAGCGCAAGATTTTTGTGTTTTTGCTCTCGGTGATGACGTTGGTTTGCATCGAGGGAACGTTGGTTTATGTGGTCGAGAGCCCGTATAACGATCAGTTTTCTAGCATCCCGCAATCGATCTACTGGGCGATTGTAACGATCACCACGGTCGGTTATGGCGATATGGCACCTGTGACCGTCATTGGGAAAATCATGGCCTCGTTCATCATGTTGACTGGCTTCGCGATTATCGCAGTCCCCACGGGAGTCGTGACGGCGGAGCTCAGTAAACAGGCCAAAACCGACGAACGAGCGTGCGGTGAGTGCGGATGGAAAGGCCACGATTCACGCGCGATCTACTGCATGCATTGTGGCACTCCGCTCTCACTCACCAACGGATGAATTTGCTGTAAGGCAGTGTAAGTAGGCTCCCCACATACCTCCACCTAATGTCTGAATAACTTCAGCAGAGGGTGAATATATGAATTGGAATTATTGGAAGACACAGCGGGCGCCCCTGGTCCGCGATATGACCCACCTCTGAGCTCGTGAGGGCTACGAGTTGTCTGTTTCTTTCTCGCCGTTGCTGTAGGTCAGCTGCGCCGAGGGAACGGGCGCTGAAAGCCGCGTAGGCTGGCTGTGCTGCAGGTGTTGGGCATTACTCCCTGAACCCAGCTGATGGCCCGCAGGCGCAAATTCAATGCCATTATCGGCGATGACTTGTGGCACAAAACCAGGTGACGCCGCGCCTTTGAGCAAGTCTGCATACTCGCTAAGTCGCTGCGTCATCTGGAATCCCCATTTATCCTTCACTTGACGGCATTGATTGAGGTCGATTTCAGAGACCAAAACACCGTCGCGTGTTCGCGAAAGGCCCGGCGTACGGCCGCCATCAGGCGCAGTCACGTAACTTGAACCGTAGAAATGCCCAAAATCGCTGTGCGCAGGTTGTCCGTCGCCCGAGGTGAATTCGTTGGGGAAGCTCTCGGTGCCAAGGCGGTTGATGCCAGCTGTGAAGTAGTTGTTTGCGATCGACGCACAACGAGCTTCGACGCCCCATAGTGGCTCGGAGAGAGCGCCCACAGTGGCTGAAGGGTTAAAGACGATTTCGGCGCCATTCAGGCCAAACATCAACCAGTTCAGCGGATGGTGGCGTCCGTAACAAATATTGATGCCGATTTTCCCAAACGGAGTCGCGAACACGGGATGACCGGTATCGCCTTCCATGTAGTAAGTCGATTCGTTGAAATCGCCCACGCGTGGGATGTGATTCTTGCGGTGCTTGCCGATGATGTTTCCGCGATTTCCAATCACGACGGCCGTGTTGTGGATGGTGCCACCATGGGTCTCGTCGCGCTCAAGGATGGGCGAGACGATGACCATGTTGTAGCGGCGTGCGAGTTCGGACAGAAAGCGTGTGGAGGGGCCGTCGACCGGCTCCGCGAACTCAAGCCAGGGCTGTTTTTCGCGCGTGCAAAAAGCAAAAGGCATCGTCCATGCTTCTTGGAGGCAAAGGACATTGCAACCCATCGCGCCAGCAGCGTGAATCAGCTTTTCTGTGCGTGCGCACAGAGCCTGAAACTGAGTCTCGATGGGAGCGCTCGTGGATTCGACGATCTGAGTCTGGATGACGCCAACTCGCACAATTCGTGGTGCGCGGCGTTGTTCAGGCGTCACAGAAAAGCGATACGCCGCAACGTCAAAGTCGTGTTCGCCCGCCAACGCCGCAGCGGTCGCTGGGATGGGCATGGGCTGAGGCATATTGCCGTAAAGGATGCGAAATGCCTCGGCCTGGTCTTCTTCGGGCAGTTTGCGCAACAAGCTTTCAAGGCTATCGATTTCGGATTTGGTCGCCATAAAATCACCGTGGGTGTGAGGAATTCGGGACACTCTAAGGCAGATACGCTCGAAGGTCACTTCGATCTGGGCGTCGACGAACCAGATTCTTGGTTTCGCGAGCATCCTGCCCGCATTGCGATGGGTCCGCGGGTTCAGTGGAAAAGACGGCCGCCCAAACGACGTTTTTCCACTTCCGCTTCATAGGCCTCGCGCGCCTTCGTCCGTTTTTCTGCCGCGGCCGCTTCATCGGCAGCAAATGCCTTGTCCACCGCTGTGCTCAAGTCGTCCGCGCCTCCCATCTTCGCATCGGTGCCGTCGGGATTGACCACCACGTAGCTCCCGTCCTCCAACATACGCATCCGACCAGCCTCAATCTCTTCGGCGACGTCGATGGTTTTGGCGTTGGCAAACGCTTCAAGCATTTCGGACGTTTCGTCGCCAATCCCGGATTCTTCGTAGAGGAATTCGGGGTCATCAGCTTGGTCGATAAAGGTTTTTGTTTCACGGGTTGTGGAGTCTCTAAACGTCGTTCGCACGTCACTCAAATGGTAATTAAAATGAGAGCTTGAGAGGGCGATGCTCAAAATGCCAGCAGGCATGCCTACAAAACCAACGACCATCATCGCGATTGCGGACCGCATCGGGGAGGCTTGTGCGACGCGTGAACCGAGGCCAAACGCCAATGCAACAGCGCCTCCCATGCTCAAAAATGGGTACATGTCGATGGGGTTTTGGAACATTTCGAACTGCGCCCAGGCCCATCCCAACGGCACCAACCATACGGCCGTCGCGATGATTGCGCCCTTTGCGCCCATCGGAGGAAAGATCCCCAGAAGCCCATCGTTGCCACGTCGTTTGGCTACGATGGCCTGCAGGATGCCTCCACTGACGATTAAAAAAGTCCCGAAACCAATGAACTTTAGTGCCGACAGTATCGGTTCCGATTCCCGAATGGCGTCAAGGAGATGCGAGGTGCCGAGTGCAACCGCGAGGCCGCCTAAGAGGTAAGAAAATAAGTAAACAACGCCCATGAGGGCCCCTTGTTTTTGCGGTATTCTGGCGCCGACCTAGAGGTAAGTCGATGCGTTGCGCCAAGCCGTGTCTGGATACCAGAAAAACATCAACGAGCCACCGCTGATGGTGTTGATGACTGCTTCCGAGACCACCGGGTCGATCGTGGCACAACCCCAAGTTGGGACCACCCAGCCTTCGGTAGCCACCGTTTCGACGCGATTTCCATACCAGGGATGAACCACGATGAAGCGGTCTCGGACCTTGTCGTTAAAGCCTGGCTCAAGGCCATCAAGTCGCAAGGAATATCCATAATCACCCGTGTAGGTTTCGGCCGTACGTATGAGGCCCAGACTCGATTGGTGACTTTCAGGAGTGTTGGAAAATACCGACGAAAATCCCAAGTCATCACCCACGATGGATGCCACTCCGTGGCCGACCGTCAGGTTGTAGAGCAGTTCTCCGGTTGCCAACTGGATAACCCACTGACGTTTGAGCCGCGAATGCATCGAAAAGTCGGTGATTGTGTACTCAAAACGCTTGGTTTCTGAGCGTTGCCACGAGGTTCTGAATGCGGTCAGCGCGTCTTTGGCCATCTCCAGGTTCATGCCCGCAGCACTCAAGTCTTCGGGGCGGACAAGATTGATCGAAAGCTCAAAATCACCCGCGTATTCGATGCCTTCGTCATCCACCCAGGAGTCCGCTGCGACCCAATAGGTGCCGGCCTCCAGGTAGGCACCTGCCGCCAGATTGCCGCGGTCCATGCAGGTCTCCGCGTCGTTCTCGAGCAACAAATGTGCGTCAATGTCCGCGCCGGCGCCTTCGTCCGTGACTTCGATGGCCAGAAATCCAGCGTAGGGCAAGTCGAGCCGATAAAGGCGTTCCGGGCCACTTTCGTTGGTCTCAGGTCGGCAGGAGTACGCAGCAAAAGTGCGGGTTCCGCCCACCGTGGTATCGACGATTTGGGTCGGAAACGTGTTGAAGCAGCCAGCTTCGGCCAAACACGGGACGCTTGGGTCAGTCGGGTCGGTGGGGTCGGTCGGATCGGTGGGATCGGTTGGGTCAACGACGGGGTCTGTAGTTGGGTCGACTACGGGATCGACGGTCGGCTCTTCGACCGGACTCGTCGGCAGATTCGGAGTCGGTATTTCTGCAATTGCTTCGTCCGAAGCAGCGCCTGCGCCGTCCTCTGGGCCTGTGTCTTCAGCACAGGACATGGCCATCAAGGTCATGAAAAGTAGGACGCTGAGACGTGTTGGACGGAACAATATCATCACTTGACGACCTGAGTTGGATTTCACGGTTTGAGGTAATCACAAATCAGTCCGTTACGATAGTTTGTGTTGAGCCGACGCCGACACAATGCAGAGGTGGAGCGGTTTGTGGCGAGGGAGGTGTTTATCGAGGTTTTACGCAGGGATCGCGTTAAGGCGAGTCATGCCCGACTTCGCTGACGCGCGAATTTTACAGCGGGGACGCAAATTTTGCTTGAAAGGAACGGAATTTGCTTGAATAGTTTTCTCACAACCCTTGTACCTCACAATTAGGAGTTCATTTTGGCAAAGAGATCACTCTGCCTTGTTCTTGGTGTCGCGACTTTGGCGGTTTTGCCTTCCATTGCTTCCGCACAAGTTATTGATTCGTTCACAGCGCCCACTCAGACGTTAGACGCCTGCGGATCGGCCACTTTCGATGTTGGCGCTGACACCTCCATTCTTGGCAGCCAACGTGAGTTCCGGATCCGAGACGGCTTTAGCTGTATGTATGGGCCGCCAGGCGCAAGGGCGAACGTTTATGGCACAACAGGCACCATGGAATTCTGGGGTGCGGGGGCGATGGAGCATTCGCTTCGTTATGGAAGCCGTGTTGGCTTCGATGGCGGACCGACCCTAGGTACGGCGCTGAACTTGGCCAAGACGCAAAACGATACGATTCGGATCGATATCGACAACGTCCCCGCGGGAGTCTTCTCGTTTGGGATTACGATCGAAGCGGCGGGGACGCTTTATGATTACTCAATCACCTCGCCTGTTGTTGGCACGTTGATCGTTCCGCTTTTTGAATTCAAGAATGGGCAGACTCCAATGAGTGTCGCCGCCGCTGCCGACATCGACGGGATCATGATCAACACCGGCAGTAACGCGACGCAGGGCGCGGGATTGATTCTGAGTGAGATACGTTTCGGTGCGCCTTTGCAGTATTCCTCGCTTATCCGGCAGACGATTCTTGGCAACAACAGCGCAGAATGCCTATATGGCGGGGTCACGATCGAAAGTGGTTTGGACAACGGCATTGGAGCTGGCGATGCCAACGACGGCATTCTTTCGGACGATGAAGTCACGCAATCCGTAAGCATTTGCAACGGAGCGCCTGGTCCAAGCGGAGCGGATGGAGCGGACGGGGCCGACGGCGCTAATGGCGCTGATGGCGCTGATGGAACGAACGGAACGAACGGTATCGATGGAACGAACGGTACAGACGGTATCGATGGAACGAACGGTGCAGACGGCATCGACGGAACGAACGGTGCAGACGGCATCGACGGAACGAACGGTATCGATGGAACAAACGGTGCCGATGGAACAAACGGTGTCGATGGAACAAACGGTGCCGATGGAATCAATGGCGCGGACGGCGCCGATGGATTCTCGGCTCTCATTGCTTTGACACCTCTCGATCCCGGCGCTGAGTGTGCTGACGGTGGTGTTCAAATCGACAGTGGTTTGGATAACGGAGACGGCGGAGCGACTGCCGACGACGGAATTCTTGACGCAAGCGAAGTCGACGTGACTGAGTACCTTTGCACGATTCCTGGCGCCGATGGAGCTGATGGCACCGACGGCGTTGATGGAGCTGATGGAGCTGATGGAACTGACGGAGCCGCTGGCGCCAATGGAGCCGACGGAGTCGACGGAGCCGACGGTGCTGACGGCCTCAACGGTGCGGACGCGACTTCGGTTGAAGGCAGCGGCTGTTCATCGACCGGTGGATCGGGATCACAAGCTGTGCTTTGGGTCTTCGCGGCACTCGGCTTGGTGTGGCGTCGTCGTCGCGCTTAATTTCTAGCGCGAATCGATTTTTCCTGCGGCCTCTCATGAGGCCGCTTTTTTTTGCCTAAGAGGTGCCAATAATATCGGTAAGGAGCTGTTTTTCTCTCGATAAGCGGCTGAACTTGCAGGAGAGCGAGTTACTGCGGGATATGTTGGGTATAGCGGCGAACGGGTTTTGTCGTTCGCACAAGACGGATTGAAGTTTTACGCGTTTCCTTTTGATGCGCTTTTTTAGGAACCCAACGAGGCACAAATGACCTACCGAGTAATTCTTCTGGCCGCCTTCGTCCTAGCCACGTCCTGCGCAACCACCATGGATTTGAAAGAGCCGGTAACAAGCGAAGGGCTCGAAACCAAGCTCCGGGATTTGGGCCGGGTTCAACGCATTTCTAGTGACCGCGTCGACTTGGTTCATGAAGACTCAGGCGGTCCTCGCCCCGAGGATGTCGCAGCGATTAACGAACGAAACGTTAAGGCCAAAGAATGGATGCCGGTGCAGGTTGGTGCGTCCGGATTTGGCGCGCGAGAACGAGTTCTTCAGATTTCAATCAATGACGACGGTCGTGAGTTAGAATTGAAACGTGAGGTTCGCTCGTGTTTTGAGTCAGGACAGGGTTTGAGCGGCATTCCGGTGGGCGGAGGCTGCGTTGACTCGGAGACGACACAAGCGGATGTCGAGTGGTTCGAGTCGGCTGAGGCCGCAATCCGAGCACGGCTTTAAAAACGGAGAAATCGAATGAACGAAAAATATGTGGGTTCTTGTCTTTGTGGCGCGGTTCGATACGAAATTATTGGTCCGTTCGAGAGCTTCTTTCTTTGCCATTGCCAGCGCTGTCGGAAGGGCACGGGGTCAGCACATGCGGCGAACCTGTTTTCGACCAAAGCGACTCTGAATTGGCTCAGCGGAGAAGAAAAGGTTCGTGGTTTTCAGGTGCCTGACACTCGCCATTCAGGGGCGTTTTGTTCAGACTGTGGGTCACCTATGCCGACGCTTCATGGGCAACGGATCAAGGTACCGGCAGGCAGCCTCGACAGTGAGATAACGATAAAACCCGATGCCCATATTTTTATGGAAGACAAAGCCGGCTGGGACAACGAGCTGGAAAAGGTCGAGAAGTACGACCGTTACCAGACTCCATGATGTGATTAGAGCTTCAGATAGTCACATTTTGAGGCACCCAGATAAGTGTCAAAATTGGTTCGGGTCGGAAACACGCCTTCGAAATGCTGCCACATCGATTTAGGGCCGGCGAAGATGTCGATATGGTTGCCATTGATGGCTCCTCCGACGTCGTCGGCTCGGAAACAGCCGTCGTGCGTGAAGGCCGCTACACCGCCCGTTGCGGGCACCTGCATGCCGTCGAAAGCCGGCAGGTAAAGCACCGTTTTTAGAGCGAATTCATTTCGGTCGACGGCGATCGAGTGCATCGGAACCAACGCGTTCGAAAACGCTCCTTGGCCCCAGGGTTGCGTGACCGGATTCAGGGCTTTCCAACATACGATTCCGCCCGTGGGGCAGGGCCGTCCGCAGCTGCAGGAGGCCTCGTAATTGACGACTCGCCCGTCTTTGAGACGTCCGCTTCCCTCGATGCAGGCTGCATCTGAGTAAGCTGCAGGGACGGTGGCGATCGGGTTGCAGTTCACGTCGTTCAGAACAGTATTCGCGGCGCCGCTGTAGTCGGTCTCGGAGGCCAGATAATAATACGTATTATAGACTTGGCCGTAATACGTGCCTTGGCTCGATTGACCGCAACAGCCGGTTTCTGGGCCCACACATTCATCCGTTACTGGAGCGCCTGGGCAGCTTGAAAGGGCGGTGCAAAGTCCAGCGCCGTCTCCGGCCCCGCACGAGGTTACGCAACATCGGATTCCGGCGGGGCCGGGGCAATGGCCCGCGGTTGCCACGCCATCACACGAGTCTGTTGGAAGGCATCGGCCGGCTTTGCCATCGACGTTGCACGGGTCGCCTGAATATTGGGGCCATACCGGCGCGCTCATGTCCTCTTGTGGGGTGCCCATATCTTGCGGAGCGCCCAGGTCCTGTACCTCGCCCATATCCGTCATCCCCATGTCCGGAACGAGTACCGAATTGTTGGAGCCTTTATCGGGCGTATAGGTCGCATCTTGGCCACCAGACTGGTCAGTCGACGCGTCGATGCCGACTGTGACGTTGTCGTCGGCACACGAGTACAAACCAAGGGCTAGAAGGGCGATTAAGGCGTATTTCATCGGTCACCAGTCTTTGGATGCCAGGATGTTTTGGCAGCTTCTGAAGCGTTTACGAACATGGTGCGCGACGTCTTGTACGGCGGCGTCATCACCAAGTCGTTCTGCAACCAGGTTGAATGAACAGTGTATCGCATCTTCGTGTTCATCGAGCATTCGTTTTAGCTCGGCTCGCACGATTCGAGGTCGCACCTTCAATTCAGCGGCAAGGGCTTTCCAATTTGTCGCCCCAAATTGGTCGGAATCTTCTTTCATGAAATTACCGTACGGTAATATTTTACGGTTTCAATAGGATCGAGGGTAAGATTGTACCGTACGGTACAATTTGGCGTGATCGGCATTGGTTTGCGATGTTTTATTCCCGTACGGGAGTGGCTTGGTTCGCGGGCATCTTGTCCGCACGGCGATTCTGCGTCCTAGACGCAAATCGCAGAATTTCAGCGCGGCTGGATCCATGGGCACGGTCGCAGACGCAATGCTCCCGCTCAACGTTGCGGCCACCGCCCGGATTGCCTACGCTCTCGCCATGAAAACTATTTGGTCCGCATGCCTCGTCTTGGCGTTTGTTGTTGCTTGCAGCGACGATAAACCGCAGTCCTCCAACGAATCCGACGCCATGGTGGTCGACATGAGCGATATGGCCGATTCCGACGCGTCGACTCCGGTCGGCGACTGCATCACGGTCGATGGCAGTGCCGAAGGTGGTGCGATCGAAGATGCGAACGGTCGTGCAACGGTGGTTGTGAGCAACCGCGATTCGTGTGCACGGACCTATCGGTTATCCAGCACTGCGCTGCGGGACGGTCAGCCTAGCAATCCGCGAGTCATCATCGAAGGATCCGGTCCGACGACGCGCACCGGAAATGACATCTTTGATGCGCTGCACGCGCTGGCATTAGAGGAAGTCCGCGAAAACTCGGTCGAACAAATCAGTGACGGATCGTTTGACGATGGAAACCCAGTCGAGTGCGGAACGGGCGGCTGTTTTGAGACCGGCCGCTTGTGGAAATACGTTTGGACCCGTGACACCGCCTACGCGGTGGATTTGGGGCTTGCTGGGATCGACCCAATTCGTTCCTTGAACTCGCTCAATTACAAACTCAGCGAACGCCGAACCGGCGGAGATCTGCAGGTTGTTCAAGACACCGGGACGGGTGGTTCTTACCCGGTTTCAAGCGACCGCGTGTCTTGGGCGATGGGCGCAGAAACTCTGTTGAATTCCCTCGAAGGGGCCCAACGTGACGCGTTTGCAGCCAGGGCTTTGGAGGCGTTATCGAACACACTCGAGCACGACAGGCGCATCGTTTATGACGCAGAAGATGGTCTTTATCGTGGTGAGCAATCATTCCTGGATTGGCGTGAGCAGAGCTATCCTGCGTGGACGGCGACCGACACGGTTCATATCGCGATGAGCAAGGCTTTGAGCACTAATCTGTTGCATTTTCATGCGATGGATTTTGCGGCGAAGTTGGCCGGAGACGCCGGTGATACGACCAAACGCGACCGATATCAGGCCTGGGCTGGCGAGCTGAAGCAGGCGATTCGTGACCGACTTTGGCTCGAAGACGACGGCTTGTTTTCGACCTTCGTCCCAACGGGTCTAGACCAGGCTCCAACACGGCGATTCGACCTCTTGGGGTCGGCCTTGGCTGTGAATCTGGGAGTGGCCGACGAGGTTCAGGCCAAGCGGATTTTGGAGAATTATCCGCATTATGGGACGGGTGCGCCGGTGCAATTCCCCGAACAACAATTGATCCCGATTTATCATAATCGCGCGGAATGGCCTTTTGTGAGCGCGTATTGGTTGAAGGCAGCGGCAAAAGCCGACAACCCTGCAGTGGCTGAACGAATGGTGAAAAGCCTGATGCGTGGCGCAGCTTTGAACTTATCGAATATGGAGAACTTCGAGGCCGCCAGTGGTGCGGCCTATGTTGAAGACGGTGATTATTCTGGGCCGGTTGTGAACTCGCAGCGGCAGTTATGGTCGGTTGCGGGTTATCTGGCGATGGTTCACGGCGTGATCTTTGGACTTCATCCACAAAATGACGGTCTGCAAATCGCTCCATACCTCACCGCCGACATGCGAAACGGCATCTTCAAAGCGGCCGATAAGCTGGTTCTGAATGATTATCCCTACATGGGTCATCGCGTAAGCATCGTGGTTCAACTGCCCGCGGCTTCGACTGCCCTTGGTGGTGCTTATGCCGTCACCGAAATCCGGCTGAACGACGAGCCCGTGACGGGCGTGATCAGTGCCGCGGCACTGCTGGATGGTAAGAATGTGGTGGAAGTCATCTTGGGGGCTGCTGGACCCCTTGGAGGCCTTACTCGGCGCGATGATGCGGATTGGACGAACATCTTCCAACCGCGCACACCCAAGATCTCCGACGTGGCCCAGGTCGGCGGCGGGTATCGCTTTGATATCGACCGAAATGGCGAAAGCGCCGAGGTGACTTTTTCGGTCTTCCGTGATGGTGAAAAAGTCGCCGCTGACTTGCCGAACACGACGACGAGTTGGACCGACACTACGGCCCTGGCGGGTTCGCCTTGTTATGTGGTCGAGGCGACCTTCGCCAGCGGCAATGCCTCGCAGCACTCGGCACCGAAATGCTGGTGGGGAGCCGGATTTGCCAACATCACTTCGTTTTCTGCGGCCCAATTCACAGCGGTCGGCGGAACGGCGTCTGACTCGCACGGACGATTTCATTATGACGATTGGGGTGATGCCGGGCATCGACTCGAAATCGTCGATTTCAAACCAACCCAAAGTGGCAATCACGAGTTTCAGAGCGTCTACGGAAATGGTGCAGGTGGCCTGACGACAGGGGTGACCTGTGCCGTGAAGAGGCTTTTTGTCGAAGACCAAGACAGCGGTCAACTGGTCGGTGAAGGGGCGCTTATCATGCCCCACCTTGGCGACTGGGACCGTTGGTCCGACTCGAATCTTGTGTCGGTAGAACTCGACAGCGCCAAGACCTATCGCATCGTGATCGCGAGTGACGACGCCTTCATCAACATGTCGGCGTTTTCGCATTTCACGGATTATACGGGCGGTTTGGGCGGTCGGTCCGGCGAGTTCAACCGGGTCAATATCGCGGAGCTGAAGGTGCTCTATCGTCCGCGATGATGAGCCGCATTTTGATGAATACATTTCTAATCCATTCACGCCACCAATCAAACCAGGTGTTTCGATGACTTCAACGATGATGAACTATCCTTTGACGACGACCCATATTGTCGCTCGGGCAGCCCAGCTCTTCCCAAGCGTAGAAATCGTGTCGCAGAAGCCGGATAAAACCCTGGTGCGGCATAACTACGCATCTGTCTACGAGCGCTCCAAATCGCTGGCGAAGGCTTTGCTGGACGCCGGCCTGAAGAAGGGCGAACGGGTCGCGACTTTGATGTGGAACCATAACGCGCATTTGGAGGCATATTATGGTGTTCCGATGGCCGGTGGCATCTACCACACCCTCAATTTGCGCCTGAGCCCCAGCGATATCGCGTTCATCGTGAACCATGCTCAGGACCGCTTTCTGATTGTCGATGACACGCTTTTGAAGCTGCTCGCGACGTTCGAAGGCGAGGTCAGTTTCGAAAAGATTTTTGTCGTGTCGTGGACGGGGGCGCCGATTCCCGAAAAGTATTCGGATTACGAATCGTTCTTGGCATCTGCAGGCGACGTGTCGTCGTGGGAGCCGCCGCAGGCCGACGAAAACGACGGCGCGGGCATGTGTTACACGTCGGGCACGACCGGTCGGCCCAAGGGCGTTGTGTATTCACATCGAGCGCTGGTCTTGCATTCGTTTGCTTCAGCCATGGTCGACACTTTGGGGTTGTCCCAGTCCGACACGTTGCTGCCAGTCGTCCCCATGTTCCACGCCAACTCGTGGGGTCTTCCATTCACAGCAGCGCTCGCCGGAACCAAACAAGTCCATCCAGGGCCTCATTTGGACCCGATCAGTCTGTTGGACCTCTATGAAAAAGAGCAAGTCACGGTATCGGCAGGTGTGCCGACCATCTGGCTTGGGATTCAGCAGGCGGTCGAAGCCAATCCAGACAAATGGAAATACCCCAAACCGATGCGCATGATTGTGGGGGGCTCGGCCGCGCCAGAAGGCATGATTCGGTCGATGGACGCGCTTGGAATGACGGTGATTCACGCCTGGGGAATGACCGAAACAGCGCCACTTGGCACCGTTTCTACACTCAAAGCCAGCATGCAGAGTTTGGACGAAGACTCAAAATACACGACCCGCGCCAAACAGGGCTATCCGGTGCCCTTTGTCGATATTCGGGCGATGGGTGAAGACGGCCCTGCACCTTGGGACGGCAAGGCGATGGGCGAGCTGCAGGTCCGTGGGCCATGGGTTGCGGGCTCGTATTACGACGCTCCAGAAGCTGCCGACAGCTGGACGGCTGATGGTTGGTTTTGCACCGGCGACGTCGTGACGATCGACCCTGAAGGCTATGTGAAAATCACCGACCGCACCAAAGACCTTATCAAGAGCGGCGGCGAGTGGATCAGCTCGGTCGAACTTGAAAATGCGTTGATGAGTCATCCCGCAATTCTAGAGGCAGCAGTCATCGCTGTGCCGCATGAAAAGTGGATGGAACGCCCCTTGGCTGTGATCGTTCCAAAACCCGGTCATGTGATCGATAAGGCCGCCTTGGCCACATACCTTGAGCATAAATTCACCAAGTTTTGGGTACCCGATGAGTTTGTGATTCGGGATTCGATTCCACGAACCTCGACTGGGAAATTTCTAAAATCAAAACTCCGCGAAGAGTTGGGTGGTGAATGAGTCGCAACCAACTATTGTTCGTGCGCCCCAATGTCATTTCCTAGGCCAATGGGTCGTGCCACACCGCCGTACGCCGTCAGCGGCACCACGCCAGCGCTAGTTCCTGCATCCACCGCCGGGCTCAAGGGATCGAGCATCAGGTCGTCGTTCACGAAGAGCGGATCCATATTTACGATGTCGTTTGGACCGTTTGGCGCGGGCGTGTTTGTGAGGGAAGCGGTGTAAGGTGTCCCGATTTGGAAAAAGAGGTTGTTATCGCGCACTAGGGTCAAGCTGCTGGCGTAGAGCACGCCCCATCCGACCGTCGGCGCACCCATAAGTATATTATTAAAGAGGTCTACCGATGCAGTGGCGCCATTGGTCTTCGTCGTAAAGTAAAAGACCGCCGGAAAACCCGCATTTATGTCGACCTTTACCGAGTTATTATAAAGACCGATTTGTGAATACATATCCGTCCAAGGAACATGGACGGCGTGTCTGCCTAGGTCTCTAAGAACGTTGTTCTGAATTCTGACAACGCCCCCATAAATATTGGATGAACTAGTGCCGCCACGAACGCCGGTTTGAGATTGTTTCGTGCCGACGATCTTGTTTCCGTCGATCAGGATTTCGCCGTTGCCGGCATCAAAACCGAAGCTAACACCGACAGAACTTAAGCCCGATAACATGATGGTATTGCCCCCAATTACGGATTGCAGGGGCGGTACTGAGGCGGTTTGATTAAACAACGCTAAGGACACCGCGTCGCCGCCAGTCGTCGTGATGCCTTGCGTGATTGTGTTGCCCGTAAAAGTGTTAAGGCCTTGTGATCGTCGGGAAGCGATCGCCTTGACCGCGCCCGTGAAGACGTTGTCCACAACGAGGGAGTTGGTGACACCGTTCAGGTCAACGCCCAATTTCGACGTCGTAAACACCGAGTTGCTCACATCTGCGTCGCCGAAGTTCGAGACGACCAGGCCGTCCTCAGTATTGGTGCAGGTGCTCTCAGTGAAGCGAAACGAATTCGAGCCATCATTGGTGCCATCCGTGTAAATACATTTTGTTGCAAAACCAGGGTCGACCAGAGGTGCCGCAGCTCCAATATCGACGCGGTTGATGCTTATGTCAGCACGGTCCAAATAGATCCCAATACTTCGATTGACGATCGAAAGGTCCTCAAAAGTGGCTTCTTCGACTGGGACATACACGGCGCCTGGGTAGGTGCCGACGTTGACGGCGGATAGGAGGCTCGACGGCCAAGACACGAGTCTTGAGAGAGTTCGGTCGATACCTTTGAGCGTGAAACGCGCTTGGGAGAACCTGAGACCGGCGAAGGTCTGGTGATCTTCAGGGCAGAGCGTGATTGTGCCGTTATTGGTGAGTGCAATCGCGGCGGCAGTCACGGACGCGGTATGTGCGCCCTGGCAGGTGCCGACAGTGATGGCATTTGATTTGAGCGCGCGGTCAAACTCAATTTCGTAGTCGGTATCAACGTGGTCGTGCGTCGAAACATGCAGGAATGTGGCGTGAGTGTTTTCATTGGCAACGGCCGGAACCAGTAGCGCGGCGATGGCTTCCGTGTTCTCCAAATTGCGTTTTTGTGCCGTTTGCAACGAGGGATTTGGGAAGCTCGTTTCGTTCCCGGTGTAAATCGAGATATCTGGGGCGACCTCGGCTGGAATGGCATTTTTTATGTGGCCGATCACACCGGAATTGGAAAAATGGGGCAGAATGAAAACACCGACTTCCGCCGGTCTGAGTGCCCGTTGAAGACTTAGATGAGCGGAGGTGACGGCGAGTGCTGGGGCTGAGACAGCGTAGGTGACCGTGATCGTGGCATCCACGCCAAGGTCATAGCTTCGAATTTTCAAAAGAGAGGCCCCATCATTTTCGAACCGAAAAAGTCCGGTGTCTCCAGAGTTTAGATCTCCGTCGACGTCAAGCAGCACATTGTGATTGCTGCTGACGAGAACCCTCACAAGCTCGCCAGGTGCGGCGTGGATAACGAGATCGCGCGTGGCACGGGCTGGTAGCAGGAAGGTTTGGGTGACGTTGTTCTTCAACGACGGGGTCGGATCGGCGAGCAATTCGATCTCGAAGTCTCCGCTTCCAAGCTGTGCTTCCACTGCAACAAGCCAGAGGCCAGCTTCGACGGCGGAGCCATAGACGTGGGTGTCCACAACCGAACCAAATCCCAGCACTGGCTGCTCGATGCGCGATGGCGGAATCAGAGTCGGGGTCCCGCGGAGTCCGGCATCAATCGATCGAAATCGAATCTCAAAGTCGCTCAATGCGCTGGCGTTCACGGCATAAAACACCCGGCCGTTGGCCTGGAGTGCGCCTTGCTGCGGTGTGCCTGGACTCAGCACTGGGACTGATTCGGCGTCGATGACATCGACGGTCATCGAGACCGTTCCACCGCCAGTATCCATTATTGTGTCGGCAAAATAACGACCCGAGGTTGAGCGTGCTCGCACTCGGACATCACAATTTTTATAGATGTTTGGGACAAGATCGCCGCTCTTCAGCGCCTCGAAACGCTGGCTGCTCTTGCCCGGCTCTAGGCATTTGAATTCGAGGTCCATCTGGAAGGCTTCCGTTACGACAACGCCATTACTTTCGAATTCAATTGGGATATCCGAAATTGAAGGATTCGGGTCATCGGCAAGGCCCAGGATATTTAGCCAGCTAAAGTGTCCCACCTCCACGCGTTGCACGAGCCCACTGCCTGAACTCGCCGTTTGAACGGGCGCAGCAGCTCTTTCAAGGTTCCAGTAACCCGTGCGCTTATCGAGGGACCCGAAGGGGAACATCGTGCCCGCTTGCCCTTGAGCAGCCGTATAAGGCACCTCGACCGTCGCCAATACGTTGGGCGCCAGCTCGACGTTCTGCCCATCTTGCGTGAGCGTTACTTCCATCAAACCGTAGCTCACGACGCGGTCGGTCGATCCGTTGGCATTGAACGCAGCAAACAAGCCAGGTGACGCTAGGGATTGGCTCGATCCGAGGTCCACAGGGGTGAGCGTCACCGCAACGGGTCCCGTGATAGCTGCGCCTGTCTCATCAACAAGGCTGTTCGCGGGAAACTCAATTCGACTGCCCATGGGGCCCTCGACCGTGCCGCCGGCCTCGGCGTTCATCAGAAACACGGGGAAGCTGCGCCGCATCATGCGAATCGGGGTGTGAACCGCGCTTTGCCCCGGCTCGATCTGCGTGCGCAAAACCTGGGTCGTGTAGTCCCCGTGCTGAAATGTGAACACAAGAGGAATGCCGGTTCCGGCCATGATCGAGAAGTGTCCATCGTCATCCGAAGCCGTCAGGACTTGCCCCTCGCGGTCCACGACCGAAACGTGGCGTAGCGGTGAGCCCTGGGGGTCGACGATAATCCCGTCAAGCGTCGCAAATGCTGTGGCGGTCGGGTCTGCGACCACAATATCATGGCTGATTTCGTCCGAGTCGCCGTCGGGGGTGCTCACAACCAGCTTGATCGTATAGGTCCCCGTCGCAGCGTAGAGATGGCCGGCCGCGACTCCAGTTCCAACGGCTGTATCACCGAAATCCCAGGTGTAAGTCAGCTCACGACCTTGGGGGTCAAACGAACCCATAGCGTCAACTAAAGTCGGCGAAAACGTTGAGGTTTCGGACGAAACGGTAAAATCCGCAGTCAGCGCTGCGACCGCAGCGCGGGTCACGGTGATCGAGGCCGTGCCCTGATTGCCGGCAGCGTCTGTGGCCGAGACTAGGATGTTTGCGACTTCGCCCAACGAAAGGTCGACCGAAAATGGGCTGGCCAACGGCGCGATGGCCATCTGTGCTGCGCCGTCGATCGTGTAGCTCAAGGAGGCGAGCCCGCGATTGTCGAGAGCGATACCCTCAAGTCGGTAGTTACCGTCGGAAGTGGAGCGTAAGCCGGAAGTTATCGAAACAGCAGGTGCGACCGTATCGGAGTCTACATTGGTGTCCGTATCCGCATCGGCGTTAGTGTCGGCGCCCATATCCAGGAGGGGCGCGGTCGAGGTGGAGTCGTCTCCGCATGCAGAAAGACCCATACAGAAGATCAGCAGAAGAGCACACAATCGTCGGTAATTAGACATATTAAAGGGCCCCGAGCCCAAGCCGCGACAGGTAGCGGTCGGTTAAAAAAAATCCACGGAAATTTAGATGACTCGGTTATGTCAAATCGTGGGCTATCTGGCGAGGCGAACGGCGATTTGTTCAGCTGATTGGACCGCAGGCATCCTGCCGACATTGCGACTGGTCCGTTGGCGTTCACACGATTGACACCGAACCCGCTTGCCACCTATTTGGAACACAAATTCACGAAGTTTTGGGGACCGGCAAATTTGTGGTTCGTGGCTCGATTCTTCGCGCGTCGACAGGTAGGTTTCCCGATGTCAAAACTACGCAAAGAGCTGCCCGAAAATGAAGATCTCCAAATTAGAGACGAAACGTTTGATTCTTAAAGGGCTTGAGCTCTCCGATGCCGAGTCTTACGAAAAGAATTTCGCGGACTACGAGGTGATTCGGTTTTTGTCGGATCAAGTGCCTTGGCCTTATCCCGAAGGCGGCGCGGTCGATTTCATCAAGGCCGTGGTTTTGCCTAAACAGGGGGTGACGCGATGGAGCTGGGGGATTTTTTTGAAAGATCATCCGGACGAAGTCATTGGATGCATCGATTTGTGGCGGGATGGGCGTCCTGAAAATCGCGGGTTTTGGCTGGCAAAACGGTTCTGGGGGCAAGGTCTGATGACCGAGGCGGTCGAGGTCGTGAACTCATACGCTTTTGAGGAGCTTGGGTTCGAAAGATTGGTGTTTTCGAATGCCGTTGGAAACGAGCGGTCGAGGCGCGTGAAAGAAAAGACTCATGCGGTGCTCTTGAGCCAGCGGCCTGCTGGTTTTGTCGACCCGCAATTCACCGAGGCCGAGACTTGGGAGCTCACCGCTGAAACTTGGTGGGCCCATCATCGTCCGTCTTTCATCGGCAACTACAAAGACATGATGGATCCCGACGACCATCCGCTTACACCTCATGACGGAAAACCGTCAAATCACGAGTGGTGACACCTTAACGTGTTAACTGTTCACTACTTATAGCCTCGGCAAGAACTACTGATGTCTACTCAAATATCCATTCACGCCGCGGTTTCTCATTGGCTCTCGACGGTGATCATTGGGCTGAATCTCTGCCCTTTCGCACGAGGTCCCTACACCGACGGGCTCGTGCATATCGAGGTCTCTTCGGCGTGTACGTTCGATTCAGCGCTTGATGATGTCCTCACCCATATCGACGCGTTGATGCAGATGTCTCCTTCGGAACGAAGCACGACGTTGCTGGTGACGCCTGATTATTTTCAGGATTTCGGTGATTTCCTCGAAGCCATTGATACGATCAACGCGATCCTCGAAAAGACCGGCGCCGACCAGTTCCTTCAGCTCGCACATTTCCATCCGGAATACGTTTTTGAAGGCGTCGCACCAGATGACGCGAGCCATTACACGAACCGCTCCCCCTATCCGATTTTTCACCTACTCCGCACCGAGGAGGTCGCGGATGCGGTCGCAAGCATGCCCGATATCGACGGCTTACCGGCTCGTAATATTGCGCTGATGCGCGAGATGGGGATTCCTGCTCTGCTCAAGCTCGGCCGCTGATCCTCAATTGCAGAACCCATTTTGGCAGGACTGACTGCCAGCGCAGGTTCCACAACTCCCGCCGCACCCGTCAGATCCGCAGGCGACACCATTGCATGACGGCACGCAGGTGTTGTCGACACATAGGCAGAAGTCCGAAGGGTTGCCTGTATTCACGGTGCAATCGAGTTCAAAGGCCGCGGGGTCGGCGGCGCACATTGGCTCGAGGTTTTCGAAGACTCGACCGCAGCTTAAGCCGGCTTGGGCGCAAAATGCGGTGCAGCCCATGCTGTTATAAAAGACGCCTTCGCAGGTGTTGGCCGTTTGTGTGCAAAGCTCCTGGTCTGTGCCGTTCTGGATAGCGTCACAAATTCCGGGAACGGTCGGCGTGTCGGTTTGTGCGTCCATAGCGGCGTCGACTTCGGCATCACTGGCCGCATCGACTTCGGCATCACTGGCCGCATCGACTT
>CAYMYJ010000048.1:0-24250 GCA_964394615.1 uncultured Bradymonadales bacterium | reverse complement strand
ACTGGCCGCATCGACTTCGGCATCACTGGCCGCATCGACTTCGGCATCACTGGCCGCATCGACTTCGGCATCACTGGCCACATCGACTTCGGCATCACTGGCCGCATCCGAGATCAAGTCGAGTTCGGCATCAACGCCCAGGTCATCGGGATTTGAGACCAAGTCCGATGCCGCGTCCGCACTCAAATCCGAAGCAGCATCCAGAGAGGTTGCCGCGTCGCTTTCATGATGTGTTGTGGGTTCGTCCGACGAACAAGCCAAAATAGTTGTAACGAAAAGTACGCCCAGAACTTGCCATGCTTTCAAGATTCCTCCTCAACACCTTATGCGGAATGGGGATTCTACCTCGAACCGCAGAATTTAGTCTCGCGCGAATCAAACCGATGGGCATTCTAGGCGATAATCGCGCCAATCCCTGTGCACCAGGTCATCGAAAAGTGAAAATGGTCGCAGGCCAATCGTACGCTGTTTTTGTGGTCTGGGAGGACCGGTGACTCGCATCTGGGATCAACGCTTATTGAAGGACGGGTCCGGGGTCCCCTTGAAGCACCCAATAATGTAGGGAATGCCATCTGTGATGTAATAACCGTAGATTCCATTAACCGGTCACCAATCACTGCTCATGCGCGCCGATGTCGTTTTCGAGACCGACGGGACGTACGCCCCCGCCATAAGAGGTGAAAGGCGCCAACCCCGCACTGGTTCCACCATCCACCGCTGGACTTGCTGGGTCGACCATCAGGTCGTCGTTTACAAAAAGTGGGTCGGTGTTTTCGAGGTCGGCCAACCCGAGTGTGCCAGCCGGGCCAGCACCGCTTGGGCGGTAGGGCGTGCCCACTTGGTAGAAGATGTTATTGTCGTAGAACATGCTCAGAGAGGCTGTGTAGGCGATGGCCTTCGCGGTCCCACCGCCCATCAGAATATTATTGTAGATGTCGACGATCCCCATACCGCCCGAGCTTTTTGTTCCGAGATCGAAGATCGAAGCGTTGACGCCAGTGATGGGGACGCGGACTGAATTATTGAACAGTTCGAGCGAGGTGTAAGTGTCGGTCTGCATGATCTGGATTGCGTGCTTACCGGCATCGCGAATGATGTTGTTTTGAATGTTGACGACACCGCCATGGACGTTGGTCGCGCTGTTGTTTCCGCGGATTCCGGTTTGCCCGGAGGCGCTTCCGATAATGTTGTTTCCATCGATCAAAAGGTCGCCATTATTTGCGTAATAACCAAAAATAATTCCGTACGAATTCAGGCCAGCCATTCGAATCGTGTTGTTTTGGATTTTGGATTGAATCGCAGGCGCCGAAATCGTCTGATTGCGCAGTGTTAAGTAAATCGACCCCGTCCCGTTCGCCGCGCCAATCAACTGCGTAATATCGTTCCCCGTGATGATCGCGAGGTCGGCGAGCAGGGAAATGCCGATTGCGCCTTGCACGCCTGTGAACACGTTGTCCTGAATTGTCACCTTGCCGATCGTGGTCAAACTTAAGGCGTCTTGGGCGTTGGTGCAGCGCGAGTCGATGACGTCGACGACGCTCGCGACTCCAAACGTGCCCGTTGAGTACAGGCATCGCGACCTTTCGAATCCTGAATTCAGCGGTGCCGCAGCGTCGATGTTGACCCGCTCGACGCGGATGGTGTCGGCGCCATCGATAAAGATGCCCGTCGCGCGATTGATCATCGTGAAGTCTTCGAAGATGGCCTCGAATATCTGTGGGGTAGGGTCCTGACGGTAAGTTCCGGCGCTGAGAGCAGCGTTGGACGTCGACCAAGGGACGAGTCGAGAAAGGTCTCGGTCCATGCCCTTCAGGATGAAGTACTCTTGGTCCATCCTTAGGCCCGAAAAGCTGGAGTGGTCTTCGGGGCAGAGTGTCAATGTGCCGTATTTGGCGAGCGCTATGGCTGCAGCGGTGACCGAAGGCGTTTGGGCACCCACGCAAGTCCCGACTGTAATGGCGTCTGATTTCTCCATCCGGTCGATTTCGAGGTCGAAATTGGTCTCGTCATGGTCGGTCATCGCGACCGTCACATAGGTCGAATAGATATTTTGGTTGGCGAGCACTGGGACGCGGAGGGCGGAAAATGCCTCGGTCTCTTCGGCGTTTCGAAATTGGTCGAGCGCAAGATCTCGACTGGGCAGGCTGCTGCTGTCGCCGGTGAACATCGAGACCTGCGGTGCGGCGGCAGTTGTGCTGCTTTGCACATGCGCGACCACCCCTGAATCGCCGATATGCGGCAGGATGAAGACGCCGACCTGGGCGGGGTTTAGATGGACCTGCGGCGCCACGTGACTGGACGTCATGACCGTTGGAGGCGCGGACGGAGCAAAGGTGAGGGCGACGGTCGCTTCGGCCCCAAGATTTTGAACTTGGACCAGATAGGTTCCGCCGCGTTCTACGCGAAACAATCCGGTGTCTACCGCTCCCCCAAAGGCGCCAACAAGGTCGTTCCCTTTGCCATCCTGCAGGCTCAACGAGAGGTTCTCTGCGCCAGTGGCCAAGATTCGTGTCAGGTCATTTTCTGAGGCATTCACGACAAATTTCAGGACCTCGCTAACTGGCAATAGGGTTGTTTGTGTTACGTGGTTTTCGAGGATCGGCAATGGGTCTGCAATCCACTCGATTTCGACGTTTCCGGTCCCGAGCGTGGCGTCGATTTCAACGACCCAGAGGCCCGCGTCGCCTGCGGTTGCGTAAATCGTGGTGTCGCCTGTGGCGTCGAAGGTTTGCGAGGGACGCGCCATGCGTGTTGGGGGTATCAATGACGCGCTGCCATTCAGTCCGGCGCCCAGCGACTTGACTCGAATGCCAAATCCGCTGTCGGCCATGGCAGTGAACGCATAATAGGCTTTCCCGTTGGCCAAGAGCGCGGCCTGGACCGGAGCCGCTTGAGTCAAAACCGAGAGCGACTCCGAATCGAGAACATCCACCACCACGGGAACGGTGCCATCGCCCGTGTTCACGAGTGCTTCCCCGAAGTAGCGCCCAGAAGTCGACCGGGCGTGAATGGCTGCATCACAATTGGCGTAAGAGAGCATCGATTCGGCGCCGCTCTTGGCGTCTGGAATGTGTTGCCCTGAGGCCTGGTCTTGGCATGTGTAGGTGATGTCCAACTTGAATTCGTCGGCGACGGACACGCCGCTACTCTTGAATTCGAAGGTCACTCCGATGGCGGGTGTCGGGTCGAACGACGCGCCACCAAGCCAGCCAAGTTGTTTCACTTCGACTCGCTGCACCAAGGTAGTCGCGCCAAATGTTGCGGTTTGAATCAGCGCATTTGGGGCTTCCTGAGTCCAGTATCCTGTACGTTCGACGAGCGACCAGAGCGGAGTCGTCGTTCCCGATTGACCTCCGTCGACGGTGTAGGGGACTTCGACGACGGCGAGCGCATCAGGCGCCAGACGCACTTTCTGACCATTTTGGGATACTTCTACCTCCATGGCCCCTTGGCTCGCCAGTGGGCCTTTGACGCCGTCTGGGGCGTAAGCTTGAAAGGCGCCTGGGAACGCGAGTTTGCGATCGGATTGAAGGTCGATTGGCGTGACGGTGACGGCCACCGGGCCGGTCACAGATTCGCCTGTTTCGTCGTTGACCAACGCATCGGCCGGGAATTCAATCCGGGCTCCGAGTGGCCCCGCGATCGTGCCGCCGGCTGCCGCGTCGAGCAGGAATACCGGGGGAGTTCTTGGGGTCATCTGAATCGCGGCCTGACCTGTTGCGCCGACTTCGATCTGGGTGCGCAGCAGCTGAGTGGCGTAATCGGCTCGCCGAAACAAAAGGACCAAAGGGACGCCAGCGCCGGCCGTGATCGAAAACCGCCCCTCGCGATCGGATAGCCCTAGAACCTGACCCTCGCGGTCTTGGATCTCGACGTCGTGGACAGGGGCGCCGCGCGTGTCCAACACGACTCCGCTCAACGTGGCCATCTCTACAGCCGTCGAGTCAACCACGACGACGTCGCGCACGATTTCGTCGGTCTCACCGTCGGGCGCGTGAACCACGAGTTTGACGGCGTAAGTCCCCGGGGTTTTGTACAGATAACTGGTCTTGACTCCACCGCCGGTATGGCCTTCGCCAAAATCCCAATCGTAAGTCAGCTCGCGCTCTTGTGGGTCAACGGTGATCGACGCGTCAAAGGCCACCGGCCCGTAGGTTGAAGGTCCGGCCGAGATCGCGAAGTCCGCCGTAAGCTCATCGACGGTTGCACGGGTCACCTCGACCGATGCTGTGCCCTCGTTTCCGGCAGCGTCTATGGCCGTGACCGTGATCTTCGCGGTGGCACCCAACGACAAATCCACGGTAAATGGGCTGGCGATAGGGGTGATTTGGACGGCGGCTGAGTCGTCGATTGAATAGCTCAACCCTGTGACAGCTTGGTTGTCCAGGGCAATACCTTCGAGCCTGTAATTGCCGGCTGTGCTGGACCGGACTCCCGACGTGATCGAGACCGTGGGCGCAATCGCATCCACGTGTTCATCGGCGTCCGTGTCAGCATCGACGGTGGAATCTGCCCCCATATCTGGCGCGGGGTTGGTGGTGCTGCCTGAGTCGCCACACGCAGCGACGCCAAACCAGAGCAAAAAAAGCAGGACAAAAATTCGTCGATGGATGGTCATGTTCTTGAGCCCCCGAGCTCTCGGCAACGCCATTGGCGATGTCTACAATGAAGTGATTGCGTGGGAATTTAGTGATTTCCCTGCCGCGAAGCAACCGTAATGAAGATTCCGCTCGACCCGGCTTAGAGCGCGGCCAACCAAGCGCGAATCTGCTCGTAGACCTCGAGGTTGTCCAAAAGGTCAAGGTGGCCGGTTTTGGCGACCACGAGCTGATGGTCTTTCGGGATTCCAAGGTTGCAGCCTGTGGACTCGTGTTTTCCAAGCGCACTTTCAATGGGAACCAGCCCATCACTGGAGCCATCTTCATCGGCGATTTCATCGGTGGTTCCGGCAATCGCAAAACACGGCACATCCGGCAGCCCGCAGGAGACTCGGGGATCTGAGCCAAACGCAAATCGGTCTCGGCCCTCCCAGTGTTCGTCCAGGAAATTCCCATAGCGTAGGTCTGTGACGCCGGCGCTGCGAAGTCTTGCGACCTTTTTTAGCGGCGCGCTGTAGCGGGACAAACCCAGTAAAGTTTCAAAGGTATTTCCCCACCGCTCAAGGGGCGCGCCGTGATGTGGGGTGCCCATAAACACCATCGCACGCAGGTGAGCACGCCAACTCAGGTGATTGACCTCCGCGATATGTACCGCAGACCGCGCGACCAGACCGCCCATGCTGAAGCCCAATAATACGACCGATTTTACCGGAACCGGCCAGCCTGCGACCAGCTCCTGCAACATCGGCGCAAGGCGATTGCCGTTGGTCGAAATATGCAGACCACTGTTAAAACGAACATAAATCGGCGTGAATCCGAGGTCATTGGCCAGTGATTTTGCGTGGTTATGTCCGTGGCGGGTCAAAAGCGTGTCGTCCATTGACGATCCATGAAGGAACACCAAGATATCCGCCGTTGCGTGAGGCAATTCGCGCTTGAGGTCCGCCGGCGTGAGGGAAAGTGCGTCGTCGTCGGTGCGTAGCTCCATGTCGATGGCGAGCGGATTATTTTGGGCTTCTAAGTAGTCGCCGATCACGCCGTTCAGGGCCGCACGGACGATGTCGTATTCGTCATTTGGTGTGACATCCGCAACCAGCGGTTCGATTCGCTCCAGCGCGCTGTCGAGCCCAATGCCGACCAGTCCGGTGATGCCGCGAATCGTTCCGTAGACTCCGCCAGTGCACAGCTTAACGATGGGCAAAAACGGACGACCAAGGATCGCGGGCCCACCCGCGATCGTCTGATGCATGTCTTCGACGACGGTCGTGGCGTCTTTGGTCGCTTCGACCAAAATTTGCCCTAACCCGCGGGCTTCCTCAGCGATATTCCGTTTTTTCTCCACTTTATTTCCGGGGTGGTGCTCCGCCTTGGACGAATCCAGGCCGTTTCATGAGGTAGCCCATCAAACCTTCGCCGACTCCGGCTGCGCGTAATTCGTCGACGGGAAAAGGCAGGCGTGTCGGTGTCCACTCTGCCTGAAGACTCACGCGTGGCCAATCGGGATGGATGATCGCGGCTGTCCCGATGACACCCAAATCCGCGCCGGCTTCAAGAACCTGGTCCAAATCAGCTCGGGTCCAAATTCCGCCCGCCGCAAGCACCGGTATATGGGCCGGCAAAACCTGCCGAAATGCACTCAGAACCTTTGGACCGTTGGGATCTTCTGGAGCGGTACACAACGCATTTTGCAGCGAAAGGTGAATGAAGTCTGCACCGTCTTCGACCAACCATTTTGCCGTCTGCAGGCTTTCTTGGAGCAGGATTCCGCGCGCCATAAACAAGTCGATAGGCGAAAGTCGGACACCGACGGCAAAATCGGGCGAAAGGGCTGCCCGTACCTCGCGCATCGTCTCGCGCAGCAGCAGCGCCCTGCCGGCCAGCCCGTCACCGTAAGCGTCGCTGCGCGTGTTATCGACGGGCGACAAAAAGTTGGTGAACAGATAGCCGTTTGCCCCGTGCAACTCGACACCCGAAAACCCCGCTGATTCTGCGCGTTTGGCAGCAGAAACAAAGTCTTTCTTGATTTGAAGAAGGTCCTCCAGAGTCGCCTGACGAATACCCTCGCGAGGCATCGCAGCGATGGGACCCGTCGGTGCCATATTGGCCATCGGTCCGCCATGATGAAGCTGCACAAAGGGTTTTGCGCCCTCGGCTTTCAGGGCGGTCGCCAACCTGGTCAGTCCTTCCAGGTGTGCATCTGACGAGATTCCGAGCTGTCCGTCCCATGCTTTGCCACCGTCACAGACGTAGGTCGCACACGTACTCAACCACTCGAACCCGCCTTGTGCACGCTTTAATAACCACTGGAATTCGACCTCTGAGAGTGTTCCATCGGCATGGCTTTGAACGTTGGTCAGGGGGGCGAACGCAACGGGCGAATTAAATTCGAGCCCGCAGGGTAGGGTGATGGGGTTCATGCGCTTGCCTTCAGAGTTCGAGTTCGATCCAAACCAAATGATGATCCGAGGTGTCGGCCAAGTCTTCGTCTGGACTTCCGATCGCCGGCCAGAAAACGCCGCTGTCCAGGACGCTCAGGTTCGCGGAGGGCAATACAAAATCGACCCGAAGATTCCCAACCTGTCCGTCGCTGAAATTCGCCGTGTCGACCTTCGAATCACCCGTGTGTGTGGTGTTGGCCTGCCCATCTTTTTCGGCGGCTTCGGGAGCCCCAAGGCTTTGCGGCTTGGTGTCATGCGCAAGCGGATTAGCCAGCAGGTTGGCGATACCTGCGTGGATGCTGTCTCCATCGATGGGGTCGCTGTTCAAATCGCCCAAGATTACAAACGCGGCGTCTGCTCCGATTGACCCTGTTTTTCCTGCGTCATCGACGATGTAGGCGTTGTCTGCTTGGCTCGTAATGTAGTCTGACCAGAACCGGATCTCGTCGTGATTTCGCTTGCCGTTTCTGTCTTCTGGGCCGTCAAAACTTGGCGGAGTAGGGTGGCTCGCCAGGATATGAATGAGCTTGCCGTTTGCGGAGATGGGGATGTCTACGTGGTTTTTGGACGAAAGCCGCATGATTTGGACGGCTTCAGGTGTGTACCAATCCGTGGGCAAGAGGTTTGCTGGCATATCCTTCCAAAGCAGCTTCTGAAACGTGCGGATATCCTCGGTCATGATGGGGTAGCGAGAGAAGACCACAAAGCCATATTGGCCAGGAAAACGGCCAAAACCAAACGAGTCGTCGCCATAGGCTTGAGAGCCAGGAGCCGCTGTAATCGTGCCGTCTTTGTTCAGGTCAATGCCCGTGGATTCGCCGGTATTGCTGGGTGGAACAAAAAAATACGGATACTCGATGGGCTCAGCGCCCTGCGAGACGTTCAGGTAATTTTCCGCAAAATCCTTGGCAGCGTCGCCATTTGCGTCCCAATCGAATTCGTTGATCAACACGATATCGGGACGCACTCGCTGAATGACCGCGGCGACGGCTTTTGCCTGAGGATCGCTCGCTTTCAGGTCGGCTACGAGAGCTCCGCTTTCACCTCGGAACAAGGATGTGTTGAAGGTCGCCACTCGAACGCTGACATGCGACGTGTCTGCGTCGGCCGACGAATCTTGGGTGGACATGTCTCCGGAGGTGCTGGCATCAGCCTCCGGCGTACGTACACCGCTTTCAGAAGAACATCCAAATTGGACAATTAGGATGATGGCGGCGAGGTTTCTGTACATCGAGTTCCTGTGGGGAGGTTTGGCGCGGACCGTTGGATTCTCCAAATCACGTGCGGCTTCGTAATTGGTGAAATCTCTGAAACCGATGTGACGGTGATTTAGGGGACTACGAACCAGACTTTGGTGATGAGTTCGTCGTGGTCGACCTCATAAATAGCCATCGCGTGCACCGGTTCGGGTCGAAGTCCGGTCACGTACTCGAAGTCTACAGCGACATTTCCAACGACTGAACGTGTCGTCACACTGGCATTCAAGTCCTCGCATCGCTCAAAGAGCGGGCCATACGTGTCACGTAGATGTTGACGTCCCTTTCCCTGCAGCTCATTTGTTTTCAGGTCGAAGAGCTCCACGTCAGGATGGTAAGCGGCCACAAAATCGTCGATTTCCCGACTGTTGTAGGCATCGAGTTGTCGTTGAGCGGCACGTCGTGCGCGTTCTTCAGCATGACTCATGAGGTACGTCCTTGGGTCTTATCGTGTCCAAAGTAGATAATGGCCACCAAACTTGCCCCCGGACGCTCGCTGATGCAAGGCCTCGCGTTGCGTGGACCACTTTTTTGCGGACTCGTCGTCTCCGAGCCAGGCCGCGGCCTCTGCACGAGAAAACTGGTAGTGCGAAACGCTTGAGGTCGTGTCGACCACTCCATCGATCGCAGCTTCTTCATGGCCTGGAGCTAGGGCGCCCCGGAGGTAGAATTCGACCGCGGTGTGGGTCTGTTTTGGCCCCCATGCTTTGTCGGAAATTCGATAGGCCCTTAAATCTTCAGCGTCGCCTCGCAGGGCTTGCAATAGGTCGCGCATGTCGTTGGTTGGGTTGATCAGATAGAGTTGGTCGAGCTGGCCTGTGCGGTGGGCAAAGGCGATCAACATCCAAGTCGTGGGAGCATAGCTCGGTCTGCCGGTGAGCATCTTGCGATCGGGATTCTGGAGCACGAGCGCTTTTTTTGTATGGGCAAATGCCTCATCGAAATGCCCCAGACGCGCCTCGGTCAGCGCGAGCAGGGACTGAAGCTCCCCTCCGGGCTCCTCGGTCGACTCGAGTCGTTTCAGGCGCGCGAGCGCTGCTTCCGGTTCGAATTGGTATTCCACCTGAGCTAAACAACGCTCGTTCCTTGGGGTGGTCGCGACGACGCCATTTCGCGTGTCTTCAAGACGAAGAAACCCAGCCAGGGCCGCTGCGACATAGAGGTTTTCGACCGCCGTAGCCTTATGGGTCTGCGGGAGTGCTGACGCCTCAAGCTTCTTCGCGGCGGCAAGCAAAACATCTGGCGAGACGGATTCAGAAAGTCCAGAGGCGCCGCGTGGAAGGCCCTCGCATTCTTGTTGAACGCTGGTCGCGACGTCGAGGATATCCTGGTCTCTGATCTTCCCTTCGACGTAGAGGGCCGCCCCAAGGTCCATGAGCAACGGCGAATTCGTCGACGATTTTTTTCTTCGGAATGTCAGGAAGAGGTCAACCAGATCGACGGCTTTGCGGGATGCTGCGACGCCCACCGCGTCTGTGAGCAGCGTCAAACCACGAAAAGGCAGCGGGGATGTGGTTGAATTCAAGCCACATGCGATTCCGTCTGCACTTTCTAGAGCCGATCTAAATTCGTCCTGATAGAGGCTCAGTGCTTTGTCGGTCGCCCCTGCAAAACAAAGTGCCCGGGTTCCCACGCCTTTATTCGTCAAAATGGCGTCCGTCGCCAGAATACGGTCGAAATTCGCGGTGCGCATCGCGATATCGTACCAAATCGTTGACGATGTCGGCGGCGACTCCAGCAAGCGCTCCCAGGCACCAGCACGGGCCAAGGTCTCCTCGGGGCTTATCATTTGACCATTCGACTCTGCCTGCAATTTCAGAAGTTCGACCGCCAGAATATCTCGTTTTATTGGGTTGAAATCGCCGGCGGCGGCCTCGATGAGCCCCGCCACCAGTCTTTCGCTCGTTTCGAGAAGCGCGACACGCTCGTTCGCCAGGGCTTTGCGAGCCGTATCCTCGGGGGAATCCTCGACCTGCACAAAGTGCGTTTCTTGCACGGGATTGGTCTTTGGAATCAGAAAAAACACGGCACCCATGCCGAGCATCAAGCTGACGATGAGGACACTGAGGATGCGCCCGAGCCGTCGTTCGATTTCCTGGTCGGATCCCCCAGACGAACTCGTTTTTTGGCCCGGCTGCGGCAAAGACTCGTCTCGCCCGGACACCACAGGTCGAGGGGGCACCTTGGCCGGAACACTCGTGGATTCGTTGTCATCACCTTCGGTATTCCAGTCGCCACCGTCGCTCATGTACTGATCCGTAATCTTGAATTGAGCCCCATCTTATTCGTGTTCACGGTGTTTCGTCGACCCGAGTCGGAAATAGCGTTGTGGGGTCCCCGTTTTTCCATTGTGGGCGTTTTGTCATGATCGAAAGAAACCGGTCTGACTCAAGAAATGCGTCAAGCCAACGAATCAGGTTCGGCCAGGGCTCGGCCAGAAACCACTCCCGGTCGACAAAGGAAAATTGCCGAATAAAGGGCAGCAGCGCCATGTCGGCAAGACTTGGCGACTCGCCGAATAGCCAGCGCTGCCCCGCGAGCCTTAAGTCCAGGTCTCGAAGGAATGCCGATGCGATTTCGCGCGGGACGACCGGGTCGTCGTCGGGGTGTTTCCACGAATATTTGTAGCGGTCGAGCGCGGCTTTGAAGTGGGTGTCGTTGCGCAATATCAGCTCGTCGATGGTCTTGAGCTGCGCGGCATCAAACGCGGGCAGGACGGCCCCGGACCGCTGTCGCCAGCCTTCCGGGTCGTGCAGGCTCAGTGCCCATTTCATGATGTCGAGGCTCTCGGCAATCACGTCGCCATCGGGCAACACAAGGACCGGGACCGTGCCTTTGGGCGACGCCTGCAAAAGTTCGGCGGGCTTGTCGCGCAAGACGACCTCGCGCACTTCACACAAAATCTGTGCAGAAGAGACCGCAAGGCGTGCTCTCATCGCGTAAGGGCAGCGACGAAACGAATATAAAATGGGGAGATTTTCAGGCATTTGGGAGGAGGGGTTTTTGGCCGAATCGTGAAGCACGGCCAAATCATCGCAGGTTTCGGCTAGCGCCTGCATACCCTATCACAGCCCGCAGACCGATGCCGAAAACGGCCGCAGGCAGAAAACCTGCGGCCAAGTCTCTAGCGGACGAATACGACGCCGAAGGCGCGGTAGTCTTTGTCGCCGAGGTCAGCGTCGCAGCGAGCACTGTTGCCGACCGAGATGTTGTCGGTTTGCAGACAACCGTCTCCGGCGGTACCGATTCCGATGCGTGAATCTGGCGAAAGGCAATCGTTTTCCTGATTACCGATGATGCCGATTCGTGCCCGCGCCGATTGCGGATTTGTCGGACTTAGACGGGTCACGTTGAAGCCCTCACGACTGCAGTTCGGCTGCAGGGAGCCCACGGTCGGAACCATGGCTTTCCAAGCCGCGCGACCCAAAGACGAAGGTGTAAACCCGCCGTTAATCACATCGCTCAGGTTTACCGCGGTCTGTGTCATCGTGACGAAGTTCAGAGCCGTTGGAGCGACAAGGGTCGCCAAGCCTACGCGTGCCTCGGTGAACGGCACCGAAAAATAGCTCTGAAGCAGCGCTTCGTTTCCGTCCAAGTCGGGCAGGTTCGGATTCAACGTCGATGTTCCCGTCCAAATCGCCGCATCGTAATGGAAGGTCGCGTTGTTGCCGTTGGCCTTGAGCACAAGCGTCCAACCACCACCATCGGTGTCCATATCGCAATAGGCTGCATAAGGAGTCCCGTCGGAAGTCACAAGGTCGTAGACGCCGCTGATTCCGTTGATTCCCGCGTTGTAGACCGAGTTCGAAGCAAGGGTAGCTGCGCAGCTCGATTGGGCTTCTGGGCCGGCGTCGTTGGTTGAACACATGACCTGCCCAGTGATGGCGACGGCCGTATTTGCGTCATTCCAATGTCCGTAATCACAGATCGTGGAATCGACCAGATAGAGCGCTTCATCGGTGTTGTTGTCACCGTTGGGCTCGAAGCCAGTGCAGGCGGCATTATTGGAATTGCTGACATAGAACGAACAATCGGCACCATTGCATCGTCCCGACCAATTTGAGAGTCCGAGCGCTGCGTTGTAATCAGGGAACACATTGATGAGGTTGGGCGGTACACCATTCCAAGCCCGGATGGCTTCAGCGTGTGCGCGGGTGCGCGGAACGATGACTTCCATGCCTCGGTCGGCGCAGTAGGTACGGTAGTTGGCCTGGGGTCCCGAGAGAGCCGGGTCATCGAATCGGACCATCGTGTAGCCGACGCCACCGTCGCTATCCATATCGCAATGCACGATGACCGGAGCACCTGAGCCAGGTTTGATGGCGTAATCACCCGTGGCCGTGGCCGGTTGAGCAAATTTCAGCTCCGCACATGAACCATAATAGTTGCAGTTCACACCGTTTCCTGTGGAGCCAAGTGGGCAGGTGCAAATGAACGAACCGACGTTGTTGGCGCAGAACGAAAGAGGCCCACAGTTGTCAGTGTCGTTGGCGCATTCATCGATATCGACGCAAAGCAGGCCGTCACCAGGTGCGCCAGTGGGGCAGGTGCACGTGAATGCACCAGCGGTGTTTGCGCATGCTGCGACAGGGTCACAGTTGTCGGTGTTGGTGGCGCATTCATCGACGTCGGCACAGGTGGTGCCGTCGCCGCTGTATCCGTTCGGGCAAGCACAGGTGAACGTGCCAGGAGTGTTGGTGCAAACGGCGAGCGCGTCGCAGTTGTCTGCATTGGTGGCGCATTCATCGATGTCGGCGCAGGTGGTGCCGTCGCCCGTGTAGCCATTGGGGCATGCGCACGTGAAGCCACCCACGTTGTTGGTGCAAACGGCGAGCGCGTCGCAGTTGTCTGCGGCTGTGGCGCATTCGTCGATGTCGGCACAGGTGGTGCCGTCGCCGCTGTATCCGTTCGGGCAAGCACAGGTGAACGCGCCAGGTGTGTTGGTGCAGGACGCGAGCGCGTCGCAGTTGTCCGCGGCCGTGGCGCATTCATCGACGTCGGCGCAGGTGGTGCCGTCGCCCGTGTAGCCGTTGGGGCAGGTGCAGGTGAAGGCGCCGGCCGTGTTGGCGCAGGTCGCCAGAGCATCGCAATCATCCGTGCCAGCCGTGCATTCGTCCAAGTCTGCACAACCCGTCTCGCCGTCGCCCGAGTATCCAGCAGGGCAGGCGCCGCAAGTGCGTGAGCCGTCCGTGTTGTTGCACGTGGTGAGTGGGTCGCACGAACCGTTATTGGTCGCACATTCGTCGATGTCGACGCAGCCCGTGTCACCGCCGCCGGTGAAGCCGACCGGGCAGTCGCCACAGGTAAAGCCGCCGGGGGTGTTGGCGCATGCGACACTTGCGTCGCAGCCCCCATTATTGGTCGCGCACTCGTCGATATCGGTACAGGCCGTGTCGCCCGTGCCGTCGTAGCCCATTGGGCAGATTCCGCAGGTTTTTCCGCCGACCGAGTTGGTGCACGTCGTCAATGCGTCGCAAGAACCGTTGTCGGTCAAACATTCGTCGATGTCGGTGCAGGTCGTGTCGCCTGTTCCCGAATAGCCTTCTGGACAATCGCCGCAGACCACGTCGCCTGTGTCGTCGGTGCAGGTGGCAAGAGCATCGCAGCCGCCGTTATCCGCAGCGCAGGTCACAACGCTGGCATCGTTGCCCGCGTCGACCTCGACCATTCCTGTGTCTGTTTCGACGCCCGTGTCGGTCTGGGTGTTATTTGCGGTGGTTCCGCCGCCGGCTGGGTCGTCTGAACAGGACGCGGCGAGGGATGCAATGATGCTAAAGGCACAAAGTGACAGCAGGCTCTTCATGGGGCTCCAATTTGGATTGTTGCGGCGCACATTCCGGTGCGCCTGACCTCTTGTCAAGCATTGGCACCACAAGAATGCCGATTCTTGGAAAAGCCCAGTGTTTTAGCGGGTTATCGTCAAATTAATGACGGTTATTCGTCGAATTTCAGCGGCCGGACGGCGGGGGCCCATCATGCCAATGCCCATGATCAGGATCCCAGTATTTATTGGTTTTGGGGTCGTATTCGTAGGGTTTTGGCGTGTAGCCAGGTTCCGGGAGGCTCAAGGGGGCGGTGGGCAAGGCCAAAGGCTCGATGCGGGACACCTGTTTCGCAAACACAACAGGGTCACTCGTGGGCAGTTCACAGGCGCTTCGACGGCACACATAGGCGGTCGCTTTGCCGCCTTTCGCGATTTTGTTTTCGATAAAAGGAATCAGGCGCGAGTCGCGGTTTGTCTTTTCGGGACTTGTTTTGGCGAACACGATTTGCGGAAGAAACGAGGTGCGGACCACGTCGGTCAGTTCTTCGCTGCCGGTGCCATCCGCCGTTACAATCACGACCTCAAGCGCTTGGTCCAAGTACAAATCCAGCCCGGCCAACATCAACGCTGCCGACATTCCTCGTTCGCTCAACATTTGTCCAAAGCTTGCGAGCAGCTTTTCGGCACGCACTCGATACGCGTCGTTTAGAGTCAGTTCAGCAAGTCGCAGAAGATTCAACGATGCCACGCTATTTCCGGAGGGTTCAGCGCCGTCGTACTCCGGTTTGGGTCGCATCAAGAGACCCGTCGTGGAGGTTGGAGTCAGGAAATATCCACCCGAGCTTTCGTCCCAGTATTCTCGATCCAAGATCTTCTGAAGAGCCATCGCTTCTTTGAGCCAGCGGGTGTCTCCATCGGCCTGGAAGACATCGATTAATGCGGCAATAAAAAATGCGTAGTCGTCCAAAACCGCATCGTGTCTGGCTTGGCCACCTCTCCACGAACGTAATAAACGTCCCTCAGGCGTCCGCAAATTCTGCAAAATAAAATCGGCAGCCTTCTGGGCCCGTGCCACGTATTTTGGCTCATTCAGCGCAAACCCGGAGCGGGCAAAAGCCGAAATCATCAGGCCGTTCCACGAAGTCAGGATTTTGTCGTCCAGATGTGGTGCCGGGCGCTTTTGGCGTTCCGCGTAGAGCTTCTGCACAATTCGGAGGCGAGCGCTTTCTGATATTTTGTCCCTCGATTCATCGACGTCAGAAATTGGGATATTTAAAATATTTCGATGTTCAAAATTTCCCTGTGGAGTCGTCGACCACATCGTCTTTGCAATGAGGCCATCGTCGGGCCCAAGGGTTTTCATCAACTCGTCTTCGGTCCACGTGAAGAAGTAACCTTCTTCCTGTTCACCCGATGGAGTCAGGCTGTCCGCGTCGGTGGCTGAATAAAAACCATGCTGTTCATGGGTCATTTCGCGGGCGATATAATCCAGGGTCTCGCGCACGATTCTTCTAAAATCGTCGCGTTTTGTGATCTGCCATGCTTCCAAATAGACCGACACCAGCTGGGCGTTGTCGTAGAGCATTTTTTCGAAGTGAGGAACGAGCCAGCGTGCATCCGTGCTGTAGCGATGAAAGCCCCCACCCACCTGGTCGTAGATGCCTCCGCTGGCCATTCGCTCCAGAGTCAACGTCGCCATTTTGAGTGCGGTGGGGTTACCGGTTCGGCGATGATAACGCAGCAATAGCTCCAGGTTCACCGGGGTCGGGAATTTAGGTGCTCCCCGAAACCCGCCATAAATAGGGTCAAAACCCGCGGCCATCGAGTGCACCGTGCTCGTGATGGCAGCCGCGGTGGGGACGCCTTGAGCCGCCCCCTGGTTCGCACGATTAAGGCGCTCGGTGATGTCCTTGGCCTTGGCCACAACCTTGTCGGGTTCATCGCGGTACTCGGCGCTTAAGTCATGAAGGATTTCCAAAAAACCTTTGCCTCGTGCGGTGGCGCGCGGCGGAAAATAAGTGCCACCAAAAAACGGTTCTCGGTCGGGCGTCAAGACGGTGGTCATCGGCCAGCCACCGCGTCCCGCGAGCAGAGTCACCGCTGACATGTACACATCGTCGATGTCCGGGCGCTCTTCGCGGTCGACCTTAATCGCCACAAAATTCTGATTGATGAACTCGGCAATCTCCAAATCCTCAAACGATTCACGCTCCATCACGTGGCACCAATGGCAGGTCGAATACCCGATGCTCAAGAGAACCGGAACATTCCGTTCTTTGGCCCGCGCAAAGGCCTCGTCGCCCCATGGGTACCAATTCACCGGGTTGTGGGCGTGCTGCAGAAGGTAAGGGCTGGTCTCGCAGGTTAGGCGGTTTTTGAAGGTCGGTTGTCCGTCGGAGTTCAGGTGCTCTGTTCGGGCTTTATAATCTTTGCCCTTGGCTGCAAGGCATTTTGCCAACACGTCATCGAGCTCCGCAGATGGCTTGGAAATTCCAGGCATCGATGGTTCCGCTGACCCCGAAATCACCGTCTCCGGTGGCGCTTCAGTCTTGGAGTCGATGGGCGAGCTGGTGGAGATTTGCCAGACTCCAAGCGCAATAACGCTGCCTGCAAAGAGTCCAAAAATCGCCATCCGACCTCGTCGCGTAGGGGTTCCTGCCTGATTCATATTAACTACCCTATCTGCGTTCTGATGGCGTAAGATCGCCAAACTTGGTGCGGAACTTAACACAAGAGCGGTCCCTGATGCCCCCCAATCACGATGCGCTGCATGGGCCAGGTACACCCTCAAAAACACTTTCCGTTTAGTCGCGCCGATGAAGCTGATTGCCGGGGACGATCTCGAACGGCCGTTCGAGGCGGCGAAACACGGGTTCAAGCCCTTTTGAATTATGACATTCTTCCGCATGAATCTGTGGCCGATTGATGCTAAAAGCCGAGCGAATGACGGAGAAGTAAAAATGGATATCAAATCCCTGAACGCACGATTCAAACGTCTCAGTGTGTGCGCCCTAGCGATTCTTGCGTTCGTGAGCCCAGCACAGCTCTTGGCCGAGGTCCCTGCCGATGTTCCACCAGCGGTTTCCGATGAACCGGAACTCGGAGTCTGGAATTATGTGCTGCCGTTTGGAATCGCGATGACCCAGAACTTTGTGTTTTGGGGGTTCAGCAATTTGGTGACTCAGACGTCCTTTTCGGCCGTGAATTGGGAGACCATTCAACGAAATTTTAGGGTTGGATTTGAATGGGATGTTGATTCATTTTCCACAAACCAATTTGGCCATCCCTATCAGGGCGGCCTCTATTTTGCTGCAGCTCGGGCATCAAAACTCGGTTTTTGGACCTCGACGCTCTACACCTTCGTGGGATCGCTGCAATGGGAGATGTTCATGGAGACTGAGCTCCCATCGTACAACGACTTGGTGACCACAACGTTTGGCGGCGCGATGGCCGGGGAAGTCCTGTACCGCTTGTCTTCAGCAATTTTGGACCCCTCGACCTCGGGGGGGGAGCGTTTCGGTCGCGAAATCGCAGCGACCCTGCTTTCGCCTACTGTGGGGCTGACCAGATTGATCAACGGCGAGATCGTTGAAGACGGCCCAACGCCAATCGACCCTGACATCAATGTCGAATTGATGTTGGGGCCCGACCGCCTTCGTCAAGATGGTTCCGACCTCGACTTGGCGAGCCTGAATCTTGGCATTGAAATCGAATACGGGGACCTCGCGCCCAAATCTAGTTTCGAACCCTTCGATTGGTTCAAAGTATCCGGGTCGGTGAACGTCAATAAAAGAGGCCTTCAACGCGGTGCCGTCGATGCCATAGGCTTCTTGACTCGTCATAATTTTGGGTGCGGTCCAGGCGAGTGTTTGATGGGTATCAACCTGCATTATTCCTACTTGGATACGCCTATCTTTCAGGTTGGAACCTCGTCGGCCGGAGGCCTTTTTCGGGCGCGTTTCGACCTCTCGGATTCGATTTCTTTGACCGCCGGCGCTCAGCTGAATCTCATCGCACTGGGCGGGATGAACTCGTTATACCCGCTGGCTGAAGCCTACGATTTGGGAAGCGGAATCTTGGCACGGAATGGCGTGGTTCTCGGTTATGACACCGGAAACAAGGACTGGTTTCGAGAGTTTGAGTTGGCTGTGTCCAACACGCGCTATTTCATTCGCGTTCTGCGTGGGGTCGATGGCAACGAATATGCGGGTGTCACGCGGTTTCACTTGCACACATCGATTTTTGACGGAGTTGGCGTGATTCTAGGCGCTGCCCTTTATGACCGTCAGACTTTTCCTGACGAATTCCCCAATGTTTCATCGAGTTATTACACCGAACAGCTTTTCTTGGTTTGGAAGATCTAGGCGCTTCCTGGGTTTGGTGGGCAGGCCCTATGGCCTGCATGCGCTTGGTCCATTTGGTGCGCCGGCGACTGTCTTGTGGTTCGGCGCCACAGCGATGTTCGGTCCGCGGGCATCTTGACCGCATTGTCATGAGACGCCCTGAAATGTCGAATCATGAGGTATTCGCGAGAGGTGAATTCCTTTCGTGTGATTCCACGCCAGATGAATGCTAAGAACCTTGCGACTGATGCTGAAGCTTAGATGTTTAGACTCAAATTCATAAGTTCGCTAAATTGCCGAAGGTTTTGCATGCTCCGACCAGCGCGGATACTTGCCATGTCGCTGGCGATTCTAGCGTTTGCGGGGCCGACCCGACTTTGGGCTGAAGTTCCGGCGGACCTGCCAGTGGTCGCCGAGGAACCAGAGCTTGGGGCGTGGAACTACGTTCTGCCCTTTGGAATGTCGATCTTCCAGAACTTAGTGTTTTGGGGTTTTGGTCGTCTGGTTACAAAAACCGACTATTCTGCAGTCGATTGGTCGACCATTAAACGCAATTTTACCGTTGGGTTTGAATGGGATGTTGATGCTTTTCCGACCAATCAGCTTGGGCATCCGTATCAAGGTAGTCTTTATTTTGCGGCGGCTCGAGCGTCCAAACTTGGTTACTGGACCTCGACCCTTTACACCTTGGTCGGCAGCCTGCAGTGGGAAATGTTCATGGAAAATGAACTTCCTTCCTACAACGATGTCGTGACCACAACTTTTGGGGGTATCGCCGCAGGCGAAGTCTTGTTTCGTCTCTCCTCGGCCATTCTCGACCCCTCCACGAGCGGAGCAGAAAGGGCAGTTCGCGAAATCGCCGCCACGCTGGTCTCACCCACTGTGGGGCTGACCAGATTGGTGAACGGGGAAATCATCGAGTCGGGGCCGAGCCCGGATGTGCCCGAGATTAAGTTCGATCTCACGGTCGGTCCCGATCGGCTTCGTGAGGAGAATTCGAAGTTCAGGCTCTCCAGCCTGAATCTGGGCATTGATGTCGAGTACGGAGATCTGAGACAGAAATCTGATTTTAAACCCTTTGATTGGTTTCGAGTGTCCGCCTCGATGAACCTGAACAATAAGACCATTCAGCGCGGCGCCATCGATGTGTTGGCCCTGGTCGCCCACCAAAATTTTGAATGTGGGCCGGGTAAGTGTTTGCTTGGGATTAATCAGCACTATTCCTACCTTGATACACCGATTTTCAAGGTTGGAACGTCATCATTTGGCGGCACGTTTGGTGGCCGTTTTCCGCTCGTCGGAGCCCTGAACCTAACGACTGGTGCTCATCTTGATGTGATTGCTTTGGGGGGGATGAATTCCTTGTATCCGCAGCCTGTCGAGGAGGCCTACGATCTTGGGACAGGCGCGATGATTCGAACCTTCCTGACTCTTGAATACCCGACGCAAAACGAGGATTGGTTTCGTGATATTCAGCTTAATCTATCGGCGACCCGGTACTTCTTACGCACACTTCGTGGGGTCGACGGCAATGAATACGCGGGTGTCTCTCGGGTCCATTTGCATTTATCTGTCTACGACGGTTTTGGCGTGATACTGGGCGCCGATGTCTACGATCGAGAGACCATGCCTGATGAATTGCCCAACATTTCATCAAGTTATTACACCGAACAACTCTTCTTGGTCTGGAAGATCTAGCGGTGAGCGGCACAGTGAGCGGTGTGCAGTGAGCGGTGAGCACTTTGGTGCGGAACTCGGCATCGTAAAACGGGGCAGAACCCGACAGGTATTGGCTTGAAGTCCAATCGCGAGATTTAGTGCTTTGAAAAACAAGAATCTACTATTTGTTTGCAGCCGGAATCAGTGGCGAAGCCCCACGGGCGAAGCCGTCTGGGCCAAAGAATCCGGAGTGAACGCTCGGTCGGCAGGCACGAGTCCCAATGCCCGACGAACTATCACCGAAGCTGATATTCGGTGGGCGGATATGGTTTTTGTGATGGAAAATAAACATCGTTCCATCATCAAAGCCAAATTCGGCCGCGCCGCCGAATACGCAGTGATTCACGTTTTGGGCGTCCCCGACGATTATCGATACATGGACCCGGAATTGGTCGATTTGTTGGTGGAGTTGGTCGAACCTTACATGCGGTGAACGGTGAGGCGGTTTGGCGCGATGCATGTCGTAATGGTAGACGGGAGCCCTGCGTAACCTCCCTGCCAGCTGCTCCCCCTGCCAGCTGTTCACCCCTAATGCCCGATTTCCTCCAACGCGAAGAGGCGACCCGTGGGGTCGGTGATGTCGGCGACCCTCACCGAGCCCTTCAGGTACCACTCGTTGTCGCCTTCGTTGTCCAGCAGGACCTGCGTGACCGACCAAACGCCTTCAGATTCACGCGTGATGTTGATGAGGTTTTTCGACCGCGCGTCGTGGTTCCATTCGATGCGTTCGTATTCCGCGTAAAACGGCTCGAGTTCGCGTTCCAGGCCCATCGGCGTCCACATTTTCGCGTTCGTCTGGCGCAGCAATCCAGCGGCTTCCTCTAGGTTATCCGTGGCGAGCGCGCCGACGAGTCCGCGGAGTTCCGCACGGATTCGGGCGGCAAAGGCGGTCTTGTCTGCGTCCAAGGCCTCGACGACTTCCTCCTGGATCAATTCCGGTGGAACACCGTCTCGCATCAGCTCCCATTCCTGCACCAACGAGCTGTCCGCACGTGAAATCACGTCGCGCAGGTAGGCAATCAGGTTATGGACCTCTTCGGTTTTGAATTGTTCGGGAACGTTCTGCCGCAGCGCTTTATAAGTCTGCGAAATCTGCCGCAACAACACGCCTTCCGAGCGTTCCAGGCCGTACTGGTTCACGTATTCGTTGAACGTGGCGTAGCGCTCGTACATGTCGCGCGCCACAGACTTCGGCTGCACCTTGTAGCTGCCAACCCACGGACGCCTTTGAGCGTAGGCGTTAAAGGACTGATAAATGATGTCGGCGTCGGGCTGCGGATAATCGACTTTTTCGAGCTTTTCTTTGAGCTCTTCGTATTCCGCGCCCTGTGCCTTGAGCTCCGCGTAAGCGGCGTCACGGGCTTTGTCGCGCTGTCGCATCAAGACAACACGAGGGTCTTCCAGAATGGCTTCCACGAAGCTCAAGAGCGTCACAGCGTAAGTCGGACTCTCTGGGTTGAGCTCGCCGGCGATATGAACCAGGAAGAGCGACAAAGCGTGGTGGATCGAAAAATCCTGCTGAAGGTCTTCGTGCAGGCGGACCACCTGACCGCGGCCCTCGGTTTTTGGAACAACCTCCAAAATTTCTGCCTGTTTCAACGACTGAAAAAGCATGCGCGCTTTGCGACGTAATTTGCCCTTTTTTCCGCTCGTTCCATGGCTCAAGGCGATCAAGTCAATCAGGCTGCGATAGCCCAAGGGACCTAGGTTTCCCGGGCGTTGCAAGAGGTTTAGCAGCATGCCGTGAGTCACGGTAAATCGCGAGGAAAGCTCTTCGGATTCACTGTTGGTGAGTCGCTCAAAAACTTCTTCATCCCAATGCACAAAACCCTTTTCAGGAGGTTTGGCTTTGCGCATCTTTTTGCCCTTTTTAGGGTCCATCGCGATTTTATAATCGATTTTAATATTTTCGATCACGTATTCAGGCGCCTGAGCAATGACAAGGCCCTCATTATCATAACCTTTACGGCCAGCGCGGCCGGCAATCTGCTTAAAATCTCGCACTTTCAAAAGACGAACTTTGTCGCCGTCGTACTTACACAGCTTTGAAAACAACACGGTACGAAGCGGCATATTGATGCCCACGCCCAGCGTGTCCGTGCCGACAATCACCTTGATTAGACCTAATTGCGCCAACCTTTCGACCAGAAGACGGTATTTGGGCAGCATGCCGCCATGATGCAGGGCGATGCCGTGCGCCAGATATTTCCGAACCGTGTCGCCATAAGGCGTGTCGAATTTTTGGCCGTAAAGCTCTTCTTTAATTCGTTCTTTTTCTTCTTTGGTCGCGAAATTAATGCTCGTCAGGCTTTGCGCGAGCTCAGCGCATTCACGCTGCGTGAAATTCACGACGTAGACCGGCGACAGGTTCTTTTCGACCGTTTCTTGAATCTGTTCCAGCAGCGGAATCGTGCTGTATTTAAATTCAAGCGGGACAGGGCGGTGAGTGGATTTCACCAGCGCCACATGACGTTTGGTCACATGGAAAAGTTGGTCGGATATTTTGGTCGTGTCGCCCAGGGTCGCAGACATCAGCAAAAACGCAGTCTGAGGCAATAAGAGCAGCGGAAGCTGCCAGGCGATGCCTCGTTCGCGGTCTCCGTAATAGTGGAATTCATCCATAATCACGTGCTGAACGTCCGCTGTTTCACTCTCCATCAAGGCGATGGACGCCAAGATTTCTGCGGTGCAGCAAATGATCGACGCCCCCGGATTGATCGAAGCATCGCCGGTCGACATACCGACGTTTTCGGCCCCAAATACTCGGCATAAATCGAAGAACTTTTCGTTCACCAACGCCTTGATCGGCGAGGTGTAATAAGACTTTCTACCGGTCGCGTAGGAGTAGAAATGCATGGCGAGCGCGACCATGGATTTGCCCGACCCAGTTGGGGTGTTCAAAATCACATGGTTATCGTCGAAGATCTCTAGAATCGCCTCTTCCTGCGCTTCATAGAGCTCAAAACCGTTTTCGGCGGTCCATTCGACAAAGATATCAAAGAGCACATCAACATCGGCGGCGCCCTCGGGTAGGCGTTCGGTCAGTGATAGCGGCTCGACTTGTTCATCCATTCCGGTTTCCTCGGCCCTTGCGACTCATCTTCGTTCCTCGGTCCGCAGGCCCTATGGCCTGCATTGCGATTCAGTCCCTTGCGATTCGGTCCGCAGGCCCTATGGCCTGCATGTGCGATTCCATTCTAAAGATCGGCGCATGCCGGACAAAAGAATCGTTGCCACTCGCCGTTCTCCAAACGCGCCACATCGTCCAATCCAAATGACCATAAAGCCCCTTCGATCGATTGAAGACGATGAGTGTTTCGGAGCGGCGGCGCCAATTTGGTCTCTACCTGACTCAAGTTGCCGTCCGAAAACGTGTAGAGCTCGGTTTGTGTGCACAGGCATAACACGCCGTCGTGCATGCACGCGTCCATGAAATCAAGGTCGTCATCGAGGTCGATGGCTTTTAATCCGTTTCCGTTTCCGTGAAGCAGCAACCCACCGGAGCCCACAACCCAGATGCCGTTTTCTCCGTCGGAAACACACGCCTGAATGCTCTGGCCGTCGGCCTTATGCAGCCGAGCCCAGGCGGACTTCGCGCTACTTTTCCAATGCACTTCGCCGCGTGCGGTATCGGTCACAAAAAGGTGTCCATCGGCTCCACAAATCGACGAAAGATTCAGCGGATTTTTGGTCGTTGCGGTCTCAAGGAGCCCTTGGTCGATATGGCTCCAGACACCCTTATCATCGCGTCGATAGACTTGGCCAAGGACGCCAATGGCGTAGAGGCTACCGTCGATGGATGCGATGCGATTTAAGGTTCCGTGCGCGTCGCAAGGGATTTCCTCGTACGTGTCTTCGTCAAGATCCAGAAAGACAACGCCGTCGTCGCTCAGGGCGCAGAACGCCGGGCGGTCCCAGTCGGCTTGTTGATGGGCCACGACATCGACAAAGACGTGATCGTGTTGGTCGAGCCCCCAGCCTTGCGTGTCGTCTTCAATTTGCTCTTCGTCAAAGACGGTCGCCATCGTAGGAGCTTGCAACTCGTCAGGCGGTCCCCAATAACCCATCAAAAAAACAAGGTCCCGGTATTTGGCGGCGCCGGCTCGGAACATCAACGCTGGTTCATTCATTT
>CAYMYJ010000047.1:0-46322 GCA_964394615.1 uncultured Bradymonadales bacterium | reverse complement strand
GGGCCTCCTCCCGGACCTCTTCAAACGTCTTGGCGTCGACCTCACCACGATGCAGCCTGGCCTGGTCTGCATCTACAAACGAAAGTCCTACCCGCAACTCAACGTTTTTGGTGGCCGCGAACTCAAGCACTGCGCCTCCGTGGACACCAGACGCGCTCGTCGTGTCGGCCTGTACACCTTCGTCATTCCACGTCGAGACGCGCGTCGGGGCCGGGTCGGTCGTGGCCGAAAAATAGAGGGTAAATGGTCCGCTTCGGGTCGCGAAGTCGCCGCCGTAGACCACTTTTCCTTCTATGGTCCCTCCGTCGACGCTCATCGTCACCTGAGTTTCACTCGAATTCGTAAGGCTGGCCGCAGGATCAAAGAGCAGAGTGAGACCAGTTGCGTCACTGGTGTAGCGGTGGAAACCCGCACGCAGCGTGGCCGTCAACTCGGCTGTGACACCGACCTCGGGAAGATAAACGGAGTAATACCCTGGCGTGGCCTTTTCGGAGTCCTTGTCCATCGCCGTGTATTGCGACCAAGGTTTGGCGGCGACCGTGGTGACCGGTAAAACACGCACATTCCCAAGCGCCGCTGCGCCAGTGCCTACCAGACGAAGATGGCTGAAGCCGCGGACTTCGAGATCATTGAAATTATATCCGCTGAAATGCGATTGCGCGGGGGCTTGGCCGTTCATGGAGGTGTCCGGGCCGAGCCTGACCAAGCCGTTAGGCATCTGCGCTGCCGGGGTAAGCGCCGCATATCCAAATGCAAAACCGCCGGTTCCGATAAATGGATCGACCAACTCGAACGCGCGCTCGGCGTCGATCCATTCTGGCTCCGTGGCGCCAGCATCGGTGTCCGCGTCTTGAACTGATGCTGCATCATTTGAGGCATCCACACCGGACGTGTCGACGGGGTCGCTCGCGTCGTTCGAACACCCCGCGAATGTCGAGAAAGCGATGAGATTGAGGATAAAAATGAGCCGATTCAAGTTCATGATATGCGGGCCGGCTTAGGATTATGGGGATGCTTCGAAACGTTTGGAGCCAAACGATACGTCATTTCGAATCGGGCGCAAAATCCCATCGCCCACCAATCACAAGTGGTCAAAAAGGGCGCTTAGCTATAGATTCAGGGCTCCTACGCCGAGAACCCTGTGTCACAACTTAATCCGATTCCATCGATCACGCGCTTCATCAGCCGACCTGTCACCAAGCCACTTCACACACTTGCTGAACTCGACGCGTTGACGCCTGCGAATATCGCCGACGTGGCCAACGTCGCGGATCCTTTGGTTCGCAATGAATTGATTACTCATAATTATTGGCGAATCGCGAATCGATTCTACGACCGTTTTGGCAAGGCGAACCTGGTGTGGCCGACGTTTGGTTCTTGGGCCTCGACGCAGGCCGGGCAGCAAATGCGGTTGGGCGTCGCCGCTCCGATTCGTCTGATTACAGCTGGCGCTTCCACGCATGTCACGGACCTGCTTGGCCAGGGCAACCAACTCATCTTTCACGATATTGGCCCGCCCTTTGACCGCTTCCTTAATTTTCTAGACGCCACGCCAGAAGCTGACTTGCGCGCCCTCATCGGCAGCCCCGACCTCACAGACCAATTGGCCGTCATCCTTAGCCTTGACCCACGAGACTTTGACGCTTCGCCAACCGGTGAATGGCTGATGGTGTTGGCGTTCGAGCAATACCTGCGCGCGCTCTACGAAACCGACGACGATGCTCGGGCTGAACGCTTTTTTGTCGCGAATTCATGCGTCGGATTGCAGGAGCAAACCCGCGTAGACGCTAGTCTAGACGCCTTGCTTGACCTCAAAGACATCAACGAAGACCTCTCACCTTGGATGAGCCTTCTGCGGCCTGTTGTCCACGTCGGAACAAAGGTCGTCGAATGGGCCTGGCCCACGGTTTCGGTGGTATTTGGTGCCGAGGGCCCCGTTTTGGAGCGGCGTCTCGCCAACTTTAAACGAGTCATCAAGGCCATCGTGGTTGACGGTCGGCTGACCCAGGTCGTGGGAACACAAATCTTTCTTGAGCTCGATCTTGGCGAAAACCATTTTGACCTCGGCCACGACCTAAATGACGGACCATTTGCGCGAGGGCTCGAGACTATTTCTCTGACGGCCGCCGATTTCCAAAGAAGTTTCGACCTGGTTGCTGTCTGGGACAGAACCCCGGATTCGACTCATGCAACCGCCGCGGCAGATTGGTCAGATCTGTCGGATCGGATGAATTTTATCCTCGATCTCTTTCGCATGTACCAATGCGACGAACGACTTACCGCACACCCACTTGCAGCGCCATAAATCCACGTTCAAGGCAGTGACAACTCGTCAAATTCACTTGTTTTTTTTCGAAATCCAGCTAGAGGTTCGCGCCGACTTCCTTCAAAGTGATGAAACACAGACTGACGACGGGTAGCTTCCATGCCGAAATCCACTGCCGATTGGAGTGAAACTGAGATCTTTGCGCGCGGACCCGTGGTTGTCTTCCGATGGCAAAACCTCCCCGGATGGCCAGTGGAATACGCCTCGCCTAACGCCGCCGAGGTGTTTGGCTACAGCGCAGAACAATTCCTGAGCGGCGATGCCGTCTACGCCGAATTGATCCACCCCGAAGACATCAAACGGGTCTCGGCCGAGGTCGTCGAAGGAACAAAATCGGCGAGCAGCACTTTTGTGCACGAACCTTACCGGATCACGCGGGCCGACGGGTCAACCCGATGGCTCTACGACATGACGCATGTCATCCGAAACGACGCCGAAACCGCCCCAACTCACTTCCTGGGCTATGTCGTCGACATCACAAAACAGATCGAAGCCGAAAACCAACACCACGCGCTTGAGCTGAAGCTGCTTCAAACCCAGAAGCTTGAAAGCCTCGGCATCCTCGCAAGCGGGGTTGCCCATGATTTCAACAGTTTCCTAACGGGAATTCTGGGTGAAATCGACCTCCTTCGATTCGATATTGCACCTGAAAATACAGCCATTGCCCGCGGAATCTCAAGTATCGAGACTCTGGCCATGCAAGCGGCAGAACTCACGAAATTGCTGCTCACGTACACGGGCGAACGTCAGAACCCTCCGCAATCGGTCAAGCTTGGCGAGCTCGTAAAGGAAGTCCTCTCGATGCTCGGCACTGTGATGGCGTCCAATGCAACGGTTGAGCTGAACCTTAGCCCGGTTCATGCGATTGTGGTCGATCGAACCCAGATCATCCAAGTTGTGATGAACCTGCTCACCAACGCCTCTGATGCGCTGGAGGGCAAACCAGGACGAATCGCGATCGGCCTGAGTGAAATCGACGAACCGGAAACAGAGCAATTAATCCGCCTGACCGTCGAGGATTCTGGGTGCGGGATGTCCAAGGAAGTTCAATCACGGCTTTTCGACCCATTTTTCACCACCAAGGACACCGGCCGCGGCCTCGGGATGTCGGCGGTGCAAGGGATCTTGCGAGCACATGGCGGCGACATCTCTGTCGAATCGATTCCTGGTAAAGGGACAAAATTCATCATTTGCTTGCCGATCCATCCTCCAACAAAGCCGTCTGACCAAGGCTAGCGCTGCATCAAAGCGGGCTTTTCCCTCAAGAAAGTTTGTGCAACCCGATCGTCCATGATCTACTGGAGGTACGGCGACATGGAGTGGCCGCGTACTTCGGAGACGAACACATGGATGTGTCGATTTCTCGCGACCGGATAACCGGCATCGCGCTTGCTGCCTCTGCTTCACTCAACATCGCGTTGCTGGCCGTCATGCTCTGGCCAAGCGCAGAAACCCCAGACGTGGCCGCTCCGGTCATTGAAGCGGCGGCCGTGGCACCTGCAGACACCCCCGAAGTCATTGAATTTGCAGAAAACGAAGTCGATGACGACGCCCCAATCGCCGAACCCATCGAACCTATCGCTCAAGCACCAGCCGCTAAACCCGTGCTGAATGATTCGGACGTGCGCGTAACCGTCGCCGCACTCAAAAATAGCATTCCGCAGACCATGGCCGTCGCAGCCGAACCTTATGGCGATTTTGTCAGCGCTACGCTTTCACGCGTGTTGGTTTGGGACCTCGACCTGCGCAAAGACCTGCGCCCGGGCGACAACATCGAAGTCGCATGGACTCTGGGGACCACGGATACCGTAGTCATCGAAGCCGCACGCTATTTCACTGAAAAACATAATAAGACCATCAACGCCTACCGCTTCAAAGCGACCGGCGATGCCTACGCCTCGTACTGGTCGGCAGACGGCACCGAAGTCCCCCATCGCCTTCGCAACAGCCCACTTGCCGAATACGAACAGATCACGAGCCTACTGCGCGACCGCCCCACTCATCATGGAATGGACTTCAAAGTCGCGGCTGGAACTCCTGTGGTTTCCGGATACGACGGCGTTGTGACACGTGTGAATTGGAACTGGAACGCCAACGGAAACTGCGTCGAGGTCCAGCACAAAGACGGCGTGCTCGCCAAGTACCTGCACCTGTCTGAAAGCAAAGTGAAGGTAGGCGCCCGCGTGCACGCTGGCGAGGTCATTGCACTGAGTGGCAACACGGGCCACTCGACAGGTCCTCACCTTCATTACCAGCTCAATCAGGGCACCAAGGTCATCGACCCCATTGCCTATCACGGCACCGACCGACGTCCGCTCCCAGCAGCCGACAAAGCTGCATTCAACGCTGTCGTAGCTGCCGCCAACGCACACTTGGACGCCGGCGGAACGCTCGCCGCTAAGTGATTGTCGGTTGTGCCAGGCTCCCTGCCTGGCACTGCGACCTGTGATTTCGGTACATAAATCCAATGGCCCAGCACTGCGATTGGTCGGCCTGACTCCTGCCAGCCTGCGATAGGTCCCCCAGGCTCCCGCCTCACTGCGACCTGCGATTTCGGTACGCAGTATTCCACAAATCACCTTGCAGGCAGCCTGCACGCGGACCAAATCACGGGCCAAAACGAAACAACATCAGGTTTGTAGCATCTGAGTATTTAAACGAACTCATAATGCATAAAACCGAGGCCGAACGTGACTGACTTGAACGAATACATCCCACCAAAAATCTGGACTTGGAACAAAGAAAGCGGCGGGAAATTCGCGAATATCAATCGCCCCATCGCCGGCCCAACCAAAGAAGCGGCGCTCTCAGTCGGCGAGCATCCTTTTCAGCTCTATTCGTTGGCAACGCCCAACGGCGTGAAGGTCACGGTGATGTTCGAAGAGCTCCTCGAAGCCGGCCACACCGGCGCCGAGTACGACGCCTGGCTCATCAACATCCAAGAAGGCGACCAGTTCACCAGCGGATACGTAGAAGCCAACCCCAACTCGAAAATCCCTGTATTGATGGACCACCGCGGCGACAAGCCCCAGCGAGTATTCGAATCGGGCGCGATCCTGCTTTACCTTGCCGAGGCCTTTGACGCGTTCCTGCCCAAAGACAAAGCCGCTCGAACCGAAGCCCTGAGCTGGCTCTTCTGGCAAATGGGAAGCGCCCCGTACCTTGGCGGCGGGTTCGGCCATTTCTACGCCTACGCGCCGTTCAAAATCGAGTACGCCATCGATCGTTTTGCCATGGAAACCAAGCGACAACTCGATGTGCTCGACCGTCATCTGGCCGAAAACACCTTCATGGCCGGTGACGAATACTCGATTGCCGATATCGCGATTTGGCCCTGGTACGGCGCCTTGGTCATCGCAAATATCTACGACGCTGCCGAATTCCTCTCGGTCCACGACTACACGAACGTGATTCGCTGGGCGAAGCTCATCGAAGCACGCCCCGCCGTCAAACGCGGAACCCGAGTGAATCGGGTTTGGGGCGACGAAGGACAACTCGCCGAGCGCCATTCAGCAAGCGATTTCGAATAATCAGTCGAAGACGAGCTTTTTAACGGTGTTGGTCGACCATGATTGGATTGCCATCAGGGTCCACAATCACAAAGCTGGCAGGCCCATTCGTGGCTTCGTCGGCCTCGGTCTGAAATTCAACGCCCTGCTCTTTCAAGCTTCGCTGAAGCTCACGAATATCCGTGAACTCGCCAGTCTCTTTGGCGTCCTGATCCCAGCCTGGATTGAAGGTCATGATATTCTTATCGAACATCCCCTGAAATAGACCAATGATATGGTCTCCGTTTTTCAAGATCAGCCAGCCCTGCTCGGCCGCACCACCAAAGTTTTCGAACCCCAACTTCGCATAGAAGTCCTTGGATGCGTTGAGGTCAGCGACAGCGAGGCTGATTGAAAATGCGCCGAGATTCATACTCTTCCTTTTTAAATGATCTAAAACAAAACGACCGCTCAAACGAAACTTCGAGCGGTCAAAAAACTCAAGCAAGGCTTGGTTTGAATTGCTTATTTTTTCGGGTCTTTTGCGAATCGCAAATACGGAAATTTGATATCAAGCTCGCCAAACTTAGCTTTTGCAGCTTCGTCATTGAAGCTTGTCGAGACAATCACGTCCTGACCAGGAACCCAGTTCGCAGGTGTCGCAATGCCCGTTCCATCGGTTGCTTGCACGGCATCAAGGGCGCGCAGAATCTCGGCAAAATTACGACCAACCGACATCGGGTAGGTCATCATCAAGCGAACTTTCTTGTCGGGTCCGATGATGAAAACTGTTCGTACAGTCGCGCTATCAGTGGCTGTACGACCATCAGGAAGGTAAGCCTCGGCTGGAAGCATGTCGAAAAGTTTCGCAACCGTAAGCGACGTGTCATCGATGATCGGGAAGTCAGCAGGAGCGCCGGCAAAAGCCGCGATGTCCTTCTTCCATTTGATGTGTTCTTCAACACTGTCGACGGAAACGCCCATCACCTTGGTGTTGCGTTTCGCAAACTCGGGCACGAGGCGGGCGACGGCACCGAACTCGGTGGTGCAGACCGGTGTAAAGTCTTTTGGATGCGAAAAAAGAATCGCATAACCCGTCCCAATCCATTTATGCAGACTGATCTCGCCAGCGGTCGAGTTGACGGTGAAATCCGGTGCAATGTCATTAATTCTGAGTCCCATAATATGCTCCTAGCATTCGTGCGGTTCTTGATAAGACAGTCGCAACATAAGCCCGAGTCTATAGCTATCAAGCATCAATTTTTTGCACTAAACTTGCGCGCCCGTTTTTGCCCAATTACCGCGGCGATACTCGACCGACGCCCATGCGAGCTTCAACAAAAACACGCCTGGGAAAGCTGCCCAGACACCCCAGGGCCCAAGACCAAACGTGAAGCCTAACACGTAACTGGCTGGAATCTGGACTAACACCGTGCTGACCAGATTAATCCGCAGACTAAGCCGAGTGGCCCCGGAGCCCTGAAAGAGCCCAACAACAGCGATGTACACACCCACGACCGGCATCGAATACCCAAGCAAGCGCATCCATTGCACCGAAAACGTGTGTAGGCTTGAAGTCGGGTCGACCCCAAAGACTCCAACCAAAAAATCCGAAAAAGCGATAAGGACCAGGCCGAGCGAACTCATGATGATGAGGTTCAGCCCAATGCCCGAACGAAGGATTTTTTTGGCGGACGCAACGTTATGCGCACCCAGCGCCTGCCCCACCATCGCGCCCACGGCCTGACTGATGCTCATACCCGGAACAAACGCCAGCGCCTGAACCCGCAAACCCAAGCTGTGCGCGCCCACGGCGGCCTGGTCGATTCGACCAAGCATGCCGATGATGCTCAAAAAAGCAGCGTTCAAAACCAACATGTCAGCCGCGGCAGGCCAGCCAACGCGAATCAACTCTTTGACCAAAGGACCATCTACGGTGCGAGGACGCAGGCTCAACCCAAGACCGGGAACAACGTTACGGCTCAGGATCGTCGCCATCGTGATGACCGCACACGCCTGCGCCATCACCGTGCCCACTGCGGCCCCCGCAATGCCCATGGGCTCGAATCCAAAATTGCCCAGGATCAACGCGTAATTAAACAGGAAATTCAGCGCGTTCATGCCCAACGCCACCATGAACGCAAGCCGTGTATTGCCCACCCCTCTCAACGACGCCGCAAACAGGATATTCAGGTAATTGAAACCTGTTCCCCAGAGCAGCGGGCGCAAGTAGGCTAATGCGGGCGTCAGGGTATTCTGGTCGGCCCCCAGGAGCTTCAATAAGGGTTCGGCTAAGATATTCCCAACGACCGCCATCACGACGCCAAGCATCAGCGTCATCTGAACGGATTGATGCAGAATATTTTGTGACCTCTCCGTCTGGCCCGCCCCTTTCGCTCTCGCGATGAAGGCCACCGTCCCCACCGTCAATCCGATCATCGCAACCATCAATAAGAAGATCAGCTGCGAGCCATATCCCATGCCGGTAAGCGCGAATTCGGAGTTCGGAGTGTGGCCGACCATCGCTGTGTCGACAGCAAGTGCCAGCACTTGAAGAACGTTGAGCCCGATGATGGGCCAGGCGAGGTCAAAAAGGCGTCGCGTAATCTCGGTAGACGAGGAGGATTCTGAGAGCTGCATCGACTACCAAAGGCTGGGTGACTCGTCCGATTGAACTCCTACACCCAAGTCCTCCCGACCGCTACTGCTGGATGACCATTCCCTCGATCGGGGCGGGCCCGACCACGGCCGCACACAAATGCGTCGTGTCGCTTGCAGGGCAAATCGTCGGATTTGGACTCGCATTCCCCATCACGATTTCCTCGTGGCTAATTTTGACGACCAGAAGCGCGCCATTGGCCAACAAGGTGCCTCCGGACACTCCACCGCCGGCCAAAGCAGCGGGCGCCCCCGATCCCCCATCAAAACTCAAACGCGTCGAAACACCATGTTGTGGATTTGGCTGAATCTGAAGCGTTGACCCGAGCGCCCCACCCTTGAAGATGACGGTTTCATCCTGAGCACTCAAACCGAGCCGAAATTGACCCTCACGGGCCCAGACGCGAGGCGCTTCGATGCCCGCAGCGTATTCGGTGAACCACTGCAACTGCCCCGCCGCGGAGAAGCGTGCCAGAATCTGAGCGTTGGCGTCATATTGCGCGTCAAAGCTCGCCTCCGTGCCGTCAGGTTGGGTCCACGTGTACTTTATGCCTCCGATGGCTGTGAATTGTGCTCGAATCGACACCGAAACCAGAAGGTCATCCCCATCGATCGCCATGCTGCATGGGCGCTTCAGCGAATTATTATACCCGTAATGAAGCCAAGCTGAGCGGACCTCACCTGACGCCCCCAAGCGCGCAAAAAAGACGTCGGAAGAAGGATCATCATCCGGTGAAATCGCCGTTAGGGTGGTTTCGGAGGGCATTCCCTCCCCCAACACCACGGTCATGTCCGAACCGTATCCGCCGACATCTCCACAAATCCAGAGGCCACCATCATTGGTCGGCGCCATGGCATTGATATGGACGGTTCCGTTGCCGCCCAGAAACCTCAAGTCGTTTGAGGCTCCGCGCACCCGCACAAACCATGATCGAACGCCCCATTCACGAGGTGGTGTGGCAAGTTCCGGAATCGGCGTCGTCGCTCCATCGATAATCTCGAGGCTCTGCGCAACCCCGGTTTGTTGGGCGGCAATGAAAAGCTCATTGGCCGGCGATTCAGAAATCGCCGAAAATTGCGGCGCGCCGTCCTCTGCGGTCAATACAGCGCGCAGACGTATGCCGCCGTCTGAATCCGCAACCAGAAGCAAAGAGCGCCAGGCTCCGTCTTTATAGGCGCCACCGTCAGGCAACACCGTTGTGTCCGGGGCCGACCGGACTGCGACCGCGACATCCCGCCTGAGCGGAAAAACCTGAACATCAGCCCGGCCAATCGCCAGACGAACCACGTTTTGCACCACGCCTTGCGGGTCCACCCAGAGCCCCAGAACTTCGTCAACGTCGGCTGCTGCAGTGCTCGAAAACACTCCACCAACAACCGGAATCACGATTTCTCCGCGATGGCTCATGACCACAAACGCCCCTCCGCTGGCGAACGCCTCGACCTGCATTAGTGTCGATTCCACGTATCCAGATCCGGAGGTCGAAAAAGCCCCGACAACGCCTGGCAACGGTTCACCAGGAAGGCAGCAGGTACTATTGGGCTGGTCGCCACAAAGCTCATTTCCAGCGAAGACCGTACTAGATTCGCACGGAAGGTCGGGGCTTTGACACATGCCGCCAGACTGCTCGCAGGTCCCCCTGTCTACAAGAGTCGAGGCCACATCTGGCAAGTCAGTGTCCTCGTCTTCGTTCAGGTCAAAACCAGCGTCGGACGATGAAAACTTGTTTGAGCTATCCGAGCAGCCCGCCAGAACGACGAACATCAACAGCACAGTCAAAAACGAAAATCGGAACATCATTGCCTCAGAACCGCGAAAGTTGGTCGTTGCGCGCGAATACCCGCGCGCCTAGGCTTCCGAGCACACTTTCCTGCAAAGAGCCGCACTATACATGTCCATTAATTCGAGAGAAATCCTCGTCCGAAGCGCCTTCTCCCCCTTGATTTTATTGGCCCTAGCAGGTGTGTCGATTCTGGTCGGCTGCTCCGACGATGATTGTGAACTCAATCCCGACGACCCAACCCAATACGTCGTGGTCGGCTTTTGGTCCTCGACCGACTGCAGCGGGGACCCCGTCGCAACCAATGCATTTCCGGTCGAATCAACGGCGCCCTGTTATTGTTGGCCCGGCCACTCCGGCGAAAACTCGGCCGACACCTTCACGTGTGACCCGACCAACAAGACCTTTACGTACACACAGTACGGCAGCCTGACGTGCGGGGAAAACGACAACACCCCCACCGTCAAAACGGTCTATTCGGACCAATGCAAACAAGATATCCCGCCCAAGCTTTATGCCAGAATCATCGATTACGGCGCCTGCGAACCTTAATCGGTGTCGTCGCCCAAGGATTTCTGCACAAACGCCCATGCGATGCGTGCGTCGGCGAGCGCCTGAACCAACTCAGACCTGGCTTGAGTCAATTCAGTGGCCGCATCCAAAACGTCCAGACTCTGGGCACGGCCGGCCTCAAAAAGAATCTCAGTCGTGTTAAACGACTGCTCCGCGCTCTTCAGCGCTTCCTCAGCTGCCAGGATTTTTGCAGTTGCCGTGGTGTAGGCCTGACGCTGCCGTTCGACATCAAGTCGAATCAAGTCCTGAGTCTCCTCCACATTTCGGCTCGCCGCCCGCGCTTCCGCCTCAGCCGCCTTCATCCCATAATACGTGACGCCCCAATCCCATGCGGTCCACGACACCATGGCCGAGAGATCCCAAGTGCCGTCAAACTCGTCCTGGGCAGGAAAATAGCGCTGGTTAGGACGGTCGTAATTATAACCAAATCGCAGAGACACCTGCGGCCATAGCGCCGACGCTTCAACGTTCACGCGCTCCGATGCGATGGCCGCATTTGTGGTCGCGATGGCAACCTCAGGTCGATTCGCGAGTGCACGAGCCACCAACCCCTCGACGTCGGCCGAAGAATCCTGAACAGAATCTACGATATCGGCGAGCGTGAGTGGCGTGGTTGAGGGGACCCCAAGGAGCGTCGTTAGCGCCAACTGACCGCTCGCTTCGGCACCCTGAGCTTGAACGGAGGCAACCCGCGCCGCAGCGACGCGACTTCGAACTCTGGATATCTCAAGATCTGTCGCACGACCTGCTTCGCCCAGCAGTTGAATCTGACGCAGGTGCTCCTCGAGGGCCGCAACCAATGTATCGGTGTCCTGGCGCATTTGCCGTGCTTTGAGCAGATTAAAATACGCTTCCTGCGAAATCGCCCGCACGTCCGCACGTTCAAACCGAGTCCGGTCCTGCGCCAGTTGCTCGGCGTATTCGGAGATGCGGTAGCCGCTGCTCAACGCAAAACCCGTGAAAATCGGCTGATCCAGCGCCATACGCAACGAGTACTGATTATCTACAGCCTCCCCAAATTGAATGGTGCCGATCGTTCTCGGCTCAACATGGCTCACGCGGCTGTATCGCGCACTCAACGTCAATTTAGGCAAAAAACGCCCAAAAGCCTGGTTGCGACGAAAAGTGGCGGCCTCCAATTCGTCGTTTCGCATTTTAGATTTCCGACTGTGTGCCGTGGCCATTTCCACGGTCTTGTTCAAGTCGAGTTGCAGACTGTCTTGCGCCGAAACAGGCCCTGCAAACAGGGTAAAACCCGAAAGCAAAACCAAGACGATAAAATAGTTCGTTAATTTTCGTTTCATAGCTCCCGCCCTTCGCCGGCTTCCTCGTAAGTCTTGCCGTCGCGGATATGGTAAATGCGCTTGAACGTCGGAATAATCTTTTCATCGTGGGTCACCACGATAATCGCGGTTTGAAATTCATGGGCCAAACGGCTCAGGATCTTCATCACACCAAGAGCACGCTCACCGTCGAGTGGCGCGGTCGGTTCGTCGGCCAAAATAATTGGGGGTCTATTTGCCAACGCCCTCGCAATCGCCACGCGCTGTGCCTCGCCGCCCGACAATTCACTGACTCGCGCTTTCGCACGGTGATGGACGTCCAGAGCGGTCAACATTTCCAACGCGGTTTTTCGCGCGACGGCATTAGCCACACCCGCCAGCATCGGCAAGAGCGCCACATTATCGGTGGCATCCAAAAACGGAATCAAATAGGGGGCTTGAAACACGAAACCAATTCGATCGCGCCGCAGCGCACGTAGGTCGCCGCGTTTCCAGCCGTCGTCATAAATGATTTCGCTGCCCAGCGTGAAACGCCCGGAGGTCGGCTCAATCACGGCTCCTAACGACTTCAATAGCGTCGACTTCCCGGACCCCGAGGGACCAATCAGGCCCACGACTTCACCGGGCTCGATACGCATGTCCACACCTTTGAGGGCATGAACAGCCGTGGGACCGCTTCCGTAGGTTTTAGTCAGGTTCTCGATAAGAATTGCTGGTTCTATTTTGATAATTTCATCCACTGATTGCCTCCGCGGGATCGATGGCCAGGGCCGCACGAATGGCCAATAAGGATGCAAGTGCACAAATCACGAGCGTAATGGCAAAGGCCCGGCCTGCATCAGTCGTTTCGAGCAGCACATATTTTGGGAAAACCGGCGCCCAAAGCGTCGCCGCAAATTTGCCCACAAAAAAGCCGATAAAGCCCAGACCTAAGGCCTCCTGCATGATCATCGACGCGATCGTCTTGTCGCGAGTTCCGATCAATTTCAGCACGGCGATCTCTTTCACTTTGCCCATCGTCATCGTGTAGATAATGAACGCCACAATGGCCGCACTCACGATCGCCAAAATCACCAAAAACAGACCAATTTGTTTGGCCGCCGTTGCGATGAGTTTTGCAATGAGAATTTCTTCCATGTCCGCATTCGTGAACGCATTTAGGTGTTTCCATCGCTTGATATTTTCAGCAATTTCTTCTGGGCTATGGCCGTCTTCGACACGCACAAGAATCGCGTTCACCCGATGGCTGGTGGTCTGAATCGCCTCAACCGCTTTCAAAATCCCCGGCTGCCCAGGCCGATTGACAGCTGGGTTCATCGCGAGTCGATCCCGATCGTTGACGATCGCGTCGTTATCGCGCAGGAACTGGGCCTCCTGTGCATCCTTGAGCGGGATATACACCATAGGGTCCCCACCAGAAGACACCATGCGCTGAGTCAGTCCGACGACCTCATATTGATTGCGACGAATCTGGATGCTGTCGCCCAACTTGAAGCCCGTCTTTACATCGGCGACTGCCTCGTAATGAGATTTCGAAATCGGCCGTCCAGCCATCAGAAACGCCGGGCCCCCCATTTTTCCGGGCTCATAGCCCGCGACCATCACCCGCAGGTCTTTGCCGCCGTACCCAACCTGGGTCGTCAGGTATGCGACGTTTCCGGTCTCGGCCACGCCCAATAGTCCGTCGATGCTGCGATAGGCGTCGTCGGGCAGGTTTGAAGCCTCGGCGAAGGGTCCCAAGGTGTTCTTTTGGACCACCCAGATGTCGGCGCCACCTGCACGCAAAAGGACTTTGGCATCGTCCACCATGCCCCGATAAACACCGGCCATGGTCAACGTCACACCAATCAAGAGTCCAAGGCCGACACCGGTAAGAACATAACGGCCAAGATGATTGGCCACGTCGCGTCTTGCGAGATTAATCATGGCTTAGCCTTGGCTTCGCTGACACGCACACCTTCCTTCAGCTGAGCCGAAGTATGAACGATGACAGACTCGCCTTCCTTGAGCCCACTGAGGACCTCGGTGACACCGGACTGCGCTTGACTGCCAATAACCACGGGCTTGAATTGTGCGTCGCCATTCACGGACTGCCAGACCCCGGTTTTCCCGCCTTCATGAATGATGGAGGCGCTAGGCACCATGAGCACACCGGTGATTTTGGGCAGGTGAATCACGACCTCTGCAAGTTCGCCGATAAATAGGTGTTCGGGTTGTGGGTCGAAGCTCACACTCACGATGCGTTCCTCGGTTACGGCGTCGCTTTGCATCTCGATTCGAGTCACCCGACCTGGCATCTTCACATCGGGTTTTGAGCGTAAAACGATGTCCACCGCCTGGCCCATTTTCACACCGTCAGCGCGCGACTGATCGACACGCGTGCGGACCCAGAGGCTCTCGGGCGCCACCAACTGCAGGACTGCCTGGCCCCCCACAACGGTTGTGCCTGGCTCAACGTCACGCGAAACCACCACGCCGTCCACTGGGCTCAGCAGCCTTAAACTATCCCGCAAAGTGCCTACTCCTTGAGATTCCGCGTCGACGCGGCCCACATCTTGTTTTGCGACGGCCGCGGCTGCCCGCACCGAGGCAAGGGCGGCTTCGGCGCGCTCGACCTCGTTATCGCTGTTATCCATCGCTTGTTTGCTCAGGACATTTTGTTCATAAAGTTTCAAGTCGCGGGCTCGATTCATCCGTACAAATTTGACGCGACTTTCGGCTTCGGCGACCTGCGCCTCTGCCATTTGAACGTTCTTTCTGGACCGAGAACCAGAGCTCTCAGCGGCTTGCACGCGCTGGTCCAAATCCACCGGGTCCATCTCGGCCACCAGTTGACCCGCTTTGACCGACTCGCCCTGATCTACAAGGACCCGCAAAACACGGCCTGGAGCGACGGGACCGACCGTGTACGACAATCGCGCCTCCACAACTCCGATCCCAAACACGCTCGGCTCCAAGTCAGCACGTACGACCTGAGAAGTCTCGATTTTCAGCGGCGCAAGCGGGCCCCGGGTTGTCAAAATCCAGAAAAACGCCGCAAGAAAACCCGCGATACCCAATACAATTCCAACTATTTTAAAGGCCTTCATGATTTCCCCTGATTAGGTCCGAGCACCAAAGATAAGGTCTGCCAGCAACGCACGCCAGTTTCGTCGATCGAAACACTCAACGCGTCGTCCTTTACGGCGAAAAGCACGCCCATCATCGTCCCCATTATTAAAAGAACCGTAGAATCAACATCGAGTCCTTCCCGGACCAGCCCCTTTTGGACTGCCTCATCGAGGCACGATTTCACGAATCTACGGCCCGCGTTTCGAAGTGCTGCGACCTGCCCTACCCCAGCGGCACCAAGGGCATGATCAATTTGATCAGAAAAAATAAGCGATTGAATCTCGGGCTGAGTTGCCACAGCGTGAACTCGCCTCAATACGAAGTCATGCAATCGTTCAACGGGATCTTCGAGCTCCGAAGGCGCCATCGTCAATCGCTCCCGAACACGTTCCACGACGGCGTTAGCAATCTCGTTCATGTCCTTGAAATGCCGGAAAACCGTGCCGTCAGAAATCCCAACTTCTGCCGCGATGTTCGCCGCTGTGAACTCTCGCAGCCCCCGCGCACCCAATATTTTGATGCCGGCATCTGCGATCTCTCGTCGACGTTCTTCAGTGGGTTTCTTGACGGTCATTGCATCCTCCGACGCGCTTGCAAGTACTTACTTACATCAATCGTAGGCTCAAAAGATGGGATGTCAACCACCACAAGTCGAACAATCTTGAGTTCTCAGATAAATACCGCACCCAGGCAATCATGAATAGATATGACATCCATTCACGACATCAAACTCAATACGAGGCCGGCATCGCGCCTGGTACGCCGCTCCCGCCCGGCATTGCGATTCCCGACAACCGCCCCACTGAAAACCGACGACCGTTCACGGCGACCAGGGCCCTACAATCACTGTCGGTACCGACGTTCCCACAAGTCGCCCCCAACATTTCACTTGTCGATCCTCAGTTACGGCACACGAACTTTCCCCACCGGCAGCGATGCTCGTTGCGATGCCAATTCCATCCACCAAGACGATTTCGGGCTCACACGGTCCGGTCGCACACCTACCTTCCGGCAACTCAAAGGATTCCGGGTCCGTCATTTCGACCCCGACAAAAACAGGTGCAGGAATTCCTATCTGTCCATCGCCGTTGCGTCCCCAACAATGTACCGCGCCTCCATTCGACAAAGCACAAAAATGCCCACTTCCAGCTGCGACTTTAAGGGCGAGTTTCACGGGCGTGGTCGTTTCCCAAGGGTTCACAATTTCAGTATGCCCCGCGCCCAACTCGCCTGACGAATTACTATCCCCCCAGCATTGAAGCGCACCACCCACCGTAATCGCACAAATATTCGTTCCACCGCCCAATACAAACGATTCGATTGGGGCCAAGGTCTGCACTACCCCGTATTCGTCGGGTGACGGACTTCCATCACATTTCAACTTGCCCGCATGGGTCAGGCCGCAAACCGAGTCAGACGACATGGAAATCGAGGTCAAATCCGACATCGAAGAAAACCGATAGGCCGCGCTACCTCGGCAAGTCGTTACGACACCGTCGCCCACACACGTCGCCTCTCCTCCAGCACTCAACCACGTTTGTTTTCCCACTCCAAGGCTCGTGGGGGTGGGTTGACAAGGCATATCCATATACCCGGCATCCGAGTCCAAGACGATGTTGTAACAGGTGTCTACCGCGCCACTCGTGCCGATTTGATCCGCGCCGTTGGCCCCCCAACAAAGGACATCCGTCGATGTAAGAACACACGCGTGTCCATCACCCACCGACAGACTTAGAGCATCTTCTGTGCCTTCAACAAATACGGGGACATCGCTCGCATTCAGTCCCGCAGGACCGTTAAGCTTAGAGGGAGCCTGGCCGAGTTGCCCGCCACCGTTGGCACCCCAACAATAAACCCCCTGTCCCGGATCCAGCACGCAAGCAAAGCCATAGCCCAATTTAACGGTGAGCCGGCTCGTCGAAGTGATACTCGAATCGCTGTTTTCGGTGTCACCGGTGGTCTGTTCGCCTTGTCCGCAACCTGCTGCAGCGAGACACGCCAAAATCAAAAGTTTCCGCCCCATACGATGTCCTTTGGTTTGCCAATCTATGTGCGGCAACTATGCGAAGGAACCAAACACGATTCAAGCACTTTAGTTGATCGAACGATTCGCTTGAAGCCACGCCGCCAAAGCAGCGGCAGTGACCGGCTCACCGCTCATGGGCTCAAGAGTCCTAGCTGCCTTTTGAGGCCAGGTCGCGGCCGACGACTTGCATTCCGTTGGCGCCACGACGGCCCATTTCGCGATGGCATTCACGGCATACGCTTCCAAAAGTTCCGTGTGTTGGTCAAATTGCCCAACATTAATGACCACCAAATCCCAGCCTTTGAGCTCGCTCGCCAGGTCGGCCTCCTTTTTCATCAGGCTCAACTTCTGGCAGTCACCGCACCAGGTCGCTGAAAATTCGATCAACATCGGTTGGCCTTTCGCGACACTCGAATTACAGGCGGTCGCCAGCTCCTTCTCGAGCTCCGCCTCGGTTTTGATAGGAATATCGTAGGTCTTTTTGTCGCCAAAAAGTGAACATCCCGAAACAAATATCGATAGAAAAATAAGGTGCTTCAAAATAGCCATCCTTGTCGCGTGGTGATGCGGTCAAACGAAATCCCGATTTGTTCCAAGATGGCTTCGGTCGACGGTTTTAGCTGCTTTTCAATATAATGTTCGTAGTCAATTGGCGAGTCGACCTGTCCAACAGGCTGAGCACCAGCACGCGTCATATAGTATGAAATACGACGGGGATTCCCACCCTGAATAATCGCGGCTGCAACGTGAGGAGGCGTATTTGTGTAATCCTCCGGTGAGCGTCGAAGGCGCTTCGTGTAGACCAACTGCTCGTCTCGACGTCCTTCGCGAACAGCACGAACTTCGGCCATGACCCATGCCTCGATGCCTTCAAGCTCGTCGCAGAACACGCGGCGAACCAACTCCATCTGAAAATCACGAGCCAATCGGGTCCAGTCGGTCCGCACGGCCTCCATGCCTTTGATTTCGACCTGAGCTTCGCCGTTTTTATCCAGAATCCAACCTGCGTAGCGCTTCTTGCTGCCCTCTTCGGAATGGCGTTTGGTCGGCATATAAAAGCGCAAATAATGGGTTTCAAACTCCATCTCAAGATGGCTGGCAATTTTGTGTTCATCCGCACAACGCGACCGCCAATACTCATTAATATCCACGGACAGTTTCTTCCCGATCGCCTGAGCTGACGCCACGTCGTGCTCATCGCCGATGCGCACAAATACAGAGTCGGTATCGCCATACACGACCTCAAAACCCGCCTTTTCGATGAACGCTTTAGAATCCAAAATAATTTGATGCCCACGCATTGTGATCGAACTCGCCAATCTTGGATCGTAAAACCGGCATCCAGTCGTTCCCAGCACCCCGTAAAACGAGTTCATCAATACCTTGATGGCCGTCGAGCGAGCCGTGTCTTTGCGGCTTTTAGCCTCGTCTCGAGCGTTCCACAGGTCTTCGATCAGAGCAGGGAGGATATGGTTCTCGCGATGAAAATACCCACCTCGAAAACCATCGATGGGTTCAAAATCCTTTTGATCTTCGGCGACAGCTTTTTCGGCAGAAACCAGCCCACAAGGGTCGACTTTAAAGGTGCGAATGATGCTCGGATAAAGGCTTTTAAAATCGAGCACCAAAACGTTTCGAAACAGCCCCGGATTTGAATCCATCACGTAGCCGCCGGGAGACGCCTCGAACTCCTCATCGCTATCGATGGTGCGCCCTACTCGGCCTTTTCGATGAAGACGAGGCAAATACAGGTAATCAAATGCGGCCACCGAGCCGCCGATACGGTCCATCGCTAGGCCAGTCAACTGCTGGCGTTCCAGGACAAATCCCAACAAGTCTTGTTTCTCGAAAATCCTTTGGACCAGCACACAATCCTGCAAATTATAGATCGCCAACTCGTCAGGCTCGTCGTGATAAAGGCGCATAATTTCTGCAGCCTTATCCGTGACCTTTTTGAGGGTTTTCCCCTCACCCAACAAGGCCTGCGAGGTGTGTTCCAGCGAGTACGACTCCGAAAAATAGCCGCTCGCCTGCAGGGTCGGACGCCCATCCAAAACCACACGCCCCTCAACATCAGCAAAAAGCCCACCGCGACGACCGGATGTCCGAGTACTTGTGCGCCCCCGCCCTCGTCCAAGGCTCAACGTCATGCCCAGGATTTCTGCACGTTTGATGAGCACCCGCAAATCAAAGCCAATCACGTTCCAGCCCGTGATGATGTCGGGGTCGATTTTGTTCAGCCATGCCTGAAAACTACGAATCACGGCAGCTTCGCCATCGCACGAAATAAAGTGCTTCGAAGACACTTCTGGCCGGTCCACCCAAACCTGTGATTCCTGGCCACAAATCGCGGCGATCGAAAGCACTCGGCCGTCGAGCCCTTCGGTTTCGATGTCGAAGCTCAACATCCGCAAAACATGCGGCTCCTCGCCTTTTCGCAACGTAGGATTCAGCCATTCCAACACACCATCGACTCGGCGTGGCTCCCCAATAATCTGCATCGTACCCGTGATAAACCGTTCCATGAGGAATCGGTCGCTGGGCGAAATATCGGCTTCAAGCGGGGTGTAGCTCGACTCGCGAAGCAGGCGTTCTCGCTCCTCCACAAGCGCGCTTTGAGTCGGAAAATACAGCGCGTCGACCAGACGCCCGTCCATCGACTCGAGCTCCAATTCACGACGAGTCGCTGCAGACGAAACGACCTCGCGGTCCACAAAAAAAACGGCCGGTTCGTTGTCGAAAAGAATGCGACCTGCGCCTTCGTCCAGGCGCACCCAGTACTCAAGGAAAAGCCGTCCCTGACGCTCGTACCATCGTTTTGTAAGAAGTGTTGCGTTCACCGCTGGACTCTACCCTGCCATCGCGCATGGAGCGAGCCGAGTCCAGCGCGACCGCCCCAACGGCCTTACGCTTTTGCGGCTGCATAAGCTACGACTCGCGGATCAGCCAGGTAGGCATCGGCGAGCGCATTCATATGTGTGTAAGGAGCCAGATGGTCAGCACTGATGCCGTCAAGGATACCATTGCGAATGGCCAATACCTGCTGAGCCAAAACAAGGTCAGCCATCGACATCTTTGCACCGAGCACAAATGGACCGCCGGAACGGGCGATGAGCTCCTCGGCGTGGCCGAAGACAACTTTCATCGGGCCATCCGCAAATGCCGCGCGAAGTTCTAGTTTTTTGGCAGGATCGCGCTCGTGAAAGCTTGGCGTGAGCAGGTTTGAAAGCGTGTCATTGAAGGTGTCCAAAACGCTATCTACAGCCAACGCCTTGGTGGGATCCGTCGGATAGAGACCTGTATCGCCCAGACGGGCAGCATAGCGAAGCATCGCGGCAGTCTGCGGAAACTTAACGCCGTCGACTTCTAAAACAGGGACACTTCCCAGCGGCAGCGCCCCCTCAGCCTTGAGGCCCATGAATTCCTGAAAATCCAAGCGATGGTCCTCAAATGGCACGCCTGCCATGAAGAGTGCGATACGGACTGGCTCGGCACGGCCGGCAGCATTGAAATAGGTCAACTTAAGGTTTGGCATCGAAGTAGCTCTCGCAGGAAATGGATGGACGGCATGTCAATCCGTGCCAGACCATAGATGCGAGTGCACCTCTTCGCAACGAACGTTCCCCACCGCGCACGCATACCTTAGTAGCGCTTGAGAGAACTCTTCATGCTGAATGTTCATACGTCCTGCCGCCCGCGTGTCGAGCAGCAGTGCCAAGCTACACGCCACGACGTCCGTCCCGCAAACGGCCGCGAGCTCGTCTCGCAGGGACGAGAACGTTCCCGATTCAACCCACCTCTGAAGCGCCGCATGTCTTTTCTGGGGTTGTGTCTTTTCATCCTTCGAAGAGTTAAGGATTTTCGCCCAGTTCCCAGCCGCTTTTTCCTCGTGCTCATCAAACTCATCCTTGCTTTGAATGCCCGCTTCTCACGCCATTAGCGAGTACGCCATTGGCGTGCACAATACGGCATTCGCCGTCACCACCAAGTGGGCATAGCTTTGGGAAGTCGTAAGCCTAGCACGGTTTCACGTTGTTCAAACCGACCCCCCTATTTGCTATTTAGCCCACATCGCTGAATATTTGGCGAACGGAGAACTGCGAATCTCTCTAAATTCAGCACTCAGGCCCATTTGATGTACAAATTTCTCCTGTTGGTTTTGACCACTGTCTTGGCTCTTGGATGTGACGATGCAACGAGTCCCATGCCCGATTCTGACGCGCAAATACTGGATGCAGGGGTTGACGACCTCGGACAACCGGATGCCACAAACGACCAGGGAGACGATATGAAAAGTCCCTTTGTAGACAGCCTTTTTCTTTCCGACCAATTTCTGAATATCGCCCACCGCGGTGGCGGTTTGCTGGCACCAGAGGAGACCATCGCCGCTTACCAAAACGCCGTGACCATTGGCGCAGATGTGATTGAATGTGACGTTCACGCCACCTCCGACGGTGTGGTGGTGTGCATGCACGACTCAAGCGTGTCGCGAACGACCGACGGAATTGGCGCGATTCGAGGCATGACTCTGGCCGAGGTCAAAGCACTGGATGCCGGATTTGATTTCACAACGGATGGCGGCGTTACCTTTCCCTATCGCGGCCAAGGCGTCCAAGTTCCAACCCTAGACGAGTTGTTGGATGCCTTCCCGAACACCCATATCGCGATCGAAATCAAACAGGATGACCCACCGATTGTGGACGCACTTGCGGCCGTCATCGACAACCATGATGCGGCGAGCCGAGTCATGGTTGCGGCCTTTTCTGACGCGACGCTTAACGCGTTTCGCGCGGCGCGACCCGACATCATCACCTCGTTTGCACTCGGCGAAATGCTGGCTTTTTCAAGACTGACCGACGCCACAGAATCAGCCTACGCCTCCAAAGGTCAGATTATTCAGGCCCCCATGGACCAGACGACCGCCGAGAACATCTCGCGGGCGCACCGGCTTGGTCTTAAAATTCAGGTTTGGACGGTCAACGAACGCGAAGATATGGAGCGATTTATCGACCTCGATGTGGACGGGATTTTTACCGATGACCCCGCGCTTTTGCGCGAAGTCTTGGCCAATTAGCCGACCACTAAATGCTGCGGACTAGGCACGGCTAGGCAAAGCGCATTGTTGCTTATTTGCTTTTGCACGCTGCTGTTTCTTCAATCCCTTCGAGGATTCCCATTAGATCGCCGACCGTCGTCTCGCGGTCCACAGTGATAAATCACGACACTGCTGCTTCTTGGGGCGTCCAGACGCTCAGATTCTCCGGTAGTCCAAGCTCGGCGGCGAAAGCAAGAAGTTCTCTTTACCATCGGCCGCGCGGCAGAACATCAAGTCATTTTTCTGAGCACTTATGTCGTTTTCTTTGATTCAGTTCCTGAAGGATCTTCTGTTTCGACCGCGCGTTTTATCCGGTTCCGTGCCTCTTCATCTTCGATGAGGGGACCGCGCCAAGGGTCAAATTTAGAAGAACTGAGTTTACGGTCCGTAAGGCCGACCAACCACTTTAGCTCTTCGGCATCCAACGAGGGAAGGACCGATTCCACCACCGAAGCACGCACACGGACATGATTAAGCAGCATGTTCTCGGCGAGTTGACGAAGTAGGAATTTGTGGTCACTTGGTAGATCTTTTGCGATCTCGCCTGCAAGCCTACAAAGCTCTCGCACGAACTTCGGCGTCTCAGTGAAGGTCTTGCGACCGTAATATGCCGTCGCGTAAAACGTGCGACGGATGGGTTCTTTTGTCGGGTGCACCGTCAAGGAATTCACAACCTCACAAAGTGCTTCGCCTTCGTATTCATCGGCATAACGCGCACGAACCCAAGCTTCTTTCGTGACGCGAGGAGGCGGAAACGTCTTACCGAAGATTCGCTCAAGTTGTTCTGTGGCGAGCAGGACGTCGTTCCAATCAAAGTCTCCATGGATCACCGCGTCGTCGGCAAACACGTCTTCGATCAGCATTCCGACGGCAATCAGAGCAATAACGTAGGGACGCCCCCTCTGTTTATGCTCGAACGGAGTAGCGACATACTGCCGCCGGCCGCTCGGATCATCGGGAAGCAGAGGATGCTTTTGAATGGCCTCACTTCCCCATCGCAGATAACGACCAAGGTCGCGATAAAGTCCGAAACTTCCGGCCGTCGTCCCCCAACGATCTTCACCAAAAATCTCCCAATAACCATCCTCGCCGTCTTCAGGATCCGTGAAGACGGGAACCGGTATGCCGCTGAGTTTTCGGTAGCCGGGGCGAATCAGCGGTAGGTTCCAGTTCCTGATGAGCTCTAAGGTCATATCCCAGACCTCCGTCCACTTCTCTTCGGAGATGTTGAGCGGAAGAATACACATATAAAACATCACGTTGCCCCCCAAGGCGTCAGGTGTCTAACATGCATCGCTCGCCAGCGTCGGCGAGTCAAGATCTATTTTATCTAAGCCTTTTTGGACCGCATCGCTTTAACTTTACAACCCGTTTGTAAAGAGCGCGGCAAATCCACCAAGCTCAGCGATTACCAGGAGATCGTTCCAGAGCCTGAGCGAAAAGATGTCCTTTAAATCGCCTAGAATGGGGCGCGTTCTAAAAGAATTGTTTTCCCGCTTTTTGTTTTTAGTTTCAGCGTCCCGTTTCGCTTGTCGAGGACGTAGCTTTGCGTGTCGTAGAGTAGCTTCTGGAAATGCTGTTCCTGACTCGAACGATCTTCTGGGCAGCCAGCCAATTTGGAGCTTCGGTGCTTGAAGGTCAGTTTGTTTCCTTCGGATTCATCGTAGTGTCCGCCGAACCCGTTGCAGGAACCATTGCCGTGAAATCCTCCATTTTCCGCGAAGTAGAGCGAGGCCTCAGTGTTGGCGATCAGTCGTCTACCGCCGATTTTTTTCACGATCCATTTTTGGCCGCGTAATGGAGTTTTGTCGTGCGCTATCAAGTATTCTGCGACGGCGTGGTACGCGGGCAGCGAGGTCGAATCGCTTGCCGAAGGTGCGGCGTCTGGATGAGAGGCGAATCGAACGATCACCATATCGACTTTGGGATCGACCCATATCGTCTGGCCATGAACGCCACGCGCAGTGAAAGCGTTATGTGAGTTGTTCGTGCTCCACCACATGCTTCGGTAGCTCCAGCCAGACATGAAGTCGTACCCAGCTTTGGCGAAGGCTTTTACGTCTCCTTTTTCCAAAATGCTGTGGATCACCGACGGAGCCAGGCGAAGGAGGCTCATTCCGAATCGCCCCGTGTCGCGGAGGGTCGCATTAAACCCCCCACTGGCGAATGGAGTGCCCAATGCGTCTACCAAATAGAATGCTTCGCGGTCCGCTCCGACTTGTCGCCAGGAGTGCCAAGAGAAGAGGTCTGCTATGGATTGGTTTTTGATGCGAGCGAGAATCCACCCCAACGCATCTGCGTTGATTGTTCTAAATATAAAACGCTCGCCGTGGTTTCCGTTCTTTTTGACGGTTGCCAGGAAATCAAAATAGCCTTGTGAACTGCCCGCTTCCGCAAATTTCCAGACCTCGGCGTTCGGGTCAGAATAATCTTCGGAATATTCTAAGGCGGTGGTCATATCCATGACTTGGCGAACGGTAGCATCGCCAAACCCGCTCTGCTTGAGCTCTGGGAGGAGATCTCCAACCAGCGCGTTTTCGCCTAGTAGACCGGAGCCGATTAGTTGCTCGGCCATTAAGCCAGTCAGTGAAGCCGTCGCGGACAAGAGCCCGTGCAGGGTGTCGGGGCCTAAGCACCCCGCGTAACGCTCATACACGACGCGCCCGTGATGTAGAACAAGGACGCCGTCTGAATAGTTGGCATCGAAGGCGGCTTCCCAGGTCATTCGGGGACCACCGCCCAGCGGCTGGAAGGTGATTCGATCGATGGCTGGGTCAAGGTCTTCGAGTAGCTCCTTCGCACCGCGGGTTCCTTTATCGACCGCTACGGTCGGGTTTGGACGGTCAACGAACGCGAAGATATGGAGCGTTTCATCGGCCTTAATGTAGACGGGATTTTTACAGATGACCCGGCGCTCCTGAGTGAACTCTTGGCCAATTAGCACCAGGTCGCAGCGACGCAAGCCGAGTCAGTCTCTAGGGGCAGACGTCGTCGTAATGACTGCAAGCGGCTGTCTGTGGGATATCCCCAACCATCGCGATCATATCCGCAAGAAGCGACTCATTAAGTTCCGTGCATTCAACAAATTCCGAAGCGTACTCAGAAATCTGTTCAACCTGCGATTTTTCGCACGCCCTCAATTCACCGACCGTTCCCTCGCAGGTCTCGCCACGGTAAATCCCAATGGTAGAATCACGCGTTGCGGTCACGCAATCCGATTGTTCCGTGGTGCAAATGCCTTGAAGGACCTCGTCATTTGCAACGGCGGTCGAAGCCTCGAAATACCCCTGAACCAAGCATATCGCCCTTATATCATCGGAAGAGCGATAACCATCAAACTCATCAAGGAGACTCTTTTCTTGGGCGTCGGTAATATTTTTTACCAACATGGAGTCTTGAATATTGGTCGTGTTATTCGTGGCTGTATTATTCGTTGCTGCGTTATTCGTAGTTGCTGCGTTATTCGTAGCTGTATTATTCGACGACACGTTATTGGCACTCTTCTTCGTAGAATCGTCGCCACATGCCATCGAGAACGAAGCTGCCACCGTCAAAATTAGAATTTTTTGCATAAATATCTCCGTTCAAGAAAGGCAAACTGGGTTCCGTCGGGTCATCCCTGAAACCCGAGCGCCTTAGGGACAACGCTCATCAAAGGCAAGGCACGCCGCGGTCGGCTCGGGATTTATCACCAGGTTTTCGACGTAGGGAATTGTCGCCATCTCGCATTCCAGCAGCTCATCGCTATATCCGCAGATTTGGGCAACTTTCGATTTTTATATAGTTTCCGCACACTTATATCCGCAAAACAAAGGGAACACAATCTCTGCCTCAAAAGACGGTATCGGTCGCCATATGGTCATTATTGTGTTCTGAGCATCGTTTTTCATCACATTGCGCAACGATCGTGCGCCCACAGCCCCGAATCATGGTGATATTGACGGCGTCAACGAACGTGATTTTGTAGAACGGGCATTTCAACTCTTTCGCACCAAATACACGTTCAGGCTGCATGAACCATTTCGCGGCCTGCCAAGTACCCACCCCGAAAACAATCAGCAAAAAAACGAAGCCGAAATTGGTGTTCATCGGCGACGACATCTTTCGATTTCGTCCCAAAGACTCTCGCCGATTTCCCATGATAATTCTCCGCTTCCCAAATCGTTAACGCATCCAAACAGAAACATGAGGGCCTGCCCAAATCAAGCCAACAAGCACCGACACAAGACCGCTTGCGGCGAGCACCCAAGAAACACGTTCCTGACTCGACGAGACCTTTCGAACGGGCACACTTACGATAGCCGCAGCAGCTGCCATACTCAACGTTGAGCCCAAAGTGAACACCAGCAAAAACACGATCGCCACCAGCCTCGATGGCGCGTCCGCTGTCGCCAAAACGACCGCCGCGCCACTCCCGGCGAGGCCATGAATCAGCCCCACCGACGTCGAGCGCAAAGCCGGATTCTTCGCGACAGAATCGACGACCTTGTCGCGATGCCATGCGCTCCATATCGCCCGGGCGCCAAGGGCTACAAGCATCAGCGCCACCAAGAACTCGGCCGCGCCTTCCAAAGACGCAGGAACCCGAATGCCAAAGAGCACCAGTGGCACGCCTATCAACGCGATCGCAGTCCCGTGCCCAAGGCCCCACCATGCCCCCCTTAAAGCCGCTCGACGCAACGACGATTCCCCGGGCAACATCGTGGCGACCGCCGCGACATGGTCGGGCTCAAACGCATGCTGCGCACCAATAACAAGGCCAAGGGCAAGGGCGCTAAAAAGACTAGTCACAAGAGCTCCGCGCTCGTTAAAAATCTATCCAAGAGTGGTTTAGTCTGCTCTCGCTCAGGACGCAATCGAGGGAAAACCCGACCCGAGTCGCCACACTCCTGCTCGCTCACGGCTCGCCACTGAGTGCCGGCCGCCCGGTGGCCACTTGCGCACCGGCCCTCACTCCTACAAAGTGATGTCATTAACTTAGAAGGAGCATGCTTTGACCCAGCGAACGTTTGCAATTGGCGACATACACGGCGACCTAAAACAACTCAGCAAACTGATGTCGAGGCTGCCAGTCCTGACCAAGGACGACACCGTCGTGTTCATGGGCGATTACCTGGACCGTGGGCCCGATTCCAAGGGTGTGATTCGTTACCTGATGCGCCTGCCCGCCAAAACGCCCGCGAAAATCGTATTTTTGCGGGGCAATCACGAAGACGGATGGTTGCGTGCATTGGGCGGAAATTGGCCCGAATTTATTCTACCCGTTCATAATGGATGCCTGCAGACGATGGAGTCTTACCTTGACCGACCAATCTCCGAACTAGGTTCTGCGCCGGAATCCGAAGATTGGGCGCAACTCATGAAGGGGTCGTTCTTTCCGCCGGATGTCCTGGAATGGATGGAGAAACTCGAGTGGTACTACGAAGACAAATACGCCATCTACGTCCATGCTGGCCTGCCGGAAATAGACGGAAGATTCATCCATCCATCCGAAGCCGAAGGAAAAAATAAAACGGCCTTACTTTGGATGCGAAAAAAGAAGTTTTTTAAAGAATATGCGGGAAAACCGGTCGTCATCGGCCACACCGTGACCAGTCAATTACCGCCTGAATTGTCGACGTTCACGCCCGAAGACCCGGACGATTTGTGGGCTGGCCCGGCAGTCATTGGCATCGACACCGGCTGTGGCGGCGACGGCTTTTTAACCGCCGTCGAATTCCCCAGCATGCTCGTTTACGAATCCAGGAACTGAATCGTTCACCGCGATTCCGCGACTCGGTCCGCTAGGCTCCAGCCTGGCTCGGCGATTCCGCGACAACCGAACGTCGCAGGGGTCAACCACGGGCACTCAATCCCCTAAGAATGAAAAGGTGACGTTGGCACCAATTCGGAACCATGGCTTGACCCATGCCGAAGTGGTGCCTATCGTCACATTCAAGTGAACGCTTGAATACTTGAATTACGACCAAGCCCATGAAAAAAACCGAAGCACGAGAGTTTAAAGACGCCGCCTACGCGCACCTTGCGGAGGTCGGAAAAGCACTCTCCAGCGCAACTCGTATTGAAATCCTAGAATTGCTAGCTCAGGGTCCCCGCACAGTCGAGGTCCTCGCCAAAGAGGTCGAACAATCCGTAGCCAACACGTCGCACCACCTTCAAACGCTTAAACGAGCCAATTTGGTTCAAAGCGAACGTGATGGGCTTCACGTCATCTACCGCGTGGTCGGAGACGATGTCGGTGTGCTCTTGGCTCAATTGCAGGATATTGCTGGGCGACGCGTGGCGGCGTTGGAAAAGCTCAGCCGAGACTATTTTTTGCAGCGTGATGGACTTGAAGCCATCGACCACGACACCTTGATGGCGCGTTTACGCGACGATGACATCACTCTGATCGATGTCCGTCCTGAACATGAGTTCGCACACGGGCATTTGCCTGGGGCGCTCTCGATTCCACTTTCGATGCTCGAGGACCGGCTAAATCTGATTCCCAAGGACCGAGCCGTGATCGCCTATTGCCGCGGCCCTTTTTGTGCGCTTTCAGCCGAGGCCGCACGACGCCTGCGCGAACTGGGTTACGACGCACGAAGAACCGATTCCAGCGTTGGAAGCGTGAACAGGGACTCCCGATGAACACGCCCATTCGCCTCGGAATTCGCGAAAATCTTTCACAATTTTTTTTGCTACTCGCGGCCATCGACGATGTCGCCCATCCCAGCTGGCGCGCATCCTCAGTGGGCGTTTACAGGTTATGGCGAGACATGGGGTACGCCGTCGGCGCAATAATCGCGGGGATTATTGCAGACCAGTTTGGAATTTCAGCCGCCACCTTTTCCATCGCCGGCCTAACATTTCTTTCGGGAATTCTGGTCGCGATTCGCATGCGCGAAACACTCAAAAAAATCGAAAATACTTAGGAATTATTCATGAGCAACCAGGACCATTGGCAAGCGGTATATTCAAAAAAACAGGTCACGGACGTGTCGTGGTTTCGCCCACATCTGGACCAATCTTTGGCACTCATCAAGGCGTGCGGACTCAGCCCCAATGCCCATATCGTCGATGTCGGCGGCGGTGGCTCGACCTTGGTCGACGACCTGCTCGACCAAGACTTCGTGAACCTGACAGTCATCGACCTCGCGGCGGCTGCTTTCGAGCGTTCGCGAAAGCGACTCGGTGAACGCGCAGATGGTATCCGCTGGATCGTTGGCGACGCGACCACGCCGCTGCTCGAGACCAAGAGCATCGACCTGTGGCATGACCGCGCGGTCTTTCACTTTTTGACCGATGAAACACAAAGGGATGCCTACCAAAACGAAGTCCTTCGATGCGTTCGGCCCGCAGGCCATGTGCTGATCGGCGCCTTCGCCACCGACGGCCCCGAACGCTGCAGTGGGCTTACAGTGTGCCGGTATTCTCCCGCAGAAATAGCCGACATCTTCACACCTGAATTTGAATTGGTGGAAACGGCTCGCGAAATCCACAAGACGCCTAGCGGCGGCGAGCAAGCGTTTTCTTATGCGCTGATGCGACGAATCGAATGAAGGGGGTTGGCGGCAACGGACGAACGCAGATTAGAGCCTTTCGTCTCGCACAATTCGACCGTCCTTGAGCTCGATCACACGATTGGCAACCTCGGTCATAGCTTCGTCGTGAGTGACCATCACAAAAGCCGTACCAAAACGCTCCATGATTTGATGGATGAGCTCCAAAACCTGCACTGTCGTCTGGGAATCCAGACTACCCGTGGGCTCATCAGCCAGCACAACCTTGGGCTCGTTGGCAAAAGCGCGAACGACGGCAACACGTTGTCGCTGTCCACCGGACAACTGAGATGGCCGACTCTTCAGTTTATCCCCAAGCCCCACCATTTTCAGCATTTCCTCAACACGCGAATACGCCGCATCCTCGAATTCTTTGCCTCGAATTCGGCATGGCATCAGCGCGTTTTCCATCACATTAAAGTCGGGAAGGAGGTGATGAAATTGGAAAATAAACCCGAAAAACATCCGCCGCAGGGCAGCACGCTCGTCTTGATCCATTTCATGGACCGCTCGGTCTTCAACTTCGATTCGCCCAGAGGTCGCCGGATCAAGCAAACCTGCAATATTGAGCAACGTCGTTTTCCCCGATCCGCTCTTGCCTAAAATGACCGCAAAATCACCCGGATAAATATCCAAATCAATTTCAAAAAGCACAGGTGTGGGCACGACTCCGTCATAAACCTTGCCGACATTCCGCAATTTAATGATCGACTTCTCACTCGCCACGAATGACCTCCATCGGGTCCACATTGGCAGCGCGTCGCGCGGGAATCACCGCCGCCAGCAAACCAAGCAAGGTCGACGACAACACGGTCACGACAATCAACTCCGGCCATAACTCAAAAGGAAACAGCGGCCCGAGCCGCCCCGTTCCTGGCTGAATCACTCGAATGCTCGACAGCCCCATCACCAGCGCGACGCCCAAACCCGACCCTACCAACGCGCCCATGCCCCCAAGCACCGCGCCTTGAATCGCAAAAATGGTGCGAATCTGCCGACGAGTCGCTCCCATCGCCTTCAAAATACCGATTTCACGGAGTTTATTGGTGACCAAGACGATCAAAATACTGGCGATGGCAAACGACGCAGCCAAGGCCGTAAACGCCGTAATCATGTCGCTAGAACGTTTCTGAGCCTCAAGGGCGCCGAGCAGCCGAGTGTTGTCCTTCGTCCAATCTCGGACCTCGTGGGGCACCTGCCGCCCCATCTGAATCGCGATGCTTTCGGCTTCAAACACATCGGTGACCCGAATTCCAATGCTGGTGACCGCGGCACCAATCCCCAAGAGCGCCTGGGCGTCCCCAAGAGGCATAAAAAGTGCGCCTTCATCGAGGCCCGAAAAACCCGTCCGAAAAATACCCACCACACGTTTATCCGTGGCCGCTCCATCCGAGCTCGTCACGCGAATTCGGCCGCCGATATCCACCCCAAGATCGTCGGCCAACTTGGCACCAAGTGCACATTCCTCGGGCCCAAGGCGATAGAAGCGCCCCTTCACAAGGCTCGACTGAATCGGCACAACAAGGTCGAATTTTCGCGGTTCCACGCCATAAATCCGAATCGGATATCGCTGAGACCCTCTGCCCGCAAAGCCCGCGCCCTCCGCCAAGGGCGCAACCGCCACGACCGCGGGGCTAAAATTCTGCGCGTAAGTTGTCCAACGACGCCAATCGTCAATGGTGGTGCGCTCTCGCGTCCATGTCGACCTTTTGCCAATCACATCCGTCTTTTCGTCCGATAAAGACTCGGGACGCAGCGGCTCACGTGCCGTGGGTTGGATCACGATATGCGGAATCGCCCCTGTCGTTTCGCGCACCAGCTGCACACGTAAACCTTCGATCAGCGAGCTCAAAAAGATCACCAAAATCACGCTCACACCCACCACAACCAGGGTTAAGGCCGTAAGTCGCCCAGACCCAAGAAGGCTGCGCCAGGCAAAACTCAATGAGAGTCGATCTGGCCACATCAGTGGGCCTCTTTTTTCGGAGCCTTGGCGTGCAAGGCGTCGCCCTCGGTGACCGAAGACGCGTCGCGGATGATGGACTCGATTTTTGGATCAAAGCCCTCGATCGCAAGGTCCTCGTCGCCTTCGGCCGCAATGGTCACCGAACGGCGTCGTGCAACGCCATCTTCCACCACAAATACAAAGGGTTTTCCGTCCTCATAAACCACGGAAGAACGCGGCACGGCGCGGGCCTCGGGCAGTCGTTTGAGCTCGACCGCGACATCCACCGTAAGGCCAGGAACCACATGGGCCGGCAGGGTTTCTGGCTTCAAATGCAGGCCGACGACCCCACGCTCAGGATCGACCTCCGGCCCGACACGCGTCACGACGGCCTTAAATCGCTGGTCGGCAACCGCCGGAAATACCAGCGTTGCAGATTGGCCTGGAGCAAGCCGCATAAAATAGTCTTCATCCACCTCCGCAAAAATTTCCATCCCTTGTGTGTCGGCAATCGTGACCAAGGTCTGGCCGGGGGACACGTTTTCGCCTGGCGCGGCATCCACACGAATCACGAGGCCGTCAAAGGGCGCATTAATTGTGGTTTTCCCCAACGCCGCCTTGGTCTGCTCGACGTTGGCCATCGCTTCATTGACCTGCGCCTGAGCCACCCGAATATCTTCGGCGCGAGGCTGACCGTTTAGCTCCGCCAGACGTGCGCGCGCGCCTGCGACCTCGGACTCGGCGCGACGCATATCCGTCGTGGCCCTCTCGACTGCCGCCGGCGACTGCACGCCTTCTTTGGCCATCGCTGAAAACCTAGAAAGCTCTTTTTTGGCTTGGTCGAGCGTCGTTTCCGCCGACGCCACTGCTGCCCGCGCCTCATCCACACGCGCCCGCGTCGCACCTATTCGGGTGCGCGAGAGTTCCTGTTCCGCAATCGCCACGCGGGCTTGCGCCTGTTGCACCGAAAGCTTTGCATCCATTGGCTGCAAGTCGACCAACGCTTGGCCAGCCTTGGGACGGTCGCCATGCGCAACATGGACCGACGCAATTCGACCTGCGAGTTCGCTGCCAACCTCACTGACCGTCGCGGCATTAAGTCGCCCTGTGGCGACATAAACCTCCACCACCTCACGGGTTTCAATCTGGACCATCGCGACCAAGGGGTCCTGCCGTAAACCCCACCAAAGCCCCGCTCCAACCGCACCTACGAGGATGATGACCAGAATTATTTTGTTTTTATTCATGTTTTGAACTTAACGCCCTAAATCACTTTTTGCATAGATTATCCTTAGAGGCATCGGCCTGACACTGACGAATCAACGGATAATCATCGGCGCATTTTTCCTGGCAATTTGACCCACCATCCACCGTACATTCAAAGAAGCATGTGCTCCAACCCATGCAGGACCCAGCGGCTGCAGCACTACGCCGCACGAATCCACCACAAAGAGGCCTAGCGTACGATTGTCGCTTCGACCGGGTGATTCATTGGCTGACCTCGAAATACGGCTTCTTTCAGTCCGCGAGAGTCCGAATGCGCTTGGTTGCCTGCCGCTCAAAATGCGCAACGTGACGACAAACGCGGCACCGATTCAAGGAGCGATGAGGCGAACGTAGACAGCGCCAGCAAGGCTCGCGTCGTTATTGGTCTGGTCCCCATTCACCCCTTTGGCGTTCGAATTTTCGTAGGTGGCGCTCACGGCCAGCGTGCCGTTATCCAGGCCAAGGGCATAACCAAAATAGTCGTCGAGGCCGGTGTTGGAGGCTTTCAAATAGGCTTGTTGGCTCCACGGGCCCGCCGACCGGCTAAACAAATATGCCGCCCCCGCGTTGGACAAGGAGCGGTCCGACTCGTCTCCATTCAGCCCAGTCGCAGCGCTCGATTCGCCCCATGCACCGACGGCCAGCAAGTCGCCCTGCAATGCGACTGAATGACCAAAATAGGCGTATTCATCGGGGTTCGATGCCTTCAAGTACGCCTGCTGGGTCCACATCCCATTCGCTCGAACAAATAAATAGACCGCACCACTCTGGAAAACCGAGTTATCGGCCTGGTCTCCGTCTACGCCATCGGCGTTGCTGTCTTCGCCCCAAGCCCCCACGGCAAGCGTGTCACCGTCGATCGCCAACGACGCCCCAAAATTATCGTCACCACCGGCGTTGGAGGCCTTCAGATAGGCTTCCTGCGTCCAGTTGGTGCCCGTGCGTTTGAACACGTACGCCGAACCCGAAATTGGAGCCAATTTGTTTGGAATACTGTTGATGCCGGTCGATGACGAGTCCTCCTCCGGAGCGCCAACAACAACCGTGTCGCCCTGAATCGTGACCGCACTTCCAAAATAGTCGGCCGAATCAGGATTTGAAGCTTTCAGGTAGGCCTGCTGCGACCAAGCCGAGCCTGTCCTTGTAAAAACATACGCCGCCCCGGCCCCCTCAAGGACGTTATTTCCTTGGTCCCCATTCACGCCTGAGGCGTTGCTGCGTTCATACGACGCACCGACCACAAGAGTATTTCCGTCAAGATCCACTGCGGCACCAAAACGGTCGCCCGCCTCGGTGTTGGAGGCCTTCAAATACGCCTCCTGCGCCCAGGTCATGCCCGTTCGCCGAAACACATAGACAGCCCCGCTGGTTGGGGCATCGTCGTTATCCTGCGCACCACCCACGCCCGTGGAATCACTCGACTCACCACGCGCGCCCACCACCAAGGTCTGGTTGTTTAACGCCAGCGCAAAACCGAAATAGTCGCCAGAGCCGGTGTTAGACGCCTTGATATAAGCCTGCTGCGTCCACGTTGTTCCTGTGCGGGTGAACACATAGACCGCCCCGCTATTCTGTGCGTCGTTTTTGGTCTGGTCCCCATTAATCCCGGTGGCAGAACTCGATTCGACCCCTGCGCCCACGGCGAGCGTGTTGCCGTCCAGGGCTAGGGCTTGACCAAATCGGTCGTTCGGGTCGGTGTTGGAAGCTTTCAGATAGGCTTGTTCAAAGTCAGGGCATTGCACCCCAAGGACCAAGGCGCAGGCATCGGCGACTTCGCAGGCGGTATCGGCGCCGGCGGGGTCATCGCCTGCCGGATTAATTGTGCCGGACGGACAAGCCGTGCAGACATTGGACGACACGTATTCGTTGAATTTGCATAAGTCACCTGCAGCATCACAAGCGGTGTCCATGCCCGAAGCGTCGTCACCCGCCGCGTTGGTCGTGCCCGCCGTACAGGCCATACAAGTGTGGCTCGACACGTATTCGTCGACTTCGCAAAAGACCGCATCGCAAGCCGTGTCGGCTCCCAGCGCGTCATCACCTTGCTCGTTTATGGTGCCGTCGGGACAGGGCAAACAAAGATTCGAGACCACAAATTGATTCGACGGACAAAGTTCGCCGTCGCAAGTGGTATCTGCGCCATTGGAGTCATCCCCAGCGAGGTTCCTTTCCCCGTTTTCGCAAGCCATACAGAGGTTCCACTTCACAAATTCATTGGGCCCGCATAAGGACGACTCACATTGAGTGTCTGGGCCGCTGGTGGGATCACCTTCTTCATTTTTAGTACCCTCGGCACAATAAACACATTGATGGTCCTGCACCCGATGATTCTGACGACAATATACAGCTACACAAACTCCCATCTTATAAGGAGGCCAGTCATCATCAATGCTGCAGCTCCCCCCTGGGGCTACGTCGCGATTAAGAGCACTGCATGCTTCTCCATTAACGAATCCAAATGGGCATGGCGTACAAACGCCGTCCAGGTCGTAGTCTTGATCCTGACAGGTTATGGGTTCCGGTTCTGACATGTCTTTTGTGTCATCCGAACATCCGAAAAGACTAAAAACACACAAAATAATAGAAATAAAAAAACGCATGCTATTCCTGCTCAACAACCACCCAAGAAACAACTATCGAAATGCAGGCTATACAAGTCACGACTTCGAATCGAACAAACTCAAACAATAGTTCAATGACCCGCCCTGCTGGACGCGGCGACCTTCGTGGTGTGGACTATTGAGGAGCGATGAGGCGAACGTACACGGCACCAGCACGGGAGGCATCGTTATTCGTCTGGTCCCCATTCACGCCCGTCGCGTTGGAGCCTTCGAAAATGGCGCTCACGGCGAGCGTGCCGTTATTGAGGCCAAGCGCATACCCAAAATAGTCGTCTCGTTCGGTGTTGGAGGCCTTCAAATAGGCTTGCTGAGTCCATGTCGTTGCCGAACGTCGAAACAAATATGCAGCACCCGCTTTGAACTGGTTGCCCGCGGATTCATCTCCATTCAACCCTGTGGAAGCACTTGATTCGCCCCAGGCACCAACGGCCAGCAAGTCACCCTGCAACGCCACTGAATTACCAAAATAGGCGGATAGAATCGGGTTGGAAGCCTTGATGTACGCCTGCTGCACCCAAATCCCATTGGCGCGAACAAACAGATAGACGGCGCCACTGAACAATGCATCATTTGCTTGGTCGCCACCTACGCCGTCGGCGTTGCTGGCTTCGCCCCAAGCGCCCACGGCAAGCGTGTCGCCGTCGATCGCCAACGACGCACCAAAATGATCTTCTCGGCCTGTATTTGAGGCTTTCAAGTAGGCTTGCTGGCTCCAGACTGCAGCCGAACGTATGAACACGTAAGCGGCGCCTGAAACAGGTGCCAATTCGTCCGGTGTTCCGTTGATACCCGTCGAAGACGAATCTTCAGCCGGAGCGCCTACAACCACGGTATCGCCCTGAATCGCCACAGCGGTGCCAAACAAACCGGCGCCTGCATTCGACGCTTTCAGATAGGCCTCTTGTGCCCAATTCGATCCTACACGTTTGAACACGTACGCTGCACCGGAAAAGGGCAGCGAATTATTGGTCTGGTCCCCATTCACGCCAACCGCATTACTTTTTTCCTGGGGCGCACCCACAACAAGGGTGTTTCCATCCAGCGCCACCGATTCGCCAAAGTGGTCCTGAGTTTCGGCATTCGAAGCCTTCAAATAAGCCTCTTGCGCCCATGTGGTAGCAGTACGCCGATACACATAAACGGCACCGCTGGTAAGCGCGTCGTCATTATCTTGAGCCCCGCCCACCCCTGTTGATGAGCTCGACTCGAACCTTGCCCCAACCACTAGGGTTTGCCCACTTAGAGCCAACGCAAATCCAAAAGAGTCTCCAGAACCAGTATTGGACGCCTTGATATAGGCCTGCTGCGTCCACGTTGTTCCTGTGCGGGTGAACACATAGACCGCCCCGCTATTCTGTGCGTCGTTTTTGGTCTGGTCCCCATTAATCCCGGTGGCAGAACTCGATTCGACCCCTGCGCCCACGGCGAGCGTGTTGCCGTCCAGGGCTAGGGCTTGACCAAATCGGTCGTTCGGGTCGGTGTTGGAAGCTTTCAGATAGGCTTGTTCAAAGTCAGGGCATTGCACCCCAAGGACCAAGGCGCAGGCATCGGCGACTTCGCAGGCGGTATCGGCGCCGGCGGGGTCATCGCCTGCCGGATTAATTGTGCCGGACGGACAAGCCGTGCAGACATTGGACGACACGTATTCGTTGAATTTGCATAAGTCACCTGCAGCATCACAAGCGGTGTCCATGCCCGAAGCGTCGTCACCCGCCGCGTTGGTCGTGCCCGCCGTACAGGCCATACAAGTGTGGCTCGACACGTATTCGTCGACTTCGCAAAAGACCGCATCGCAAGCCGTGTCGGCTCCCAGCGCGTCATCACCTTGCTCGTTTATGGTGCCGTCGGGACAGGGCAAACAAAGATTCGAGACCACAAATTGATTCGACGGACAAAGTTCGCCGTCGCAAGTGGTATCTGCGCCATTGGCGTCGTCTCCGGGAAGATTACGACCGCCATTTCCGCAGGCCACACAAGCGTGATCGCGCACAAACTCGTCCGCAGCACATAACGAAGACTCGCACTGAGTGTCTGCGCCACTGGCGGCGTCCCCAGCTTCGTTTGTCATGCCACTCGCACATGGGACACATTCGTTTGATTCCACACGACTATTCGAAATGCAGTAGACGGGAACACAGGCTGTATTTCCATCGCTGGGGTCGTCGCCCGCGCCGTTGATCGAACCCAACGGACACGTCTTGCAAACGCCATCGACGAGTTGCTCTTGAACCTGACAGGTCACGGTCGTCGGTTCAGACGCGGTGTCATCGGAACAACCCGCAAATCCCAGAGCACTCGCAGCCAACAAAAAAATCAATAAACGCATTCTATTCTCCAAAATCCCGGATTCGGCCGCACCCTATCAGACTTCAACGCGCTCGACTCATCACGCTAAAACGATAACCGTCGAGCAACGAGTCTTGGATTCCACTTACCTCGGCTGAGTTTGCCATGGCTTCGGTTCGCCAAACACCCGATGAAATCTCGTCAAGGCTCTCAAACCCCAAGATAAACGGCTCGCCCATCCTCGCCATCGTCGACAAGAAATCCCGTGCCTCAGGCACCCTGGTTTCAAGGGTCGCTCTGGTGACGTGGTCCACCCAGAGTCTAGATTCAGGCGACTCGACCGCGATCGCGAGCCGCTTGGAGAGGCCCTCAAGCTCCTCGGCCGTCAGGTACATCGAGAGCCCCTCCACGACGACCAGAGTTGGTAATTTCGGGTCAAAGCCCGAGTCACAGATCTTGTCCAGCCAGCCAACGTCTCGAACATCTGCAGCAACCAAACGCGTTGGGTCTGCCTTACCCGTCCGTTTTTCAACTTCCTTAAAATGGCGCACGCGATTTTTAATTCCTGGCTCCAAATCCACTCCGAACCAAGTCGCCTGCGTGTCCAACCTTAGCGGGCGAGTATCTAAGCCTATCCCGACCACCAGGAGCTGGCTGAATCGACCCGGCTCCGAAATCAAATCGTCCAGATGCGTCGTCCTGGCACGGACCATCGTCGGCAATTGAGGCATCGCCTTGCTCATTCGTTCGGCAAGGGCGCGGCCCTGTTGGCCAGCGACCTCTTGCGATAACTCGTCCTTTCTCAAGCCAGCAATCAACAGCGCCGACACCTTATGCGCATGGGCCTGAATCATGTTTGTGGGCTGACCGACCGCGCGTGGATTGGTCACGAGCACCATCTGGGTCAACGAGACCCTCGAGACCACCCGCGCGTCTTGATAGACATCCATTATCGTCTGAAACGTCGCCTGCCCTGTCGCAACGATATCGCGACGAATTCGGGTGATCTCGTCGCGCTCGGGCCTCCACGTTGTCGTAATCGTGCCCGTTCCAGCGGCCAGATGTTCAATCGAGCCACTGACCGTCCAAACCTGCATCGGAGCGCTTTGGTCCGGGTCATGAAACCCAATGGCGGTCACCCCTGGAAGCACCGACAACACCCCGATGGCGGCAATCCAGTCGGCCAGCAAGTAATGGTTCGAAGCCAATTGAATCGCGTTCTGATTCATCGGCCCCTCCAGCAGGGGTATCTCGCCCGTCGCGCCCCAAAGCCCGGTTTCCACCACTCGGCCACCCACAAAACCAATCACGGGCACGATTTCATGGCAGCGGCGAGTGAGGAGCTCTGGGTCGCATCGCTCCGCATGCCGAATAAGGTCGTCTTCATCGGGTTCAGATAAAAGCCACTTATGCATCGGTTACCCCTGCGTTTTATGATACTTCAAATGCCGAAACGCGACCTTAATGGGCATCATGAAAAAACGCATCCTCTTTATTCACGGCTTGGAAGGCAGCCCCAAAGGCACCAAAGTCATCAAATTGCGCGAGCAAGGGTTTGAAGTGGTCGCCGAAGACATGTTCATGTCGATCATGGATCTAAAACGCCGAAACTCCGTGATTCGAAACCTCCTACGGCTCAAAGAACCCTGGCTGGTTTTGGCACTTATCATCGGATTTCTGGCTGTTTCGGTGATGGAGGGTTGGGCGACGACGAGCAATTCTCTGTGGTTTGCCCTCTGCGCTATTTTGATGTCCCGTCTTTGGGTGAAATTGAGGGCTAAGGAAATGGCAGCCCAGGCCATGCGCAATAGCTTTGACGCCTGTGTTGCCATTCAGGCCGACGCCGTTCGTGCTGCCAAACCCGATGTGGTTGTGGGCTCAAGCTGGGGTGGCGCCGTTGCCGTCAAGCTCCTGGCCGATGGCGCCTGGCACGGACCAACCATCTTGCTCGCGCCCGCGGCTGGCTCAGTCAGCCGTCGAACGATGCGCGATGATTTCGAGGCCACGATTCAGACCCTAAATGAAAAATGCCAGGACATCCCAGTGGTGATTTTCCACGACCCGTCAGATGACGTCGTTCCTTTCGCCGACTCCGAACTGATGGCGGCAAAAACAAATATCGAGTTAAAATCAGTAGACGCTGGCGGCCACCGCCTGCTTGGACTTCTAGACGACAACCGACTCGCCGACGAAATCCGCCGCCTTACGGCTTAACCTCTGGCTTTCGAGCGATGACCAGGCGGCCTCTCGCATAAGGAGTGCCCCGATAAGGCTCGTCGGTGCGAATTTCGAAGCCGCGCTCCCATAATAGCGCCGAGGCTCGTTCCAAAGAAAACGTCAAATAAAACATGATAAACGGCGGGTCGATCAGCGCGTTGCGAACGTGCATCGCGGCATTGAACCCACGCGCAACCCAATAGGCCGGGTCGGAAATAGTGGGCATCGGCCCCGTGATGAAAATAAAACGACCACCGGGACGCAAAGACTTCCACACGAGATCGATGAATTTCTTCTGGTCGTGCTGCAGGATATGACCAAACGCGCCCGACGTCGCAATCACGTCAAATTCCTCGTCGAAGGGCATCTTAAAGAGATCCATCTCCTGAAAATCGACGTCGACGCCCTCGTTTTTCGCAAGCTTTCTGCCCTCCTCCAGCATTCCCGTCGAAACGTCGATTCCCACCACGTGCCCATCCGCCCTTGCCGCCACTCTGCGTGCAATCGCGCCGGTTCCGCACGCCAGATCGAGCACGTCTGTGACGGGCTCCGAAACCACGGCATCGACCAGCGGGGCCACCAACGCGTCAGGCGTCCTGAACGGCGTGTGCTCGAATTTCGGAGCCAGCATGTCGTAGCCTTTCGTCGTCGACGACAAGGCCTGTCTGGCGAGCTCCAAGAGTGTTGGTCCTTTGGGGTCAAACATCAGGGCTCCACGCATTCGCCGTTTTTGGCGACACATTGTTTAAATTGGTCGCAGACATAAGTGCCTTTACAGGTTTTATTCGTTGCGACGCAGACGCCGTCTTTTGTGGTGCATTTCCCGTGATATTCACACCCGCCTCCAAAAAGGCATTGCTCACTTGGCGCATACGGATTGCCGCTCAAACCACAGGTCTCCATCGGAGATATTTCGGGAATTTCGAACGTGCAGGACACGCGGTTTGCCCCATAGACAAATTCGTCCATGTCTTGAGTTTTTGACTCCGGAGGAACAGCGGCCTCCAGCCAGCCATCTTCGGTAAGCTTTGGTGTCAGAACCTGCGAATACGCAAGGAACGCCCCTCGTTTCGGCTCGGAATTGACCTTCAACCGAATCGTGGTTTCTGTGCGGCAATATTCACCAAACTCGACCGCCCGACATGGTTCCAAATATTGAACAAATTCCTCACCGACCAGCAATTTCACCGCTTCAGGCGTCGCATCAAAAATCCGCACATGATTGCAACCTCCGCTCACGTAAATCCCATATTTCGCCCCGGCGACTTCGAAATCCCCACCGTGGTTGGTGCCGCACTTCATCAAATATTCACGTGGAACGTCGCCCACCTGAGTCGCCCCCAACGTCTTGCTGAGCGCGACATAATCAAGCTCCTTGCTCGGAGACACCACGTCATCCTCAAGCTGCATCGGGTAGTCGAACCCAATCACCAACTCGTTGCGAGAAACATTAAACATGACAGAACTCATTTCAGATCTGGCCACGTTCAGTAAATTATCTCCATGTTTTGCATAAAGCTCAGCCCAAGGCCCCGTCGCGATCACGGCCGGTTCCTGAACCGGTTCGGGCGCCAAAGCCGCTTCGGCCGTTTCCGGCGCCTGCACTGCGCCTCCACCACACCCAACCAAAAAAAGAACAAATAAAAGTGATATCGTGCGCATGGGACCTCGATAGCTAAAAACGGAAGTTATCACGCCCAATTCCGTATTGCGATTGACGCGAAGTTTAGTTGCGCCTGGTCTGCCAGGCTCCCGCGATTCTGCGACCGGGCCGCCAGGCTCCCGCATGGCATTGCGATTCTGCACCTTGAGCACTCGGCGAAGCCGGTGCCCAAAACGCGACCACCTGAAACGCGACACCGCCCGCCAGATTGACAGCCGCCCCGTTTCGTTCAAAGTTGAGACATTCACCAGACAAGGGAATCCAATTGGACGAAATCGCAAAGATGGTCGCCGAACTAGAGGCCCTGCTCGCCGCGCTGCCCGGCACCAATAATCTTATTAAGGAGCTCGAAGAATTGAGACATTTATTGCTGGAACAACGCGCGCCACGATTTGCCCTCGTCGGGCGACGCGGCAGCGGAAAGTCGTCGCTGATCAATGCGATATTTGGCCAAAAAGTCGCCGAAGTTGGGCATGTCAAAGCCAAGACAGGGCGCGGAAAATGGTGGGCCTATTCCGGAGACTTAGGCAGCATCGATATCCTGGACACGCGCGGCCTCCAAGAAGGTGGCAAACCTGACGAAGAAGACGACGCCGAAGACCCGCTCGAGTCCATTCTGCGCGCCCTTGAAGAAAAAACACCCGACGCAGTTCTGTTCTTGGTCAAAGCCAAAGAGGTCGACTCCGCCATCGATGGCGACATCGACGCATTGGTGGAATTACGCAATAAGGCCAAAGGCCCCATGCCCATCGTGGGCATCGTCACCCATGCCGACGAGATGGAGCCCAAGAACGTCAAGCTCCATGACGAAGACGCGGAAGACGCCGAGGACATTCGCGAAAAAGAAGCCCGCGTCCAAGAAGCGATAAAACATATCGAAGAAAAAATACGCGCTCGCCCGGAATTAAAAGACGATTTTGTCGCCGTGGTGGGCGTCTCTTCTTATATGTCCTGGCGAGCGGATGGCACGCTTCGGGCAGACGAAAGATGGAGAATTAACGCGCTGCTCGAGTATTTAATTCAAGAATTACCCGACCAAGCCCAGGTCATGTTCGCGCGCCTTTCCCGCGTTCGAAACGTGCAGCGACGCATCGCCATACGCCTGACCCAGCTTATCTCCGGCCTCACCGCAGCAGTCGCAGCAGCGCCCATCCCTGTGGCTGACCTCGCCCCAATCACCGCCCTTCAAATCTCGTTAATTTCGGGAATCGCCTATATTTCCGGGCGAGAAATGTCGACCAAAACGGCGATGGAATTCCTGGGTGCTATCGGTCTGAATGTCGGTGCTGGGTTTGCCTTCCGCGAGGCCGCCCGCGCGCTCGTGAAACTGATTCCCGGATTTGGCAGCGTGGTATCTTCGGCCGTCGCCGGAGCCGCCACCTTCGCCCTTGGCAAAGCCGCCATCGCCTACTTTATCGACGATAAGTCGGCCGAAGACGCCAAAGATGTCTTCAACACCGAGAACAAAACACAAGACTAGGCCGCGCTTTCAGATCCAAGCCCAACGCTACCCGTTCTGTTCGGACACACCTTTACGCCGACACACCCATGATGAAACCCATTCGATTCTTCCTCCCCACATTGCTTTTCATCCTGGGCTGTTCGACCTCTTCGACGGAACGCCTCGGCCTGCCCGAATTGCCTGTGGTTGCACACGTAGAGGTCGACCGATATCTGGGAACTTGGTACGAAATTGCCAGCTTTCCGCAGAGCTTTCAGGAAGGCTGCACAGCCACGACTGCGACCTACAAATTGCGCGACGACGGCCTCCTAGACGTCATCAATCAATGCCAAAAAGGCGGAGAAAAAAGCGTGGCCGAAGGCCGTGCCCGAATCGTCGATTCTAAGACGAATGCCAAACTGGAAGTCTCGTTCTTTCGTCCGTTCTGGGGCGACTACTGGATCATCGACCTCGCCGACGACTACTCCTACGCCGTTGTGGGACATCCCGGCCGTGACTATCTGTGGATTCTGAGCCGTACAGCCCGGATGGATGCCGCTACTTACGACGCCATCATCGAGCGGCTCAAAGGCAACGGCTACGAGGTCGAACGCCTGAACAAAACCCTGCAGCCGGAAACGGCAAAACCGACAGGTGAACCCGCGGTAATCAAAAAGGAACCCATCACCTTGGAGACTTTCAAAGAAAACCCGCCAGCGTCGCAGGCCGCGGCTGACTCGGTGGGCGCCGAACTGGCCAAACGTTTGTTTGCCTTGGACCTCTCGAAAACCACGAGCCCCAAAGAAGTCATCAGAGACCTAGCGGCACCGGCCGCCGTCCCACTCCCTTGGGAGCATCGCTCGCACGTGATTAAGGCGACTTTTGAGACCCCCGAAGGTCCAGTAAATTTGTCACTGTTCTTAAAAAGGGGAACTTGGGAGCCGCCAAAGGGGAATTCCGAACCACGAGCAGCAGCCCCAATCGTCGAGGGCGTTGAAATCACGGGCGCAAACGGCCTCGCCCTCGAAATCCCTTCTGATGCCAAAACGATGCTTTTTGACGGCGAGTCGATGCGGCGTTTTCACGTGTGGGGAGACAAATCGTATTTTGAACAAGGAAGTGACACGCACGGCTGGACCGTTGCGAAATACATCGGGCGCGCGCCATTTCACGGCACTGCCGCAGAACGGGACGCGTTGGAAGACGCGTTGATTTTATTAGCCGAAACGATTCAAGCCGGAACCACAGATCTCCAGGTGTTTGCGGCCAAAGAATTTACCGCCCGCAAAACCGAAGAAAACACCTACGATTTTGGCGTCGGAGTGATTCACGTGGTTTACCCTCAAGGTGCAGGCGTCGGCTGGTACGGGGACACACAAATCCCAAAATTCTTCAACAAATTAGGCGTTCAAATGATCGAAACTAGTTTTGCCCACGATGCCGGTCAAATGGTCAAGAACATCGAGTTGGGCAAGCTCGTCATCCATCCCTCGGACTACCATTTTGGCAACCCAGATTCGTCCGAAGACGAAATGGGGATGGCCGCCGAAGCAAACCTCCGCGGCCTATCCCTCTCAATCGCAGTAGTTCGATAGGCCGTTGGCCAGTTATCAGTTTTCGGTTGGTCAGGGATACGTGGCTCCAGCCGCGCATGCGACCGGTACGCGTGGCTCCAGCCGTGCGATTCTGCGACCGGGACGCGTGGCTCCAGCCGCGCATGCGACCGGTACGCGTGGCTCCAGCCGCGCATGCGACCGATACGCGTGGCTCCAGCCGCGCATGCGACCGGTACGCGTGGCTCCAGCCGCGCATGCGATTCTTTGACCGCACGAATCCCAAGTCGCAATGCCGGGCTGGAGCCCGGCGCACCGAATCACAACGCCCGCGACCTGCCTCCCGAAACCCGACAACCTGAAACCCGACAACCCGGGCGGGCAGCCCGTGCACCGAATCACAACGCCTAGAACCTAACCTCCCCCACCTGTCTTTGACCGTGAAAGCTAAATAGCGGAACATGATTTTTCGAAAACAAGCGCAGGGCATAGAATGTTGAAATATCTATGGCGGTCGATATTCGTCTTGGCAATGGGATGCTCATCTCCCGAACGAGAATCCGAATCCGGAACTCCGTGGATTGTAAATGAGCAGCCAACCCTGGGAACTGACGACTCGAGCATAACTGAAGAGCCTCCCATTATTGTCCTTCGCGCTTCCAATGCCGACCCTCATTACGGCACAAGAACTGACTTTTTTGAAGATTTTTTTGGAATTCGACCTCACCAGAAGCGGTGTTCGGCATTGATCATCACCTTTGACCTTCAATTTGAGGAGGATGTAATCGTGGTGCTGCCACGAGAAATCACTCAGACTTCGGATAAATACGGGTTAGAAATCCTTCGTTTTGAACATGGAACTTGGGTTTTGCCCGCACTCAATGGGGGAGAAGTATGGGCATTCAAGGCGCATCACGAGCCGCACCCAAATGACGATTTCGGCCCCGCTACCATACAAGTCCACTCTTCGCCATTCGTGGAAGAAACGACTCCCATAACTTCGGGTGCAACTCACCTGTTGATTTGTGGTTCAGCCCCCGAAGGCTTGCTCGACTCCATCATTCAACCGCCAGAATTAATTGAAGTTGAGATCTGGTCGAACGACGAGTCAATCAAACTGCCAATGAAGGCTGAGATTCAACAAACCACTTCAGGCATCACCTACACATATCGGGGGATTGAATGAATCGTTTGTTAAAGGCTCTGCATCGGCTCCAACCCATCATAAACGACTAAGGAGGCTCCGGTCGCTTTCTTGAAAGCGAAAGGCGAAGACCGAAACGTTGCAGTGCCCCCGACAGCTGTGACCTGCCTGCCCGAAACCCGACAACCCGAAACCCGACCAATCAGGCAGGATGCCCGCGCACCGAATCACAACGCCTGCGACCCGCCCCCTGAAAACCGAAAACCGAAAACCGAAAACCGAAAACCGAAAACCGAAAACCGAA
>CAYMYJ010000046.1:46080-47798 GCA_964394615.1 uncultured Bradymonadales bacterium | reverse complement strand
GCTTGAAGATGCCTTTCGAATCCGTCGTCGCCTCGACGTCGACACCGCGCACGAAAATCCGGGCATCGCTGATTGGGCGGCCCTCAAGATCCACCACGGTTCCCGTGATTTCGATTTTTTCGATGATGACGTCTGCCGGTTCTTCGACCACCGCCGCTTTTGTTTCGGCGCCCTCGACATCAATCCTTGGGTTTTCGCCTAGGTTGATAAGCACCTCGACGTCCTTTCCGGCAATCACATCAAAAGTCGTCTTCGACGGCCCGATATCGATTTCGCAGACTCCCGGAGCCGCAGAAGCCTTGAAGGCCCCCTCGGCATCGGTGATGACCTCGACTCCACAGACATCGATAGGCTGGCCCGCGACCGGGAGTCCATCTTCGCCAAAGACCATGCCGTGGATCGTTCCACCGTCTTGAGCGGACGCAGAAGTTCCCCACGCGAGTGCGCTGCAGATCACGATCACGCTGGTTTTGAGGTGGCTCAACATGCTGATGGGTCCGCCTCGCAATGGGCGATCGCGGCACGAAGCTGCGTCGCTGCTTTGAAGAGCTGAGGGTCTTTGATCCCCTTCAGGAGGGCCTCGCATCGGGTGTAGTCAGAAGTTTTGAAGAGTGAAAATGCGACCGCGTAGCGCACGGCATCGTCGTCGAGCAACCCGAGTCGCGTGGCTCGTCCATGCAATGCAGCGACGTCTTCGAATTGCTCCATATCCACCATAATGCCAATCCGTTGCCGGAATTTTGCAGTCTGATCGTCGACCTGCGCGTTCATGAACAGGGCTCGCTCGTAGGCGCCAGCGCGTCGGTAAAGCTCCGCCGCTTCCAGAATGAATCGCGGTTCGGAATCGGCAGCACGTTGAAGCAGATCTGCGGCGACCAGCGGCTTTCCGGAGTCGCTCCAAGCACGTGAGAGCTGACCGATGATTTCCAGATTTTCTGGGAACAACAAACGCGCCGTCTCCAGATAATGAATGGCCTGCTCGTGTTGTCCGTTTCGACGCAGTCCCTGGCCCAGCGCCAAGTAATCCGTGGCCAGAGGTTGGGTCCGGGAGATGTAGGCGTTGGCGCGCTCGATGGCCTCTTGATTCAGCCCGAGTTCGAGCAGAATGAACACCTGCTGACGCTCGAAATCCAGGTTTTCGGGGAAGAGCTTGGCGCCTTCGACCAGGGCATTTAGAGCGTCGGACTTACGATCCATTCGCCAGAGGGCCTGAGATTTCATCACATGCAATTCAGGGATGGTGTTGGCCGAAGCACCCGCGTTTTTGACCGACTGCACGACCATCTTCCAGTTCTCGAGGCCCCAGTACGCCTGTGCGAAATAGACGTAAATCATCGGGTCGGTCTTCCCAGCACCGAGTGCCCCATGCAACGCGTCTAGCGCCACTTGATGTTGCCCATCTTTGAGGGCCAGAAGCGCTTCCAGCGTGTAGAAATCAGCGGCCTGGTCGCCAAGGGTTTTTGTGTCCACCGACGATAGAACGCTGCGCGCCCGGTCGAAATGTCCGTCTTGATACAGCCGCGAGGCCAGGGCGACATGGTCCACGCCATCACCGGCCGGTACGCCATCGACATACGAGCCACCGATAAGCCCGAGCAACAACACCGTGATTTGGATAAGTTTTTTCATGTGAGGTCGAACCTGATGGTTTGGCGCGCCCATACCTTGACGGCTTCGCCCTGGTAGGTTGCGGGTTCGAATTCCCATCGCTGAATCGC
>CAYMYJ010000046.1:38037-45980 GCA_964394615.1 uncultured Bradymonadales bacterium | reverse complement strand
TCTGCGGCTGCATCAATGTAGACCCTGACGGCCTTGCTTGACGCGCGTTGGGCGCTGGCGGCACTTGGTCGTTCGAGGTCTAGCTTCATGTCTTTGACGAAGGTCGTAGAAACCATGAAGAAGATCAGCAGGATGAAAACCATGTCGATCAGGGGCGACATGTCGATGTCTTGTGCTTGTTCACGTCGTCGGAGCGGTTTCATCGAGCCTCCTTCGCGCAAAGGACGTCCTTGAGCTGCTCAATTTCGTCGGCCAACACATGTTGTTTCTTCTCAAGGATTCGACCGACGACGACACCCGGGGCTGCCACAACGAGTCCCATTTGCGTGGTGATCAGCGCCTGAGAAATACCCGCCGCGATTCCGCCAGTTTGCGTAAACATCGCCATGTCCGCCAATGAATCGAAGGTCTCGATCATGCCGACGACGGTTCCAAGAAGACCTGCAAGGGGCGCCGCCAACACGATCACCCGAACCAGAACCTGGCCGCCTTTGAGCATCCGTTCGTGCGGGTAGAGGACCTCGTCCAGCTGACGCCGAAGTGAGTGTGGTGATGACCGGAAGACCTTCACAGCGTCTGATACTGCGCGAATAATGATGCCGTGTTCAGACTCGGAGCCTTTTGTGGGCCCAATCAAAGCTTGCTCAACAAGAACCGGGAGACCTTTGCGCGAACCTCTCTGAAGGGTCACCAACCGAAGTCCCAGCGTGTACCAAAGCACGAGCGTTCCAATCACCAGCGGCGGCATCACAAAGCCGCCAGCGTTGTAGAACTCCCGCCAATTTTCCCAAAGTTCGACGGGGTTCATGCGGACACCTCGGTCAACGCGGTGGGATTGGTGGATTCCCGCCGCTCAGTGGGGTGTTCCGGGCCGGGAACGTCTGCGTTCATGACTCGAAGCGCGCCGTATTGAAGGTCGTCGACCAAGCCGTTGGCGCGATTATTAAGCAGGTTGCCGATCAGAACGCAGGGGATGGCGACCATCAGGCCCAATTGTGTCGTGATCAGAGCTTCCGAGATGCCTCCAGACAGCATTTTCGGGTCGCCGGTTCCAAACTCGGTGATGACATCAAAGGTTGAGATCATGCCGGTGACTGTGCCTAGGAGTCCAAGAAGTGGGCTCACGGCCGCAAAGACCATGATCGCGCTGCCAAACCGTTCAATGCTTGGGGCTTCGCGTAAGATCGCTGCGGACACAACATCTTCGAGTTTTGAGCGTTCGGCCCGCATGCATGCCACGGTATCAGCCAATACGCGGCCGAATGCTCCGCCAGTCACGACCGCGACTTTCTGCGCTTCAGCAAGTCTTCCGGACTTCGCAAGCTCCGCTACTTCGTCGATCAGGACTTGGCGTTTGCGCCCCGTTCGGACCAGCACCACGGATCGCCAGGCGATCAGAAAGCCAGCCAGGACGCCCAACGCGACGATCACCCAGCCGATGACGCCGCCGGCTCGGATGATGTCCAACGCCGTTTTTTCTTTGCTGACTTCGACGGCCTTGTCCGTGGTTTCGAACAGAAATATCCCGCCATCGGCAGGCACCGAGGTCGCAGCCAGTCGTGCTGTATTTGCAGCATCGACCGGCCACAACTTCAGCCTGCCTTCGCCAGCGGGTGCAAGCGCACCGGCTGCGCCGTTCGAGACCCCCCAGGTCGCGATACGTCCGGCGTGAATCAGAGTCCCTTCCACCTTGGTGCCGTCTTCGATGAAGAAGTGACCGGGAGTCCTTCGAACCGTGTGTCCTTCGCGGATTGTGGCCACGCCCAACCCGAAGACCTTTTCAACTTCTGCGGGTGTCATTTCCGCGGTGGTCTGTGGGATTTGAACGGCCACCTCGTAGCGTTTCAACGAGGCCGCAGCTTGGTCGAACATCCCCGTAAGTGCGTCAGCGGCATCGGAAACACCGGCCGATTCTCGCTCAGCTGAGCGAAGTTCTTCTTCCAGAAGATCTGCCTGTGCCCCGATGCTGGCGAGCCGACCTTGTTGGCGCTCGACTTCTGCCTGTGCCGCGCCGACGGTGGTTTTGGAGGTTCGCTCGATGTCTACAAGCCGGGCCTCCAAGGCTCGTTTTTGCGATTGGAGGTAGACCATTTCTTTTTGGTAGGCCCGTTCCAAATCCTGAGCAAATGCAGGTGTTGAAACTCCAACGCTACCCAACATAAGAAAACACATGACGAGAAGAGCTTTCATTTTTCACCTCCGACCATCGCGAAGGGCAGTTCGAAATACCCGGTACGCACCTGCTTTTTGAGCGCATCAAAGAGCCCCGCGATCTTGATGCCGTTCTCGGGTCCCTCGACCACGGACCACTTCCATCCGTCCTGCGTCTTGTGGGCAAAACCCACGCGTCCGTCGTTGGTCCGGAAGTAGATTGTGATCATTCCAAGGCGCGCGACGTCGACCAGAAGGTCTTCCGGTCCCAGCGTGATCGTTTGTTGGTAGATGCCGTTTTCGCGAGTGAGCCGAAGCTCGTCTTCCACAAATTGCCAAAGCCTCGCCGCGACTTTCTGTGGTGGAAGAAGGCCTTCCACGAGTTGTTTTTCGATTTTATCGAGGGCCGAGAGTCGTTCTGCGGACTTGAATGGAAGTCCGTCGCGCACCTCTTGCCGCATTGTTTCGATGCTTCGTTTCAGCGCCGGCTCAAGCTCGGTGGAGCCGACTTTGGCAAGGGCGGTTTCTGCTTTGAACTTGGTGTGGGCTGCGGCCAGCTGTTCCAGCCGTCGTTCTTCGCGTTGAATGGCGAGGTCCAGATCCAGCTTCTGGGCCGCAAGACTGCGCAGGCTGGTTCGTTCGTCCTCTTTGCGGGACTCCACATTCGAGGACAAGGTTTCGACCTGAGAACGCAGGTCGGCCAATTTTGTCGCAAAGGAGTCGACATCGAAGTCGGCGGCCCAGGCGCTGGACGCAAGAAGGACGCCTGCTCCAAGAGCGGCGCCGCGAAGCCAGTTAAGGCGATTTTGACGTAGATTTCGCATTCGAGACCTCCAGAAGGGCCGCTTCGATCAGTTTCGGTCGTGAGTCGTCCAACCAGCTGTCCAGTCCGTGGCGCCCATTGCGCCGATGAAGTCTGCAGACTCGAAGAACGAGTCCGTAGGAGCGACTCCGGTCCCCAGGGCCGGCGAACCGGTCTGCGGCAGGAAGTTTGGGGTGCCCGATGTCGGGTTGGCCTCCGTCAGCATGGGATCAGCCACGAGGTTTCCTGTATTCAGCGTCAGGAAGAAGTCCTCGACGGTGAATGGTGCGGTGAAGCCCGCGTCCGAGTTTTCGATGTAGCTGGTCGTGCAGTGAAGGATGCTGTTGTTCACGGTCAATTCGCCCGAGAGCGCGTCCGTGGCCCAGGCATTTACGAAGGTCTCTTCTCCGTCGATCTGCAGGCATCCGTCGTTGAAGCCCAGGATGATGGCGTTCGAGATGTTTGCGCCTGTGCCTTCACGAAGAAGGGCGCCCACGTCCGAGCCGTCTCCGCCGTCCACGCCCGCAATCGAGAGATTCGAAAGGGTCGGTTTTGAGCGTGGTGAGGCGGTGTTGTTGTCGCCGTTATTGTCTGCTTCCAGACCATTGTCGCCGTTATCTGAGTACTGCTGGACGACAGCGTATTGGATCTTGCCTTGCCAGCCGTCGGTCCAGTCGATGCTGTCATCGCCGGCGCCCGTAATCACGACGTGTTTGGCCTGCGCCGTCCCGCCGAAGAACTCGATTCCGTCGTCTTTGTTCATGTGAACTTGGATGAAGTCGATGACGGTTCCGCTACCGACTCCCTGAAATGCGATGCCGTTGAGTTCGTTGTCCGAAGTGATCAGCGCGCCCGCAAACTCGACCCGCACATATTTCAGGCTTCCGCTGCTGTCTGCCGGGTCGTCGCCGCCGTAGAGGCCGGTTCCGCCTTCTCCTTCGGCTTCACAAACGCCGGTGTCACACGAGTTGATGGGGGCGCGGCCGTTAATGATGAGCCCACCCCAATCGCCGCGTGCCCGCGATCCTGCTTCTTGCGCTGAGGTGAAGACGATCGGTTTATCAGCCTGTCCGTTGGCGATGATCTGTGAGCCACGTCGTATGGTCAGGAAGCTCAGTGCTCCCGATGCGCCGTAGATTTTTGTGCCAGGTTCGATCGTAAGAACGGTTTTTGCGGTGTCGTCACCGACAAAAACGCCGCCCTGCAGAACCCATTCTTTATCGGCAGTGAAAGTCGCGTCTTCCAGAATTTGCCCCGTGACGGTGCAAACTTGGCCCTCGCATGTGATGGGGCCTTCGGTGGTGTTATTGGTTGGAGTCGTGTCATCGCCACAGGCAGTGGCTAGAAGCATCGAGGCTATGAGTGCATGTTTTTTTGTGAACATCTGAGCATCCTGTTTCTGAAGTTGAAGTGTTTGGTACGCGAAGTACCCCTTCGATTTCAGACAGGAAGCTAACAACAACCTTTCACGGATGGATGGCGAGGATGTGAAGATGCCGCGGAGAATGAGCGACAGGGAGTTGACATCAATGTTACGAATTTGTGTCGTCAGGTCTCAGGTCAAGGTATGATAACGATATCAGCCATTTGCCTGCTTTTTGCGTCGTCGAGCTGAATCGGTTCGGTTGCTCGAACGATTACAAGCACCGCTTGACCTGGATCGCGTCGTTCGATGCGTGAAGGGATTCCCCAGCGGAATTCGGCATGCCCCCGCCCCACGATAATAAGAATCGATTCGAGGTCTCCCGGACGTTGTTTCAACGCATTTACGGCGCTGTCGGCCATGGTCTCGTCCCACAGAACTTGAGCCTCATAGAAGCGGTCGAACTTCTCCCGGTCCATCTTCATGCCGTGTCCGGAAAAAATTTCTTCCAGCCATGACCGGTAGTCCTCTCGCGAAAGGTCAAGGTCGACAAGCTGCGCGCGTTCCTCTTCGGTGAGTGCTGAAACGCCCACAGCGGAAACCCGTTTTGTGAGCTCACGTCGAACGTTGAGGGCAATGATGGGCAGGGACTTCTCCCGGGCCATCTCCCAGAGCGGTCGATAAAGGTCGGTCTCGAACCCCCATCGAGTCTTCCACTCGGTTCGCTCCAGCATCGTGGCTTCGTCAATCTCTGCGCGGACATAAAGGTCTAGCGGTTCTTGAAAAGGCCGCTGAAACATCTCCATGCCCAGTGCGACACGACGACCGGAAGACATCAATTCAAACACGTGCAGCTGCAATGCATGGTCTTCCGGACTGTCATGGGACTCGCCGACGATCACGTATTTCGCCGATATGAGCCTGCCCGCGAACTGCTCTTCATTGAGCTGTTCGCCTGTGGCGACATCGTAGATTCCAGGCGCAATCCGGGCAGGTGCCACTGGTGCCGTGGCACAGCCCACTAAGCTTACCAACGCGAAGAACAGGACCGCTCTCATCTTCGGACCTTATCGATAAGGTGAATGTACGAAATGATCGTCTCTTCAAGACGGCGTTGCATGGCCGCGTCTTTGAGCGTGCCATCATCGGCAAATGCATCGCCAGCGTTTGCGAGCGAGAACATGTTGGGGTGAACGTGCACACCGCAAACTTCCAGCGGTTGCCGAAGGTGCCAGAGTCCTCGATTGCCACCGACCATGCCGGGAGATGCCGACATCAGCATGCCCTGCTTTCCGGACAGAGGGTTGGGACGGTAGCGCGAAAGCCAGTCGATCGCGTTCTTCACCACAGCTGGGAAGGAATGGTTGTATTCCGGGCTCACGATCAGAATGGCATCGTGTTCGTCGACTTCTGCCTTGAGGCGGTCTGCAGCAGCGGGGAATCCGACTTCTTGAATCTCAGAATTGTAGAATGGCAATTCGAAGTCGTTCAGGTTGATTTCACGGAACTCGGCGCCGTGAAAGGCAGCGAGTTGTCCGGCCTGCCAGAGCAGCTTCCGGTTGAGTGAGTCTTTTCGAAGTGAGCCTGAGAAGGCGAGTATCTTTGCAGCCATGTGACGATCTCCAACAAGTGTAGTTAGAAGAGATGTCACAGGCCGCAAAGAGTTGCACGTAACTTATCGTTCAACGTTCAATGAATACGAACCGCCGGCGACAGTGGGTTCGCTGTGGCGAACGTTCACAAAGTAGGACCCAACGGCCAGATTCTTGGAGAGACCGGGGCAGTAATTGCCTGCGCTGTCATCGTCCTGCGCAATCAATGCACCGCTGGCGTCGTAGAGTTCCAGGTAAGCGTCAAACCGGCAGTCATTGCCACCATCCAACGAGATGGAAACATTTCCGGCCGTTTCCACCTTGAAGCCGAAGTAGTCGTTGTCACCCACGCCGATCGTTCCAGCGCCGTATTGATAGGTTCCAAGATTGGTGTTGTGGTTCAACGCGTTGTTGGGTTCGACTTCACCTTTGTACTCAAGTTCACAAGCTTGCGAGCAACCGTCGTTATTGTTGGAATTGCCATCGTCACATTGTTCTGACGTCTCGACGTTGCCGTTGCCACATACGGGGCCAGTCGATTCAATGACGACCTCGATCTGATAGGCAACGCTGTATGGAGCATCCCATCCCCAGCCGACATCCTGTCCTTCGAGGCGAATGAAGTACGTTCCTGGCACCAAGTCGACAACTTTGTCCCACTCGTAACTTCGATCGCTGCGCTTTGAACCGCAATTGGTCGAGAACGGCGTGGTTCCGTTTGGTCCCTCGAGCTGTACTTCCGGATCGAAAAGATCGTTTCCACCTTCGAAGTAAAATGACCGACAAGCGCCGTTTTTGTTTCCGCCCCAGACGTCGAGGTAGACCTTTCCAGGGCGATCAACCGTGAAAGTCCAATAGTCGATATCCCCTTCACTACGAATGGTTCCTGCCAGGTTTTGGTAGGTTCCGATCTCTGTGGCGTGGGCTTTATCGTAGTTATTCTCGGAGCCTTCGTACTTCAGTTCAGTCAGACACGTCGAAGAACAACCATCAAAGCTAAGGTCGTTTCCGTCGTCGCATGTTTCGGCGAACTCGACGATTCCGTCACCGCATGTGCTCTCAAGGCGGCACGCCGAATCACAACCGTCTCCATTTGTGGTGTTTCCGTCGTCGCATTTTTCCATGACCGACTGCAAAGCACCGTCACCGCAGAAGGGAATCGTTCCCTGGGCGAAGGCGTAGTCTCGAAGTGCATTGAATGCCGATGGTCCGACGTAGGCGACTTCCGAGAGCTTGGTAAGCGATGCAAATCCATTGCCTCGACCATAAACAATTTTCTTGGCAGCCCGGACATCCAACTTTGCATCGATGTCGAGCACTTCTAGACTCGATGAATTGGCGGTGTTCAGGATGGCCAGCCCTTCATAACTTCCTTCCTGAAAACCATAAACAATTGGTGTGTCCTGGTAAGGCGGCAAGTCGATCGTGTTCCCGACTTCGCATAGGGCCGAGCAACCGTCGGTGTCGATCAGGTTTCCGTCGTCGCATGTTTCCATCGATGCTTGCAGTGTCCCGTCTCCGCAGAATGGGACCAGCGAATTCGCCTGCACGTAAGTCACGAGCGCGTTGAATGCCGATGGTCCGACGTACGGGACAGCATCGAGGTCTTTAAGACTCGCGATATCGCCATTAATCCGTTCATTTACGATGTTGCGCGCCGCCGTGGCGTTGAGTTTCGCATCGTCGTCAAGCTCCTGCAGAGATGCCGTGTTTACGAAGCTAAGGACCCCCAAGGCAAGGTACGAGTCTTCGCTGACTCCGAACGCGTCGGCCTTGCCGTCGGTCGAGAAACTGTCGTCTCGAGCGTCGAGTGTATCGTCCAGATTCGAGGTGTCACCGCAGGCCATCGCAGCCAGGAAGGGGAGAGCAATCAATAGTTTAGTCATTTTCATTTTGTTCCCATGCAGTCATTTGATTCCCGGCGAGAATAGAGTCTTCGTGGAGGAATTCGACTGAAAGAACCTGAAAGAATCTGGTGATGATGACCGGTAGACCTTTCATCGTTGATGACCGGCAGACCTTGCATCGCTGATGA
>CAYMYJ010000046.1:0-37937 GCA_964394615.1 uncultured Bradymonadales bacterium | reverse complement strand
AGACCTTGCGTCGTTATGACCGGCAGACCTTGCATCGTTGATGACCGGTAGACCTTGCATCGCTGATGACCGGTAGACCTTTCATCGTTGATGACCGGTAGACCTTTCATCGTTGATGACCGGTAGACCTTGCATCGCTGATGACCGGTAGACCTTTCGCCGTTGATGACCGGCAGACCTTTCGAAGGCTGGGGCAAGAACCAAAAGACCTCATCAGAAACGAGGTTCTGACAAGGTCTGCCGGACTAATTTGCTAATTTTGAACTGAAATCAGACGAGCTTAGCGATCAGCGTGTGACTCGTCGCGTCCACGACCTGGACGTTGATCAGGTCTCCCGGTTTCGCGTCGATTTCGGGCTTTGGACAGACCGTCATTTTGAAGTCGTCGGTACGACCACAGAGTTGGTCATCGTCGCGCCTTGAATCTCCAAGCACCATGATTTGTTGGAAGGACCCAATTCGTGTCTGGAAGACCTCGCCCGAGATTTCTTCCTGAAGCAGAATGATTTTTTTCAATCGCTCGGCTTTGACTTCGTCGGGCACATCATCCGGCATGTTTCGGGCGGCTGCCGTCAGGCTGCGTTCCGAGTATTTGAACAGATACCCAAAGTCGAACCGATGTTTGCGCATCAGGTCCATGGTTTCTTCAAATTCGTCGTCGGTCTCTCCGGAGAATCCAACGATGATGTCGGTAGAGATAGCGATCGTCGGGATCACGTCGCGAATCCGTTCCACCAAAACATCATATTCGTCGCGCGTGTAGAGGCGTTTCATGCGGTTCAGCATGGAGGTCGCTCCGGATTGCGCAGGTAGATGCAGGTATTTGCAGATTTTATCGTGCGTCGCCATGGTCTCGATCAACTTCGGCGTGAAGTCTGTCGGATAGGGCGATGTGAAGCGAATCCGTTCGATGCCGTCGATCGGAACGATGTCAGCGAGCAAGTCGGCGAAGTCGTAATCGTCGCCCCACTTGTAGGAGTTCACGGTTTGACCCAGTAGGGTGACTTCTTTGTAGCCACGCTCCGCCACGTCGCGACACTGTTTGATCACGTCTTCCGGACTGACACCACGTTCGCGTCCGCGTGTGAAAGGCACGACGCAGAAGGTGCAAAACTTGTCGCAGCCCCGCTGAACCGAAATCCAGGCGGTAATACCGGGAGACCTCACAGGCGCGACTTCACCGTAGGTTTCTTCCTTGTCCAATCGCACGTCGATCAGGGGATCGGACTCTTCTTTTTGAGCTTCGATCATCATGGATGGAAGACGTCGATACGCGTCAGGACCTGCGACGATGTCGACATAGGGCGCCCTCTCAACGATCTCCTTCTTGAGGTGATTCGCCATGCAGCCTGTGACGCCAAGGATCAGATTCGGGTTTTCGTTCTTGAAGCGCAACAGATGCGTCAAGCGCCCGAACACTCGTTCTTCGGCCTTTTCACGAACCGCACAGGTATTGATGAGGATGATGTCGGATTCTTCGAGGGAGGTCGCAGCGGTGTAGCCCTCTTGCGACAGGATGCCACCCATGAGCTCGCTGTCTGCGAGGTTCATCTGGCAACCGTAGGTCTCGATGAAGACACGTTTTCCGGGACGACCTGTTGCCGGCATGGCATTGGCGTCGCCGTTATTTGCGTAGGGGTTCTTTGAATCTTCCAACATGGTCGCTCTCCGCGCAGACGGATAGACCCGTCACGAATGGCGGAATATATCACACAAATAAAGGAAGAATTCCAGCTGGGCTGACGCTCAGAGCTCTTCGAGTAGCGTATAGCCTACGCCTCGAACAGTCTCGATCGGGTCGGCACCGATTTCGGCGAGTTTGCCGCGCAATCGACGGATATGACTGTCGATGGTTCGATCGGACACGAAGGTGCCGTCATCATAGGCGCCTTTCATCAATTCATCGCGTGAAAAGACGCGGCCTGGATGTCGCAACAACGTACGCAGCAGCAAGAACTCAGTCTTGGTCAGCTCGATGTGTTCTTCGTTCCAAAACGCTTTGAAGCGCTCGACATCCAGCGTGAGCTGGCCGTGTCGCAGCACATTGCTGCTGGCGGATTCGGGAAGCGGGCTCAGTTGTGCACCCACTCGTCGAAAAATCGCCTTGGCGCGTGCCACAAGTTCACGTGGATTGAACGGCTTCGTGACGTAATCATCGGCGCCGATTTCGAGTCCAATGATTCGATCGACGTCTTCGTCGCGCGCTGACAAAAAGATGATGGGGACGGATGACTTGTGCCGGATCTCACGGCAAACATCAGTGCCAGACATGCCGGGCATAAGAATGTCGAGAACGATCAGGTCCGGTGAGACTTCATCAAACTTGCGCAGAGCTGTTGCGCCATTGTCTGCAGAGAAGGCCGTCCAGCCTTCGTTCTCAAACGCCGTAACGACAATCTGTCTGATGTCGCCGTTATCATCGACTACCAACACGCGCTTGTTCATCCAGTCCTTCTTGTCCGACCCAACGTGCCAAATCTTGCGTCAAAATAACGCAGAAACGACGAAATGTGAAGCCGAAGGCGCATATTGCCCCCGACGTGGCAAGCTGGCAACTCGATAAACGCTTTTTTTACGCGAGAGTACGTCGAGCAAGGCTCTCGTAAAGATCGATTCCGGTGAGTAATTCGGCGACGACGATGTGCTCATGATCGGAATGGGCGGTCGAAATGTCTCCCGGACCGACCAACCATACGGGCGCCAACGTCTTGAGGTAGGTCGCGTCTGTGTTGAAGGGCACCACACAGGTCTCCACATCTTTGGGAGGATCAAAGAAGACAGGGTCGTTCGAGGCCGGATATTGCACGACCACCGTATCACCGCAAATCTCGGTGATACGTTGCATCATGGGCTCCACCGCGGACACGGCGCGGATCAGAATTTCGGCGGATGCGTGCGGGGCAAAGACATTTGCGGCGACGCCACCAGTGATGACGCCGACGTTGACCGTAGTCGGCCCCAACAAATCGTCTGTAGGCCAAGCTTCTGTTCGAATCGCGCCGATCACATCAAGCAATTTATCGATGGCAGAAATACCTTTACCTGGAAACGCTGAATGCCCGGCCACGCCGTGGGCCTCAAGGGTAAGTTTCACCATGCCCTTTTGAGCCGCCACGACCTGATTCTGTGTGGGTTCGCACAGAATGATTCGCTCGGTTTCGACACTCAGGGCCTGAGCTTTTTTGGCGCCACAGTGATCGACTTCTTCACCCACCACAAAGAGGTATCCAAAATCCTCGATCCCATCGGCGAGGAGTCGTTTTCCGGCCTCAGCCATGGCGACGATGCCGCCTTTTGTGTCACATGCGCCGCGGCCCCAAACGGTTGTCGCATCGACTCGCACAGGCAAGAAAGGCGGGACTGTGTCGACATGCGTAGAAAAAATTAGTCGAGGACGCTCGGTGCGCGTCAGCAGCAGGTTCCATCGATCTGCAGCCACGGGTTGACGTTCTGCTGTGAAACCCAATTTTACGAAATACGACTCAAGGGCTTCGAGGTACGAAGCTTCGCCCCCTGACGTTGAATCGATATTTAGCCATTCTACGAGCTGTTCTGCCGGACTTAACATGATGATCTTCTTATTGGATGCTGCTTACACTTAGGTACTTTCACCGGTCTTCCGCTCGTACCACGAGGCTACCCAGCCATCGTGTGCGGCGATACGTTGCAACGCATCGTGGTAGATAACAAGGCTCCGCGCGAGCTTCGTTTCCCAATCATCGCGTGAATCCACGCTCAGAAAGTCCTCGGCGTTGATCGGCAAATCGCCCAAATCGATCGCTTCGTGGACTTCGCTGATGGCTGATTCGTCAAGGCTAGGTTCAAACGTGATCAGTTCGAGAAGGGAGTTGGCCTTGGCCACACGCAGGGCGATATGGGGCGAGGCTCCCAGCCAAGCGGGTGATTCCGGAGCGTCGTCCGGCCAAAGGCCCTCGCCGAAAACCAGAGCGCCGATGTGTCCCGAGGCCATCGCACCAATTCCGATATCGTGCGCGTCGGGCACGCGCAGCGCCTCAATCAACGCCTCACCCAGGAAAATCGAGTGTGGGTAGCCGTCATCACACGAAAAAAAACAATCCGCGGCCAAGATGGTGTTCGGCACGTACTTTTTGAGGAAATCGACGATGGGGGTCGCTTCTCCAAACGACCGAGCATATTCGAGCGCGCTTTTCGCCTCGGAAAATCGAAGTGGGTCGATTTCGACCGAACGATGAATACCATTCTTGAAGGATGGGTACGGTTCAAGCACGATGGCCACGTGATCCTCTCGTTGCAAACCGCGGAAAAATGCGCGTGTAATGAGCATCTTTGACGACGTTGATCGAGGTAATAGTATGGCAACTTCCCCTATTTCAGAAGCGAACACATCGATGTTCGAGAAATTCTCTCCCGTGACCGGCGAGAAACTCGGTGATTGGCCGATTGGGTCCAAGGCCGACGTCGACAAAGCGGTCGAGCGCGCGCGCAAGGCGTTTCCAGCTTGGCGCGATACGCCGCTCTCGGAGCGCTTGAAGTTCATGAAGCGAGTAGGGGAGGTGTTGGCCGAGGATGTCGATTATTTTGCGACACGAATCAGCGAAGACACCGGCAAGCCTCCGGTCGACGCGATCATGACGGAACTGTTGGTGATGCCGCTTTTTATCGAATATTTCGAAAAAACGGCGCCACGCGTGTTGGATCGGAAGCGAGTTCGCAATCCGCTGATGTTGCCTCTCAAGAAAAGCTATATCGAGCATTTTCCGATGGGTGTCATCGGGGTGATCTCGCCCTGGAACTTTCCATTTCAGCTCTCGGTCGTGCCGATCATGACTGCTTTGGTGGCGGGCAATACGGTGATCCTGAAGCCGAGCGAGATCACACCCATCACTGGCGATCTGATCGTGGAACTGTTTGAGCGAGTGGGTCTTCCGGAAGGTGTTGTGCAGGTCGTTCAAGGCGACGGATCGACGGGAGCCGCGCTCACCGAATCACGAATCGACAAGATATTTTTCACGGGTTCGGTCGCGACAGGCAGAAAGGTCATGGCTGCCGCCGCTAAACGGCCGATTCCTGTCGAGCTTGAGCTTGGCGGCAAGGACGCCTTCATTGTGTGTCATGACGCGCCGTTGCAGCGTGCTGCAAAGGCAGCCGCTTGGGGTGGTCTGCTGAATTGCGGCCAAGCCTGCACTTCCGTTGAGCGAATCCTAGTGGTCGATGCGGTCTACGATCGATTCGTGAAGCTCTTGCTTGAAGAGGTTAAGGCGATTCGCGTGGGACCGCCGTCCGAAGACCCGGATATGGGGCCGATGTGTTTTGCCAAACAACTCAAGATCGTTGAAGCACATATTAAGGACGCGGTCGCAAAGGGCGCCAAGATTTCATTCGGCGGAAACGAAATCGAGGGCGACGGCCAGTATTTTGAGCCAACAATTGTCGAAGGCGTCACGACGGAAATGGACATCTATCTTGAGGAAACCTTCGGACCCGTGCTGCCCATCATGCGCGTGAAGTCTGAGGAAGAGGCGATTCGCCTGGCCAACGATCACCAGTACGGATTGAACGCATCAATTTGGACTCTGGACGTCGATCGTGGTCTTGAAATGGCGTCGAGAATCGAGGCGGGTCAGGTCACCATCAACGATATCCTGTCGTCGGTGGGCAATCCGGTTCTGCCATTTGGTGGCGTCAAAAACAGCGGAATTGGGCGTTATCACGGTGAGGAAGGGATCCTCTCGTTTACCCACACGCGCGCGATCATGGCCGATTACGGTCGGTTGAGCCACGAGCCATTCTGGTTCCCCTATAAGGGCAAATACCCTGAGATGAGTGCGGCTTTGAAGGCGATAGTGAAGGGAAATATCCCTCGCGCTCTGCTGGCCATGATTCGATCGCGCTGAAGCGGAACTTACTCCCAGACCACCAGCGAGCACGTGTCACCTGATTTAACGTCGATCACGAACGTGTCGTCTCGGTGCGCGGCTTCGTTGCGCATGCGGATCGTGTGTTTGCCCACCGAGAGCGGCCATTTTCGAATCCCACGTGAGACGCTGCGGGGCTCAGCGCCGTCGATCGTCACGTCGCCGAGCGCCGGGTTGACCAGGCTGAGGTCAAGGCATCCAAGCTCCGCGGCCTTGAGGTCTACGTTCACGCGCCGATTTCTCCATTTCGACACACGTTCACGCATCGTCGAAGTCACGAAGCCGTCTTTCTCGAGACGAACCTCGATGACCTGATCGGCTTTGAAAACGCCGGAAATCGGAGTCAGCCCCAATTCCTTTCCGTCAACAAATGCGCGGGCTCCCGGTGGTGTCGTCTCAAATGACAGGCTTATCGGACCGGCAGCTGCGGCGTCATTGATACGCGGAGGTTCCTCTTTGAGAGGTGCGACGACTTCTACCGGACAATCAAGAGGCAAAGGGATCGTCTTTTCGCCGTGGTCATAGGACACGGTGTAGTTCGATGAGGTGCATCCTTCCTTGTTCGCCCGAACGTTTGCCACCTGATTGGGGGTCAGTTCAATGATCTGCGGGGAGCCGCCTAGCGGATGCTGGTCGCGTATGATTGAGGCGCCTTCCGGGGCCAACAACGTAAATTTATGGGGGCCTCGAACCGGCTCAAGCTGGGCCGACGTAGCATCAATGCGACTGATTCGGTCGGAGTGGACGTCAAGCCTGAGAGTGCGGGGCTTGAATCCATCTTTCGTGAGCGTGACCACATGCGTTCCGGTATCCAGATCAAAGGATGTCGGTGTCAACACGCCGACCATGTCCGCGCCATCGATGGTGACCTGCGCGCCAGCGGGATCGCTGTCGACGCTCACCGAACCCGTGGGTTCGTTATTCACCCAAACCATCAGCAGCGTTCCGACGACGAGAACGACCAAAATCAACGGCCAAATCGAACGTCGGTGTGCTGGGCGTGAGGCCTCGTCGGTCTGCAATAAAGGCTGGGTAGGCGTGACCGGGAGACCTTCAACTTCGTCGGTTGGCGTTGGTCCAAAATCAGAGGTGGTCGGAGTGAGAACGCCATGTGGCTTGATCGCCGTCGTGCTGTGCGGGTCGATATCCGCGGCGATGCTCGGATTCAACATCCGTTCGAGTTCTTGCTCGAGCGCATCGTTGAGATTCAGTTTTTGATTCTTGGAACCGCTGGCACTTCCACGTGCGGATTTTAGCTCGACTCGCTCCAAACCCTCGGGGAACGCGCCGTGAAGGAAGCGTGCCACGTCACTGCTGGTGGGGGAGGTTCCTGTCGAATACAGGTACTGAAGGATCTCGACCTGAAGGCGCTCCGCGGACGGATAACGGTCTTCCGGATCTTTCGCCAACGCCTTTTGAACGATGGCGTCGACTTCTTCCGGGATTTCGGCGTTCAGAGTGCTTGGGGGATCAAACTCGCATCGGCGAACCAGATCAAGGCTCTCAAGGTCCGTGCTGCCTTCGAAGGGTCTGAAACCCGTCAGCATCTCGTAGATGGTGATGCCGGCCGAGAACACGTCGCTGCGGGCATCCATGGCCTTGCCCGAGGCTTGTTCGGGGCTCATATAACAAAATTTACCCTGAATTCGGCCCGACACGGTTTTTGCCAGTCGGCCTGCGGCCCGCGCGATGCCGAAGTCGATGAGCTTCACCTCACCGTCGGAGGAGATCAGAACGTTGGACGGTGAGATGTCTCGATGGATGATGCCAAGGCTGACGCCGGATTCGTCGGTCTTGCGGTGGGCGTAATCAAGACCCTTCGCGATTTCGCTGCCCACAAAGAGCGCAAGGTCGACCGGGAGACATGTCCGGGAGATGTCGAGTCGCTGAATAACCTCGCGGAGATCCCGTCCGGGCACGTACTCCATCGCAATAAAATAGACGCCGTCTTGTTCTCCCATGTCGAAGACAGGGACGATATTTCCATGAATGAGTTGGACGACAATGCGGCCTTCATCCAAGAATTTGGTGATGAATTCTTCTTCTTCGGCCAGATGAGGCAAAATCGTCTTGAGGATGACGTTCTTCTCGAAGCCGCCCGCACCCCGCGCTTTCGCAAGAAAAATCTCGCCCATTCCGCCTTTGGCGATGCGGTGCAGGAGCTCGTATCGACCGAGCTGTTGGGGGGCTTCACTCATGCGCTACACCTACCCCACAGTGCGCTGAATTGGAAGTCAGTGGGTTGCTCGCCGTCGTCGGAAAACGACGAAACCGAGCGCTAGTGCGAGCCATGACAGGTCGGCCGAATTTGTCTGCGAGCAGCCGCCTTCTGTTCCGGTAGATGTCCCGATGAGGTCAGGGAACTCGCTCGGATTCGCGCCATTTGTTGAATTGTTGGGGTTGTAGGTGTTGTTATTGCCGTTATTCGAGCCGCCCTCGCCGATAACCACGTTGATGGCGATTTCTTCATCGGTTGGACCACCGCCCAGAGGTGCCTCGGAAAACCAGGTTTCGCCTTCTTTTACCAAGCCGAAAGTTTGTGTGAACGAGGCGTTCGTTTTGCCACTGAGGGTGAACTGGAACTTGTAGGAAGAGCCTGGTGGAACGTCGACGCCGGGAGTTGTGATCCGCGTCGGACTCGACCACGACTCGTCATACACAGGCGACTCTTGTTCCCTTGGTGTGGGCGCGAGGAAGACCTCGCCGGTCTTCCATGCCAGATTTCCAGTGTTTCGAATTTCGATCCAGCCTTGAGTCGATCCGTTGACAGGAATGGCGACTGAATCTGCAAAAGACATGTCGACCAATTCACCGGAATAATCCGCACCGCGGACTTCGAATTTGACCTGCAATAAGTTGTCTGCCGGACCACCTTGACCGGGTTCGCTGAACCACGTGACGCCTTCTTGCAGCACCCCGAAGTATTCGGAATAGACTCCCGGTTGACTTGGGGCGCGCATCGTCACTTCGAATTTGTACGACTCACCGGGAGCGACTTCGCCCACCACCGCTGCGGCGCGGTTGGGGGCAGGCCAAGTTGCGTCGGCAAAGGCGCTTGGTCGGTCTCGAGGTTCGGTGGTCCCGAGCTTCGTGTTGGCATCCCATGGCAGCGCGCCGGTGTTTTGGAGTTCGAAATAACCCGAGATCGTTTCGTTTGAGACCAGCTGGATGGTTGTACTGGCCAACGGAAACGTCTGATTCACATACGTGGCGCCGTAATCCGCTCCGCCGCCCCCGGCGAGGTCGGTGAGCTCGGCGACCGTACCGTTGTAGACGTTGCGATCGAACCCTTGTCCGTTGGCGCAATATTGCGTGTTGCCATCGCAATACTGCCAGAAGGACCATTTGCTCCAACCGTCAGGAATCAACGGACACGTTGTTCCATAGTGCGCGATCCAGAGTGGGTAGCCGCCCAAAGTGGCGTCTCCGACATTATCCTGCCAGAAGTACGGACCGGTATAGATGATGGGTTTTTTTCCGGTTCCTGCTTCGACGATCTGAAGCCATTCCTTGACCTTCGCGCTGACCTGAGCCGAGGACAGACCTCCGTTTGACTCAACATCAATCACGGCGGGAAGGTCTCCCGGTCCTAATCGACCCAATTTAGCAACGACCATGTTGGCTTGTGCTGTGACGTCCTGGGCGGGTCGAAAATACTGATACGCACCGCGAATCATTCCGAGGCGTTTCAGTTCGGACCAATTCCGATCGAAATATTCGTCGATATAGGTTGTGCCGTCGCTGATGCGGGCGATTCCGAAGGTCATCCCGGCGTTCTTCTGCGCCTCCCAATCGAAGTTCGCTTGATACTTGGAAACGTCGGCGCCTTGAACTCCGGTGTAACGGTCCGCACCACAAACCCGCGTCACCGCCTGTTGAATGGTCACGGCATCGTATCCAGCGGACGCGGTTTCGTCTTCGCCTTCGCCGAAACCACATGAGGTGAAACCAAACGAGGCGAGAAGGAGCAGGGGAAGTAGAAGACGATTCATGACGACCTAAGGTACGTGGTTTTCCTACATAAGAATCAGCCTAGAAAGGGCGAGCGACCTCGTCAACAACCGAGGTGCTGACAACACCTGACAAACCGACGGAACTTCTTCCGGACGGAACTTCTTCCGGACGGAACTTCTTCCGGACCTTGGTGTCGATCCCGTTGAACACATCATTGGAGGCGCAAATGGCAAACCAAGACTTGTCCTGGGAACTCGATATCTTGCCAACCGAATGGATTGGCATTCGTTCCCGGTTCGACCGGCAGACATGGCGCTACGTCGCGGTAAGTGCTCTGTCTCACCTGACACTCCTCGCGATCATCATGACGATGCCTGAACGCGCACGCTCTCTCGAGCTTGATGCGAACTTTCAAAATGACCGATTTGTTCAGCTGATGTTCGAGCCCCCACAAGAACCGGAAGACGTTGTTGAGCCGGGTGTGGGCGAAGTCGCGGAGGCTTCCGCCAAACATGCAGGCGAAGAAGGTAAGGCGGGCACAGAAGACAGTGACGACATCGACAAACGCCTGGCAATCCTGGGCGATCGAAGTCCGGAAGACCTTCAGCTCAGAAAAATTCGGGACATGGAGGTCGCTCAAGAAGCCGGTGTTGCCGGCATTCTTAATAACCAGGTCGCCTCCTGGTTTGGCACCGCTGACCAGTCGATCGGATCGGATGCGCTTGATGCCCTTGGGAATTTGGATGGTGGGGAGCAAGGCAATGCCAATGGACACCTTGGCGCGCTTGGTCTTCGGAATTCGGGTCGTGGCGGTGGCGGAGACAGCGACAAGAGCATCGGTCTGGTTGATCTGGCGACAGACGGCATGAAGCGCGGCCGCAAGATCGGTAGCGGAGTCCCGGACTTGGAGCATGATCCCAGAGTTCCCGAAGTCATTCCTCGCCCACCGATTCTGGAGGGGGGGCTTGACCGGGCCATTGTTCAGCGGGTGGTTCGACAACACCGCGGTGAGCTCAAAGCTTGTTATGAAAACGAGCTTCAAAAGAATCGAAAGCTGGGCGGAGAACTTGTGATCAAGTTCACGATCACAGGCAAGGGCGACGTGATCTCGGCGGTCACCTCCGGCGGAGATTTCCGAAATCCATCCCTGGAGTCGTGCATCACGAAACGAATTCGCAGATGGATTTTCCCCGAGCCAACGGGCGGCGGAATCGTGGTCGTGAAATACCCATTCCGCTTCAGCTCTGGATCCTAACGGTCTTCGTACTCGAGGTCGTAAAATGCCCCGATTCCCGCGTAATCATAAACTTCTACATAGTAGGAGCCGGCGCTGGTCACCGTGTAGGTCAGGTACTCGTCTGTTCCATCGCCCGCCGACGCCTTCGCGGTTGTAAACGTGCCATCACCGTCGGGATCGTGGACGAGGTAGAGATCTAAGTCTCCATAACCATCCAAATCATAGAGAAGCACGTCGATGATCTCGCCCGGTTGATAGGTTCCCAAAGAATACCAATCGGAAAGCTTGGTCGAGGCATCACAGACATGGCCTTCGGCCACCCAACCAGGAAAGAGGAATGCCGCGAGCGCGCGAGTTCCATTGGGGTAAAATGTGTCTTCATAGGCGCATGGGATGGTATCGACGTCGACGACTGCTATTCTGTACGCGTTCAATCGGTTGCCCGAGTTGAGCACCTGAGCGACATAAGTAGTGTTTGGAGCCGCTGTGAACGTCAGGGTTTCATGATCGGCTGCTGTTGCGGAAGTCTTGACGACGACCCCATTTGCCAACAATTCAAAATCAAGATCAGCGAAGGTGTCAAAGAAGTTGATATTGATTCGATAGGCCTTGCTGGCCGTGGTGGGGATCGTGAAGTAGTCAGCATCTGCTGGACAGGAAATCCCGACTTTGGGGACGTTCAAAGTCAGCAAAGTCCCCGTAGTTAAAGAGTCATTGGGTTCGTTCGGATCGAGCGCGCACACATCACAAGCCCCATCCTCGTCGATCAACATGTCGCAGTCGTTGTCGATGCCGTCACATGTTTCCGGCGTGCCTGTGCCGGTCCCAGTTACCATGCATTCTTGCTGGCCATTCGCGGCGCAAATGTAAACACCTGTCGAAGCGCAGCCGCCCGTCCCGACGGAACAGGTTCCGCCGACGTTCAGTCCTTCGTCGACGTCGCCATCGCAGTTGTTATCGATGCCGTCGCAAAGTTCTGCAGCGCCCGGATATTTTGCAGCCGCGTTGTCGTCGCAATCAGGTCCATTTGCGCAATTGAGGCCATACCCATCAAGGTCGTTGTCGACACAACCCATCGGGAATTCGCATTGGAATCCAACGCAGGTTTGCTGCGGTGAGGCGCAATCAGCTGCGGTATCCCAGATGCCGCACTCGGCGTTATTGGGGTCTGCAATGCAGTATTGAACTTGGGTTCCCTGACATTTGGTCACGCCGGTTGCGCAGCCGCCCGGACATGGATCGCTCAAATCCGGCCCCATATCGGGGGTTGTGTCCACATCGGGCGTCAAAATCGGGTCTACGTTGATCGATGCGTCGTCTTCAGGGATGCCGATGTCTTGAACCGGACGAATATTATCGACATCGGCCCCGGCATCAGTTTGGGGCTGGGATTCATCCGAGCCACAACCATTCAGGACAATAAGAACAACAACGCACAGAAATTTTGACATGTAGTCTCCGAACACACACGAGGCCGCGGACACTACAAAATAGCCTTCGGGACTGCAAGTGTTTGTAGCGCCGCGGGTTCTGCCGACAACGTGATGTGGTTCAGAAGGTCTCCCGGTTGCAGGTCTTCCGGTCGTGCCACGCACAAAGAAATGTGGTCGAGATTCACTGCGAACATGTCCGGGAGAAGTCCCGTAGCCAGTGTTCCTGCGGGGATGCAGAGGCTACGCGCGCCGTTGCGTGTAGCCATCGGAAAGAGCACATCTCCCGTCGAAACTCGAGGACTCCCGGTCATGCGTGCGACCGTTGTGGGCAGGATATTCCGTTGTTCGTGGCGCAACCGCTCGTTGTACTCAACAAGGCGCATTTCCTCGAACATGTTGATCGTTGCATTGGAGTCTGAGCCCAACGAAATGGGGATTCCGCGCGATACCAATTCTTTGGCTGGCAAGAAGCCATCACCAAGATTGCGTTCGGTGGTCGGACACGCTGCGATCGTTGGTCGAAACTCCTCGAGCAGATCGAACTCCTCGGCCGTTAAGTGAGTGCCATGAATCAAAGTCGTCTGTTCGCCTAAAACCCCAGTGTCTGCCAGCACCTGGATCGGGGCTTTGCCATATTCAGCAAGGCTTTCAGCGATTTCTCGGCGTTGTTCACATGCGTGGATATGAACCGGGAGACCTTGATCTTTGGCATATTCGCCAATCGTCCGAAGCCAGTTTTCATCGACGGCACGAATGCTGTGAGGTGCCACTCCAATGGTCACAGACTCATGGCCGGCATAGTGGCTGCGCAGGTCATCGACCGCTTTCAGGTACGTGTCGACCGTAGGGAAAATGAAGCGCCGTTGCCCATGTTCGGCGGGACGTTGGAAGCCACCACGTTGGTAGGCGACGGGCAGGACCAACATGCGCAAACCCGCATCCAATCCTGCGCGAATGACCTGGTGAGCCAATTCGTTCACGTCGTCGTACGGTGTGCCATCCGGAGAATGATGGACGTAATGGAACTCTGCGACGCTTGTGATTCCAGCCAGTCGCATTTCCTCGTAGGCCAGGCGGGCCACCGAATACATGTCTTCCGGTCCAAACGTCAGGGCCGCCGCGTACATCGATTCGCGCCACGTCCAGAAGTTGTCTTCAAGGCGTGCAGCCAGCACGTGTTCGGTGCGGCCACGGATGGCACGTTGGAAGGCGTGACTGTGTGTGTTGATCATGCCCGGGAGAAGTGCGGCATTTCCCAGATCGACGTCAAAAGGACTCCCGGTCGTAACTCCCACAAGACGTTCGCCGACCTCGACCACGCCGTTTTCGACCCAGGAGTTTTCCCAAAAGACCCACCGAGCTCGATAGCGCTTTACCACTGTCCGGCTACTCCAACGGTGGCACCGCCTTCGACGGGCATCACGTTCAATTGGAAACCAAGCTCTTCGGGAGCATCCCAATCACGCGTCAAATAGTAGCTGGTTCCAAGCCCGATAATCGTTCCTGCGATTCCGCCACCAAAGATCAGACCAGGGGTTGAGTCATCGTTTTGAATCAGGAAGGGAATCCCCATTCCGACCAAAGCTCCCAGCGTTCCGCCCGCGTCGACGATCAGCGTACGACTTCGGGTCATCGGATAATATTTTGAGGCCACTGCGCCTGCAAGCAGGCCAACATCACTGGCGATCAACAGAGTCGCCATCGTGGTGGTTGAGTCGACGTCAAATTCGTTTGCTGCATGTCCGAAGAACATCAGGGCACCCGTCCAGAAGCCCGCGGAAGTCGCCATCGAAACGTCTCCAGCAGTCGGTTCTAGCGTGCGGTAGAGGGCCTCGCCGACCCCCAATCCACCCAATTGACTAAGCAGAAGCGTCCCTGCAACGGCTGGTGTCGTGTTGTAATCAAAAATACCCAACATCGCCGCGCCTTGCCATGCACCCCAAACGGTGCCGGAATTCAACGCGGCCGCATGACCGGGAGTCATGCCGGCGTCGCTGTCATAGAGCAATGAGGCAGTCAGGCCGAGTCCGCCACCAAGCAGCAATAGGCCAACCAACGCACGGCCATCGTCGCATTCCAGAATCATGCAGACTTCAGCGCCAATCGCGATGCCGTGACTCGTTTGCGTAGCCACGAGCTCGCCGCGAGCCAACCCCGTGGGTTGTTCCCCATGAGCGATCTGATCCTGAGGTCCAGCAATACCGGGCGCCATGATACCCACCAAAAACCTAGCACGAGCGGCCAGCGGATGGTCAGGATATTGCGAGTTCAGAGCGTTGAGTTCTGATATGGCCGAAGCCCGATTACCCATCGCCAACGCCTGAAACGCGGCATGGTATCGCATGGCTGCTGGGTCTTCTTGTGTGCTGAGTCCTTCAGCCGAAGGCGGCGGTGGCGGTGGCGATTGCGCAAAAACAAGTTGGGGTATCAGACACAGCAAGAGCGCAATTCTTTTCATCGGGTTCCTCGTCGAATCATGAACGCCAATCCCATCATGGATACGGCGAAGATCCAGAAATTATGGTCGGTTTGATGATTCATTGCGGTGGTGCAACCATCGTCCGAGCCGCCTTCGTCTTTTGGTTTAGGGATCACAGTCGTGTCGTCTTTTTCGACGCATTCTGAGTTTGTGCAGGTGTATCCGTTGACGCAGTCACTGCTTGAGCCACAGGCGGTGGCGCAGCCGTTGTCGGGCGTGCAACCTGCGTAAGGGCGGCAATCAAGGTCCGCGGGCACAGAACACATGCCTGAGCCATCGCATGATGCGAGTGCCGTGAACTTGCCGGCCACACATGTGGCTTCGCCACACGCGACGTCTGATCCGTAAGATTGGCATTCTCCAGCGCCGTCGCATGCACCGGTATAACCGCAAGTGCTCTCCGATGCGCGAGCGCAGCCATTGGCGCCTGCTGGTGGTTGTTTACCAGCCACGACGGGCGCACAGGTGCCATCTGGCTCACCGGTATCATCCTGAAAGCAACTGTCACAGGCGCGATCACACGCCGAGTCGCAGCATTTTCCGGCAAGTACGCCGCCGACACATGGTCCTTCGAAACACGAGTCATTGCTCAGGCAGATGCCACCCGCAAATCCGCGAGGTCGTGTCCAAATCACCGCGTGCGCGTCACGTTGATCGATGGCGGCGATCGGGGCTCTGAGGCCTACGCCATCAGCCGACAGACGACGAACGGCTCCAAATTGTCCTGAGACCAGGTAGTTCACGCCGTTGAAGTAGATGTCTGAAATCTCGTACCCGTTCAGGACATCCGCAGCTGGCGCCACGATCTGACCTTCCGAACTGAGTCGTTGAACGATCCCGCCGGTGCCTCCAAGCACCCATTCCAATCCGTTGTATTCGACGGCTTTGACCGTTCCCAAGAAATTGGTGAGGTCTTTGACCGTTCCAACCGTTCCGTCGGGTTGCATAAGGGTGTGAATGGCGTGGGTGCCGTTGGTTCCAGCGAGCATCCAGGCTCGGCCATTAAAGCGAGCGGCATCCAGGCTGGTCGCCGTGTTAAGAGTCTCGATACTCCCCGAGATCGCTCCATCCGCACGGATTCGTGCGTATTTGCCGCCGGCACCACCGATCAGCCAATACTGGCCACTCCATGCGGCAAAATGGATATCGGCTCCACCCAATAATGAGAGGGCTGTGCCGACCGGTTGACCGTCGTTCCCCACCAATTGAGCCAGACCGTTATCGCCCACGGCAAGGAATTGCTCGCCGTTCCACGAAACCGCATTCAGAGCGGTTGTACCGTCGCCAACCGTGGCGACGGTGCTCTTGGCCAGGCCCATGCTGTCGAGAAGTTGAACTTTTCCGTTGGTTCCAACGACGAGGACACCCACATCTGCTGCGTCTGAGTCACGAATGTCTGCACCCCCTAACACTGGCATCAGCTCACGTAATGCGCCCAGATCGGGTGCCACAAATTCCACGAAGGCAACTTCCCCGATCACGACCAGCCACCGGCCATCGGCAAACCACGCTCCCACGGGCGTTCGGTTGGTGGCGAGGTCGGTCTTGGCGGCTTTGGGAGTCAGAGTGTTGTCGAATAAGCGGGCTGAGCCGTTCTTGCCGAGAACCAGAAAATCCGTTCCGTCGGTTTCGATATTTGAAACGGCTTGAGCGCCGAATGCCGAAGTCCAAGCGACCGTGCCCGTTGTCGGATTGAACTCACCGAACCGGCCGTCGCTGGTGCCAAGAACGACCTTGCCAAGCAAGAATTCTGCCGTGGTCAAAACCACGCCCACATCCAATGACATCTCACCTTGAGGAGTTCCTCCGCCGGTGACGCGTTCATAGGAATTGGCCGAGAACACAAACCAAGCGGTCGATTGTCCGTTTACAGGTGCGGATTCGGTAACGATTGACACCACGGGCGATCCGCCGACCACCATTTGTCCGTTCGGGTTTCCACTGGTCAGCGTTGCCGAGGCCGTTGTGACCCGTCCGCCTGCGCTGCCAATAAGCCATGAGTTGCCATTCCATGCGGCTCCAGTCACCTCAGCGCCCGAGAGGAGCTGAGTGGTCGTCATGGATGGTTCGCCCTCGGCATCGAGGAGTTGGATTTCACCAGCTGCCCCGCCAATCAACCAACCTACGGGTCCTCGTTCGATGATGGACACAGCGTTTCCGTCGAGTGCGTCGCGGACTTCTCGAACCCGAAGCGCATCAGAATCGACGACCTGTAGCTTTCCGTTGCCCACGACGATCAATCGATCTGCAGACGAGGATGACGCGCTGATGGCCAAGCCATCGAGCACAAATCGCCCTGTGACTACGTCGGGTTCGCCGTCTCCGCCGCCCAGCATTTCAACCAGGCCTTCGTTGCCACCAACCATCCAGTTGGGTTCACCGATGTCCACGAGCTTGGCTTCCACGGTTTTTGTGGGCACGTGATCGACAGGGTCAATTTCGTTGGCTTCGGAACAACCCCAAGCAAACGCAATGAAACAAAGGCTGAGCAACGATTTTGAATAGGACTGCATTGGATCCTCGAAGGACTTTCCAGGTGAATTCGCAACTTTTATCAGGAGTGTCCGATAACTGGTCCTTGAGTAACAGAGATGCCAATTCGAATAAAGGAGGACGACGTGGGTGAACTGACAAGTGAAGGGTTTGCAGCGTGTTATCGAGGCTTGGAAGTGCTGACGGGAGCAATGCATGAGTGGGCCGGAAAGAGCACACGTTCTTGCGCAGATATTTGGCTTCCAGACGGGCCGATCGCCAGAATTCAGCGATTTGGGACCTGTGTAGAGGTGTTGATTTTCGAAAGCATAGAAAACTTTCGAGCGTGGCAGCAGGTGCTGGGTGGGGCGTCGGCAGACGAACGGTTTCGTTATGTCAGGCTCTCACCCTCGATCGAAAACGAGGAAAGTCCCCAGGTTTGCCTGCAACATTTCGAGGAATTCGGACGCTCTGCGCCGGTGGACGACGCCATGGCGCGACGAGTTGAATACGTGTGTCGAAGACTCGCCTCGACCTTGAGACATGCACTCAGGCAGGCCGCATGACAAATATTAGTTGAGGACGATTTCGAAGGTCTGTGCAGCGTCGTCCCATCGCTCCAAACGTTGAAGGATAATCGCCTTCATCGTGGTGGCGTAGGGCAGTTGACCAGGATTTTCTTGTCGAAGCTGGCGTGAAAATGACTCGAGATTCTCGAGTGCTGCCTCGTGGGCTCCGGCTCGTGTCTGGGCCACGATTTCGTACCAGGGGATCCACTTCAAATCGGGATTTTCTTTGCGAGCAAGCTTCGCAAGGTCAACGGCCTTGGCCGTTCGTCCGCCCAGCAGTGCCAATCCGGCTTCTACCACCGTAGAGCGTCGGTCGATCATCGCGCCGAGGGTCGGATCGAGGACCACTGCGCGTGCAGCCGCCAATCGCTGCGACTGCAGTTGCCAGGCTTCGATGCTCAGTTGAGGAACCAGATCGTTGCCTTGAGGTTGCAGCAAACCCTCAAACTCGTCGAGCACTCGACGGGTCAGGGTCGACTTCAGTTGGGCGAGGTCTGGCTGCACGTATCCGGTTCGAATCAGGGTCTCGTAAAGCCCCCATGCGCCGCCTCCGCCTTCGGAAAAGGCCTTCCCATTCTGCAATTCAGTGTCGAGGGCCTGGCGAGCCAGTCGTTGATTGTCCGGAATCGTCCACACGTCTTCGCCTGCTCGCGTCGAGGCGAGCTTTCGTTCTGCTTTGACCTGTTCAAGGTCGGGTGCGTCGGCCGCGGCGAGTCTCAGGTAATGGTCGTAAAAGGCCGTGGCGGCCGCGTACTGGTCCTGCCAGAAGTACGTGCGCGCCAAGTTACGATAGGTCGTGGCCTGATTGGGATCGGCCTGAATCGCCTGCGTATACCAACGCAGAGCCGTTGCGTAATCGCCGCTATTATAAGCCGTGTTACCTGATTTGACCGCAGCTTCACGGTCGAACGCCTCGGCATGCACGGCGGCCGGTAGGATCAGCAACAAGATCGCGACGATAAAATGGCGCATCACAGCTTCTCCGGGGGCTCGGCATCGAATCCGAAGACATTAGGAAACGCCGCGCCAAGCCCAATATAGAGCAGGTGATCGACTCCCAGGCCAGCGTCGAAGTAGCCCTGAATTCCGTAGCGGACTGTCGCGAAATAATTTGGGGTCATGAAATACTGAACACCGGCACCAAGCCCCAGAAAACCTTCTGATTGGGACAGCGTCACCGGGTTGAAGAACTCACTTTCGACGTCAAGCCACGTGAAGTCCATTCCCATCCCAACTTCGGCAAATGGGACAAAATTGCCATAAAATTCCCGATAGGAAACCTGAAAAGGACGCAGCTGCAGACGTTGAATTCCAACGAGAGTTCCGACTTCATCCTGGCCAAGCGGTGTCGTGACTGCCACGGATTTTTCGGGTTGGCCGAGCAGGTAAGACATCGACAACAAGACGATGCCGATATTTCGAAAATTGTACGAGAAGTCGACTCGAAGTCCGTTGGTATGGATCGTTTGATCGAGCGCGCCCACCGCGGGGAAGCCACCATTTTCGTCGGTAAAACTTCGAAGTTCGTGTGGGATGTCGCTGTCGGTTCGCGCATCCTGAAAACTCGCACTCTGAATGCCGTGTTCAAACCCCAACCGGAAGATGTAGCCGTTGACGGCGATGGCTTCAGGACCAAATCCCGAGAATAAACCTATTTCCGCGCTGAGCGGGGCGCTGCGACGAGATTCGACGCCGGGCGTGATGGTCGCGGCATCGCGCATGGATTCATAGCCGTCTGCTTTGATTTCTATCGCATAGGTGCCCGGTGGCAGCTCAATCGCCTGAGCGACTTCTCCATAATCTTTGTCGTTCACAAAAACATGCGCCCCTGGGGGGGCGTCGGTGATGAGCAGCTGGCCCGACAGAGCCTCAAAAGAATGTTTCACTTTTTCGGTGACGCCACTTCGGATTTCGACCTCGCCGTTGACCACCGCGAAATTCGGGAGCTGAAGGGTGTACGCGTGCTTGCCTACGGGAAGGCGCGCAAGCACAGGTGTCGCGCCCACAGGCTGCCCGTCGATCTCGACGCTCGCGGCAACCGGAGTCGTCTCGAATTGAGCTGCTCCCGTGGCATCAAAGACTTCACGTACGATCGAAAACGCGGCGTCGCGTGGGGTTGCGGCGTCGATCGACGACTCTTTGGAGACGCTGCCGCGAGCATCGATGATTGCGTATTTTGCGCGGCTTCGACCACTGGACGTGTCGAGCTTCACATGGATTGCCAGCGATAGTCCCAGAGTCGCGAAGACAAGTGCCTGGGCACCGGGGCAGGACTCCACGCCCAAGAAACAACCGGGAACGGGCCCGGCGTTTTCTCGAACAAAGGTCTGAAATGTGGCTTCGGTCAAGAGGTGACGACCGGCTTCGCCCGCCAGGGCCTGTCCAATCGAAGACCGGAAGACCTCTACGGCTTTCGAATCCGACCCGCTGATATTCCAATACACAACTTCGCTGCCGATCGACTCGGGCGCGGCTGAAGGTGCGTCCTGGGCGGCGCTCGTCGTTGACAGAGCGACCACCCAACCAAAGATCAGAATTTGAAGAAATCGAAGCATCCGTGCTCCGCCTTTACAGGTGTTCAACTTGCGCGTTTCTCGTTGATAAGCTCAAGGGCCTTTTCCAGCGTGGTGTCGTCTGGAGCCAGGTCTTTGGGGAGAGACGCGTTGACTTTGCCTGCCTTGACGTAAGGTCCATAACGACCTTCCAAGATGCTGATTTCATCGCCCGATTTAGGATCTTTGCCCAGCTCTCGCAGGACTTTTGGTCCGCGTCGTTTGCCCTTTGGTTCGGCCAACAACTTGAGTGCGTCTTCCAATGTGACCGTGAAGACTTCGGAAGGGGTCGCAAGGTTTCGGTACTCTTTGCCGTGTTTGACGAAGGGTCCGAAGCGGCCGATGCCGGCCTCGATATCGACTTTGTCTTCCGGATGTGGACCGATAACCCGTGGCAACGACAGCATCTCGACTGCTTTCGCAAGTTCGAGCGTTTCTGGATCGACACCCTTGGGAATCGAAGATGTTCGTGGTTTGGGATTATCGTCGGTGCGTTCACCAAGCTGGATATAAGGTCCAAAGCGACCCTTCATCAAAAAGATGGGGAGTTTGCTTTCGGGATGTAATCCCAAGCTAAGTGGTCCGCGTTCGCGCTCCTCGAGGAGTTTAGCGAGACGCTCCATCGACAAGTCCGCAGGCGGAATCGAGTCGGGCACGTTGACGGTTTTCAGCTCACCGTCCGTTCCAGGAAGTTGTGCGTAGGCGCCGTAGCGGCCAACGCGCAGGGTTCCTTCGAAGTCTTCGAGCTCCACGACCCGAACCGAGTCAGGTTCGATGGTTTTATCTCCGATATCGACTTTGTCTCGGAACGCGCCTTCCTTGCGGTAGAACTCGTGCAGGTAGTTGACCTTGGTGCCGTTGCCTTGCGCAATTGCATCCAAATCGTCTTCCATTCGAGCCGTGAATTTCAGGTCCACGAGGTCGTGGAAGTATTTTTCCAAAAATCCGCAGACCGCAAACGCCATGTAGGTCGGAATCAGCGTTTTGCCTTCGCGTTTAGCGAATCGACCGTCCGAGATTTTACCCAGAATGGTGGCGTACGTACTTGGGCGCCCGATGCCTTCTTCTTCGAGTTTCTGAACCAACGAGGCTTCAGTGAAACGCGATGGGGGCTTGGTTTCGTGGTCGAGCGCGTCGGCGCCGGTGCACGGAACTTTTTCGCCTTCTTTCATCGTAGGAAGGATGACTTCTTTGTCCTCAAGGCTTGCCTCGGGGTCGTCAGAACCTTCAACGTAGGCCCGGATGAATCCTGGGAAGTCGATGCGGTTGCCGTTGGCGCGCAAGGTCAGCTGTTTGCCGGCGATTTCGGCGCCGAGTTCGACACGGATCGAAGTTTTCTGCGCATCATTCATCTGGCAGGCGACCGTTCGCTTCCAGATCAGGTCGTAAAGCGACTTTTCTTTGCCCCGGAGTCCCGACTTATCAGGGTGGGTGAACGAGTCACCCGTTGGGCGGATGGCCTCATGAGCTTCCTGAGCGCCCTTCGCTTTGCCGGCATAAATGCGGGGTTTCGCGGGCAAATAAGCATCGCCGTAGAGGTCCTGGATCGCCGCGCGAGCTCCATCCACCGCCTGCTGCGACAGATTGGTGCTGTCGGTTCGCATGTAGGTAATGAAACCGTTTTCGTAGAGGCCCTGTGCAATCGACATCGCGTCACGGGCAGACAGGTTGAGCTTTCTAGATGCTTCCTGCTGCAGTGTGGACGTTGTGAACGGAGGTTTTGGGCTGTTTTTGTACTGACGCTCAGTGATCGAATCGACGTTGAGCTTGGCATCCGTCAGACCCTTGGCCAGAAGCTTCGCATCAGCTTCGCTCAGCAAGAGAACGTCTTTGCCTTTGGTGACTTTACCTGTGGACTCGTCGAAGTCCTTACCGGTTGCCACTCGCTTGCCGTTGACCTCAAAAAGGTCGGCAGTGAACTTGCTCTTGCTCTTGTCCATGTGGGCTTTGATGTCCCAGTAGTTCGCTTTGCGGAATCTGCGACGTTCGCGTTCCCGTTCAACCAACAGCCAGACAGCAGGGGACTGCACACGACCTGCGGAAAGGCCGTATTTGATCTTCTTTGCCACCAACAACGAGAGCGGATAACCCACCAATCGGTCAAGGATTCGGCGAGTTTCCTGGGCTTCCACAAGACAGGTGTCGAGGTCTCGTGTGTTGTTCAGAGCGTCGTTGATCGCGGTTTTCGTGATTTCGTTGAAGACCATGCGTCGCACAGGCACTTTGGGCTTAAGAGCCTCAAGCAAGTGCCACGAGATGGCTTCACCCTCACGATCCTCGTCTGTTGCGAGCAAGAGTTCGTCGCAGCCTGCGAGTTCTTTACGCAATTCCGTCAGGGATTTTTTCGAACGAGGGTCTTTGACGACGTAAACCGCCTCAAAATCCTTGTCGATGTTCACGCCAAGACTGGCCCATGCTTCTTTCTTGTATTTTTCAGGCATCTGGCCGGCATTGTCCGGGAGATCTCTGACATGACCCATGGAGGCACGCACCTTATAGCCCTTAGGCAGGTACTTCTCGATGGTCTTGGCCTTTGCGGGGGACTCGACGATCACAAGCTTCGACATTCTGACAACCTTATATGGTTAAAACGCGACCCAAATGGCTTCGCGAATGCCGAAAGCAATAGGGGCAAGTTTTGGCTTTGTCTACCCCCTTACAATAAAAGCCTTCTCGTTACTCAGACTTTGGGTTCTTAATGGAGTCCATGGGGTTCTGCCCACTTTTGACCATTTTGTAGAATAATTTCATCTGTGCTTCGAGTTGGTCTTCGGGGATGTTGTCGAGGTCGACGTTGTCCAGCATATTCGGGTCAATGCCGGTTTTTTTGAGCATCCCATCTGGCATCGTTTTTAGGAGCGATGGAGCGTTTTTCATCGCCATTCTCATGATGGGTCGAAACGCTGGTTTGATGTTGCCTTCGGCATCAAAAACTTGATCCAACATCGCAGCGGGATTGAGTCCACCAAGACCAGGAATACCCATTCCAGGCATTCCAGCGAAAGGACTCCCGGTCGTCTCTTCGGCAGGTTTCGAGGTGACTTCGGGTTTCGATTTCATAAGTGCAGCGGCATCAAGATGCCCGGCAAGTGGCCCAAAAATGAAGTCCATCATCTCGAGCGGCTCCGATTTGGCGCGCGAATAGTCTGTGTCGGCGGCCTCGTCGTCTCCCTTGAGTCGTAAGGCGTTGGCGCGTGCCAGATACGCGTCCGGGAGACTTGGATCGAGTTTCACGGCCCGTTCGGCAGCCTTGAGTGCGAGCCCCGGATTGCCTTCTGCCATCTGCACTTGCGACAATTGAACAAACGCAAATGCCTCGTCCCCGTGCGCATTGGAAGCTCGCATCGCGTCTTCACGCGCGCCTTTCATATCGCCCTCGGTCAAACGAAGCACGCTGCGCAAAAGCAACGATTCCAACGACGCGTCGTCGCCCTTAGTGGCGACGTTCAACGCCTGGAGCGCAGCTTTGACGTCACCGCCGACCACCAAAAGTGCCGCGTGAGTATGTGCGTAATCGGGGTCGGTCGGGTCGAGCTGCCTTGCTTTCTGAATATCGCGAAGGGCGCTTTCCAGCGCACCCAGATGAATGTCGACCTCCGCGCGGCTGGCGTACGCACTTGAGTCGTCTGGCTGCAACTGAATCGATTTCGACACATCGCCACGGGCCAGATCCCATTCTTCGAGCTGCATATGGACCAACGCACGCCCTTCGTAGCTGGTGGCGCGATCCGCATCGAGATCAACGGCAAGGTTAAACTGCTGAAGCGCGACATCGTATTGCTCGGATTGGTACATTGCCCAACCCGCGATCGAATGCACACGGGCATCGTACCAGCCTAGATTCATTGCCTTTTGTGCGTCCTTCCATGCCTGACTTTCATCATCAAGCTCAAGGTTGAATTCCGCACGCCGTGCGAGTAAACCTCCTCGTAGAAGCCGGTAGTCCTCGAGCTCGCCGATCGACGTTAAGATCATGTCGAGTCTCTCGATGGCTTGGTAATACAGCTCCGACTCTAAGAACGTTTTGAGTTCTCGGTCGATGGCTTCGAGTTGGTCTGCCTGATCTTTTTTCAACATGTGGGTCTCCGGGTTCCATCAACTTATGGAACATGGGCGCAAGGTTTGCGAATGCAAATTTGCACGATAGACGATGCGAATTGCATTCAGGCCTGCAAACGTCTGAAACCAGCACGCGATATACCTGTTCACGTCAATGAGGGGCAAGCCCTTCGAAATAGAAGAAAGGATGATGATGAAAGAACTACTTGCACAATGGGGACTCGGCGAGGCCTCTCTTAATATGGCCCTGCAATTCGGTCTGAAAGCGATTGGGGCGATAGCCGTCCTATGGATCGGGTTCATGGTCGCATCGCGATTCCAGTCGTTTTTAGAAAAACGATTGGTGTCCAGAATGGATGCCAGCGTTGCAAAATTTCTGGCGAACGCAGTGCGCTGGATGATCGTTTTGCTCGCGGTTTTGAGCTGCTTGAGCCTCTTTGGGGTCGACACCACTGGCTTTGCCGCCGTTTTGGGTGGTGCAAGTATTGCGATTGGTTTGGCGTTTCAGGGCAGCCTCTCAAATGTGGCAGCCGGAATCATGTTGTTGGTTTTCCGCCCCTTTAAGGTCGGAGACGTGATTACGGTTGCGGGCCAGACAGGTGGAGTTCAGGAGATTTCACTTTTTGTCACGACGCTCGATACGCCGGATCGACGCCGCATTATCATTCCCAATGGCCAGGTCTTTGGCTCGGTCATTGAAAATGTCACGCATAACCCTCTTCGACGCGTTGACGTTGCCGTTGGCGTGGATTACTCCGCCAAAATCGATGATGCGCGAAAGGTACTCCTTGAAGCCGCTTTAACGATCAAAGGGATCGACGGGGAGCCTCAAATCTATTTGGTGCAACTCGGTGGCTCTTCGGTCGATTTTTCGGTCCGAGTTGTCGTCGAAACTGCTCGCTATTGGGACGTTAAAGATCAGCTGACTCGGGCCTGCAAAATGGCGCTCGACGAGGCTGGGATTTCCATTCCTTACCCACATATGACCGTTATTCAGCGTTCGAACTAAATTAGGAGACTCTATGAATCGCAAACTTATCATCATGGCGTGTGTCGCCGGTTCGCTCTGGACCACTTCGGCAGCCGCTCAGGTCGTGTCTGACGATGTGACCGAGATTGTTCCTGACGGAGCGATCAAGTCGCTCGACGATGAATCACGAAAAGGCTTTGATGGCATGTTGTCCATCAGCGCCAACCTCAACCTCGCCTCGAACAGCAATGTTGTGGGCCAGGACGATGGTTTCTCGACTCTTTTTGGTCTGAGCCTGGTTGGTGGTCTGGACTACCTCTACAAGCGCCATGAAGTTCGAAACACACTCAAGATTTCGGAGAGTTGGGCACGTACGCCAGTCCTCGACGAATTCATCAAGAACACTGACGTCCTTGAGTTTGAGTCGCTCTATAATTACTTCCTCCTGGATTGGGCTGGTCTTTTTGGTCGCCTCGCCATGAACACGGCGATCTTCAACTCGGAAGCCATCACGGCCAACGACACGAATTACTCGATTGCGCGCAATGACGGGACGACTGATCTTAAGTCAACCAATCGTCTTGAGCTTGCGGGGGCGTTCTCGCCATTTACGCTCAGCGAATCCCTCGGTATTTTTGCGGATCCCTTCAATTCTGAGCCACTGAAACTCACCATTCGTCTTGGTTTTGGAGCCCGTGAGACCATTGCCGATGGTGTTTTGGCGTCGCAAGATGACAAGGACACTGCGGATGTCGTCGAACTCACCGAGCTTTCGAATGTCTACCAGGCTGGTGCGGAAGGATTTGCCGGCGTGACTGGTAAATTTCTTGAAAAGAAAGTGAGCTATGAGGTCGGTGGATCGATCTTGATTCCCTTCATCAACAACGATGATACCGACCGCACAGCTATGGACCTCGCCCGATACGGCGTGGTTGCTCAGGTTGGAACGTCGATTTTCGACTGGATGAGCCTGAACTACCAATTCCGCGCCTTGAAAGATCCACAACTTTTGGACGAGTGGCAGGTCCAAAACGCTCTGCTCTTGACCTTCAACTACACCTTCATCGAGCGTGACGATGGAGTCGCAGGCCCAAGCGTCGAAGAGCAGCTCGCAGACGCGCAGCGCGCACTTGCTGAAGCCGAAGCTCGTTGTGAAGAGATCAAGGAAGACGCCGAGGACGCGATCGACGACGCCGAGGAAGCCAAGGAAGAGCAAGACGCGATTCGCGTCGAAGAAGCTGCTAAACAGGCGGCCGCTGCTGAAGCTGAAGCCAAGGCAAAGGCCGAGCAGTTGAAGAAGCTCGAAGACGCCACAGGAACCGAAGCGAAGCCGGTCGAGAAACCTGTTGAAGCTCCAAAAGTTCCAGCTCCCTAAGTCTCTATGATGTGTTGGAATCAAGCCCCGAAGTCTTCGGGGCTTTTTTTTGTCTAGCGCAGTCGCTCAAGAATCAGCGGCACGTTTTTGACCGCACCGTTTCCGATGTGGATCGACGAGCGTAGGCGTCGAATGCATGCCTCAACGTCGGAAGCGGGGTTGGAATGAATCTCCAGAATCACGTCTCCCGGTTCTACGCGGTCGCCTCGTTTTTTGTGGAAAACCAAGCCCACTGCGTGGTCGACATCGTCTTCTTTGGTTTTTCGACCAGCGCCCAATTCCATGGCAGCGATACCCACATCTGTCGCGTCCATATGGGTGATCACGCCAGAAGTCTGAGCCAGAAACGGTTCGACTTTGGCTGCCTTGGGCAGCAACGAGGGGTCGTCCAGGACGTCGGCGTTGCCACCTTGGCGCACAATGATCGACCGGAAGACCTCCAACGCCGTTCCATCATTGAGGTAACCTCGTAAGGTCTCCCGGTCGGCCGGCATCCCTGCAACATCGAGCATTTCTGCGACAAGCTCGATGGTGAGCGTCGTGAGGTCTTCCGGTCCTTTTCCTTTCAGCGTTTCGATCGACTCGATCACCTCGAGCGAGTTGCCGACCGCAAGTCCTAGCGGTTGGTCCATGTCGGTGATCAGCGCCCGAACAGGTCGATTCATCGCAGCGCCGATGCCAATCATCGTGGTCGCCAATTCACGGGCGTTCTCGATGTCCTTCATGAACGCGCCGCTTCCGACTTTGACGTCCAACACCAGGGAGTCGAGTCCCTCGGCCAATTTCTTGGACATGATCGAGCTTGCGATCAGCGGAATGCACTCGACCGTTCCAGTGACGTCGCGCAACGCATAAATCTTCTTGTCTGCCGGTGCGATCTCGCCCGTTTGGCCGATCAGACATGAACCGATATTTTCGACCATGTCCCGGAAGACCTCAACGGTTTGATTCACGTTAAATCCAGGGATGCTCTCAAGCTTGTCCAAGGTCCCACCGGTGTGGCCTAGACCGCGCCCTGAAATCATCGGAACCTTCAGGCCGGCTGCCACCGCGAGTGGGGCTAGAATCAAAGACACCTTGTCACCGACGCCGCCGGTGGAGTGTTTATCGACTTTGGCTCCCGGGATGTCGCTGAGATCCAGGACTTCGCCTGATCTCAACATCGCGTCGGCCCATGCGCCGAGTTCGGCGGAAGTCATGGACCGGAAGAAGACGGCCATCAGGAAAGCCGCCATCTGGTAATCCGGGATATCGCCAGATGTGTAGCCGTCTATCAGGAAGGTGAGTTCGTCGGCGTTCAGTTCTTGGCCTTCGCGCTTTTTCAAAATCAGATCAACAACTCGCATTTTAAGCTCCCGAGGGTGTAGGTGCGCACCATAACATGGCTGCTAGATGGGTCGAAACTGCGCTTGAATCTAAGTTCAAACCCCAACTTTCAATTTTTTTTGAAATTTCTATACTCAGAGCCTAGTTTTCAAGGTTGAAAACGGGTATTCAGCCCCGCGGCACGGTCACAAACGAGTGCGAAATGCAGGAACTAACACAGAAAGTCCGTTCTGAGAGCAACCCCCTGGGGGAACATCAGATCGTCGATGTGGATGCGATGAACGCTATCGGACAGGCCATGTCTGACGTCGAGGCTCGCCTGATGGCGGTCGCTCATGCGTCGGGGCCGGCGTCTGATGCGATTGCTCACCTTGTTGCCTCTGGTGGCAAGCGGATTCGACCCCGTTTGACGCTCTTAATCGCAGGGACATGTGAGGGCTTTGATGGGAACTTCCCGGTTGACCTCGCAGTGGCGAGTGAACTGATTCACTCGGCGAGCCTGCTTCATGACGATGTGATTGACGAAGGGGTCCAGCGTCGCGGAATTCCAACCTCACGTATGGTGTATTCGAACACCGTCAGTGTGCTCGCCGGCGATCATTGTTTGTCGTCCGCGGTTGAGATGATTCGATCGGTCGACACGGGTGATGTTCTGGCTGAGAGCCTGCGATCGGTGCAAGACCTGGTGCATGGCGAGTTGCTGCAGCTTCAAACGCGCGGAAAACTTCAGGTCGACGAGGACCTCTACCGTAAGATCTGCCTGTTGAAGACCGCCAGCCTTTTTGTGTGGGCAGCGCGCGCTGGCGCTCGTTCGGCCGGCGCCAATCCCCGTCAACTCGAAGCCGTGGGTAATCTGGCAACCAATCTTGGGCTTGCCTTTCAGATGCGCGACGATCTTCTGGATATCTCGGGTGACGAGCGGTTTGGGAAACGTCTGCTCGATGACCTTCGGGAAGGCCGCATGACGTTGCCCGTGATCCTGGCGGTGCGTAAGAATCCTGAACTCGGAAAACATCTGGAGCGGATGTTCAATTCGACGGAAGAGCTTTCCACGGATGAGTTAAACGGCTTTCGAGCACGGATCGAAGAGACTGGGGCGATCGAAATCGTGGCCGAGCAGGTCTGGTCGCTGACACGAGAAGCGTTGAATGACCTGCATACGCTTCATCAGACCCCTTATCGGGACCTGATCGAATCGCAAATCGACATGCTCGGTATGCGTTCAGTCTGAGTTTAAAATGGGGAGGTTTCGGAAACGCCTACGATCTTCGAGGCGTTGACCACGATGCTCGGATGTTGTTCCTCAACAAAAAAGCCATCCTGCAACGAGCCTAGGTACAACGTACATCGCCGCAACAGGATGAAGCCGCTCTGACGGACCAAGAAATCCGAGATGCGAACGCCCTTGCGAATCATCATTCGCCCTTCGACATATCCTTGATCGAAAAGCATGAAAACATGATGGGGCACCAGTTCTTCGATGCCTTCAATGATGAGATCTCGTTCATTTGAGGGAGGCACGATCAGGGTCACTGAGCCTCGTTGAACCGCGAAAAACTCGATGAGTTGTTCGCGTCCAATAAATGAAACGTCGGTCAACCGGAAGAACTCGTTCGTGACGTTTACCTGCTCGACGAATTTGGCACTTCGCAAGACGTGGAACGTCCCTTTCAACCACCCCGCGGTCGTTAGAACTTGGCTCGTGATTTTTCGTTGGTCGGGTTGGTAGGCCATGATGCACTCCGCAAGCGTGAAGCGTCAGACTACCTGAGGATGACGTGGGGACAAAAAATAGGCGTCATTGTTCCGCTAATTTTTCGGCTCTGATAAGGCGCAACGCTTCGGCATTCGCCTGTTCCGCCCCGTTGATCTTGTAGGCCAAGATCGAACTGGCGATCAGACCAAGCGAGATTGTTATGGCCGCTACAATCTTAACGTTCCGTTTGTACTCGGGATCGTCGGTGTTCTGTTTTTTCCATGAATTGTTCAAGCCAACTCCTGCATCGCTAGTCCCACGGTATACAATCCCCCAAAGACTATAAGCAACTTGGCGGTGTTTTCGAGAACCGGATTCAGATCTTTGCCTGAGAGCGTCAAGAATTGACGCATTCGGATGACCGCGATTGGAATGGTCAGGAGAGGAAGGCAAATCCAAGGTGAAAAGCCCCAGAAATACTGGGCGATTGGGATGCTGTACGCCATGACCAAGGTGGTGCCGTACTGAACCTGTGTGGCCTTGCGACCCATTCGCACGGCCAGCGTTCGTTTTCCAGCCTTCACGTCCGTGTCGATGTCCCGGTAGTTGTTCACGATCAGAATCGCGACGCTGAGCAAACCAACAGGCACCGCTGAAATCAACGCGACATTTGACCACGCCAGAGCTTGAACCCAATAGGTGCCAGTGACGGCGACGAGGCCAAAGAAGATGAAGACAAATACATCTCCCAGACCGTTATACCCCAACGGATACGGGCCTCCGGTGTAGGCCACGCCGGACATGATCGACAGAATTCCGATCACCGCGATGGGCCATCCGCCCACTGCAACCAGATAGGTGCCTACCAGCGCTGCCAGTCCGAACGTCCCAATCATGGCGTTGCGTACGGCAGTTTCGCTGAGCAATCCTGCCTGAGTTACGCGCAGGGGACCAAGACGTTCGTGGGTGTCCGCTCCCTTCTTGAAGTCAAAGTAGTCGTTGGCGAGGTTGGTCCCGATTTGAATCAGGAGCGCCCCGACCAGCGCAGCGATCGCGGGCAGCCATGCCAGATATCCTGAGGCATATGCGACCGCTGTACCCACGGCCACAGGCACTGCGGCGGCGGCGAGCGTCTTGGGCCGAGTGGCCAAAAACCAGGCATGCACGGGCGAGATCGCAGGACTACCGGACATGATTTCTGAGGAGGTCGATGAAGGCATGGGGTTGATCCTCGTGGACTGCGTGGCCGGCCGATTCAACGACCGCGGCTTTGCCTAGTGGAGCGCGTTTGGCGAGTTCGTGTGCCGTCGCGACGTACTTCGTATCAAGGGCACCTGCAATAAAGAGCGCAGGCATTTTGAGGTCTTCCGGTCGTAGCGCAGGCATGTTTCCGGGCCCTAGTTTGCGCAATGCATCAGCGAGTCCGGCCCCTCTGTTTTTTCGTCGTCGCAAATATTTCGCGCCAAGGACTGCCGGACTCGGGGGCATAAGGTTCAGAATGGGAGTCTCGGCCCATCGAGTGAGGAATGCCTCGAGGTCGCCTTCGGCCAAACAGGCCAGAGCTTCGTCAGCCTCGATGCGGGCTGCACGATCGATGTCCGGCAGACCTGCATGGGCTCCAATTGTGGTCAGGCTCAGCACGTCTTCCGGATATGCGCAGGCATAGGCCAATGCCAATCGCCCTCCCATGGAGTAGCCCACCAAATGCACCTTCTGACCGGCCAATGACTCCCGGATATCAGACAGAGTTCTTTCCCAATCCGTGGCTTCTGTTTGTCCGTTATGGCCGGGTAATGTCAGCGTCTTTGTGACCGGGAGACCTTCGATGACCTGTGCCCAAGTGTCCGGCGTGTCCGTGAACCCGTGAAGGAAAACGACAGGTGATTCCGACGATTGGGTTGAAGACCGGAAGACCTCGTTGGCCAGTGTTGCGTTTTTTCCCTGGGGTCGACTCGTCGACTCTCGTGAGGTTCGCGCGTGAATCACCCGCAGGCCAGAATGTGGCGCCAAGACCTCTTGCAGCGTCGCTTCGTCTTCGACCAGCCGATAGTCGATGTCGTGGGCTTTACACAGATATTCTAAGTCATGAGTCGGGGCCGTCGTGAAGTGCTTTTCGAAGGTCTCCCGGTCATGGCGTTTGACCGGAAGATAGTCAAAAATGGCTCCACCTTGATTGTCGATCACCACCACGGTCGCGTTGATGTTTTCTCGCGTTGCGGTCATCAGTGCACCAGCATCGTGGGCAAAAGCCACGTCTCCAAGCACGGTGACAAGTCGTCCTGGCCAACCTGCCGCAACTCCGAACGATGTGGATAAAACCCCGTCGATCCCGTTGAGCCCGCGATTAAAGAAAACACGGATATCGGCACAATTACGCCACGATGTTTCTATGTCTCGTAGCGGCATGCTGCTTGAGACAAAGACCGCGGTGCCGTCCGGGAGTCCTTCTGCCAGCGTTTCGTGAACACGCCCGTCTCCCCATTCCTGAGAGTCTGCAGCGCCAGAATCGGCACAAGCCGTCATGACGGATTCTTGCCATGCCACATCCCATCCTTGAATCGAGTTCCGAAGAAGTGGCAACACGTCAACGGGTTCGCCGACCAAGTGCCATCCTGCGAGATGGTCAGGGTTTGCGTGGCGATGCGGGTCTTCCGGACCTACAAAGATCACCGGGCATTCCTGTTCTGCGAGCCATCGTTGTGTGGGCCAATTGATCGGCGCTCGCCCGATCTGAATGATGATGTCGGGTTTGAAGGAGCTGCGGTTTTCGTTGTGGTTCAACCAATGGTCAACCGCCAACACTCCGGGAGACCTTTGCGGACCAAATCGAAGTTGTGAGGCGGCCTCGGCCAAGATTGGAACGTTGAGCAGATCTGCCCAGACATTGATCTCATCCCTCAGTCCCACGCCGTTCAATGATGCCCCGGCGAGGACTACCGGACGTGTGGAACGACTCAAGGCGTCCAGTGCTTCGTGAACGTCCGGGAGACCTTTCCCACGCGAATAATTTACCCAAGAACGGCCATTCTTCTGTCCTTGAACCTCGATCATGTTTTCCGATAAACCGCCTGTTCCGTTTGGGTGATTCGGTTCAACCTGCGTGGGTTCGAGGGGTTTATCGAACGGGATGTTGAGGTGGACTGGGCCGTTTCCGGCGGCCATGACAGCTTTGTCGATTGTTGTGCGCACGTACCTGAGCTTCAGGATGTTCGCATCCGGCTGGGCAAGCTCGTGAAACCACGCCACAAAGTCGCCAAAAAAACGCACCTGGTTCATCGCTTGTGAAGCCCCGGAGTCTCGCAGCCAGGCGGGCCGATCGGCGCTCAGCACCAGAAGGGGCGCGGCACTATGAAAGGCTTCACACACGGCAGGAAAATAGTTCGAGACCGCAGTACCACTGGTGCAGACAAGTGCCACCGGTCCGTTCAGGCTCATCGTAAGACCGAGCGCAAAAAAACCGGCAGACCTTTCGTCGATGACACTGTGATCGACGATGTCGGGATGGGCTGCAAACGCCATCGTTAATGGTGTTGAGCGTGATCCAGGCGAAATCACCGCATGTCGAACGCCGCAACGAACCAATTCGTCGACAATGACGTGTGCCCAGAGGGTGTTGATGTTTGCCATCTTCATCGTAGGCACTCCAAAATCGCATCCAACTTGAACCGGGTTTCTTCGGTCTCTCGTTCGGGCTCAGATCCCAAAACGATTCCGGCTCCGGCGAACAGTGAAATTTGGTTACCACGGATCATGGCGCTGCGGATCAGAACACCAAATTCACCGTTACCGTTGGCATCCACCCAACCTGCTGTGCCCGCGTAGAGTCCGCGACGAAAGGGCTCTAGTTCGCGAATTAGTTCTTTGGCGTTTTGCGTGGGCTTCCCGCCCACCGCCGGTGTGGGATGAAGCGAGTCGACAACACCAACGATGCTCGAATCGCCGCGGAGCTGGGCCTGGATTTGGGTGTGCAGGTGCTGCACATTTTTAAGACGTTTGATTTTCGGGGCTCCCACTTCGCGTTGCAGGCTTGAAACATGCGGGGCCAACGCTTCTTCAATTCGCAGACAGACCACCTCGTGTTCGTGACGGTCTTTTTCGCTCGCGAGAAGCTCGTTCGCCAACCGCTCGTCCATGGCTGCCGACACGCCGCGGGGTACGGAACCAGCCAATCCTTCGGTTGTGAGGCACCCATCTGCAACACGTAGAAGGCGTTCAGGGGTTGCGCCCAGAAAGACGGGAGCTGGCCCCTGTGCGGACCCGCCGGGTCTGATTGCGAACACGAAACACTCGGGGTGTTGGGTTTCAAGGGCGTCGAGGGTTGCCGAAATGTCAAAGTCCTCGTCGGTGATACCGTCGACACAGCGTGCAAGCACGACTTTCTCGACGGAGCCCGCTTCGATGTGTTGCAACGCCAATTTCACGCGCTCGGTGTAGGCTTCTGCGTGCCAGTTCAAGTGCACACTTCGAGGTCTTCCGGTCGTGTGATGTGCATTTTTCAGAATGGCATTGGCCGAGGCTTCGACGTGTTCAAGACGTGCTTCGTTGCAGACCAAAACGCGTCGCATCGGCTCGCCGGGTTTACCCAGGAACAAGACTTCCGGAACACTCATTTCCGTTGTCGAAAACGCCGTCCACAGTGGATCGGCGTCGGCTCGACGGTCTTCCGGATCAAAAAACGTCCACGCGAAGGCAAGAAGTGGTTCTCTGAATACTCCGTCGGTGGCCGTTCGCAGCAGATCCCATAACGACGACAGCCCCAACTTGGCTTCCGAACTTTCGCTCATTAATCGCCAAGCATGGCCAATTCCCACAGCAAAGGTGCCATCTTTGCCTCGCCAGGCAAAAAACGAACGATGGGCGGGGATCCCAGCCACCAACGCATGAAGTGTCGATGGCGCAACCTCGTCGCACGTCATCGTTACTGTTTCCTGCCGCGTGATATCGTCGTTTGCTGTCATAACGTCCGTGTCTTCAAAACAAGTTCGCGGCGCACAAAGTTTCAAAAATTCTTGAAAGTAGCAAGCTGCGGCGTGCTCTTCGTGCTTGGTTCGCATTTCTACTTTGAAAATGGGGTTCCGCGTCGTAAAACGACGCCCAACACGACGGTTTACTTATGGTCGGAGAATATAAGATGGATACTCGATACTTACTCGCGCTGACTTCCGGACTCTTGTTGTCTGGATTCAGTGGCTCGGTTGTGGCTCAAGAGTCAGCTGAAACGCCTGTCGCGGAGCAAAATGGCACCGCAGCAAACGCTGAAACAGCGGAAGCAACTGCTGAGACCGAAGGTGAGAAAGAAGAAACTCGCACCAGTGCCAACGGCACATACGAGTGGAAGCGCTCTTGGGGCGCCGGTATCCAGGTTGGATACTGGTTCCAAGATCTCGATCGTTGGAATGCCAGCATCGCCGACGACAACAAGCAGACTCCCTACGATGTTGGCGGAATCTGGCATTTCGATCTTGCGGTGGAAGCATCACTGCTTGAAAACACTCGAATTTCGCTTTTCGGTGGTTTCGAGTCAGGCTTCTCCGATCCAAGTGCATCGGCAATTTACGGTGGTATTGAACCTGCTTTCGCATTCCGTCGGGATATGTGGGAAGTCGCGCTCGGCATTGGTGTTGGTCTCGGTTCGCTGACCTCGGAATTTCCGAGCGGCGCGTCTTGGGATGCTAGCCTCGTTTTGCTGCGCCCCTTCATTGAAGTTCGCCGTTACCTTTCCAGCTGGTCCGCGGTTTACGGCCGATTCGGCTTCAACCAGTGGCTGATCAGCGATCCATCGTTTGATAATCTGCTTTTCACGCGCCAGGGCGCTCTCGATGGCGACGCGATCGAAAATTCGAATCTTAATGTGGGTGGACCTTTTGTCGCCTTGGGTGTGCGCTTCGGTAGCTATCCTGAGCACATCAAGTACATCGATGACAAAGACAGCGATGGCTACCGTGACGACGTCGACGAGTGTCCGGAAGAACCGGAAGACTTCGACAAATTTGAAGATGAAGATGGCTGTCCTGAGGCCGATAACGACAACGATGGCATCCTCGATGGCGTCGATAAATGTCCTCTCGTCCCAGAAGACAAAGATGGTTGGATGGACGAAGACGGATGTCCTGAGACCGACGATGACAGCGACGGCGACGGCATCTTGAACGCCGTGGACAAATGTCCCACCGATCCGGAAGACAAAGATGGCTTCCAGGACGAAGACGGTTGCCCTGATACCGACAACGACAACGACGGCATCTTGGATGCTGAGGACAAATGCCCAGATAAGGCAGGCGTCCCCGAGAAGCAAGGTTGTCCTTACGAGCGCGTACAGGTCACGTTGGATAAGATCGTCATCCTTGAAAAAGTGTTCTTCGCTTACAACAAGGCGACGATTAAGCCTGAGTCGTTCGAGCTTCTCGACGAAGTGGCTAAGACCATTATTGCTTATCCTCGCATCAAGAAGATCGAGATTCAGGGACATACCGATCACGCCGGCAGCGAGAAGTACAACAAGGACCTTTCGGGTCGTCGCGCTAAGTCGGTTCTCGACTACCTTGTTGGTAAGGGCGTCGAAGAGGCTCGCCTTACATCGAAGGGAGTTGGCTTTGATCAACCTCTCGTGCCACTTCCAGAGAACAAGAAAGAAACGCCTGAAGGCGCTGAACAAAACCGACGTGTTGAGTTCGTGATTCTGGAGCAGGAGAAAGTTACTCAGGTCGTTCAAGAGAACGAAGTTCCTGCGAACGCGGCTGAAGTGAAGCCTGAGGCTGAAGTGAAGCCTGAGGCCGAAGTGAAGCCCACGACCGAAGTGAAGCCCACGACCGAAGTGAAGCCCACGACCGAAGTTAAACCAGAAGCCAAGTAACCGTTCACTTCGTGTGATGTGAAGCCCGGGAGTCTTTCCGGGCTTTTTCTTTTCTTGGATTTGGAGACAGTGTGGACTCCGGGACCGTTCTAAACAGCCGATTTCGCGTGCTGGGCCCGCTTAAAGCAGGCTCTCATGGGATGACGTTCTTGGCCCTTGATGAAGAGTCGGGTCAGCAAGTGGTGATCAAGCGACTTCACTTGCAAAAAATGACCGACTGGAAATCCGACGAGTTGTTTCGACGGGAAATTGCGGTGCTGTCGCAACTCTCCCATCCAGGGGTCCCGAAGGTCGTGTCTGCGTTTGTCGGCTCGGACTCCAATATCTATCTCATCCAAGAGCACGTAGATGGAGTGGATCTTGAGCGACTTCTTGAAGATGGGGAGTTGTGGGGCGACCAGAAGATACGCAAGGTTCTGATCGATATCCTACAGGTCCTTGAATACCTGCACCGGCACTCGCCGCCGATTCTCCATCGTGACATTAAGCCGGCGAATATCGTGCGCAATGCAAACGGCGACTATGTCTTGGTAGATTTTGGAGCGGTGCAGGTCGCAGCCACGTCCAAGATTGGAGGCACAACTGTTGTTGGAACCTTTGGCTACATGCCGCTTGAACAACTCCAGGGACGAGCCTCGGAGTCCACCGACTTGTATGCGTTGGGGATGACTCTGATACGTTTGGCTTCGCGGATGGAACCGACAGATATGGAAATTATACGTGGTCGGGTTCAGTTTGAGTCCCACGTGAATCTGTCGCCAAAAGTGCTTGGGTCGTTGAAGTGGATGATTGAACCGATGGCCGAAGACCGACCACCCAACGTCGAGGCATTATTGGCGGGCCCGAATCAAATGACGGTTGGTGGTGATCAGAGTGTCATAAAAATGGATGCCGAGACTGGCTTGATGGCCGGCGGATTGACTCAGACACAGGCATTTTTGGCCGGCGCTGGATTCGCAGCGCTGGTCATCTTGCTCTGTATTATGGTGATCTTAATGTAGGTGGGAATGCGCCCGGCAGGACTCGAACCTGCGACCCACGGCTTAGAAGGCCGTTGCTCTATCC
>CAYMYJ010000045.1:0-48683 GCA_964394615.1 uncultured Bradymonadales bacterium | reverse complement strand
ATGGTAGCATCGCAACCTGCGAGGTCGTCCCACCGCTTTGCCCCACGGGAACGGTCATCGAAGTCATCAACGGATGTTATGGCCGCTGTGTCGTTGCTGAGACCTGCGAGTTTCCGGCGCGATGTGGAGACGGCAGCGAATTGACATGCCGCGCTCCAGAGCCTCAATGCGCAGACGGTTATACAGCTTCGGTCGTCAACAACTGTTACGGCCGCTGTGTCGACGAAACGACCTGCGCGCTACCCTTCACATGCGGCGACGGCAGCCTCTTGACCTGCCGCACCATGGAGCCGAGTTGCCCCGGCGGACTCGTCCCCGAAATTGTCGAATCTTGTTATGGGAAGTGCGTTGAGCCAAACACCTGCCTGCCCGCCGAGTTCTGTGGTGGTGTTCAAGGCCTTCCTTGCGAGGGCGGCCTGACCTGTGTCGATGATCCCACAGACGATTGTGACCCCAAAAATGGCGGCGCCGACTGCGGCGGAATTTGCATCACCGAACCAGTCTAAAGACTTTCAGGGGTCTTTCCGACGCGACTCGCGGACGAGCGTTCCATGCGTCTGCCTTAACTGTTCCACCAACTCAGCTGGTGCCGGCAGAGCGACGCGCTCGTCAGGGTCGTTTTTGAGGTCGTACATCACGGCGCGATTCGTCACAAAATCCAAGACCACCTTCTGGTCGCCCACCCGCAGCGCGGCAGATGGCGCGGTCCAGGCCAATTTGGCCAATCCAATCCAGTTGTAGGCAATCGGAGCGGGATACGCTCCTGTTTCGACCGCCTGCAAGAGGCTTGGGTAATACTGGTCTGGACGATTCGCATAGGTCTCGTCAGCCACCGTAGCCGCCAATCCCAAAGTCGTCACAGGCACCGAGACCCGCTGAGGTTTGCGCCAGGGTTGGTTGATGACCAAAGGGACATGGACTTGTTCCTCAAAAACACTCGAGGCGTGCGCCACATGATGATGTTCACCAAAGGCCTCGCCGTGATCAGACGTAATGATGATCGTCGTTCGGTCCATTTTTGGCCGGCTGCGAAGCTCCGCAATCATCTGCCCGATGGCCTCGTCGACGACCGAAATCTCTTCCAGATAACACTCAAATCCACCGCGCGAGCCGTCCTTGCACGCGTAGGTCATGTCGTTTTCGATATGGGGATCGTCGATATAAACGACAAAAGTTTTTCGGCGGTCGCCACATTTATCTAGCGCATCTTTAAAACGCGGAACCGCGTTCGGGGCGCCATGACCCGTGGGCGTCTCATCCGTAAAAAATAGAGTGGCCTCGGGTTTAGGATACGCCTTAAAAAGCCAATCCGCATAAGAATGAGCCTGAACAACCATGCCGGTGCAGGCCCGATCATCGAGGTCAAAAATCCACCGGCCTTCTTGGTAATGCTGGATCTTCAGGTCGGGCCGCACCATCGCATCCTGCATGGCCACGGGGGTCACGCCCGTCAGCATCGACGGCAACGACATCAGGGTCGCGTTGCCCGGCGAATAGGCATTCTCAAAAACCACGGACTCCTTTGCGAGTGCCGAAATATTCGGAATTAAATCGGCGTGGTCTTCCAAGACGTCAGCGCGCATGGCATCGACAATGAAAATAAAAACATGGTCCGAATTGCGACCTTTTGTGCGTGGGGCCGCTTTAAGTTCAAGGCCATCATCACAGGGCTTGCGAATGCTTGCGGGGTTTGCGATCACATCCTTATCGTCACAGTCAGTACCCCCAGCTTTTTCTGCAAAAAAGCCATCTTGGTCGCGGTCGTCAGCGACCGAAACAGCGGTCATAGCCCAACCTAAGGCACTACGTGGCGGTGAATCTCCGAACCGGGTCGGGATATTTTGGAAGAACCCAAAAGCCAAAACCACGACCAAGCTTGGCACCCACGACAAAGGCTGCGAGCGAGGTTGGCGGAATTTAGCGGCGGAAATCGTGGCCATGACCGAAGTCACCCAAATCACAAGCCACCACTTCAACATTGAATTCAAGTCCGGAAGCCATCCATGGGCGATATAAGCCCCCACGCCCGTCAAAAGACCCACAGTGGTCAACCACGGGATTGGACGTTGCAGCCGATCCGGCAAACGCAAGAACACCGACACCGCAGCCACCCACCCAATTACCGAAACAAAGGGCAACCCCCATAACATCGTGTCGTCGGTCGAGGTCAGGTCGCGGGACGCCCAGGCACAAAACGCGGCCAGGCCCGCAAGAGCGACCGCAAAAGGCAGGAGCCTGACGGGGATTTTAAGAGCCTGTTTTTCGCTGTGGATCGATGCCGCCACAAGCGCGGCCACTACAATGGGAAATGCGTAAACAAGGGTCGAAAAGAAGATCCGAAACATCGGAAAGGTCGCCCCACTGGTCAACCGGAAGTGTTCGATCGTCAGACAGACAAAAAACACGCCGATGGCGTATCGGTCTGCGACCAAAAAGCGATTCATCCGAGCTCCGGAAGGAACGCTGTGATGTCCTCGATTTTTTGAACTACAAACCCAGCGCCGCTTCGGAACAGAATATCCTCGTCGGTGTCGCCGGGTGCCAGAACCCCGAATGGAAGTACGCCAGCGGCGCGGGACGAAACCATATCATCTCGTGTATCGCCGAACATCCATGCAGTTTTCACGCTCATGGCTTCCATCACTGCTTGAATCGGCCAAGGGTCGGGCTTGAGTGGACCGTCTTCCATGCAGATAAGCGTTTCGAATAAACCTTCGAATCCAAATTGGTCGATCAGACGTTCGGCGTCACGTCGGGGCCGCCCGGTAACCACGCCAAGGGCGTATCCCCGTTCTTTGAGTGCAGATATCCATCGGCGATTGGTCAGCGGCTGCTCTGTCGTCCATAACCCGGGCGTCGAACCGACGCCCTGATAGAGGTCTTCGAATCGGCTCGTAACTTCATCCAAATCTGCCCTTACGCCTGCTGCTGCTAACAATCGTAAGGTCAGCTGCCAATCATTATTGGCGTTCCCTTTGGCTTTTTGAGCCGCGATCTCTACCGGGCCAACTATGACGCCATAAGAAGCCGCCGTGCGAACGATGGCCTGACGATAGGACGACGAAACATCAACCAGCACACCGTCCATGTCGAAAATCAAGGCGTCGGGCCTTTGCAGTGAATTAATGGAGTGAACTAATCTGGAAAAGTATTTTTCGTCGCCCGGACAAGTGACGCGAACCCAACCATCAAGGTCGGGGTCTTTTCGCCCCGGCCACGCCCTGATGCCGATTCCAAACCCTGCCATCCCATCCCGAAAACGTTGACCGTCGCCGATTTCTGCGAAAACAAAATTGGCTTTTGATTCGGTCGTCTTTACGCCCATTTCTTGAAACAGTTCGCGCAAAATAGTTCGTTCTTTTCCAACTTCTTCGATGTACGGCGCAATATCCATGGATTCAAGTGCACGTTCAGCAAAAGCCAGCGACGCTGCAGAAACGGGATAGGGTCCACCCGCGGCACGAATCACGTTGATGACACCGATCTCACCGACCGCGTAGCCGACACGCAGGCCCGCAAGGCCATACGCTTTAGATAAGGTGCGAATCGTCACAATATTGGCCACATCGTTGACGACGGACTGCGCATCCTCGGACGCGAATTCCGTATAGGCGAGGTCCAACATGACCAAGACGCCAGGGTTTGCGTGCGCGAACGCCAAGACATCAGCGGTCGCCACAACCTCCCCCGTGGGGTTATTTGGGCTCACCACCGCTACAACCGCCGTCGATTCATCCACATTGGCTTGAATTTCCGCCCACGGAAATGCCCCACCCCACCAGGCCACGCGTCGCACATCGGCGCCGGTCATCTGTGCATAGGTCGAAATCATCTCAAACCCTGGAGACGTCATCACCAGGTTTCGGCCGGCCTCCAAAAAACCCCGACAGATGCGGTCGATCGCGTCGTCACCACCGTTGGTGACCACAAGGCTGGTCGCATCGACGCCGACCTTTTCAGCCAGCATCAATTCCAATCGTGTTTTCGAGGGATAACGCCGCACGGTATCGGCTTCGACCTTCAACACGTCATCAGGAGGCGTGCGGCCTTCGTTGGCATCAAGCCACAGGTCGATGGGCGCGCGGGCGCGCGGCACCGAATATGAGCCGGTTGCTTCGGCACTGCAAAAGGCCGTCTGGAAATATGTGCGGGGTTTCATCTTGGGCTCCTCACCGAGAGCGAACAGGTTTACCACGCTCAGCGGCTCGAACCCAAACACGTGTCTGGGATTTTTGTCGCTGCTCCACGGCCGAATCAGGGTGCCTCTTTCGAAACGTAAATCTGAACGCGCAGCGGGTGATTTTCGAGGTCAAATTGCAGGTTTATGAGGTCCCCGAACGAATTAATACACTCCGACACCACGGCTTCTTCAACCTCGCCATTGTCCACCTGTGAGGCGATCGTTCCTTCCAAATGAATCACATTATTTTGCACGTCTAATTTCAAAAGCGCGTCAAACGTGAACTCCCCATCCTGAAAATCTGGCTTAAAAGTCACCTGAAAATTGTCGTTAACCTGAGTCCTAATCACCGCGTGTTGAAGCACATGCTCAGCACCCTGCTGGATTTCGATGAATTTTGCGCCGACAAAAACGGGGACTCCCGGAGCCACATCAAAAGTGGTGCCGTACGATGGCTCACAGACGACCGCTCGTGCGGTGTCCTGCCCCATGTCCTCGCCGGTCGTATCATCGGTATTAGATGCATCGGCCATATTCGCTGCGTCCCAATCATGGGTAATGAGCGCCTTCATCCCATCATCACTGGGCGGATCAGAAGCACAGCCAACAAGCGCAAACATCGCCAAAAAAATCAGCATTTTCGTAAATGACATCCTGTCCCTCCCGTCCATAAATCCGTTCCAAGACTCGGCTACGCCACGATCTGAGAAATCGCCGTCACCACAATATCCGACCCACCTGCGGCCTTGATTTTAGGTACCAGCGTCGCGAGCGAAGCCCGCGGAACGGCAGCTTTCACCGCATATCCCGAGGCGCCATGCAGCGACGAAATCGTGGGTTCCCGCATGCAGGGCAGAATGGCCACGACACGCTCCAAATCCGCCGACGCGACATTGAGTTCCAACATCACTCGACCACGGGCTTCCAAGACCGATTTGACGACCAATACGACGTCTTCGATTCGAGCGCGTTTTTCGGGGTCATCCATGGCGCGTGGGCTCGCATAGAGCCTGGTCGAAGACAACATCAACGTGTCGACAATATGCAGGTTATTGGCACGCAACGTCGAACCGGTGGCTGTATTGTCGACGATGCAGTCGGCATCCTCTGGCGGGAAAACCTCGGTCGCCCCGTAGGTGCGCACAAAGGTCGCGTCGAGGCCTTCTTTTTCGATCCAGTTCCGCGTAATTCTTTCGTATTCCGACGCGATGACCAGATGCATTTTTGGAAGCTTGAGGTCTTCGAGCAAGCTGATAGGAGCCGCAGCAATCAAGCGTACCGGGTCCATCTGCGTGTCCAAAAGCTCGACCAATTCGCCGCCGAGCTCTGCAACCCAGTCGGCTCCGGCAAAACCCAAATCACGTGAGCCAACATGCAGCATCTCGACGATATTTTGGGGTTTCAGGATTTTGGTCTCGAAGCCTTCCAGATTCACCGTCGGCCGGTAGTCGCGGCTTCCAACTTTGACCTCGATGCCAGCGCCCGAAAGCAAAGCCTTTACACCGTCGTACATTCTGCCTTTAGGCAGACCCAATCGAATTGTTTCCATCGTAACCTCCAAGGCTGTCTTTGATGCGACAAAACCAACGCTGATGCAAGGCGTCACGACTGCAAGCCCGCCGCTTGATGACGTTTCTATGACGCAGCGCGTTGCGCGTTGTGCAGTGATCCCCCGCGTGATAACAGGGTGAGGGCCCAGAAAAAGCACACGGAAGGCGAAGTACACCATGGAAAAATTTGTCATCGAAGGTGGTCATAAGCTCTCTGGCCGAGTCCGGCCTGGAGGAAGCAAAAACGAGGCTCTCCCGTGTCTTGCAGCAACTCTGCTGACTGACGAGGAAGTCACGTTGAAGAACGTCCCTCGCATCGCAGATGTTGAGGTCATGCTTCGCGTGATCGAAGATCTAGGCGGCGTTTACGAGTGGATCGACGACGGCGTCGTCAAGATTCGCACAGCCAACGTCAAGTCGACCACGCTCAATCCCGACCTTTGCCGCAAGATTCGAGCTTCGATTCTTTTTGCCGGCGCAATGTTGGCCCGAGAAGGCGCCTGCGAATTGCCTCCCCCTGGTGGCGACGTGATTGGTCGTCGGCGTTTGGACTCACATATCCTTGGCCTCGAAGCCCTCGGAACAAAAGTCACTTTCGACGGTGGGCTCAGCTTTAAGGCCGAGAAACTCCAAGGCACTGACTTCTTCATGGACGAAGCGTCCGTGACCGCGACCGAAAACATCATCATGGCCGCCGTAGGCGCAAAAGGCACCACGACGCTGCGAAACGCTGCGTGTGAACCTCATGTTCAGGGCCTTTGCCGGATGCTTGGACGCATGGGCGCACAGATCGATGGCGTGGGCACCAACATCCTAAAAATCAAAGGCGCAAAAGGCCTCTGGGGATGTGAACACACCATCGGCCCGGACTACCTCGAAATCGGCTCATTTGCTGGTCTTGCGGCCGTCACTGGCGGCGAAGTCACCATCGAAGGCGTCGTCCCCGACGACCTTCGAATGATTCGACTCGTGTTCAACAAATTGGGCGTGTACACGGAACTTCGTGGCAATGACCTCTTTGTTTCGGGCAAAAAAGAATTGGTGGTAGTCGACGAGTTTGGCGGTCAAATCCCCAAAATCGACGATAATATCTGGCCGGCCTTCCCGACCGACTTGATGTCGATCGCGATCACAGTGGCGACCCAGTCGCGCGGCTCGATCTTGTTCTTCGAAAAAATGTTCGAAGGCCGCATGTTCTTTGTCGATTCGCTGATCGCAATGGGCGCTCGAATTATCTTCTGTGACCCGCATCGCATCGTCGTACTTGGGCCAAGTAAACTTTACGGCACCACGCTCGAATCGCCAGACGTTCGCGCAGGTATGGCCCTGCTCATTGCAGCTCTCGCCGCCGAAGGAACCAGCACGATTTATAATATTCGCCAAATTGATCGCGGATACGAAAAGGTCGACGAGAAGCTGCGCGCCCTAGGCGCACACATCGATCGCCTGCCGGCTGACGCCAAATAAAATCGGTTATCGCGCCTCTGCCGGTATCCAATCGGCAGGGGCCGGAAGCTCGACTTCAGCTTCGACCCAATCCACCTTTAAAAACTCGCCAAAATGCTTCAGGAACCGTTCGCGGAACTCGGGCAGCGTTGCGTTCGGGTCTACGTCCTTAAGACGAATCATGGGCGCCTCAGGCATCCCACAGGCCACAATCCAACCAAAGGGCGACATGTCATTGACCAGATTGATGGCCGCACCGTGAGTGGTCACTCCACGCGACACCCGCATGCCCACACTCGCGATTTTTCGAGAAGGTGTCTCCGCGGTCCAGACCCCCGGGTGCTCCACATCGTAATGGGCTTGAATCCCATGATGCTCACCAAGAGTCGCCGACAGGCTGCCGGCAAGTCCGCGTATCAGATCCACGACGCCGAGCTCAAGGTCAGCAAGACGTAAAATCGGGTAAATCACCAGCTGGCCAGGCCCATGAAAGGTCGCTTCGCCGCCGCGATCAATACGAAAAACCTCGACGCCATTGGCGTCGAGGTTCGTCGGTGAGATCAAATGTTCAAGTTGTCCGCGTTTGCCAAGCGTTACGGTTGGCGGGTGTTCCACGCAGAGTACCCAACCCGAGCCCGCTTCTCCCTCCTGAAGTCTCTCACGAAGTGCGAGCTGAAGGGCGAGTGCTTGTCCGTACGGAACAACACCCAGGCGAACAACGGATAGCTTCATCAGGCCTTAAGGGCTTCAATGAAAGTCGTGTCGACCATCGGCACCGACACATGGTGATGACGAACGCCGATTCCCTCTTGAACCATCAAACGAACCAACGTTTCACGGTCGAGGATCGAAACACGTGCGGCATCGGCATTTTTGACTTCACGGTGCGCTTCTTTCGAAATGTCACCCATGTGGATCAAGACGCCTTCAGTGCCTGCGTAATGCTGCAGGGTGTCGCGAAGCAAACGAACGTCTTCGTCGTCGACTTCTGCCTCGGCATCGCCCACGACCTGAATGCAAACTCGCGCATCGGCAAAGCCACGGCGCCATTCAGCGGTGAAAAACGCATCGCCATCGGCGGTACGCTTCGAGACGCGGATGTTGTGGTAATCAAGACGGTCCAAAACAGCCAGAATCACCATTTCAAATGCCTCTGGTTTCAGACCGACAAGCATGTTGCCAAGTTGAACAGCAGCCTCGTCACAAAGTTCGTTGGCGAGCTTCTGAATCTGGCGCTCTTTCTGGATGCTGACGTCCGAAAGGCCCCACTCGGTCAAGCCCCAAAGGCCATTCCCGTGGTTTGCAAACACATGACGACGGCCTTGGCCGTGACGAAGCTGATTATCAGCAACGATTGCGGCTTGAACGGTCGCCGATGGGTCGTGGGTATGAAATTTGACGAGCTTCTTCTGGAAGACCGTCTCGGCAATCGACGCAGCCGTCATAGGCTTACGATTTGCGGCTTTGAGCACTGCAAACGCAGCCTCTCCGACCGAGTCAAATCGACCGGAAACATCCACCTGAGGACTTTCTTCGCGTTTGTCGTTGCGGTCGTTGCGATCGTTGCGTGGCGCCCGGCCGTTTGATCGATCACCACGAGGAGCACGAGCTTCACGAGGAGCACGCTCTTCACGAGGAGCACGAGCTTCGCGAGGAGCACGTTCTTCACGAGGAGCACGTTCTTCGCGAGGAGCACGTTCTTCACGAGGAGCACGCTCTTCACGAGGAGCACGAGCTTCACGAGGGGCACGCTCTTCACGAGGGGCACGCTCTTCACGAGGGGCACGCTCTTCACGAGGGGCGCGAGCTACGGATTCGCTTGCACGAGTTCGGCGAGGAGCTCGCTCTTCTTCGACAGGAGCTGCTTCCGCGGCGACTGGAGCTGGCGAATCGGTACGCTCTTCTCGGTTGCCGCGACGTCCACGTCGGCGACGACGACCACGTCGGCGTCCATCATCGTTAGAGTCACCACCACCGTCGTCGGAATTTGACTCTTCCTGATCGTCGGAATCAACGTCATCGTCGTCATCCGAATCGTCTTCATCGATGACAGGGGCCGGCCTGGCAGCACGCGCTGCTTTTGGTTCTGCCGCTGGTTTCGGTTTCGCGGCTGGCACTGCGACCGGTTCTGGCTTGCGAAGGTCGGCTTGCTCATTCAAGACACTGATGATGTCTTCACGAAGTGAAAACACTCCGGGCCTTGAAGAGATGATCCACGAATCTTCTTCACGCTTGAGCTCAAGATCGAGTCGAGCGCCCATGGTTTGCTCGGGGGTTTTTCCCACGTGCGAAAGCAAGGCGTCGCGGATCGCGAGTTCGGTGATTTTTTTGAAATGGAGGGGACGCGCGCTACGGCGCAGTACTTCTAGGGCAGCTTCGTAAAATGTCATTTACATTCCTCGTGTGTACGAGGAAGCGGGCCGTACGGCCTCAGGCTCTCTGGACTTCGCCACCGTCCTATCGGACGTAGCGATCTTTCATTGATCCTGTGGCTGTGATCCCTCACCTGTGATTGATTCGATTCATACGTCGATGCCCTGCGTTGCAAAAAACGCCGCAACCAGGGAGACGAGTCTCCTCAGGAAGTCACGGTGGCTCAGAGCCACAAATACATCGTCACCTGACGAAAACACTCACTGACGGGACCAACCTAGTTGTTCAGCGATGCGAGCCGGACGTTTCATCGTGCGACTCTCACCTGTCCTGAAGAAGCTAGGGTACCTTTCGACCCGAATCCTCTATGGTTTTTGCTCACGCATTTGGTGCGAGAGCCCAAATCTGGTTTCTAAAATTGCTAAATTGTCGTGATCTTTACGAACACAACGGTAAATCTTTTTTGGGTGGCCACTTATTCCGCGTCATACGCAGATGGCCAATGGTGGAGTGAAATTCACCCGTCCCATCGCCGCGAACTATGGCGCAGCAGAGACCGAGCGTCAATTTCATTCGGACCAAGAAATGACAAACCCACGAGGCGTATGCCTGCGCGGGGTTGCCAGATTTTCGAAGCGAGCCTGAGATCAGGCCAGGTTGTAGCGCTTGCGGAAGCGGTCGACACGACCTTCAGCATCCATAAGCTTCTGCTTACCGGTGTAGAATGGGTGTGAGAACGCCGAGATGTCCATCTGGACAACGTAGTGTTCAACGCCGTCTACAACGCGCTTTTCGCCCGACTTCATTGTCGAGAAAGTCATGATTTCGTGTTCGCCATCAACAAAGATGACAGGATTATAATTCGGGTGGATTTCAGGCTTCATGGCCAAGCTCCTATATGTCAGCACTTCAGAGGCGGTGTTTCTAACTAAACACCGTCACAAGATCAAGATAAATGTCCGCACCGCTTGTAACAGGTTACGGATTAAGACGCGAGACTTTCCATGCATCTTCGTCCTTTGTGAACACAAATCGGTCATGAAGGCGGAACTCGCCGGCCTGCCAAAACTCGATCGAGGTGGGTACCAATCGAAAGCCCGACCAATGCGATGGCCTTGGTACACTGCGCCCTTCGTACTCTTCTTCGAGCCGATTTGTGCGCAGAATCATCTCTTCTCGGGAGGCCAACGGACGACTCTGAGCCGACGCCCAAGCCCCTATTTGAGATCCCCTCGCACGCGATGCAAAATACTCATCAGCCGTCGCGTCATCGACAAGTTCGGCCACACCTTGGATGCGAATCTGCCGCCCCTGATCACGCCAAAAGAAGTTCAGACAGGCTTTGCCATGCTCAAGCAGCTGGTGGCCTTTCTGACTTTGAAGGTTCGTGTAGAAAACAAATCCGTTGGGATCTCGGCCTTTTAGAAGCACCATACGGCTGCTTGGCATCCCATCATCACCCACCGTGCTTAAACACATGGCGTTGGGGTCGATCATTTCCGTCGCACTTGCCTCCGCGAGCCAGGCGTCAAACCAAATGAAGGGATCTGAGAAGAGTTGTTCCATAGTTTGCCTCCGTCACATAGAATTTCGCTGCGCACTTGGGCGTTGTAGCATCATTGAAGTTCGCGACAAGATCGCGACAGGAGAGTCCGTCTTGGCAGGTAAGAACGATAACGAAGGGGATGTAATCACGAAGAAGCAGAGCAAGGTTAAGAAACCTCGCCTCTACAAAGTCATCTTCATGAATGACGATTACACCACAATGGAGTTCGTCATCCACGTTTTGGAGACCATCTTCAATAAGTCACCGGCAGAAGCCGCAGCAGTGATGTTGCATGTGCATAACCGCGGTGCGGGGGTTGCGGGGGTTTACACCCACGAGATTGCCGAGACCAAAGTCGAACAGACACTGACCCTTGCACGAAGTGAAGGCCAACCTTTGATGGTCGTCATGGAACCCGAATAGGGTTTGAAGGATTGATATATGATTCAGAAAGATTTGGAAGTCGCCCTATATACTGCGTTCCGAGAGGCGCGCGACCGACGACATGAATACTTAACCCTGGAGCACCTGCTTTATGTCTTGTGCTTTGATGCGACCTCAAAACGCATCTTGCGTGGATGTGGCGTCAATGTGGATTCGCTCAAACGCGACCTCGATGAGCACCTAAAGACACAGGTCGAGGCATTGCCCGAAGACCGAGACGCCGATCCCGAGCAAACACGGGCGTTTCAGCGCGTGATGCAGCGTGCGATCTTACACGTCCAATCGAGCGGAAAAGACGAAGTCGACGGCGGAAACGTCCTAGTAGCTTTGTTTTCTGAACAAGACTCCTTTGCTGTCTATTTCCTTGAAAAACATGGAGCTTCTCGCCTTGATGTCGTGCAGTTCATCTCGCACGGCATCGAAAAAGATGCGGGCGATGACGACGCCTGGGACCAACCCAGCTTCACCGAGGACGACGAGGACGATGTTCGCGGCAATCCCCTTGAGCAGTTCTGTTCGAACCTGGTTGAACGCGCCACCGCAGGGGACATTGATCCCCTGATCGGGCGTGAACTTGAGGTCGAAAGAACCATTCAGGTCCTCGGGCGGAGGCGCAAGAACAACCCGCTTCTGGTTGGCGAACCTGGCGTAGGCAAGACGGCGATCGCTGAAGGGCTGGCCTGGCGCATCTCGCGCGGTGAAGTCCCAGAAATGTTACGCAGCGCCACAGTATGGTCGTTGGATCTCGGCGGAATGCTGGCCGGAACCAAATTCCGTGGGCAGTTCGAGGAACGACTGAAAGCTGTGCTGAAGGCGCTTGAGTCCGAGGAAAACTCGATTCTCTTCATTGACGAGATCCACACGATTGTGGGCGCCGGAGCCACTTCAGGCGGCACCATGGACGCCTCGAATTTGCTCAAGCCTTCCCTCGCCTCTGGCAAGCTGCGATGCATCGGCGCAACCACACACGAGGAGTTTCGACGCTCGTTCGACAAAGACCGAGCGCTCTCACGGCGTTTTCAGAAGGTCGACGTCCCTGAGCCGACCCTTGAGGAAACAAAAGACATCCTGAAGGGATTGCGTAAATATTATGAGGACTTCCACGGAGTCACTTATACCGACGAGGCGCTTGAATCTGCGGCCCAACTTGCCGACAAGCATATTCGCGACAAAGCCAATCCAGACAAGGCGATCGACGTGATCGACGAAGCGGGATCACGCCATAAGATCAATCGCGAAAATCCCGAAGACCGCATCATCGACGTCGCAGAAATCGAACGCGTCGTGGCCAAAATTGCCCGAATTCCCGAGATTTCGGTCGAAGGAAATGACCGTGAAAGGCTCTCGGAGCTTGATGCCGCGTTGAAGAAGGCCGTCTACGATCAAGAGGCCGCCATCGACGCGGTCGTGACCGCAGTCAAGATGTCGCGCGCTGGTTTGACGCGGCCTGATAAACCCGTCGGCTCGTTTATTTTTGCGGGTCCGACAGGTGTCGGTAAGACCGAGGTCGCTAAACAACTCGCCTTGGCTCTTGGCATTCAATTCGTGCGTTTCGACATGTCGGAGTACATGGAGCGCCATGCCGTGAGCCGCTTGATTGGCGCCCCACCCGGCTACGTGGGTTACGATCAGGGGGGACAGCTTACCGAAACCGTTCGGCGCTCACCCCACGCCGTAATCTTGCTCGATGAGATCGAGAAAGCTCATCCGGACATCCTGAACATCCTGTTGCAGGTGATGGACGCCGCTCGTCTGACCGACAACAACGGCCGTGAAACGGATTTCCGCAACACGATCATCATCATGACCAGCAATGCTGGAGCCCAGGAGATGGCCGCCAATGTGGTTGGCTTTGGCAAGACCGTCGACGTGAGCCGCGGCAAGAATGCGATTGAAAAGATGTTCCCACCGGAATTCCGCAATCGACTTGACGGGATCGTGATGTTCAACCCACTTCGCCCGGAAGTGATGGGCAAGATCGTCGACAAGTTCATCATCGAGTTGGACCAACAGCTTTCGGAACGTGGTGTACGCGTCGAGATCAGCCCTACAGCCCGCGAATGGTTGGCCAAACGCGGGTACGACGAGAAGCTCGGAGCTCGTCCGCTTTCACGCATCATTCAAGAATCGATCAAACAGCCGCTCGCCAATGAGATTCTGTTTGGCGCGCTTGAGCACGGCGGCACAGCGATGACGGATGTTGAGGATGACAAGCTGGTCTTCACGTTCGAGACCAATGCTCCCGAGGACGACGAAGCGTAAGTCTAGAAGCTGACGGGGGGAGCTACTTTGGCCGGCGTTGAGTCGGCCTTTTTCTTGGCGGCCTCAAGTCGCAGCTTCTCTTGCAGAAGCGCGTCAGCCTTGGCTTTCGCGGCAGCCTTTGCTTTCGCAGCCAAGCGCGCCTGAGCCGTTTTTTTGTCGGCTTCGGGCGACGGCACAGCGGCCACACTCGGAGTGCCAAATTTTGTGGGCTGAAAAGCCTCGACAGGTTTCTCCGCCAGGACCTCTACTCCCGCAGGCATTTTTTCAGCCTCGTCCACAAGTTCGAGATCAGGAGTCTTCTCGACAGGGCGGGCTGGCTTGCGACTCTTCGTGCTGCTCAGCTCGTCTGCAACCGCAGCGGAGGCGGCCTCAGCAGCCAGAATTCCACCTCGAACCTGAGACATCACCAGCGGAACGCTGTCCTGAACCTCTTCCTGAACCTCTTCAGTCGCTATGACCTCGGGTGCAGGAATTGTTGCAACCACCACGTTGGGCGGGTCGCCGGGCATCGGAATCATCTTGAGCATCATCAGGATGCCCACAAACGCGATAATGAAGACGACCGTGAGCGCACCAAGCACGCCCACCAAACCCTTGTTTCGCGAGAGATCCTGAGCTGTTGTGCTGAAATCTACGCCCGGAAAAGTCGGAGCAGTCAACCGCGACCGAGAGGGTCGGATGCCTGCCGTGACGTCGGCGGCAATATTCGTGAGAATCTGCCGGACTTCCTGCGCCGACGCTGGACGATCGCTTTGTGCCTTACAGATACAGCGGTCGACGATCACAACGAGATCAGGGTGCAAACCATCGCGAAGGGTCGCCAACGACGGTGGATGGCGATGCACCTGCGCAAACGACATGTCGCCGGTCTCGAATGGAAGTCGACCGGCGAGAATCTCGAACAGCGTCATGCCCAGAGCATACAAATCGGTGTGGTGCCCAAGCTGTTCGCCCATCACTTGTTCGGGCGCCATATAGGCGGGTGATCCCCGAAGACGTGTCCCCCGCGCAGCAATATCTTCCAGAGATCGCGCAAGACCAAAATCGATCAACCGAACCTTGCCGTCAGGTTGAACCATCACGTTGGCGGGCTTGAGGTCACGATGAATCACGTTCTTGTCGTGAAGGTATTCGATCGCAAATGTCAGCTCGATCGCCACCCGTAGAGCCTCGGCCTCGTCAAAACGGCCATTTTTTTTGAGAAGCTGATCGAGAGTCTCGCCCTCAACGTACTCAAAGACCATCATCGCGCGACCACCGATCTCGGTCACGTCAAAGATACCCACCAAGTTCGGATGTGAGAGCGTCGCAAGCGCGCGACTTTCGGTCAGGAAAATCTGTTGGGCCTCGGGATTATCTGCCAGTTCTTCGCTGAGCAACTTCACCGCGACCAGTCGGTTCAAAAGGGTATCCTGAGCACGCAGCACCACGCCCATACCGCCTCGGCCCAAGACACGTTCAAAAACGTATCTGGTGCCCAGGTCCATGGCAGGCGCTTGCCTAGTTTCACTGCTCATAGGTCCACTTTAAGGCGTGTCCCCAGTAAGATCGGGGATGCGGATGGTCATGCCAACCGAAACAGAATGAATGGCCGAAATATTCTTTCCGACCGGGATATAAGAGTACACGACTTGCATCTCGGCGTCGCTTGACAGAACGACCAGCAACCCCGCCTCTGTCTGCAGGAAGTCTTTATCGAGCGAGAGCAAGTCCTTCCGAATGTCGGTGTCTCGAATATTCTGCGCAGTCACATTATTCCGGGTCACCACAAAGGTTGTGCCAAGCGTGTCGCCCTCGATCACGGTGAATGCGCCGCGCACACCTCCAAAAACCACGACGCCTTTACCGATGAATTGACCGACCTTCGCATCGCCGATGACTTGATGCCCCGGAGCGCCGAAACGTAAACGCACGCCCAAACCCGCTCGAGCGAACGTGCGAGTCGCCGGGACATATCCTCCAAAAAGAATCGATTGTTCGAGGTCGGTTTGCCCGTCTCCCAAGGTGACATCGTCCTCTTGTGCATTTGGACTGGTGTTCTCTGGGTCGCGAAAAGTCTGCCCAGGAGCGCGGTAGCCGCCTGGAAGCTTGGCTCGTGTTTCGGTAGTAATCACGCCCATCGGACGGCGATACAGGTTGTAACGCGCGGCCATGGTGATATCGCCCAGCCCCATCACGCTCTCAGAAAAGTCGTACACAGCATCGCGGGCGCCTTGCAGGTCGACCGTGTCTTCTCCAGCCGGCAACCTCAACACAACCGGCTCGGCTTTGTAGGAAACCGACTTCATCTGAACGTCGATCGCGAGTTCAAGGCGGTCTGTGAAGCCGTATCGAAGGCCCAGGCCCAGGGTCTGGGACGTGAATGTCCCATTAAGGGGGAACTCCCGTCGACCGCCGTCGGTCTGGTATTCCTCGGTCGCTTGCTGGAAATCGAATCCCAAGGTGAGCGAAAGGTCATCTTTTGGTAAGGTCCAAGGTGAAGCGAAGGCATTTCCACTAAGAGCGATCACTGACAAGCCCACAACCGTGGCGAGCAAATTTCTCATCCTGACTCCACTTCAACAGTATGTGTGGGATTCTCCCCCGACATTCAAGGTTTCACAAAACAATCTCAACGAATTGAAATCTTTTTTTTCTCTCTTGCGTTGTTTAGTATGGAACGTACCGCCGAGGTCACATTATGGGTTCAAGCCTTATGAGAACACTTATCGAAATTCCGCTCTGGATTCTGGCAAATATTCTTTGCTCCATCATCCCGACGGCAATCGCATATCAGTTTGGAAACCAGGTCCTTGGTTGGACGCAGGTTCAGGCGGGCTTCTACCTCACGGCCATGGTCATCGCGACGATGACCTGGGGGTCATGGGCAGCGCTCATCTGGAGCCGTTCGCGTGTGGTCCGAATCGGATTGCGAGCCTCGACCGTGTTGCCAGGAATCGTGACTTCAGCGATCGGTATCTTGGGACTCTGGACCGGTTTTGGTGCTGTCTTCGCGTGGGCTTTGGTGATCGCAGCAGGCATTGGAACCAGTGTCGCGGCGGTACTACTGAGCAAGAAGCTCGGCGTTCGTCCGAGCGCGTTTGCCGCAAAGAACGTGCTGGCTGGCTTGGTCGCATTCCCATTCGTGACGACCATGATTGCCGGCGTCATCGGAAGTGTTTGGTATCATTTCATCACCCATCCAGTGGACGGCAATTGGCGTTCATTGGTCAGTTTCGGAACGGTGATGGTGACCGTGATGGCCGTCGCTCTGATTTCAACGGTGATCCCCGCCCTCACCAGCAGCTTCGCGCAACGGGCTACAGCCAAGCTTCGCTGATCAGCGTTTTTTTGCCTGAGCGGTGTAGGGATCTTCTGGCCACGAATGCTTGGGATACCGGGCGCGCAGTTCCTTTCGTATCTCCTGATACGTCGTTGCCCAAAAACTCTTCAAATCATTGGTGATTTGGGCTGGCCGCCTGTTCGGTGCCAGCAAATGCATCAGCACAGGGACGCGTCCCATGGCGATGGTGGGCGTTTCGCTCCACCCAAAAACTTCCTGCATTTTCACCGCCAGCACAGGTGATGCGACTTCCTGATAATCCACCGCAATCGATGACCCGGATGGCACTTCGATGCGGGCTGGCGCGTGCTCTTCGAGGGCCCGTCGTTGGCTCGCACTCAAAAACCCGAGCAGCGACGACGACACATCCTTGATCTCTTTGAGCGAGCGTTTCCCCCAACACAACCCTTCCCACAACTCGTCCATGCCGTGGGCCACATCCGGAATCTCAAGCTCCGGGCAATGAAGACGCAAGAAGTCGATGCGTTGCAACAAACCTTCGGCGAGCTCTCCTCGCGCCATGCGTTCACGCAAGGCCCCGGCGAGCGCGGCCGCCATTTGTTCCGCGTCAACGGGCAACGGTGATGTTGGAACCTCAGAAAGTGCGAGATGACCAAACGCGACCACTTCCCGAACCACAACCCGATCGAGGGTGGCGTCAAAAGAGACCTGTCGTCGACGCTGCACCACCCCAGGAAACACGTCCTGAAGCCATTCCGTCTCGAACGCGCTGGCCATACGGATGATGGCATCACCGTCGCGGTTGGTGCCAAAGAGCACGTGCGCAATCATGCAGGGATGGTCCTTCACCAACGACTCTCGGCCAGGGACAGCCGAGCCCCCGCCTGCCAGCGCATAATTGCGGGCACGCTGCAGGGCTATTCGGTCAGGAAATCCAGCCGCGCAGGCTTTGAGCCGCTCAATATCGGACGTGGTCTTGTCGGCCGGCAATCCGCGACTCAATTGTTCGGCGACAATTTTGGCGGCTCGCGCTCGCCCCACATGAACCTCAAAGCCGAGTGAGCGGGCTCGGCCGACTTGACCGCGGGCGACCTCAGGAAAGAGTCTCCACCGTTCCAACAAGTCGCTCTCGGCAGGCGGCGCATCGGGTTGGACCCGCACCACGAAGTCAGGCTCAGAGATCAACGCAGCAAGCTCAGCAACAGCCTTGGCACAGCCTCGGTCCTTGCCTGCCTCGATCATGGCGGCAAGACGCGGGTGAAGCGGCATCGAATGCAATCGTTTGCCTTTTGCCGTCAGTCCCGATGGCCCAAGTGCACCCAGCATCGTCAGGAGCTCTGAGGCGCGTTCGATTCGTGCCGTCGGCGGAGCTTCATACCACTGAAAATCCTGGATGCTTCCCCATGCAGCGACTTCCATCAGCGGCCGCGACAAGTCGATGCGATGGATTTCGGCGACATCGTAATCACGCATTTTATGTTCGTGGGCCGATGACCACAGCTTAATCACCCGACCAGGCTGCGTACGGCCTGCCCGCCCCGCTCGCTGTTTTGCAGATGCCAGTGAGATGCTCGTCGTCACCAATTCGTCGATTCCCGTCGATACGGACGCCACGAGTTGGCGAACCAAACCCGAATCAATGACAGCAGTCACGCGCGGGATCGTCAGAGATGTTTCGGCGATATTGGTCGAAAGAATCACACGACGTTTGGAGCCCGGATTCAAGGCGCTGTCTTGATCTTCCCCGGATTGAGAGCCAAAAAGCTGTACGAACTCAAATTGAGGAAAAGTCGGTGCAAGCGCGTTCGCGACGTCTTCGATTTCACGACGGCCAGGCAAAAAGACCAACACATCGCCACCGTCATCTGGTCCTTTTACCAAGCGGTGAAGAGCATCGCGCACGGCAAAGACTTGGTCGTCATGATGCAGGTGTTGGATCTCAAGCGGAAACGTTCGTCCCGGGCAATCGATCGAGGGTGCGTCGTTCAGAAATGTCGACACAGGACCGGCTTCTAGGGTCGCAGACATCACGACCACTTTCAGATCATCCCGTGCCTCAAGCACTTCGCGAAGGAAGGCAATCGCAAGGTCAGCGTGGATGGAGCGCTCGTGAAATTCGTCGAGCACCACAATGCCAACGCCCTCGAGCAGCGGATCACTTTGAAGGCGCCGAGTCAGGATCCCCTCGGTGAGCACCCATAACCGTGTATCTTGGCCGCCGGCTCTCTCGTTGCGAACCCGAAACCCAACTTCATCACCCAGGCTCTGGCCGCGTTCGTAAGCGATTCGCCTCGCCACTGCCCGCGCAGCCACTCGACGTGGCTCAAGCACCACGACCTCGCCGGGGACGATGTTGGCGTCCAATAAGGCAGGGGGAATGCGTGTGGTCTTTCCCGCACCAGGTTCCGCCCTAATGATCACAGCCTGATGATGACGAAGTGCCTCGATCACGTCGGGTATGACGTCGTCGATCGGCAGATGAATTTTGTTCAAGCCGGAATCTCTTCGTCGGCAGAATGCATGGTCTCAAGCGTTGTCAGGTAGAGCCCAAAACTGTTGACCTTGTAGCCGGCACTCTCGATGCGACGCCTTGCCTCATCGAGTTGCTCGGGCACAAGTGCGTTGGCAATGCTGTCGCGTTGGTCATGCATGGCCCACCACATGTAGTCCGGCATCACCTCAAAGACGTTGCCGAGGTTATTACGGACGAAGTCGATATCCCACTGCCGCGTGGCCTTGAACGGATTGTAGCCTGGGTACTCCATCTTCAATCGGGCCGAACAAATCACGCGCCCAAGATGAAAAAACGCACGGTCGAAGCTGTATGGCGACGTCCGCTGCTCAAATTTTCCGAAATCAGATGCGGTCAGCGCCAAGTCCAGTCGACTGCTGCGTACCGCAAACTGTCGCAGAGCCTCGAATCGGCCGCCCGCGCCTTTGCCCAGACCATCAGGTTCGAGGCGAGGAATCAATGAATCCAAAACGTCATTTGGCACGTAAGCCGGGAAATCATCGGACGGAAATCGTTGGCGCAGGTCTTTATGGTACTCGCGCAAAAAGAGCCGGTAGTCGAAGTCGTCCAGCTGAACGCCGAGGACCAATGAGGTGCGAATCAGGTGGTGCGCGCCTTTTTCAGTCATCGGTCGCCTCCTCCAAAAGCTCGAATCGCATCAAGATCGGGAATCACCAAACCACGCTTGCCGACTTCGACCAGTTTTGAACGCTTTAGATTCTCAAGGATTGCCCGAGTCCGAATCAGCGGGATACCCGTAAGTTGCGAGACATGACGGGCTCGAATTTCAAGCTCGATGGCCTGTGCTCCGTTTTCCAACGACTCTGGGGCCAAATGAAGCAGCACCTTAACGACTCTGGCTTCGTCCCCGTAATGAATCAGGTTTTGGATGGGCACGGAAACCGTCCGCGGGTTGAGCACACCTATGCGGGCGACCATTTCACCCAGCCCATCACCTAGATTATCGTCAGACAAGTCGAGGACAGTCGTATCATCGAAGGCGCGAAGGCCCACGTCAGCCTTGTTCACGCCCCAGATATCGCCGCGTGCAAGCCTCACCAGACCGTTAGACCCTTGAATTTGAACCGATCCCGCGATGATAAGATGAACCGCTCCGACCCCGGGATCGTCGATTTGGGCGCGGTGCCCCCAACGAATCAGCCGGCCGCGGGTCCGCAAATCAGCGGCCCATCGGTCGAGTAGTCCAGAGCCGCGTATGTGCCAGTGGGAATCCATGGGGCCCACTATAGCCTCACCCGATGCGGTGCGTCATCTCGAGGTTGAGGCGAAGGTAGCGTTCGATGGTTTTGGACATGCGGTCCTCGATCGGTCCTCCTTCGCGCGCGGCGATTTTTTGGAATGCCGTGGTCAGACTCTGCCGAAGTTCCGCGTGCGTGGGTGGCGCGCTCGGGTCATTCCATTGAGGAGCCGCCAATTTAGAAAACCCATTAGGCTCGGTCATCGATTGAAGGCGATTCAACCACTCAGATGCAAACGGGGCAGCATCGGCACTGACCTCCACGACCTCGTTCAATGCCGCGAGGTTTTGGTTCTCGGTGGCGCGAAGCGCATCGTGTGAATACACGCCCCCTGCTTGAATTCGACTCATGATCGGCTCCAACGTTGAATGGCTAAGTCGTCGAGCGCTTCGGCGGCCTTCTTGGCGAGCTCGGCCTTTCGTTCCTGCTGCCACTTATCTTGATGCGAGACCACGGCGTTCAATTCCGTTTCGGCCTTGGCCATCTCCCTACGTTTCTCGGTCAAGGCAACTTCTGCGAGCTCAAGCCCATGGGCAGCGGCGGCAATCTTAATGTCGAGGTCAGCACTCTCGAGTTCTAGTCCAGCAACATATTCAGAAATCGACCGTATTTGCTGGATATCATCCGCATTGGACCGCATCTCGCGGGCCTCTTGCCGCCGCGTCGTCAGCTCCACCTGTTCTGCTTGCAATGACTCAAGCTCAGTCCGCGCTTGAGCCCGCAAATTCGATGCCTGAGCGTAGGCAGCAATCGCGGCGTCTTTTTCGCCTTCGCGAATCTTGAGCAATACGGTCAGCGGATATTCACTCATCCTGCGATGTCTCCCAGACGGGAGACCGTTTCTTCCAACGACGTCCATTCATCCAGGTCTTGCCGCAGGACTGCATCAATTTCGGGAATCAAATCGATCGAGAGGTCGACCTTTTCGTCGGTGCCATATTCATATGCGCCCAGAGTGATGAGGTCTCGATGTGCTTCATAAGTAGCGTAAATTTCACGGAGCCTTCCCGCGTATTCGGTGTGGGATTTTGAAACGACGGCCCGCATGACTCGCGATAACGACGCAAGCACATCGATCGCGGGCCAGTGATTACGAGACGCAATCTTGCGGTTCAAAATGATGTGTCCATCCAGGATTCCGCGTACTTCGTCTGCGATCGGTTCGTCCATATCGCCACCCGCGACCAGCACCGTGTAAAGCGCGGTAATCGTACCGACTTCGCCTGCACCGGCCCGCTCAAGCAGACGCGGCAACATCGCAAAAACACTGGGTGGATACCCTTGCCGCGCCGGCGCTTCACCCGCAGCGAGCCCGACTTCACGCTGTGCGCGGGCGAAACGAGTCACAGAGTCCATCATCAAAAAAACATTGGCGCCACGGTCGCGGAACCACTCGGCGATTGCAGTGGCGACAAAGGCGGATTTAAGCCGCACCAGACTGGGCGCATCGCTGGTGGCGCACACGACCACCGAGCGTTTCAGACCTTCTTCGCCCAGTACATCTTCGATGAAATCTCTCACCTCTCGACCACGTTCGCCGATCAGACAAATCACGTTCACGTCGGCGAGGGCTCCCCTGGCGATCTGGCCAAGGAGGGTGGACTTACCAACCCCCGAACCCGCAAAAAGCCCGATGCGCTGCCCTTTGGCAAACGTCAAAAGTCCATCAATGGCACGGACTCCTGTGGGCAGCGGTTCTTCGATACGTTGACGCATCAGCGGGTGCGGAGGGGCGCGGTCAATCGACCAGTCTTCGAACCCATCCGTCAATGGAGGCCCGCCATCAATCGGATGGCCAAGACCATCCAGAACACGTCCTTTCAGCCCCAAACCCACTCGAACGCTGAAAGGGGCGAGCGTCGACTCCACTTCTGCATCATTTCCAATCCCATCCACCGTTCCCAGGGGCATCAGCACGGCGCTCTCTCCCTGAAAACCAACGATTTCGGCAAGGCGTTCTGGCCCGTGTTTTGGCAAGATCCGAACGACATGCCCCACCGACGCTTCGGGAACGGTGGCGCGCACCACAAGCCCGGTAACCTCTTGAACACGGCCCCGCAATTTCAGTGGTTGCACGTCATCGAGACGATCGAAATACGAGGATAAGAGGCGCTCGCTCATGCCTTCCCCAAAAGAACGCGCCGAATGGCCTGCATCTGAGTCTCGAGACGGGCGTCGATATCACCGGCGGACGTGTGAACAATGCAGTCGGCTGGACTTAAGCGCTCATCGGCAAGAAGGCGCACGCTCACACCGAACTCTTGCGAGAGTGCGTCCACGAGGCCCTGCACATGCACCACAGATTCCGGGGGCACCGACATCTCAAGGTCTCCCCGGCCACGTGCTGCCGCAGCCGCCTTGTGGATGATCGTCTGCATCGCGACAGGGTTCGATTTTACGACCTCACCCACAACCCGCTCCGCAATCTTCAGCGCGAGCTCAACGGCTTCAGGTTCTGCCCGTTCAAGCCAAGCCGCGTGGTCGGTCTGAATTTTAACCAAGGCCTCAAGGTATCGCGCACCGCCCTCCAAACGCCCCTCTTCAACGGCCTCTTCGCGGATCCGACTTGCGGCCGCCTGAGCCTCCTCCACCAGCGCCAGCGCTTCATTTCTTGTGCACTCGACTTCGTCGGCCAAGTCCCTCAAATCACGCCAAACCTTTGCGCGAACTAAAGTCGGACTTCTTTCGAACGCCGGGCGGACGGAATCTGGCAATTCGATCGTTTTAAGTACCTTAGGCATTCTGTAGTTCCGAAGCGACTTGCCTGAGTTCACGGCATGCACCGATGCGGCTGGTATGGAGCGCCCTTTCGATAAAACGATCGAATTCTGCGCTCTGCAATTCCATAGAAAGCCGAGACAAGCAGGTCCGGTAGCGGCGCCCGATTGCCATGGCCGTTGCGTACATCCCCAGATCGAGAGCCAAATGCGCCATGTTGGGATGAGTCGCCGAGAGAGCGGCCGCAGCGTCGGCAATCGCAGCCTTCGCGTTCTCACCCATCGACAGCGCAAAAACCATGTCGGCTTCACTCACCCTTCGGTCGCCCAAACCTCCCTGGAAACGCGCTCTTTCACGGGCGTCCGACGCCGTCGACAAAAGAACAACAGGCCCGAACCGATAGAACCAAAGGTAAGGGTTAATATGCACGCGGGAGACCTGAAACGGCGGGTCAAGGGCTTCGTCTTCCGTGGGCTCTGGAGGCTTAGTTAGGCGTTCGGCAATTGATGGCAAGACCTCATCATCTTCAGTTGGCGCACTTACCCGCGACGACGCCCCCTTCATCGACCCCGCAGAGTCCGCGTCCAGATACTTGAGCAATTCAAGCGAAGCTCGATTTGAAATTTCGATTTCCGGGGGAGTCATCAACGTCTCCGGACCAGCACAAATGATAAGCCCGCCGCCAAGCCCAAAACCATGATCACCAATAAACCCACGAGAGCTTGAAGCGTGGTCTTGTTGGAGGCTGCAACAGAAACCGGCCCCACTTGAGTCATCTTGATGTTGGTGGAGACCACAGGAACCGCGATCGCGGTGGTGACCACTTCGACTTGTTGAGGCGTCATGCGGTCGATGGCACCTGCTACAAGGCGTTGGACTTCAGGGACCGAAATCGGCACTTTTCCTGCCGCGTCCGGGCGATACTTTAAGAGCACGGCCGCTCGTGGCGGCGGCAACTCGTCGCGATTCAGGCGAACTCTAGGCGTCTCGGGCAAAACCAGATTCACGTGTGCATCCACAACCCCATCGATCGCCATCAAGGCACGACGAAGCTCTTGGCCCGTCGCAAACTGGACGATGATGCGTTCCTCATCGGCCGAGGGAACAAGCCCTTCACGTGGGTAGAACTGAGAGAAACCCTCCACCTGTGGCCGCGGCAACCCTTGGCGCTGCAACGCCGACCACGCCTCGATCCGGACTCCATGAGGAACCGTAACAGCCCAAAACTTCGGATCGCCTGGGTCGGGGATCTTGTCTGCCTCAATGCCGTTTCGCTCCAGCAAAGTTATCATCTCGTTCGCGCTCGATTCATCGAGCCCGTGATGGAGTTCGCTGGTGCAGGCCGAAAGCAACAAGGCACAAATCATGAAAACGATAACCTTCACATCATACCTGCGTGTTCAGGACTTGTTTGAAGCCCCCGACGATTTTTTCGACCATCTTGGCTGCGAGTTCGACCTGTTGGGCATGGCGGTAGCTCACGCCTTGGAGCTGCAGAAGTTCCGAGGGAGACAAGTCCGCCCCACGGTTGATTCGGTTCATCTGACGGTCCAAGAACTTCCCGTCTTTCTCGATGCCGCGGACGAACGAATCAACGCGTTTCTCGACGCCCCCAACTTTGGTTGAGTTATCGACTTCCTGGGCCGGAGGTTCCGCTTTGGCCTCGAGAGTCTTTTTGAACTCGGAGACTCCTCCGCCAGGCGGTCGGCCCTCGGTCATTTGTGGAAGCGAAACACTAGCCAAACCACGTGCACTGATAGGATCCATGGACACCTCCCCCGGGGTTATCGGTCAGTCGCGAAATTTGTTGCGAAAAAACTTCGCACAACGAATTCGTCCCCACATTGACACCGGGGTGACGCTTGTTACGGTAAGCTCGTGAAGCCGGAGGCGAATATGTTGCGTACAATCTTGGTGATTCTGATGCTGTCGGTGCCAAGCTCTGTACTGGCCGACGACTACGCCACGCAATATGGGGATGGCCTGCGCTTCTACGCCGAGGGACGCTACGATGTCGCGCTCGAGAGCCTCTACCGAGCCTACGCACTCAAGCCCTCGCCCAGCCTGTTGCGTCTGATCATACGGTCACATGACTTCATGGGGCATTGCTCGGCTGTCGAAAGGCAGCTCGCATTCTTCAAAGAGCTCCACCCCAACGAAAAAGCGGTCGTTCCTCAACTTTGTGCCAACCCCGGCACGCTGAAGATTGAATGCTCCCCTCATGCCGGCACGGTGATTATCGATCATATGATCACAGCGGTCTGCGGCACGCAGATTAAGCTGCCAGCGGGCACACATCGCGTTCACAACCCGCAATTGAACGAGGTTCGTGAGTTCAGCGTGGAACCCGGAAAGACCACGGTGGCCGTGCTTCAGCTGAATCCCGAAAAGTGGTTTCCAAGTCGCGCAGACGAAGGCGTCCCGCTCTTAAAAGATCCCCGCCACTACACGGTGATCAAGAGCTCGGACGGACTTTATGAGATATGGGTTCGAAGTGACCTGCGAAACGACCCAGACATGAACGGCGTTCAGGTGCCCGGGTTTACGATCCTTAAGAGCACTGACGGCCTCTACGACATCTCGAGTGACGCCCTTAAAGCGCCTTACACTCCTCCCGAAAAGCCTAAAGAACGACGCAAGATGCCGGTCGTGCCGATCACCCCTTAATCGATCGACCACATCGTGTTTTCGGACGACCCTTGAAAAAGGTCCAGAAGCGCCTCGTCAACGTCGTCACAGACCACAACCGTCATCTTGGTCTCGTGTCCCCGGCGTTCCTGTTCCGCCATGAACACCCACGAAATCAGCGACGCCGCAGGGTCGTCTCGCACCACGCTGGCCATGATGCCTCGGATCGGATCTGCGGCCGTTGATGCGATCACCGCATGAAATGGTGTAAGCGCGTGAAACGCCCGGTCAGGCGGCCAATCGTGTCTTGGTTCAGACAGCAATAAATGGGTGAATGGGCCACAATGCTGCCGAATTTCGTCAACCGCTTCGTACGTGCTCATCGCATCAAAAAGGTCGCATGATTTCGTGAAATCCGCGTCTTTTGAGTCAAATCCAACGCCAGAGATTTTGCCCGACCAAAGCTCGCGAATTTTTGCCAAATTGGGAGGTTTGGAGCCGACAATCAACAGAACGTCGGCGTCGTGATTGCGAGAGATCCGTTTGACCTTCGCATCGGCTTCAACCAGATGAACGCGGCCGTCTTCGGGAAGACCAACCGGCGACTCCGCCCCGCCCCCCAGAATTTCTGCGACGAGGTCTCGTGCAGCATCCTCGGGTTTGCGAAACCCAACATCCAAATCAATGAAACGAGCAGGCGTGGTGGATCGAATCACGAGATCGAGCAGGCCGATATGCACCGCTCTATAGGATTCCAATTGGTCAAAACCGAATCGCCCGCCAAGGTCTCCCACCAGAATGATGGCGCTGAAGTCGTGTTTCAACCAATCCGCGGCGAGCTCAAGCCCCAGACCATGGGCCATGGCACGTTCGTCGGCCAATAGCGCCCCAAGAAAGACCAACACGTCAGCGGATTGACCGGGTTCTAAAAGCCTGGCCAGCCAGCCCAGTTCCTTGAGCTCATTGACCACGTGGGATGCGACGCCGAAGTCATCTGCAACGACTCCGATCGAGCGTTCCTTTTGTAGGACAGGCCAAAGCTCCCCCGACCTACGAGCATCGACGATCGCCGGCGACTTGCGCACGGGCCCCAGAGGACGAGGCTTGAGCGGCGCATCGAAGTCCGGGCCTGCCTCGTCTCCAGCGATCGCGCGGGCAAGCCGACGCTGTGACTGCGCCATGGCATCCAGAAAGTGCTTATGACCTTCGGCAAGCGTGCGTTGAAACTCGTCGTGCGCCTTAACCAGTTGACGCTGATTTTCTTGGAACGCGGCAATCCACGCCGCCCGATCGTCGGCGTCACTCACGACAAAACCTCTTCTGCTGCGATGCCACGCAAATTGTAGTTGGAGCCCATGACATGCCCATAAGCGCCGGCCGTGGCGATCAGGAACACATCCCCTTCTTCGGTCTTCGGAAGACGGCGTTTATGACCCAACACATCTCCGGTTTCGCAGATAGGGCCTACGACATCCGCCACCATCACCACGGGCTCACCGAGTCGCGTGAGGTTCACAATTTGATGGTGCGCCCCATAAAGCGCTGGCCTAATCAGACTGTTCATTCCCGTACTCAGGCCCACGTAGTAGCGACCTTCGCCTTTTTCCTTGAGTTGGGTGACCTGTGCCAGCAAGACCCCGGCCTCAGCCACGAGATATCTGCCGGGCTCAACCCACACCTCGAACTCAGGGCGTGCGTCTCGAAATTGTTTGATCGACAGGGCGACTTCGTCGAGGGCGAGGCGCTTCTGCCCGGGTTTCTCGACAACACCAAGGCCACCACCGACGTTGAGGACTTTTACGCCACCAATCTGATCGGCGATTCCTGCAAGAAATAACGCCGTTTCCGCCCATGTAGGGGCGTATTTGATGCCACTCCCAACATGGCTATGAAGTCCGTACACGTCCAGATTCAGCTTTTCGATGAGCTCCAGAAGTCGAGGCAGACGCTCCGGCGGAATGCCAAACTTGGACTGTGTTCCGGCCGTCTTGACCTTCTTGTGGTGACCGCGTCCGTGACCAGGGTCCATGCGTAGAATCACTTGCCGCCCCTTGAAGAGCTCCGGCCAAGCTTCCAGAACGTAGATATTGTCCACGGTCACGAAGGCGCCTGCCTCAATACCGTGCTGATACTCCGAACGCGGCGCAAAATTAGGGGTGTAGAGCAGACGCGATGGATCGATGTCCTTGAACAAGCGACGAATATGATCGAGCTCGCCTGGCGAGACGCACTCGAAACCGATTCCAGCCCGGAAAACCTCTTGCAGGATATCGGGATGGGGATTGGCTTTTATCGCGTAAAAGACCCGGTTGGTTCCCAAATTCTGAACGTCCTGACAACGCCGTCTGACCGTTGGAATATCGTAGACATAGAGAGGACGACCGTGTGACCCGCGGGCGATGAGTTCGTCCCGCCGATCGACCCACCAAGTCTTAGCATCCACGATTTGCGGTTCGTGATCTGCGCGAAAAAGCGCACCCCAAGTGGGCCCAAGAAGCGGGTCAGACATCCGGTCGTGAAAGAGCATTTCATGAAGGCGCTGAACCAATCGTGGCGCCTGATCTTCATCCACAACGAAGGTCAAATTCAGGTCACTTGCAGCCTGCGAAACAAGATAGACCTGCTGCTCGCCAAACACCTCGAGGGCGGGGCCCAATTGATGCAGAATTGATCGAATATTATGCCCCACCAGGCTCACAGCTGCCGTCGGTCCAATCGTACGTGCCAGACAAAACTCCGACAGATCCCGCAACAGCGCCGCCCGAGTGGTCGGGTCCAAAACATTTGCCGCAGGATCGAGCGAGACGGTGACGTTGGACTCCGAGGTCGTGACAAGGTCGATCGAAAGACCATGTCGTTTAAAACACTGGAAAATATCGGCAAGAAATCCAACCTGTTGCCACATTCCCAGAGTGTCCATCGAGATCAACAAGACACCGGTTTTGGATGAAATCGCTTTGACCTGAGCCCCAAAATCGGGGGAATCGCCCGAAATGGTCGTGCCATGAACGTCGGGAAGTTCGGTGCAACAAATTTGGAGGGGAATCTGACATTCACGCACCGGCGCAAGACATCTTGGATGCAGGACCTTCGCCCCCATCGACGCGATCTCCTGGGCTTCGTCGTAATGCAATTTCTTGAGGAGACGTGCCGAAGTCACTTCCCGCGGGTTGGCTGTGTACATGCCGGGAACGTCAGTCCAAATTTCAAGTCGTGAGGCCCCCAACTTCGCTGCAAAATAAGACGCGGACGTGTCCGAGCCTCCACGACCCAACAGGACGGTATCCCCGTGGGCATCGCGGGCGATGAAGCCCTGCGTCACGAACACCTGATCGGGTGACGAACTCAGGTGCTCCTGCAGGCCAGCGTCTGCCGCGTAATCACAAGTTGCCGACAAAAAACGGCGAGCGTCAGAATCGTCGTGGCCGACGGCGTTGAGCCAATCACGAGCATCCATCCACTGTGTTGGCAGCCCTTGCGAGGTCAGAAATGCAGCCCCCAGCCTGGTCGACATGAATTCCCCCATCGCCAGTACTTTCGCGCGCAAGCGTGGGCTAACCTCACGTGTGAGTGACGCTCCTAGCGCCAACCGCTGCAATGTCTCCGGAAAATCCCCGAGCGCCGATTCGCTGTCGACACCCAATAATGTCGCTAACTCCTCGTGCCGCGCACGAATGGTTTCGAGCGTGGCTTCGTATCCCCCCTGAACAGCCTCCACGAGGAGCTTTTCGAGGGAATTCGTGATTCCACTTGCCGCAGAACACACGACACAGATCTTGTCTCCGTCTGCGATGCGTTGACGAACCACCGTAGCGATCGTGTCCCAACGCTCACGAGAAGAGACACTGGTGCCCCCGAACTTAAGAACCACAAAGCTCATCTTGGCCTCCATTTCTGTTGTGTTCTTGTCAGAAACAAACAAACGACGCAACGCGCCCAGAGGTTGAAGCCGAGAGTGTGGGACGCTAGACTGCCGATGTAATCACTTTTCTGGACTCTCTTTTGAAAACCCTCGCAGCCATTTTCTTGTGTGCCTTTGCCGCGCTGATCACTCTCGCAGTCTTTGCGGTTCAAGGGTGGATGATGCCTTTGCAACCGCTACTTTTTGGAGCGGTCCTCATCACTCTACCGAGTGTTGTCGCGATGTTTGTGCTTGAGCCGGCTGCGCGCCGAGCCCCATGGAGTATCGCTGCATTGACGGTTATTGGTGGCATCCTCGTGGGCGTCATTTTCCCGTCACTCTGGTTGTCTCCCAAAGTCCGCCTCGCAGCCTTGGAGCGCACCAGCGACCCACAGGCACTGCTCGCGGCCCTCGACGATGCCTCCGAATTTGTTCAGGTCCGATCGTGCCAAAGGCTCTTCGAAACAGGTGTTTCCGCGGCGGAAATCACGAGCGAACTGACCTCACGACCAGGTCTGGCATTGAAATGCCTTGCGGAAGATTCGATCGCTAGCCGCAGCGTCGCCGCGCGCATGGCTACAAACTGGCAAGACCGCCTGATTCACGATTCAGTCGAAACCTGCATCGAGGCCGAGGCCGTCACCGCAATTCAAGGAGTCAGCACGGAATCAAAGGCCGTGGGCTTCCTTGAATGTGCTTTGACCGCGAGCGACCCAAACGCCCGAGTCTGCTGCATCAACGAGCTCTCAGACATGAAGAGCGTGGAACATGTTCAGCAGTGGGTGGAGACATCGCGGCCCGAGATGCAACGTCGACATTTAACGGCAACGTTGATGCTCGTCAGCCACCGCGAGCCGATCACGATGAAGGAACAACACGCGGGCATCGCACAGATTGGTTTGAACTCACCTGAAATGAAGTACGTCACCTTGAGCCAAGCCTGCGAGGCACTGGTCACGGGCGAAAACGCGAAATCAGTGATGTCAGGAATCGATTGGATCTTTGCTCAACACGAATCATGTCTGAGCGAAGAGGAAAAGTCGGCAAACTTGGACACCATTGATGCATGTCGCTTGATCATGGCCGGGGAGTATCAGGACTTGGACCGGCAAATTTGTGCGGCAAATCAGTACTCACGGCGCGACGAACTGGCCAAAATCAAAGCCGCAGCCGAGCGCGCTGCCAACTCAGATTTTGGCTCACTCGCCGGGGATATTGTGTCGGGAAACAACAAGTTGGCGAACAAAGCATCCTTGGGCGGCTTCATGGACGCCGCGATGGGCGGAGGCACAGATTTAAAGAATTTCAACGCCGCGGACCTCGCGCGAATCAAAGGCGAAATTTCGTCACAGGTCGCGAAGGCCCCCACCAAAGATGAGATCAAGAAAATTGGAAATGACGACCGCATGAAGGAATTGCGGGCCAATCCGAAAACCAAAGAACTTTTCAACATGAAGACACCAGAAGATGTCGCACGCGTTAAAGCCGAGTTCGAAGCACGGGAAAAGGCCGCAACTAAAGGCAGGAAATGAGGACTCGATCCCCCAAACTGCGACACCTTGTCTCACCGCAATCTCAGATTCGGCGCGAATGGGTGGACAGTGAGAGGGTGGCTCAGTTATTGCTTTAGTTGGATGAACAACCAAAGAGTCCACAACATGCAACAAGCTTCAATAAAAAAAGCCGCTTGGTTCTGGCGAGTCATCGTACACACTTTTGGTGTGTTAACGACCTCGGCGGTGTTCGCGATGAGTGCGTTCGATCTTCCTAGAGCAAGACTCCTTATGGCGTCTTTTTCTCAGGGGCTTGAACCCGATTATCTGGGCATCTTTTTCCATGTCGCTCTGTCGGCATGCGCCTGGGCCTTGATCGTCATCGCGATCATGTGGGGCCACGCTCGACGTCGAGAAGCCAAGCGAGTCATTCGAGTCGCACGCGGAACGGCAGCGACAGAATTCCTCATTATCTTGGTCCCGTTCCTACTGCTTACAAGTGGTTTGGCCCAACTCGCGATGTTGAACGTCACGGGGATGCTGGCAGATCTGGCGGTATTTCAGGCCGCGCGCGTTGCCTGGGTTTGGCAGCCCGAAATTGATGCAGGGCGTGCTGGTGTCACCAACGCCATGGTCAAAGACCGCGCAAGAAACATCGCCTCGATGGTGTTGGCCCCAACCGCGCCCAACGACTACAAGGTCGGTCGTATGTTGCCTCCGGGTTCAACGAATGATTATCGGCGAGCTCGCGCGGTGCAAACCGCAGCATTCATGCCGAACATGACCTCCGGAAATGTAGCCTATTCCTTCAGTGGTGGCTCAGAAGCCCTTGCAGCGGGAGGCGCTTTCGGACTCGATGTGAAAGAGGCCGCGTCCGAAAACTTGTCGTTCTATCGTGCTTTTGACGAAACGAGCTTCAAGCACCGCGCTGCCAGAAAGATGACCTTCGCAGAATGGGGCCTCTGGGATGATTTTGAAGTCCTGACCGGCGCGCGTACGGGGGTCGAATTCACCTATCGTTATAACCTCATTTTCCCGTGGTTTGGTTATATCTGGGGTGAGCCCACATCGATCGGCATGAGGGATGGCTATTATAACGCCATTCATCGCAAGCATACGATTAAGAGCCAAAGGAGTATGCGGTGATGCAAAAACTCCATAAAAACGAGTCCGGCGCGGTGGCGCTTCTGATGTTGGCCTCAGCCATGATTTTGTTCATGTGCGGGCTGATCATGTACGACGCTGGTGTCGTGATTCGCGACAAGATCGACGTCAACGTTGCGGCCGACACGGCTGCGTATTCTCAAGCGTCGGTGGAAGCACGTTCGATGAACATGATCGCCTTTGCCAATGTGGGCAAACGCACGATCGTCGGCATCCATAACATGTACTATTTCCAGTACCCCATGTACGCAGCTTGGTGGGCGGGTCAGTGCTCTAAATGCTGCTGTGGCTGGTATTGCGGGTGTTGGACCGAGTGTTTCAACTGCTTTGGAAACCTGATCGATGGCTCTCCGTTTATGGAACTTTTCGACTGGATCTCGTTTCTAGGAAACGACGATCTTGAGAAAAACCTCGAGGACTTGGACGATTTCCAGGACGACCTGCGCAAGTATGCTGCCTATTGGGGACTCGGCGAGTCCATGACCCGCGGCGCCCGTAACGGTGCCAACATGGTTCTTGGATACCCACCACCCGACAACAGCACCTACGGCCCCTTACCTTTGGCACATGGTCCAGCTTCGGAGTCGTGTCTGACCCCCAATCCGCTGGCGTCCAACCCGGTCACTGCGGTGACACTGATCGAATGGGCAGCAAATTTCTTCGATCTCAAACGCCGCTCCACCAGCAGTCCGAATATCGCCAGCGAGGGGCCTGCTGAGCGCGTCAACATCCTCTACTCATTCTTGGCGTGTCCATTGATGACACCAAGCAAGGGCGCCCCCTTCTTCAATGAGGCCTCAAGTAACAGCGGCGAAGACATGCTGAAGCGGTCGAATTACGTGTACGCGTATCGGGTTGCCGGAGATCTCGACGGCATTCTGAAGGACAATTATAAAATCATGCCCGGCGAATACACACCTCCTGTAGGCGTCACGATGCCGCGAGGCGGCGTCTGGTCCATGGCGCGATCGGAGTTCTATTTCCCGCCGGAAAACAAGCCGAGCACGATTCTGTTGTCGGGCGCGCATGACACGTGGATGTTCCATCCCGGTTGGTATGGAAAGATCCGTCCATTGACCCTTCCCAACGAAAAGCCACCCGTTGAACACACGACGATGTTCAACGATGCGACTACCCTTGGAAGTGCTCTCGCGCTGTCGATGTTCAACATGTCAGGCAACCCTGAGTTCGACTTCGGACGATTCACAAACGACATGATTTACATGCGTACCAATGTGACCCCAGGCATGACTGGGACCGTCGAAAACCATCATATCACTGACGGGATGGCAAAATGAGCAACCGATTTCTCAGAAAATTCTGCGCATCAGAAGACGCAGCGGTGATCACGGAATTCGTGATTTTGTTGCCGGTTTTTGTCATCACGTTCGTCGCCATTGTGAACCTGAATAAGCTTGAGGTGGCTGGAAGCCGGGTCAAGTTCGTCGCGGCGACGCAGATGTGGGACGACGCGATGGCGATTCATGACAACGACTTGCCAAGCACGCCGCCCTTGAATCGGGCGCTGCCACAACTCGCCGGCGCAAACAGCCTCAGCGCGATTTCGGATCATGCGAGCGCTCAGGGGGATATGCCGGCCCAGATCAAGAATGTTGGTTTGATCGCGGGTGGATCTCGACTTGAGGCCGCCGGCGCAGGTGTTTGGGCAGGGGGCGGAACGACGGCCTATTCTAACGGGTCCGATTTTGCCGAAGACATGATCAAAGACACCACGATCAATCCATTATCATTCACGACTTCTTGGCCGCTCTTTGTTTTCAATGTCGCTGTCCCCTACTCCTATATCGGAACACGGCAGGCATCGGCGCTTGGTACACGTTATGGCTTGGTCAGAGGCGAAAGCTCACGGAGCGTGACGGCCGGCAACTACGGCACGGTCAACATGGACGCCACTTATGACGTTTTGGTTTCGCCAACGTCGGTGGGAGGATCATTTGTTAACCAGCTGATCATCTCCGGGTTCTCGCGATTGGCGGCTGAAGATTCTCCGTGCCTTAATTCGGTGCTCAAAATCAGCAACGACGGTGATTACGGATGTTAAGAAAACGAACAAAATCTTTACGTAGCGCCGCAAAGGTAGTTGTGGCGGGCACAGTTGTCGCGGGCCTCTTTGGGACCATCGTCACGTTCTATCCGTCGATCGAACGCGGCGAGTTTTCCGCAGTCAAAGAGTCACAAGCCGACATCTTCGCACTGAGCTTTGGTGCGCCAACCAACACCGAAAAATTCGGTTCCGCACTCGAACGGTTGGGTCACGAACCCCCTCGAGTCTACCGCGCCAATGAAAATGCCGTGTTCTTCTCGACCGCGCTGGTCAAGAACAAGCGGCCAAACGAAGTCCTGCGTGACTATCAGGAAGAATTTGTGCGCCAAGGACTGAACACTCGGGTTTATTTGACCCCTGTGCCACGCCTCAACAGTCAGGGAGCCGAAGAAACCCACGAGGTCGAAGCTGCCGCGATGAACGGGGAGATTATCCCTTACCTTGTCGACGCCAATACGATGTCGATGGGCGGCAGCGTCATGGACCTGTCCAAGGTTGAAGGGGACGGCCCTGGATTTGCGGCCAGCGTGGCTCGCCTTGAAAAGAATGTTGGGATGTTTGGCCGCGCCTATGAGGCCTGCGGCGGATCCCAAGAAATCCTTGAGGCCAAGCGCGCGCACCCTGAACTATCCAATGTCACGACAAGGGTCGAGAAGGCGGCGGCTCAGGTGACCGAATGTACCGGTGGAGTGGGTGGAACCTGCTCCGAGGCCCGTGCCAACTACAAGGTTGCGGCCGAAGAGATGAGCGCGTTGAAAGCCGCCGTAGAATCCCAACCCGAACTTCGTCGTTGCGAAATGATGAAGAATGCCAGCCGCGCCAACGTCGAGGAGTCCAAGGACGATTTCTCTCAAAAACTCAAAGCATTTCGATCCATCGAAGCGATGTACGACGCCAAGTCAAATGCCACGCACGTCAGCGCGACATGGTCGGACGAGAACTTCGACGCCACAAAATTCCGCACCAAAAGCATGGGCGAGCTCGACGAAACCAAAGTCAGCGAAAGCCTTCCGCTTTGCGATGGATGCAGGAGAACCTGGGATTTTGGGGGAAGCGGCAGCGAAAGCCCGTACTCCACCACGCAAATCAACAGTCCAAACTCGGTCTCTTTGGTCAGCGATTATTACGTCAAGAGCTTGGAGCGTGAGGGCTGGAAAGTCACAGACTCTCAAAAGGCGACCGACGAATTGATGCGATTGAGCAACGACCTGCCCGATTCCCGCTGGATTCGAATCGCACGTGGCAATGAGCACATGACGGTTCAAGTCTCCACCGACCCACGTGGTGGAAGCCGCATTGTGGCCACCACGGCGAACTAATTGACCTTGGCGGGGGGAACGGGCACACGACCGACATCCTACGAGATGCCGGTCGTCTGCTTTCTTGATTGGCGACATTTGGCGAGAGAGCCTGGAAGCATCCAAGCGACTCTGCAGACGTCGTGGCCTCGCATCAGGTCGCCTCGGTCGTTCTCCGAGCCCATAGGTCTTGACGCACATGATTTAGGCGACGAAGCCTCTAGAGACATAATGGCGAGGCGAGGAGGCAAAAAAAAAGGGACCCGAAGGTCCCTTTATTCATTTCTTGATGCCTGAACTATCCGCCAAAGAGGGGCAGGAATTCATCCACGTCGAGTTGGAACTCTTGGTGGAATCGAGTCTTGTCGAGTCCCGACAGCTTGCGGAGTGCCCAATGCACGTGGCCAGGCTTAAGCCTAACGCCAGACTCCGAAGGTTGGAGAGTCGTGGGGTCGATGTTCATCAAACCATGTCGTTGAGTACTCTGACCCACGACGCGGTTTCCTTGAATGCCCTGGCCCATGCAGACCATAGAGGTCACCGACCAATGGTCCTTACCGTTGTTCATGTTGTAACCGGGTGTACGACCGAAGTCGGAACCGACCACAACGACAACACGGTCAGCCACGCCCTGACGCTCAGCTTCGGTCCAGATAGCGTCTACGCCGTCCCAAAGACGGTCGAGACTCGGCAGCTGGCCGTTATCGTGGTTTCCGTGGGTGTCGAATCCACCGGTCGACAGAGTTGCCGAAACGGTGGCTCCAACTTTGTACGCTGCGATGGCAAGCTGCGCCTGAAGCGCAAGCCCGTTGCCACGCTGTTCAGGAAGCGCCTCAAGCAATTGCCCGAGCACATTGTCTGCGCCACGTGCCAGATGAAGGGTACCAAGTGAGCGCTGGGCTTTAGGCAACTTCATCTGCTCTTTCATCGCGAGAACTCGCGATTGCTGAGCTTCCATGATGCGTTTGAACGTGTCGTCAGTGTGGTAGCCGCGGGTCGGATCATTGGCATTGATGGCATTGGGTCGCGCAATACGTTGGAACGCATTGAGGTTACCTACGCGAGTACGAGCTGTCGTACCCGCGGTATCATCGTAGAAACCGTTGGTGATGAAGCCCATCGGCATGCCGCCGCCATACTGCGCCGCAACGAGCGCGCCGAATGCAGGGAAGCCTTCGGCCAATTTCCCGGAAGCAGCATTTCGCCGACCCGAGTCGTGACCATTGGTCTGGGTATCCAGGCCGTTCAGTACCAGCATGTTCTGATAGTGCTTCTCGACAAAACGTCCGTACGACGATCCTGCGCCCGTAAACGGTGCGTAAGGAATGTTGCCGGCTTTAGCGATATCAGCCGCCGCATAGAGGCGGTTCATGGGGTTTTCCTCGGTCTCGCTTAGGAAGCCCTTAGGGTCAGCAAAGCTAGTGGGGTCCCAACCGCCGCTTGCACCTACAAAAATGTAGAGCGGTCCGGTGTAGGGCGCAGCCTCTTGAGCTTCTGCCTCACGCGTAGTTAGCGGCGAGGCGAGCACGAGACCGCAAGCACCAGCTAATTTCATAAAATCTCGACGATCCATGGTTATCTCCGTCTTTGTGCTCGTAATTATTCGTAAAGGAACTTGAAGTCGGCCATCAGGTACGTCACGACAGCCATCCATGCTCGGATGTTGTAATTGTCGTCTCGACGAATCTGCAGGTCTTCTGGAAGTTCGACACCCTGAAGATTGGTTGTGGCGCGACAAGCGAAATCGCCCGTCAAATCACCGGCTGCCATCTTCAAGCGGCCTTCTTGTAGTGTCTGCACGTAGAGGTTGAAGCTACGTGTGATCTCTGGGTCGTTCGGCTCCAAAACCTCACCAAGTACGTGGTAATGCATGTGCGCGAGATTCTTACGAATCTTGAGCTCTGCTTCTGGCTCAGGGAACCCTGCTTCGTTGATGGGCAGTGTCGACGTTTCAACGAATGGGAAGAAACGACGGCGTGTTGCTGGCTCAGTGAAGTCACGCGCGGTGACCTGGCAAGCCATCTCATTAGCCATACGCATCTGGATATTAGCCATGATGCCGTTTGGCTCGGTGATGCGTGCAATCACGTCATCCGAGTCGATACCACCGTAGAGCATGCGGTACTCGTTCTCGGTGAGGAGGTAACGGTTACCGTTTGTTGCGGCCCATGGCATGCCCGTCACTGCTTCAATCTTACGATCGAGAAGCTCAGGGGTCAGCATGCGTGCCGTGCCCAGGTGATTGACGATCGGTGCGATCGTTTCATCTTTGAGGTCTTTGGCGCGGTAATATTGCGACTTGACCAACTCTTTGATGATGACGCGCAGGTTATAATCGCTGGCGACAAATTTCGCGGCAATCTGGTCGAATGCCTCGGCTTGAACTTCGTATTCCGCGACCTCATCCGCATAGGTCGGTGACGACGAATCTTCAGGGAAGAGCAGCGGCTCTTGCCCCGTGATACCGCGGTACATGTGGTGAATGATGGCCGTTGGGAAACGGATATCGACCGCGATTTGACGTGAAAGCCATTGCGTGGCGGTGAGGAGATCTGTCTGGAACGGAAGTTCTTTGTCTTCGAACCCTGGCAACAACATCTCTTCGTACCAGCCTTCTTCAGGTGGCTGATAACTTCCTTGTTCGTTCCAGTTCTGCATGGCGCCAGCGACAGGGTCGATGACGGTATGGCAGACGGCGCAATCAGGGTTTTCACGCGTTGGGTTAGGAATCGATGATGTTGGGTCCAACGGGCGTGAAGCAAGCTTCATGACGTCGGTCGCAAGGAAGAACGAATAAATCATGCGTGCGCGGTGACGATTTCGGTTGGTCGGTGTGGTCGGGAAGCGATTCAGCCACATCGGTGAGGACAACACACCGGAGTGTGGCACGCCTGCGATATGTCCAGGTTTCCACTCGTTGACGTCCATCGGGTTTTCAAACGCGATGTCGGTCACGCCGTAGGCGCGAGCGGTGTAGGGGTTCATGACCATATAATCAGCGGTGATGATCTCGGTGAACGGACGGTCGTTACGCACGATATACGATGCGAGCTTCAGGTTTTCCCTGGCCATCGAATCGTTGGTGTACATACGGGCGTTCTCGAGGAACTCCTGATTTTCTGCCGCGAGATTACGTGGGTTATCCTCGTCTTCGACGAACCAACGAGCATCGGGATAGTAGTCCTCGTCAAGGAGATCGAGGGCGTTGTTGCGATCGAGGTAGCGGTCTGTGAGGAAGAGATCGTTGATCATTTCCTCAAGGCGCACATAGAAGGCGTCTTCGTGAATCAGGCGATCGAGCTCAACATCGAGTGCGTCTTCACCGCCCGTGGCGATGCGGAAGTCCTCAGCAGCCGTAGGAAGGCGGCCACCCAGATTGAGTGCGGCCTTTCGGAAGGTCTCAGTCGGGGTGAGCAATTCAACGGCTTCTTTTTCAATCTGGGTTGTGGTGTCTCCACCGCAAGTCACAGGATTATCGAAGCGACGCAGAAGTTCTTGCAACGCCTTGTACTCGGGGCCGTCCTTCTTGATGGCCTCGCCGCCCTCGTGCGCAATCTGAGCGCTTGATTTGAGCAGAAGGATGGACACCCCGTCTTTTTCAAAATCAGCGACGTCCTTCAATTTGGTGAAGTTCGTTTCCAAGAACTTGCCCTGTCCTCGTTGCAAGACGAGGTCAGTTTTGTCCGCCGTACCGCCGTTATAATGGCAGCCCGCGCAATTCTGCCCCATGAACTTGGACCAAACCTCCTTTTGGAAAAACTCTTGATCGTCGACGCATGCTGCCGCCGACTCCTCCTCGCCTTTGTCACAGCCCGTGGTCATTGCCACAACGCTTACGACTGCCAATCCTAGCCACCAAGGTGATCGCGTCATCCCTGCTCCTTCACGTTTGTCGTTAAAGTACCGCTTTCGCGGCCTCCGTCGGTTCTTGAATTCAATGTAGATGCTTTCAAAATACGGTAGATATCCCCAGAGGTGAGGTCAAGCTTTGCCTTGGCGCTCACCCGCGTCATCACTGACGCACCGGACATTTGCCCATACACTTCCCGACCTTCACCTACGCTATCCCACATCCACTCCTGTGGCGTCGCCGCCCTCTGAGACGTGAATGCTTCATGTAGGTGTTGTCGAATCTGTGTCATCTAAACCACACTTTTTCTGTAATTACTGCGGAACTCCGTGATCTGATGGTCTAATCGGAGTTACGCAAGGTTTTCGTCGTTGGGCTTCGCATTTAGAATATACACACATCGTGCCAATCACACCAAACCCGCTTAATTACTAATCGAGGCGTACTCATGTGATCCAACGTAGTGACATGTAGGTGATCGCAAATGAAGCGTTGCCGTCGGACTTGACCGCAAATGACGCGTATTTGTCAGACTTGATCGCAAATGAAGCGTTTTTGGAGGGCGACGACGATCTCCTCGGCTTTCGCCCGGTCGGGTTCGTCGGGCAGCGGGGACGCTTCTACTGCCACGTTGAGTTCCGCAATTTTCTGCGTCGCCCAGGCCAAGACTTCTGGATACTCCATCGAGCCCGCTCGAACGCCCTTCAACCACAATGCGTCTGGGCGTCTCACGTGAACTTCGCCGTCCTGCAAAATCTCAAGTCCCATCAAGAGGAGCCGGCAGAGGTGGGAGGCATGTTTGGTGTCGTATCCATGTGCGGCTTCGAGCGCTGCACGGGCGGGATTCCGTTCAGTACGCCAGGTTGTGTAATGTTTCCATTTCTTGTGAGCGGCTTTGAAAGCACGCTCTGCGTTCGCGTCGGGAAATCGCCAACGTCCGCCCAGATTCTGGGCCTGAAACTCAGCAGGCGTGGGTTCCTGCGGCGAGGGGTCGATGATCCAACGATGATGTCGCTCGATCTTTTCGAGTTGATGAACGGCGTAGTGACCAAAACGAAGGCCAACCTGTTTGGACAAAAAAATGTCGCGATGGTCGATCAGCGGGCGTCCATAGATTTCGTCGATGAACCGGAAGTCCGCTTCGTCGGTGAAGAGGGTCTCGATGATGTTCGGGTTTCCCTCGAGTCCGAGGCGCACGAACTTATCCAACGCGTAGATGACATGGTCGTTGGACTCGTCCGACCACTGCTCAAATCGCGTCAACCCGAGCAGGTGGTTTGCGGATGGAATGCAGACGCCGCGGGTATCGAGGTCGGAGCTTGCGGTATCAAGGCCTTGTGCCTTCGAGCCCGCAACGACACTCAGGATAAGTTTGCCCCCACCGATTTGTTCATTGAGCGTGAGCACGGCAAATCCGGATCACGAGGTCATCCAACGCGTCGTAGGTCGAAACTTCTTCGGGCAGTTTGGAGGTCAAAAAAGCCTCTTCTAAATCAGCCGCAAGTCGTTCCAGATAGGGCAAATGCGTGACGACGTCGTGTGGCAGCAGCGCCGCGTGCTCGTCGCCGTGGCGTTTACGTTCCATCAAATCGTGAACCCCTGTCTGAAGGTAGAGGTCCAAGAGGCTTGGAAGGTGCGCCAAGATCAGCCCCGAGTTCAGGACATGAATCCCGGTCAACACCACGCGGTAGGCGTAAAGCATGTCTTTGACCGTGCCTGCTGGCGCGACGACGTCTTTGAGTTTATTGGCGATGAAGCCTCGATAATGATGGAAAAGATGCCGAACCATGCATCCCTGCCCCACATCACGAAGCTCCTCGAGCCAACCGCCATCAAAGACCAGCAGAGGCGAATAGAGCTGCTCCAGAACATAACCGTTTCGCCGAGTCATCAGTTTGGCGAATTTACGAATGTCGTGAGCGACCCAGTCGATCTCAAGCCCCGCCTGGTCGAACGAGCTTTCGAAGGTGGACGTCTCTTCGCGCAAGGACAGGCGTTCGCTCAAGTTCAGCGAAAACACGCCACGGATATCGACGTCGGAATCCGGTGATTCAAATCCGTACAGGTGGGCGCCGCTGATCGTTGCGAATACTGGTGCAGGCCCGGTCAAAACCAGGTCCCTAAATTCGGCAGGCCGAAAGCTCATTCTTGCTCCTCTTTCACGCGGAGCCCCGAAAACAGTCTTTCGCCCGCCTCGCCAAAGCCCCATGTGCCAGCCAAACGTCCGTTTGCCGCCTGAATCACCCCGATGATTGCCGGTATGTAGAAAAACATCATGATCGGAAAGAAGAGACCACAGGTGAGTCCACTGAGCATGGCGGAGATGAAAAACGCGACGAACGTGACGCCTGACGCCTTGGCGTGGTGCAACGCGAAGCGATTATCACGTGTCATCATGGGGATGATAAAAAGTGGCAACCCAAAGAGGATGCTGGCGTAACAAAGCACGGCCATCGCTCGTCCAGCGGCGACTTCTTCGTCCAGCAGGTCGTCGTCTGCTTGAGCAGGCACAAATCGTTGGAGCGGCTGATCGGGGGCCGCGTCCAGACGAATGTCGGCCTCGCGCGATTCATCGTATTCCACCCATCCGTCGGTGCCCTCTCGATCGTCTTTCACGCGGGCTTCGCCTTCTTTTTCTTTGCGCTCGCCTTGGCAGCTTTGGCTTTTGCTTCGGCGGCACGCGTCTTTTCGGTCGAGGCCCACACACAGATCGGACAGACCTCGTAATCATGTCGAAGTGCCGGACAGTGTTCCCGACCGAAGTAGATAAACTGCAGGTGCCGTCGGTTCCAGGTGTCCTTTGGAAAGACCTTCTTCAGGTCAGCCTCGGTCGTGTCGACGTTTTTTCCGCTCGAAAGGTCCCATCTCTGGGCGAGCCGATGGATATGGGTGTCAACCGGGAACGCAGGGACACCAAACCACTGAGTCATCACAACCGATGCCGTTTTGTGGCCTACGCCTGGCAGCGACTCGAGCTCCGTAAGGGTCTCGGGCACTTTGCCTTCATGATCATCGACCAGAATATTGGCCAATCGGTGGATATTTCGGGCCTTGGTCGGTGCCAGGCCACAGGTGCGAATGAATTCGAGGATCTCTTCGTCGCTCAAGAGCGCCATCTCAGCCGCTGTTGGTGCGGCTTCAAAGAGAGCCGGCGTCACAAGATTCACGCGCGCATCGGTGGTCTGAGCCGACAAAAGCACGGCGATCAAAAGGGTGAAACCGTCCGTATGGTCCAGCGGAATCGGGGGTTTGGGGTAGAGCTCGTCGAGGAGTTCTCCGATTCGATCAGCGCGGGCTTGGCGGTCCATGAAGGCCTCTTTTAGGGTTGGTCCCGAGTGTGCCGCGTGAACGACCTCGTTTCAAGCGCTCAACCGTCCTTGTCGGCCTTTTCCAAACGCGCCTGCATTCGCTTGTCGATGTCCGCAAGCCTTGCCTGGTCGTGAAGATAGACGTCAGCCAGAAAATTCGTGCGGCCAAGTTCGTCGACCCGAACCACGTAGTATTCGATATGAACAGAGAGAGGCTTGTCGAGGCGAATCCAGGTTTCGGTGGGACGGGCGTACCACGCGGCGACGGCTTCATCGTCCCATTTCCCCTCCGCAGAAAGGATGGTTTTTGCCAATTCGTTGGGATCTTGGACACGAACGCATCCATGCGAAAACGCCCGGGTTGGCCACTTGAAAAAACCCTTGTCGGGCGTGTCATGAAGGTAGATGTCTCGGTCATTTGGAAACAAGAACTTAACGGTGCCCAGGGCGTTTTTAGGCCCCGGCAATTGCCGCATGTACTCACGCCCCGTGTCGTCAGTGACAGTCTCGATCCGTTGAGTCAACAGGTACTCAGGGTCGGCAGCGGCCTTGGGCTCGATCTCGTCGCGACGAATCGCATTTGGGATATTCCAATATGGATTGAAGACCACAAAATCCATTTTACCTGACATCAAAGGAGTGGCAGTCACGAACTCGTTGCGCTCTTCCTTAGGATTCCACTTTTGGCGGGAGGCGCCGGTGACCACACGGAAGCGCATCTCACGTTTGCCCTCGCGCCAAACCTCGGCGTGGAAATCTGGGATGTTCACCTGGATAAAATCCTGGTCATTTCCCAGCCGTGATTCTCGCCAGCGCTGAAGCGTGACTCGAATCTGATTCAGGCGTTTTTCGGCGGGCACGTTAAGGCTCGACAGGGTCTCAGCGGTCACGGTTCCGTCTTCCCAGAGCTGATGGGATTGCTGGTAGCTTGAGACTGCCTCGTGCATCTGAGGCCCGTAGTGTTCGGTGTTATCGCCCGTCCAATAACCTTCGATCCGCAACCGTTCCTTAAGTGCGATAACCTCGGCCGAAGCCTTCCCCGAGCGCAAGCCCGTGGTTTCCGGGGCGAGGACTTCCCAGCCTCCGGCGCCGACGATGCTTTGGTATTTTTGGAATGAAGTCGTCAGTGCTGCGTACTGTTCGAAGGGCGGAATCAGCGATGCCAGCAGGGTGTGAACCTTGTTTCCATCTTCAAAAACAGGCTTCAGGTGCGACACGATTGCCGTGGGCGCAGGTGCTTCATCGGCTTTGATCAGGCCCGACCAATCTTCAGGCCGGCTCCACGCCTGATTCTCCCATTTCATTTCTTGCGAGTAATTTGCCAGCGCGTCACTCAGAAGGACGTCCAGACGAGCTCGGGCACTGATCGATTTCTGAAGGAAATGTTGCCGAGCCTGAATCGAAGACGCAGTGGATGGGGAAATCGTGGGGTCACTCAGGGCCTGATACCAATCGTCGTCGGTGGCATCTGGATGGGCCTTCTCCCAGTTGCGCAGCGCGTTGGTCTCGGTGGGCGTGGAATGTTGAACTTTGGGCTCGTCGAGGGTTGCCGCGTTGATGTGGGCTTGAATGGCTTCGAGGTGGACGTCCTCGCTCCACAAGCCGTGCACAGGCTCAGCATCGAGCAAGGTGGCCAGCAACGACTCGCCAGCGTCATTCAAAGGACGGACCTCGGAACTCACCCAGAGCGGCTTAAAGCCGCGTGTTGCATAGAGAGTCTGCAAGTCATGGAGGTTTCCCAACTCGGTGTCGGCGATTTGTCCGGGCAGCAGCGCGGTCTCGATGGCGTGATGAAAGGCTTCGCGGCCGGCAAGGGTCTCGATCACCTCTGAGGGGTCGCTGACCCAGGCATCTGTCCGCGGAGTCTGTATCTCTTGAGGAGGCGCTGGTTCAACCGTACAGCCGCCAACCACAAGAAGAATCAATAGATAAATGGTCAAACGCTGCATGAAAATCCGTATCGGTGTACCGCGTATGAACGCGTACGTTGTCCTACATCGAAGGGTACGACGAAGTGGGACACGATCCAGTTTTTTGGAAAATTGCAGCGTAAGGAGCAGCCGACTCACGGCAAAATCAGCGGCGACGCAGCGCGACAAAGAGGCCGAAAAGCCAAATCAGGCTGAGTGGAGATGCCGTCGTTGTTGAGCAGCCCTCACCTTCGGTCGTGACCGAGAGGTCCTCCTCGACAAAAGTTGGCTCGGTTTCGGCATCGGGGATCGTTGGGACGACCTCAGGTTCTGGAACCACCACTTCGGGAGCTGGCTCGGTGACGTCTTCGTCGCTGATCGACACCGGGGTCTCCAAAGCAGGTTCCTCGCGATTCGAACCGACCTGACCGGTGCTGGACTGCATGTAGACGGCGTCAATCGAGGCAAAGGTCGATCCTTGAAGTGTCGGGACGATGCGGAGTTCGGTGACTTCACCGGTCCATGCCGGGTGTTCGCCCACGGGGATCACATACGTATCCGTCCCAGCCGACACCTCAAAGGAGACCGCACGCTCGATGCTGTAGGGATCGCCTTCTTGGCCCCAGTAGATGGCGGCTTTATGTGAGCCTTCGACCTTCATCCGCAGAACAATCTGGTCCCATTGGGCCGTATCGATCCGAGTCCAGCTGGGCGCTTCGACGCAATCCGAGGCCTCGACGGCGATCGTTAGCGCGCCTTGCGCGACATCGACCTTGGGTGCAGGTCCGCGACAGGCAAACCAACCCTCGACCTGGCTTGGCTCGCCCGCATCAAATTGCCATTCGTTTCGGCTCAGGACATCAATCTCACCCAAATTTTGAAGCAAGCCAGTAAACGAATTCAGCGCTGGTGGAACGTCGAAAGCCGTTTGGTCCTCATAAAGGTCGTCGACATGGCGAACCCAGGCGCGCAGGTCGGGATGATCCACCAGGCCAATGCTGTATTCCCCGGCTTTCAGGTCCACAACGACACGTTTGGTTTCGCCGGCGGCCATCGCGTAAATTCCTAAAACACCCTCGGCACCAAGGTCGGCTTTGGCTGGATTCGCAGGATTTGCATCGGCATCGTTGAGCAAAAACGTTCCAGCAAAATCAGGCGAATCGGACTCGATCTGGTAGTTCGTCGCACTCAAGTGTGGAGACTCAAACGTATAACCGAGTTCAATATTTCGAAGCGGACCAGGGGTCGTGTTGGTGAAACGGATTTCGGCCTGAAGTGTGTCTCCCTCAAAGAAGTCGGGTTTCCCACTTGAGGAGCCTGATCGATAGAAATCGGTGGTTTCGCCCAGAAAACTCACATCGAACGCGACTGATTTAGGCGTGGTTGGGGCGCCCGCAGCCTTTGCGATCAATTCATCCAATCTGTTGATCGTATTTGTACCTGGACATGAGGTGCTGGCCCCTGTGTGTTCGCGATGTCCCTTGATCGACGCGCGGTCGAACGCGATACCGTAAGTGCGCCCCACCCAACCGACCACTTCCGCGGCTTTGTTTAACTGAATATCTGAGAGCGCCTGCACCTCGAAATTGCCGATCAAACAGATACCGATATTCCCGGTGTTGTTGTTCAGAACGTGGGCGCCCGTGCGCTCTTCGTTTGAATTACCCTGATACGCCTGACCCGCCTGAGAGATCACGAAGTGGTACCCGATGTCACACCAACCGTTGGAGTCGATGTGATAGGCCTGAATCTGTCGCATTCTGGCGGCTGCATCGTCCCCGTCGTCTTCGGGCAATGCCGTATGATGGATGGCCATGCGATACGGCACATGGGCGACTCCACAGACCTTGTTGGGGTCTCGAGCTCCCCATGCAGCACGTGGAATCACGAGCGTTGCTGGAGCCAGTGCCGACATGTTTGAGGCGAATTCAGGCCGAGCTTTGGGCAGATCACGCGTCAGGACGTCAGTCGCGACGATGTGATCGTAGAACTCAACGGTCGCGAAGGACCAAGGCTGTTCCGAGCGTAATTCCATCTGGGTTGCCGGCGAGTCCAACAGCACTCTGCCGACTTTGTGGATCCCCTCGGACCATGTGATATCGACCGGCTGCCAAGCTCCACCGTCTATGCGCACCTCCAGATTTGAGCCTGCCGTATCGACAAAAAAACCAACCTGTTGAAAAGGCTCGCTCTGAAATGAGGCGCTCGTTCCAACCAGCAGAGTATGAGTCCGCGGGGCGCTATGATCGTGGTTTGAAGGAGGCGCTTCCAGATTGCAAGCGGTCGCGAACGCAAGGCTGAGAAGAAGGGCTAGAAACGTGCGGTTCACAGGGGGCCACCAAGACATAGAAATACATCGACACAGGGAATGTGCCCAAGTGTGGACTCTCTGTCCACATGTCTATCGATGTCGGGGGGAGAACCCATTGAACATGGGCTCGCGGGCTGGCGAAGAAGAGCACAGCCCAATCGTTACTTACTCAGCGGCTGGTGCTTCAGCGGCTGGCTTTTCAGCAGCTGGCTTTTCCGCAGCTGGCTTTTCAGCGGCTGGCTTTTCAACAGCTGGCTTTTCAGCAGCTGGCTTTTCAGCGGCTGGCTTTTCAGCGGCCGGCTTTTCAGCGGCTGGCTTTTCAGCGGGTGCTTCGGCAGGAACGACTTCAATCGCTGGTTCCTCGATCACCTCTGTAGGTTCAACAGGAATATCAGTTGCTGGAAGCTCAACCGGAACGATTTCGGCTGGCTTCTCGGCAGGTGCCACAGCACCAGCGGCGCCCGCTTCAACGATCTCGTCCTCTTGCGCTTGTGTCGCGCCGTCGGTCTCGGTCAAGTCCATTTGAGTCTGTGGTTTTGCGGACATGTAGGCCAGCGTCAAGCTGGTGAACATGAACGTTGCCGCCAAGCCGACTGTCGCCTGCCCAAGGAAGCCCGTTGCCCCACGACCACCAAAGATGTTGGTTGCAGCCGACGAGGCTCCACCAAATCCGGCGCCCATGCCTCCGCCCTTACCGGACTGAAGCAGAATCACGCCAGCGAGCAGGAGCGCTGCAACCGCGTGAATAACAATGACAAGCACTTCCATTTCAAACCTTTCTTCTGTCTTTCCGCGCACGCAAGGTGCCAAGAAGTCCCGCTGTATAGCCTGACCGCACACTGAACGCAAGTACGTGTGAGGCGGTGATTCGCCCACAAAGTCACATGGCACGACAAGCTCCTTTATACCGCTATGGACCAGTTGCAAATCGCAATGCAGGCAGGATACCCGCTGACCAGTCGCAAATCTCAAGGCGCAATGCGGGCCATAAGGCCTGCGGATCAATTGCAATGCGGGCTGGATGCCCGCGGGCCAGTCGCAAGCCAGGCTGGAGCCTGGCGGACCAATCACGACTCCAGACCGAAAACCGACCACCGAAAACCGACAACCGACAACCGACAACCGAAAACCGACCACCGAAAACCGACCACCGAAAACCGACAACCGACAACCGACAGCGGC
>CAYMYJ010000044.1:0-49951 GCA_964394615.1 uncultured Bradymonadales bacterium | reverse complement strand
AAAGTCGCGCCGGCGTCACCCCTTTTGCGACAGCCTCCCTATGGCCTGCATGCGATTGGTCCGCAGGACCATGCGATTATTCAAACACATGCGAGCCATAAGGCTCGCGGACCCACCGCAAGCGAGCCATAGGGCTCGCGGACCAATCACAAAAACCACCTCTTGTTCGCCCCTTATGCGACAGCCTCATAGGGCCTGCGTACCGGTCGCAAGAACTGACAACCGATAACTGACAACTGACAACTGACAACTGACAACTGACAACCGACACCCGATAATCGGCAACGGCCTAGCGCTGGTATCGACGAGTGATTCGCATGGAGCCGGTCTGCGTCGCTGCGTCGTAATCGAACCAACCCGAAACCCAAACGTTTCCGAGTGGCGAGTCGCAGCTTTCGAGGAAATTACACTCGTTGCCAGCGCAGTTCAGTGTGCTGCCATTATCGGTGAATTCGATGGCGTTGGCAGGAACATCCGTGTCCAGATCTGCAAGTAGGATCTGACCGCCACAGGTGTTGCAGCATGGGTTGTCCTCGGTACAGCCTCGTTTGGTGCAATAACCAAGTCCAAGGATGAATGCGCCTCGCACAACCACGTGGTGGCCGGCGTAGGTGCGTGGATTGGCCATCAGCTCGGCGACTGAGGTTTCGGCGATGCTGCACGAACCTGGGATGTCCGCGATGATGTCGTAAGGTGCGATGCACTCCATGTCTGGGGTGCATGCTTGGTTGAGGTGTGCTGGACGAAATCCGCCACAACCTTCGCCCTCAGCGACGTACGCTTTACATGCTGTTGAGCCTGTCTCGGTGGGTGCGCACCAACCATCGACACAATCCGAGTCGCTGGTGCAGGCCGTCGAGGGTTTACACACGTTGTAGCTCACGTCGCACGGTGCTGTGATGCAGTACACGCCGTTATGCTCGCAGCTTTGGCCGGCGGCGCAATCTGCGCTCGTGTCGCAGCGTTGTTCGGTGGATGCGGTGATCAGGTATTCCGCGTTCCAGACGAATTTAGGTCCCAAGACGACCATGTAGGTACCGGCCTCGTCGGAGGTAAACGTCGAGTTTTCAATCTCGTCGCCGGCCAAGTCACCCTTCAGAATCGAGGAGCGAAAGAGTGGGCGGCCGTCGCGTGCAGTGCGGTACGAAGGCCCGTAAACGCGCAGCAAGCTGTCTGCCGTCGTCAAGATTTCGAGGTCCACCGTGGTGTTCGCGGCAAGTTCCAACGTGTAGCCGTGGAACCATTCTGGGTAATCGATTTCGCCAGACAACATTTCGTTGGGCGTCAATTCGCCCACAACGGTCGTCCATCGATTACTGAGGTTGTCGGCTTTATCGCCCACAAACTCGGCATCCGGATCGGCCGCCGATTTGATTTCTGGCGTAGATGCTGGCTCGGCGCAAGCTGCCGAAAAAACTAGAGTAACTAGAAAAAGATATTTCAACATTTAATCCTCCATTTATTGGTCGGTGTGTATCAGAATGTGGGATGATGTGCGATAGATGAACGCGCTTTTTTTATGCTAAATCATTGAGTTGTTTGAAAGTTGGCATGTCGCTTGGGTTCTGATTGGGTTTTCAAATGAAGAATTATGCAGGCTTTGTTTTGGTCATGGCCGCGGCCGGCTTGTTCGGCTGCAAAGAGGGGAATTCCACCGGCGGCCACTTGATGTTGAGCAGTGGCAGCACAGGGGGGTTAGCCCGCTCACGCCATGTGGAACTCTTGCAATGGAAAAAGCCTGTTCACATTCGAATGGCGCCGGGTTCATCCTTTGATGTGTACGTCGGGGACCCAGAAACAGGGGTTGGCCTAGTCGTTTCGGCCGCGCGTATTGATGCGGATCTGGCCTCGGCTCAAGTGATTGCGCCCGGGGTCGTTCGCATCAAGGCGACCAAGGAAGGCGAAGCAGACTTGCACATAACGGCTCAAATCGACGGAGAGTCTTTCGAAGATGCCGTTCCTGTGGTGATCAGGGCGCCGAACGTGCTCGAGTTTTCCAAGCCCTGTTCGAACGAAAACTATTGGGTTGGTCATCCAGCGGTCGTTCGTCACGAGTTTAGCCAGAGTCCGATGTCGGATGACGCCAGGTTTGGTGGTGAGATTTACGGCTCGGGCTACGTCCCAATCGACCCAAAACCCGCGATGTCTTTGCTGTATGAGAATGGTTATGAGTGGGTGTTTTCGGGTCTTGATGCCCCCGGTCACGCAACACTGACCGGACGCCTAGCAGGTGACTCGCGGGTAATGGACCTGAAATTCGAGCCCGCACCCAAGGTGAAAGACCTAGCGTTGGCTGGGATTTGGACGGACGGTGTGCTGGGTCATGAATTCCAGGGGCCAACCGGTGGAAGGCATATTTTTCGAGTCTTCCCTGTGGGCGAAGACGGCCAACAGATGTGTAATACGACGGCTGCCGCGCAGGTGAAGGCGACCACGGCAGGCTGCGTGGTTCGTTCATTGGACCAGGACGCCGCATTTGCTCCCGCCGCAAGCAGCCAATGGGGCGTTTTTGAGGTGACTTCTTCCAGACCCATCGATCGCTGCACGTACGAGATCACACTTGGCCGCGAAGACTGGGAATTCACATCGAATGAGCCGATACGTGGCCAAATATCGACGGTGTTTTTTTCGGCGAAGTAGATTTTAGGCACTGAACGTGCGCTGGCCCGGCGGTATTGCGATTCCGTGCACACATCGCTAACGTTCGTCGAAACGATAAAACCAAAGAGATTCTATGAGATTTTCCCTGACCCTTATTGCCGTCTTGGCCGTAGCCGGTTGCTCCTTCGATGACGCAGGCAAGACGTTCACGAACCCAGACGCCTGGGACCTCGGGGATGATGTCGGCGCACAGTCTGACATGTCGGAGGCGGACTCAGGTTCCACTGACGCGGCAACTTCGGACGCGGCTGTGACCCCGGACACCGGAACGCCAGACCTTGGGGATGCCGGCACTGCTGAATGCGGCAATCGAATCGTGGAGCCCGGCGAAGATTGCGACGATGGCAACACGTCGCAAGACGATGAATGCCTGAACGACTGCACCTACGCGTGTGGAGACGGTATCGTTAATATGTCTGAAATTTGCGATACGGGAATTGCCGCCGGTGAGGCCGGGGCGTGCCCGACGAGCTGTGACGACGGCGATTCTTGCACCACCGGGTCATTGCAGGGCACAGGTTGCATCGCGGAATGTGTTTACGGTCAGATTGCAGCCTGTTTGAACGGGGACGGCTGCTGTGCCGCCGGCTGCAACGAGACCACCGATAACGATTGTGCGGCCATGTGCGGCAATGACGTCATCGAAACCGGTGAAGTTTGCGACCCACCAGGCTCTTGCCCCGCATCTTGTGACGATAGCGACGCCTGTACCCAAAACGTGTTGACCGGTTCGAGCACGAGCTGCGACGCCGTGTGTACGTACCCAACGATTACGGCTTGTGTGGCCGATGGTTGCTGCGCGGCGGGATGCAATTCGACAAACGACCCAGACTGCAGCGTGAGCTGCGGTAATGGCTTGGTCGAAGCCGGCGAAACCTGCGACCCCGTCGCCTCCTGCCCGACGTCTTGCAACGATAACGACGCGTGTACCAACGACGTGCTTACAGGCTCGGCGGCTAACTGCAATGCGGCGTGTACCTATCCGGCAAAGACCGGCTGCCAGGCAGATGGATGTTGTGTGCCGGGCTGCAACGCTGTGAACGACGCCGATTGCTCGCCAGTATGCGGCAACAGTGTGGTGGAATCTGGTGAGGCTTGCGATGACGGCAACAACGACCCGAACGACGCCTGCGATGCCTGCGTGCTCACGGGTAACGTTTCTCCCACGGCGTTTTTGCTGACAGACATCGACGTCCGTGATCCCCATATGTTCACGAATGTCAGCGTTTTGGGTTGCCAGGATATCACGAACCGAGTCTTGACATTCGACGGGGTGAACCCGCAATTCCAGAATGCGATTCAGACCGACGGGAACAACGACGGCTTGCTCGACTTAAGCCTGCTCGCCGTGTTCCGTCCGCTCAATCAGGCGGGGGCCGCGACAGGCACCGTGGACTTCGTCGAAGGCGATTGCACAGCACCTCTCAGCTCCGTGACCTGTCAGCCGGCGGTCGGGGCCGTTTCGGTCTCCTTCACGTACACCAATCAAACGTCGGGCAAATGCCTTGACGTCGTGCCAGGAACGACGCGTCCAACCTACACACCGACCATCGCAACGCCATCCGGCCCTTGTTTTTCCACGGATGCGCAGACCATCTCGCTGGACCTGAATGGCATTATCGTGACCTTGGCGGACGCTCGATTTGGTGCGAGCTATGTCGGTGTTCCGGCGACCGGTCTCAGCAACGGCTTGATTCGAGGTTTTCTGACCCAAGCAACAGCCGAGGCCATCATTCTTCCAGCGAATCTGCCACTGGTAGGAGGCTCGTCGATGGCGTCCCTTTTGCGCGGCCACAGCACCAACTGCGCCACTGGTTCCGACATGGACGTGCATCCGACGCTGGGCAATGGTTGGTGGCTCTACCTGAACTTCCCGGCCTCGAAGGTGACATTTTCTGAACCTTGAATGATGGGCCACACGGTCATCACCTCGGTTCAAAAAGTACGAAGCTTTCGAAGCGCTCTACCAAGGCTTCCACAAAAAGCCTTACCGCAGCTCCGTGACGCCGAGACGACGGCGTTACGACATGGAAGGAGACCTCGTCGGAGACCCACTCGGGCAGGACGCGAACGAGCGTTCCGGCTCGGAGCTCCGGCAGGGCCAGCAACTCAGCCATAAAGCCGACTCCAGCGCCTACGCCAAGCAGCGAAAGGTAAGACTGAACGGTGTCGGTCTCCATCACCACGTAGGGGTTGTGCACCACCGTTTCGCCTGCATCGTTTCGCCAGTCTCGGAGTTTTCGTCGGCCTGTAAGGGCCAAGCTGGGCGCGCTCATCAGGTCCTGAACCGTCGAAATGGGATGGGCCTCGAGCCACTCGGGCGTCGCGAGAGCGATATGAGGGCCACTCCAAAGTTGGCGCGATCCGAACTCTGAAGCGGGAAGGGGACCACCACGCACGGCCACATCGACGCCTTCGTCGAGCAGCGAAAGCGTTGCCAGAGTCGTGCGAAACACCATGCTGGTTGCCGGAAAACGCTCCCTGAATGAAACCGCAGTCGGAATGACGAGCGACGGCATGAAGATGTCGGGTGCGGTAATGACCAAAACTCCTTGTGGCTCCGTTGCGTGAGCCCGTACGCGGTCTTCCGCGACTCGCCATTGCGGCAAAATCGTCGAAATCTCTTCGCTTAAGGTGCGTCCGGCGTCGGTCAGGGTGACGCTTCGGGTCGTGCGATGAAGCAGCCGGAGTCCAAGTGCTTCCTCAAGTGCGGCAACTCGCGCGGACACGGTACTTGGTGAAAGCTTGAGCTCGATGGCCGCACTGCGAAACGACCCGTGACGGACCACGGCATCAAAAACGAGGGCTGCGGGGAGCATTTCAAGAATATTATGCGGAACATTGATCGGCATACCGATCAATGTAGTCGACACCTGCCCATAGTCGCAAGCGCACCTTCTCCGTAGTTTCAATGGCAGAACATCGCCTCATTCAAGAGCGCGACACGCAGAGATTGACGGGATTCGCTACACCTTCGAAGTCCGACAGAATATCGAAGCCTCTGAGCAGGTCATCATGCGCTTGCCCGATTACGGTATCGTGGTGCTCGGCGACGTTTTATATAATGGGTGGCATGCCGTGATGAACCCAGGTTTCGACGGCTGGATCTCAACCCTGACGACCTTTGCCGCAGAGGAAAACGTAAATCTCTTTTTGGCAGGCCATGGTGAGGCTGGCGATTCGGCTACACTGCTCGCCGCCTCGGAGTATTTGACCACTGCCAAAGAAGCGTTCGCGACCGCAGAGACCGGCGATGAATTCAGCACCGCGATGCTCGCCGCCTACCCGAACTATCCGGGCCAGTTTCTGCTGCAGCTGAGCATTGACCAGATTCTCTACCCGAGCCCTGACTCGAATTAATCGGCAATAGATCCAAGCAGATTTGCCCAACCCAAAGTTGAATCCCAATGAGCACCAAAGACATTAAAGTTTACGCGGACATCACGCTGCTGGTCGGTTACGCGTTCGTGAATATTCCTCAATCAACCGGGGTTCCTTTTCACGAATGGGCCAGCATTCTTTTTATCGCGCCAATTCTGGTTCATATCCTCCTGAGTTGGAAATGGGTTGTCAGTGTGACTCGCGGCATGTTTGGTGGGCTTCAAGGCAAGGTGCGCTTTAATCATACCCTGGACCTGATTATCTTCATTTTGATGAGTCTGGTCATGATGACGGGGCTGGTCATTTCCGAGTCCGCTCTTCCTGCCCTTGGTCTTCAGCCAGTCATCGACCCATTTTGGTCCAAGATGCACGACGTCACGGCGAACCTGACGATTCTGGTTGTTGGGGTCCACCTTGCGATGCATTGGGACTGGATCCGTGGTGCCGTCAAGTGGCGTCAATTCAGCGGCCCTTTGAAGGTCCTGCGCGGGAGTTTGGGCCCGGTGGTTATCGTGATTGCAGCAGCATTGGTGGTGAGTTTCTTGGCATGGTGGGTCGGGCAGACGGAGTGGGCCAATCAGATTCGCCAGGAAGCCATCACGGCAACCACGACCGGCCCCGAGGAAGCGGGGCCGACCGGGATTGGACGGATATTCCTGCCCACGGTCAAGGTTATCGTCATTATGAGCATTGGCGGGCTCTTCACGTCGGCAGGGATCTGGCTGGTCGGTTGGCGGAAGCGTAAATCCCGTCAAAAAATCGATAAAAAAGATGCAAACGGGTGACCCTGATTTGGGCTCCCTTGAACAACTCAAATTAGAACGAAAGGTGAATGATGAAGATTGCAGTGACCGCCGCCTCGGGACATCTCGGTGGCGAAATTATTCGAGCGCTTAAGGCGCAAATCGGTGCGGATTCCGTCGTGGGTCTGGCCCGCACGCCAAAAAACGCCGAGGGACTGGGCGTCGAGATTCGGCCTGGCGATTACGAACAACGCGACCAGCTGCAAGAATCCTTGGCAGGCGTCGATGCCGTGCTCCTGGTATCGGGCATGGCCGCTCCCGATAAGCGCATCGAGCAACACCGCAATGTCATCGAGGCCGCCAAGTCGGCGGGCGTTAAGAAGATCGTTTACACGAGCATCCAAGGACTCGAGGAAGGCACGGGGTTTTCGCCGGTTGTGCAAAGCAATCGGCAGACTGAGGCCGATATTCGCGCCAGCGGGCTGGAGTGGGCCATCGGTCGCAACGGCATCTATATTGAGCCGGACGTCGAGTACATTCAGACTTACAAGGAGCGCGGCGAGGTCGCAAACTGCGCCGGCGACCAGAAGTGCGGGTACACAACGCGTGCAGAATTGGCTTACGCCTACAGCGAAATGCTGACCGGCCCAAAACACAACGGCCAGACCTACAACCTGCACGGCGAGCCCATCACGCAGGCAAGGCTCACCCAGTATTTGAACCAGGCCTTTGGGACCGAGCTCACCTACCGCTCGATGACGGTCGACGAATACCGCGAGGACCGCACAAAAGAACTGGGTCCATTTTTGGGCGGCATTATTGCCGGTATTTATCAAGGCATCCGGTTGGGCGCGCTTGATACCCCCGGCGATTTTCAGGCGGCGGCGGGGCGGCCACATCAGAGCTGGGACGACTATTTTGCGACGCTCAAGAGTTGATTTTATTGCGGGCCCTCGTCACCGTGGTTAGCCCAAGGAGGACTCGATGAAATGGACCGCATATTTGCTTTTGATGTTCGTGGTTGCCTGTTCCGATGACACAAATTCCTCGAACGAGGTCACCACGCCATGTGGGCTATCGGTATGTGTGGACGCCGGCTCGAACAGTGACGTTTCGAATGACGACCAGCCCGATATTGGCTCATTAGGCGACGCAACGCTCGATGATGCGGGGATGAACGCCGACGCCTCTTCCGATGCCGAGGCTCTTCCGATGCTGATGGCATCGGGCGCAAACGAGGCCGATATTCTTTATGGCTGGGTCGCCGCCGCTCAACCCAGCGAACAGCGGGTGCGCGAGGTGGTCGCTACCGGCGCCACGATTATCTCGCTGCGGGCGGTGTCCGAAGATCCCTTTGACGAGCCTGCCCTGGTCGAGAGCCTGGGCGGCACTTTTATCCGTTACGCCACCGCCAGCTCCAACTACGAAAACGTCGCCTTCCGCGAAGCGATGTACGACCTCTACGACGCCCAGCTGGACGCAGGAACCATCGTTTACCTGCATTGCGCCTCATCCAACCGAGCGGGTGCTGCGTGGGCGCTCTATCAAGCTGAGCGCAAAGGAGTGCCCCCCGAGGAAGCCATCGCTTTGGGAAAAGCTGCTGGTCTCTCGTCACTTGAATCCTTGGTCCGTCAGATTCTGGGGGTCTAAGACCAAGGTGAATGAAATTGGGAGGCCTAGAGGCCGAGGGCGCGCAGGATGGGCCCAATGATTGGGAGCGACTTCAAGATCGCCAAGAAACCACCGTCGTCTTGAGGTTTAGCCAACGCGGTCGACGGCGAGGATGTCTGCGCTGAAGATGACGAAGAGCTTGAACTCGGAGCATCCTGCGAGTCTTCAGGGGCCGTGTAACTCCAGTCTTCAAGGGCTTCTGCCATATCCGAAAGGGTCTCGCGGTAGTCGTCGACAAGCGAACGCAGCTGCACGCGCTTGAGTTCATCCGTCGCGCCCGCAAATGCCTGCTGAGCCATCTTCTCACGAGGCTGCAGACGGGCGATCGCCTTACGGACGGCGTTTTGCGCCGTTTCGTTTTGCTGTGGCGTCATGAAAGCTTCGTTGGCCAAATCCTTGAGTGGGCGGTAGACCAAATCCGACGTTCCTTGTTGGGCGTCCTCTTGGTCAGCCATCGCAGACCATGCGTGGATTTCCACTGCGTCGACTGGGCCCTGAAGTGAAGTCAGGCCTGGTCGATCATTGCCTGGGCCGTCGTTGAGGATGCGCACGGCTTCGTCGAATGCGCGCTGCGTGAGCTGCTTCATCTGAGGATTGCGGTCGTTCCAGCTAAGCTCCCAAATACGGATCATTTCGCGCGCTCCGCGAGCACGGACCCGTACGTCCTTATGGTCAAAAAACTCGGCGGCATTATCCATCGTGAGCTCTTTGCTCATCCCGCCGCCTTTGCCTTCCCTGTCCGCAGCATCCGACAGAATGCGCTCAGTGCTAGCTTCGATCGAAGCCTGAAGGTTAGGAGACCACTTTTGGTAGAGCTGACCGAACTGCAAGATGATGGGGTCAGTCGGGCTGCATTGGCTCATCTTGGTGCCCCAAGCCGCCTGTCCGCGCAGCCATTGATCCATCGAGATGCCCTCGGCCGCGATAAGCTGCTCGACGACTGCTCCAGTCTGAATTTGAGCACTGATTTTTGCGTAGGATTCCAGCGATACGCCTTCCATCGATTCACCAGAAACATTGGGCTGTTTCGAGATCATCTGGCGGTTTCGAACCTGCGCCATGTAGCCGTGGAACTTTGAAGCGAGGCCCGCGTCAGCCTGCATTTCGCCGTTCCAATCGTTGTAGACGTCGGCCCAACTTTGTTGGGTCAATCCCTTTGAACGCAGGAATTGCTGGAATGGAGCCAGATATCCGGGCTCGCCGTGAGTCGTCTTGAGCTCCGTCATTTGGTTCATGACCTCAGCCACGTCCGCGAGGGAGTAGCCGTTTCTTTGTACGTTCAGTGGATCCATGTCCGCACTCCTGTCGTTGATTTCTACGGTCGGTAAATTGAGACCGACATCATGCAACGCATTTCCAGAAGTGCAAACCAATACAGCTGCGAGTCCACTCTTTGGAACGTCAACGCAGCCAGCTTTCGATCGTCGCTGGAGTAGGGACACTCCCGATGTGTACGACGACTCCATCGACAACGACACTTGGCGTCGACATCACGCCGAAGCTGGCGATCTGCGCGAAGTCCTCGACCTTTTCGATCTCGATTTCGACACCGAGCTTCTTGGCCGTTGCAGTGATGTTGTCCGTCGTGATGCGGCACTTGTTGCAGCCGCTTCCGAGTACTTTGATATTCTTCATGATGGGGACTCCATGGGGTTCATGATGTTTAGAGGACGTGGTTGAAGACGATGCCGACCAGCAAGATGCCGGTCGCGACGATCGTGATGAAGGTGGCGATGAGTTTCGGTTTGAGGACCTTGCGCAGGATGATCATCTCGGGGGCCGACAGTGCAATCACGCTCATCATGAACGCCAGCGCCGTGCCAAGCGATGCCCCCTTGGCGAGCAAGGCCTCGACGATCGGAATCACGCCGGCGGCGTTGGTGTACATCGGCACGCCCAAGAGCACGGCAGCTGGAACCGACCACCAAGAGTCGCTGCCCATGATCGAGGCCATGAAGTCCTCGGGCACATAGCCGTGAATGCCGGCTCCCAAAGCGACCCCAAGAATGATGAAAATCCAGACTTTGCCCACGATCTCGCGGACGTGTTCCCAGCCGCTCGCGATGCGCTCATTCCACGTCGGTGCAGTGCCAGTCGGCAGGGATGGGTGCTCCTGCGACCGGAGCGCGAGGACCCAGTCTTCGACCCAGCTCTCCAGGTTCAGCGCCCCCAGCACCATGCCGCCGACGATGGCCACGAGCAGGCCCATGCCCAGGTATAATAGGGCGACCCGCCAGCCGAAGAGGGCGAAGAGCATGCCAAGGGCCACTTCATTGACCATCGGGGCGGCGATCAGGAACGAAAAAGTGACCCCCAGGGGCACGCCGGCCTGAAGGAATCCGATGAAGAGCGGCACCGCTGAGCACGAACAGAATGGAGTCACGATTCCAAGGCTCGCCGCCAAGACGTTGCCCGTGCCCATTTTATGGCCCGAAAGGACTTCGCGCGTGCGTTCCGGCGACACAAACGTGTGGACAACCCCCATCAGGAATACGATGCCGGTCAGCAGCAGCAGGACTTTGGGGGTGTCGTAGAGGAAAAACTGAACCGCGCCGGCCAGACGCGTGTCTGACTCGAGACCCATCAGGTCTACGAGCGCAAACGAGAGCGGCTCCAACTGGAAGTACACGAGTACCCAGATAACGGCCCCAAGCGCCACCGCGAGAAGGGGGTGGCGTTGTGGAATCTGCAATAATTTCGAATTCGACTCTGACATGCTCTTCGCCTTAGTGCGGAACCGGCTCCGTCATGGAGACGAACGACTTTGCGAATGGATGCAGGCTTTTTTGAGTTTCTTAGCTCGGTTCTTCATTTTCGGCCGGACGTGGCACGAAGCAGCATACCCGGCCGCTCTCGTCACATCGGACCTGACACACCTTTGTGAGGTGGTCTTGAAGACGACGGCGAGCGCGCTGAAGCCGCGACTTGGCGCCGGGGATAGAGAGTCCTTTCAGGCTCGCATAATCGGTTTGAGTCATCCCTTCGAGGTCGCATTGTCGCAGGATGTCGGCATCTTGCTCGTTCAGCTCGCTGAGCGCCCGCGGCAAGCACGCGGTCAATGAGTCAACCGGAGGACTGAGTTCGACGGGCTCACTCAGGTTTTCGGGGAGCGGAACCTGGTTTTTCTGCAAGCGGAAGTGGTCCACGAGCGCGTTGCGGGCCGTGGCAAAGAGCCATGCTCGCTGGTTTTCGACCTCGCAAAAGCGCCGTCCTTGGCCCAGCGCTTTCACAAAAACGATTTGGAGTAGGTCGTCCGCGAGCACCTTATCGGCGACCCGATTCACCAGCCAACCACGCAGCTCTCCCTCGTGTTTCTGCCAAGCATCCTGGATGCAAGGTCTTGAACATGATTCGTCTGGGGTTTCCATGATTTAGTTTTCTCTTGGCGAGACCGTTTCGATTTCTTCGATTTCGCCGTCGGTCCGTCGCGCTCGCATTGAGCCCGAAAGCTCGCACGCCTGCGCGAGCGTGTTCGAAACGGTTCCAAACTTCATGATATTCTTGTGAAAGAGCTTGCATCGTTGGGCCGGCTCGTCCGTATCGACGTCAAGGATATAGCTGGCCCGAATGATCCGGGGCGGGTTGTCTTGCCGCTCGAGTTCGACATCGACCGTGGCGGCTGAGTATTCAAACGGCAACATATGGCTGAAACGCTCGACGTTTTTGAGGACGCACGCGGCCAACGCCGATGCGAGCAGGTGAGCCGGGCCGGGGACCAACTCGCCCATCGACTGGCTTCCATCGAAAGGAATCGTGGCTGCCAATGCCGTTGCATGTGCGTCGCCGCCAGGCTGGGTTTCGCCATGAGCGCGATAGAGATTATTTGTCATGAGATCCCCATGATTTCTTTGTCCAATCCGCGAGAACCTTTTTAAGGGCTCTTCGGAGCCTCGGTTTGAGTCGTTGCATGTGCGTTCTGAAAGGCTCTTAGGCGCGCACATTCGCTTTCAATATTGGTGAGGAGTTCAAATGGTTCAAGGCTGATTTTTAATTTCCGGGCAATAAAGAGGTCTGGGATTAAACACGCGTCGGCCCAAGTCGGGGAGTCGCCTACGCTGAATTTTCCGGCCGTTGTCGCTGCGACAGCTTGAAAGGCGCCCAGGCGTTTCAACACGGATGGGATTTGTTGCGGCTCCTGCGCAGCACTAAGGATTTCGGCAAGTTGCCGAGTTCGTGCTCTTAAGATCAAATCTCGTGGCAGCAGCGCTGGTGATGGATACCTTTCTTCCAGAAAGTCCAAAATCGCCAAGGTCTGGCCTAATCGATGAGTCTGACCTGCGTAATTGACGTCCAGCGTACAGCCATTAGGCAGCTTCTCCATCGGCACGATGTCATAGCTCACGCCCTTGAGCTCCAACGCGATGCGCACTCGCCAGGTCGCCGGGTCATTCCACTTTCCGTAGAGTTCCATGTTTTTATCGACTCCTAGAAATGCTCAGGTCACATGTTTAGTCCAGCTTGTGAAGCGCATCCGCTTTCGCTCGGATAAACTCCTCAAGATCTTCTGCCGCGTAATAACCTTCTCCGTCTGACTCGGCCTCCAACGCCAACGCGTTGTCGCAGCACGCGACCAGATTTTTGAGCACAGCCTTAAGTTCGGCGCCTGTCTCCAACGTGGCGCGGTATTTCCACGCATCGAAGTTTTCTGGGTCCAGCTTGGTCACCAAGGCAAAACATTTGGCCTCAAAAACTAAGGCCGCGGGGTCTCGAACGGAGATTTTTCCCTGCCGTTCATCATGCCAAGGGATGGCCGCAAAACAATCGCGGTCGCTCTCCATATAACCGTCGGCGTAGGTCTTTTTTAAGGTCGTCAGCGCTTGGGTCTCTTTGCCCAACTCGTAAAGCGCTCGCACGGTGATTCGGCAGATTTCATAACGTTCTTTGTTGTCCGAGTTCGACTTTTTGGCGGCCTTGGCTCCGGCCTGTACCGCTTGTTCCCATCTGCCAACGGCAAGCGCCTGAGCGGCCGCTTCGCGCCAAGCGATGGCGTCGATCGTGTCGCGGTCGACGCGTTTGGCGAAGGCCATCAGCCCATCGGCCCGCTCTTCAGGCGAAACCGATTCGAGGTCCTGATGGACCAGGAGCCGGTCCGCCTCAAACCTGCGTCGCTCTTCTGCTCCGTTCACATGCTTGCTGGCGTTGACCACGCGGATGACCTCTTTCAGACAGCGTGTGCGCTCGGTGATTTCGGTCGATTCCGAGCCGAGCAGGAACCATCCCTCGAAATACGAAGGAAATACTTCGGTCACAAGCGCCAGGGCGCGCAAGCGGAAGGCCACATCGGCGTTAGTCGGGACGAGGTTCGTCGGTCTTTCGTTATGAGGGTTTTTAATTCTGGCAAAGGCAGTGCGTAGTGCGGCCAGCGCGTCGTCATCTCGGCCAAGTCGATGAAGGCCGAGCACGAGCGGTTCCGTGTACAGGTTAGACCACCCTTTGGGCGCAAAGCGGTTGCCCGTCGATGCCGCCTCGATCAGCAGCGGCCATCGCTCTAGTTCCACTGCGGCGTACGCGATTTTGCCCCAGAGCTCGCCCTCAGCGGGGTATTGGCGCACAAGGGGCAGCAGCAGATCTAATTGCTCTGCTTTTGACAGGGCGGATGGTTCGTCGACCTTAGCCAGCGCCGCTTTGCGCTCTTTGGCGGGCATCTTTGGAAGCCCGAGGTATTTGGCATTCGTGTAGAGGTCCTCGTACTTTTCCGCTTTTGCTTCTTGGGCTTCTTGGTCCAGCAACTTCGCTTTTGCCAGGCTGGTGATAAGTGAAATGAAGACCTCAAACGACATGAACTCTCGTTGTGCACCGGCCTCGTGGTCATAAAAAATAATCTGGCCAGGCGCGCCCAAATCAAGGCTGCCCGTAGGATCGACGCAGTAGAACTGACCGTCGCCGTCGGCCAAAAAAGGAATCCATTTCGAATTCCACGGGCCATTTTCTGCCGGAAACACCTCTTGCATCTTCTGGCGTTCGGCGACAATCGCTTCGATCGGCAGGAGCTGAAAGCTGCCAAGAAACTCGTGTTCTGTGCCGTCGTGCGCCGTATAGAGCGCCATCATCAGGCTTGGAGCATCAAGCGCTCGAAGGCTCTGAAGCGCGTCGGCCGTCGCCGGTGGATGGAGCTGAGGTGTCAGCCATTTTTCTTTGGTGCGGACAGTCTCAAGAAGAACCTGAATGGCTTTTGTAGGATCTGTGTTCGGCATGAATCTCTCAAGTTTCGCTCGTAGTTCGCGTCGTTTGAAGATGGCATGCCTGCAGGCAGGAATCCAATCGAGTCAAACTAACGTCGAGCCGCCAGAACACCCCGCAGAAGCCGTTTTACCGTGGGTGTCAGTCGTGTTCGATTATACTCGTCTCCGCATCGACGAATGGCGTCGGCGATGGTCGGGTAGGGGTGGATAACGCTGGCTAGGCCGCCAAGCCCAAGTCCAGTCTTCATGACCACAGAAATCTCGCTGATCAAGTCGCCGGCATGGGGACCAACGATCGTTGCGCCCAAGATTTCGTCCGTGCCCGCCCGGGTGTGAATCGTGACAAACCCGGCTTCGCCTTCCAATATCGCGCGGTCATTCGAAGCGAGGTCTTGCCGGAAGGTTTGGAACTCAATGCCTCGCTCGCCCATGTCTCTGGGGTAAAGGCCGACGTGGGCGACCTCGGGTTCGGTATAGGTGCACCAAGGGATCAGAAGCTCGCTGAACTTCTCGTTGCCAAAAAAGAGGGCATTCTTGACCACCATCCGCGCCATCGCGTCGGCGACATGGGTGAATTGATAACGTGTTGCCACGTCTCCGACAGCGTAGATATCGGCGTTAGTGGTGCGCAAATGGTCGTCCACCTGAACGCCCTTGGATGAATACTCCACGCCGACGTGTTCTAGGCCCATCCCATCAACATTGGCCTTGCGGCCCGTCGCCACCAAGAGTGCATCGACGTGAATGGCCGAATCCTCGGTACGCACGACGAAACCGGTGTCTTTCGAATACTCCACGGAGGTGACGGTGCTTTTGAGCCGGATATCCACACCGTCATCCACGAGGGCGCGATGAACCCATTGGGCGGCCTCGTCGTCTTCTCGTGGCAGGATGCGATAGTCGGATTGAAACAACGTCACCTTTGAACCAAAACGCGCAAAAGCCTGAGCCATTTCGCAGCCGATGACACCGCCGCCGATGATCCCCAACCGAGGTGGAAGCTCGTTCAGGTTAAAAATGGTCATATTGGTCAGGTAGGGCGATTCACGAAGCCCCGGAATCGGCGGCACAGCAGGCTGAGCGCCCGTTGCGATGACGGCTTTGGCGTACGAAATCTCTTGCCCGTTCACCTGGATGACACCGGGTTTGGTAAACTCCCCTCGCCCAATAAAAACATCGACTCCAAGCTCGTGGGCAAAGCGGTCCGCGCTGTCGACATGCGAGATCTCGGCGCGCAGGCGGCGAAGCCTGGCCATGATTTTCCCGAAATTAACACGAATTTCACCTTGGATCTCGACGCCAAACGCCGAGGCTCGCCGAACATCGGCGACGGCGCGGGCTGCACGCAGCAAGGCCTTTGAAGGCACGCAGCCGAAGTTCAAACAATCGCCGCCCATCATGTGTTCTTCGACCAGCGCGACCCGACCCCCAAGCCCTGCGATGGATGCGGCCGTGACGAGCCCGCCAGCTCCTGCTCCGATCACCACGGCATTATAGCGGTTCGAGGTTTCTGGATTCCTCCACGCGGGCGGATGCACACGGTTCAATAGAGCAATATTATGAGCGTCCATGGGCGAAAGCGGAGTCGCTCCTTGAATGGCTGACTTTTCTTTCAATTCTGGCAGGCTGGCTTGCAACGAAATATGTTGGGTCGAGGTTTTGCCCAAAAGGTCCGCCCACGACAGTGCCGTGGAGTCGGATTGGATAGAGCTTGAGCCGTGCACGTCCGAAAAACGGTAAAATAAATGGGAGTTTTGGAAGGGATGTTCGCGCGTGACATGGTGAAATGCCCCGGTTTCCATCAGCGCATTTCCAAGCGCCAAGGCCTGGTCTAGGTCCGCCACGACTCCATTTTCGACGAGCTTGCGACAGGTCTCGTCGCCCACAAAAACAGAGTCGTAGGTTATGAGGCGGTGTTTGCGGTCGGCGACGTCTGCAGCGGCACGAAATGCCTCTAGGAATTCATTTAAATCGATTTCAAACACGTCACGTTCTCGGAAATATAATTTTCAAAATTAGGGCAATGACGCTCGGTCATCGTCCGGCGGATTTGGGAGGAGCGTGAGCAATATACCCAGCTTTCGCCACAGCATTCAGGACGGCCAGGTCGTCGGCTCGATCGCCCTCAAACACTACGGTCGCCGTAGCCTTGGAATAAGACACCTCAACGGCCTTCACGTTCATCAGGACGGCGACTTCGGAGCGGACATGTCCGGTGCATGCCTCACATGTCATGCCGTCGATGGCGTAAATTCGTGAGGTGTCGTGAGCACTTTGTGCCTTGACAGCGGTTCCTTCTCCATCGCTCCCAAATCCCGCGCCGATGTAGTTGGGAAACAAGGCGAACGCCAGGACCAGTGCGGTCGCGGTCCACAGACTGACCTTGTTGAGTCGTTCAATCCGAGGGTTGGGGACGATGCATTTTCCGCCAGGGGCGCACTTTGGTTTTCGCAGGTACGCATAGTAGAAACCACCACCCAAAAATACGGCGGTCACGATCAGGAAATAGGGCCGATAAACCTCAAAAAAACCAGCAACACCGAGGGTCGACGCGCCCATCCCGATCAACAGAAGCGGCAGCCAGCAACACGCCGATGACAACACTGCGCCAAATACCGCGCCGATAGCCGAGAACAAACCTGGTTTCATGATTCTTCGTCTTCGCTCTGACATGAGCAACAAGGCATGCTTACTTGGTTTGCTTTGTCTTGCGCCTCGAGCGCCGCTTTAACCACCTGGCGAACGTTCGCAAGGCAACACGCGCCCTGAGGGTTATTTCGTTCGCAGTCGTCGAGTCCAGATCTGCAGCCGAATGCGATGCTCTCTAAGACATCCGTCTGTCCATGTTCCATGATCTCCTGCCCAATGCCTGAGACCGTATGTTGAAAGCAGTAGCAGACCAGACGGTCTGGCGCCGAGGTCTTCTGAAACACGGGCACCATGACATCATTGGTCTTGAACAGGACGAGATGGAGTTCGTCGAAATACACGACATCACACGTTTCGTTGCGGCAAAAACGGAATGGCCCAGCAGGGAGTAGCGCCTTGGCGCTTGGGTGCAGAAGTGACTCAAGGGTTGTGCGTTCGACCTTGCGACCTTTTGCATCGCATTTTGGACAAATGGTTGAATTTGACATCAGATTTTCCGCTGCGTTGTGACCAATTGATGGCTTGGATTCCAAGTCGACTGGTAGGGTTTCGCCTTGGACGTCATTCATTCAGGAATTCACTTCGAAAGTGTTATTTTAGAAAGATGCGGCTCTAAGATTTCGTCGGGTGAGGCAGGTCCCTTGCGCCAACGGCGGACGAGCTTGAAGGCAAAAGTCAGCGCAAATGCGACCACTAAAAATGGGAATAATATCTCGCCATATTCGGTGATTTTGAGCTGAACTAATGCGACTTCTTCACGCTTCAACAAGGAACCGGACCCAAGTAAAATGGCGGCCCATATTAAGGTTCCAGCGCCGTCCCAGATGATGAAGCGTAGGTAGGAAGTCCCGACACGTCCCGCCATTGGGGCCGCAAATGTCGATAATCCAGGGACGAATTTGGCCACGAGCAGCGCCTTGAGCCCATGTTTTTCGAACATAAGTTCCGTGCGCGCAGTGCACAGGTGTGTTCCCAACGACACTTTGCAGTAGAGGCCCAAGAGCTGGGTTCCATAATGTCGGCCTGCCGTGAACCAAACGAGGTCCGCCAATACGGCACCCAATATGGTCATGCCGATTAAAACGAACCACGAAAGTTCTGCGGAATCGGCCAGCGCCCCGACGCTCAAAAGGATAATCAGGCTGGGGATTGGAACTCCAATGAATTCCAAAAAAGCCGCCAGAAATACCCCAAGATAGGCGTGTTCGATGAGTTGTTCGACAAAGGACATCACGGGCCTACTGACGCAAAAGAATTAGTGTTTATGTTCGCCAGAACCGTACACCGCGCCCACGACAGCACCAAAGACTAAGTGACCCATCAAGCTTCCGCCGGCTGCCAACATCGAACCACTAAAGAAGCCTGACCCCATCATCGGCATCACGACGACCTGAGCCATCAACCATGGAACAAGTGAAAAAATCATTCCGCGGACGGGATAGGGTCCGGGAAGCCGTCCCACAAAAACCAGCGCGTAACCCACCGTCAGCATCAATCCCATGACAAAATGAGCCATCCATCCGAGCGCTGTGATGCCGCCCATCATCGAGCCCAACATCTCGCCGATATTCATGGGTGGCATCCCCATTTTTGGCGCCATTAGCATCAGCATCGTCATCGCTGCTGTCCCCAAAATTCCTGCCGCAATCACTCGTACAAAATTGATGTTTTTCATGTCGTTCTCCTGAGTTTTTTTTGAAACGACAAGCAGTTGCCGTCTTCGGATTTAGGTCTCGTGGAGGTCCTAAATATTACAGATAAAAGTATTTATTTTGGGATTGCCGGCGATTAAGCGGGCATGAGTGGTCGGTAGACGCCCGATTCTGTCAATTCCACCAACAGAATGTGCAGCGTCACGCCGCTTGGGCTGACGAAGACGCCTTCGGCATGCGAAAATGACCCGAGGGCGGATCGCAGCATGGACCCAGAGTAGGTTTTCTGAAGGCTGAGCCAGGTCTCGAGGGCGTTTTCCTCGAAGCGCCGCGCCACCAAAACACCTCCCACCAAGGACTCCCCTTCTTTTTGCGACGACGCATCAAGGACAGACCGTACAAAGAGCTCCAACGACTCAGCCGTAGCGGCCGCGGCAAAACGAACCAGATGATTCGCTTGCTGATTCGTATCCAAAGTCACGCCATCGAAGTCTTCTGTTTTACCGCCGCTGACCGGTTGTCCATGGTGCAAAACAACCGTTTCGACGTGGGCGAGCGGGGCCAGCAAACGCTTCCAGGGCTTGACTCGGCGGTGCTGTTCCATCTGAAGCGGCAGCTGTCCAACCAGATAACGCATGCACTGAAACGCTGGATCCGAATGGACCAACTGCTGCATCGTGGACTCACCACGTCCCAACCCATGGCCTTCCGGCTCCAAATCAACGCTAGCGGCCGCGGCGACCCGGTCTTCTAGGATTTTCCCGCTCTCTTTTTCGTCCGGCCGTATGACGCTGAGCCGAGCTTCTCTGAGTTGTTGACGATAGGTCAGCGCCGGAAAAACGATCCGTCGTGCCTCGACCCGCGCGGTGCAACGCGTTTGAGCGATCCACGACTCCCACCGTTGGCCTTCAACCACGCCGGGGAAATGCCCTCCAATCACGTCGAGCACACGTTTGCCGCGATTAAAAAGCGCCAGCACGGTGCCGGCGGAGCCTTGGATTCGCAGAACGCCATCGAAACCTTCTGTGGACAGTCGATCCTGCAAGGCCACAAGGTCCGAAACATCCGATTCGTAGGTCGGCGCGGTATCCACTGGTTTCAGCGAAGCTGCCAGCGCCGGGATGGTGTTCGAATACGCTCCAGCCTGGTAAATCGTCGCGTCGACCAGATCGGGAAGTCGTTCGAAAACCTCGTCTCCGAGCCCACCTTTTTCATCAAAGATGGCATAGACCAACCCGTCGTGGAAAAGCAGCCAGGCGTCGCCAACCTGAGCGCCTCCGCAAAAGGGCTCGGCATGAAGTGGTCGTTCGGTGAGGTCACGGACCAATTTGTGTTTGTTGATTGCCTTGACGGACCGGGCTGGCCAACTTGCAATCAGATCGGTCGAAAGGCCTATCTGGTCGATGGCATCGACGCGAAGCGTAGGAACAGCCGGCAACACGACGGGCAGGGCGCGCGTGACGCTATGATTGGATTGCGAAACACGAATGCCCCGAACGACTTCTCGCAGCTCAGCCAACATATCTGCCGCAGAAGCAGGGCGGTCTTCTGCATGGTATGAAAGGCCTCGCTCCACAAATTCAGCCAACGCCACGGATATTTCATCACTGATTTCGTTCAGCGGCTGTGGGCGTTCACGTTGATGCGCGTGCAATAGACCCGCAATCGACTTGAAGCCGCTAAAGGGCGGCCGTCCACTTAGCATCTCGTAGAGCACAGCGCTCAACGCATAGAGGTCGGTTCGGGCGTCTACCGGACCTCCAATCAGCTGCTCAGGAGCCGCATAAAGTGGTGTCCCCAACATCATGCCGGGCTGAGTCAGAGTCATTTCGTCCTCCGACCCGCGCATCTGAGAAATGCCGAAATCAAAGAGCTTAACGGAGCCCTTAGGGTCCACAGAGATGTTCCCTGGTTTCACATCCCTGTGGATAATTTGGGCGTCATGCGCCGCAGTGAGGGCGCTCAAAACCTTCTGTGTGACCCGCACGGCAGCCGGCACCGAAAGGCGTTTATGCTCTTTCAGGACGACGTCGAGCGGAGACGCCTCGACCCATTCCATCGCAAGGAAGGGAACGCCGGCTTCTTCGCCGACTCGGAAGACCGTCACAACGTTCGGATGATTAAGCCGCGCCAGCGCTCGAGCCTCCTGAATAAAGCGCTGCGTGACCTCAAACATCAGTGTGTCGTCGAGCTTCTCTAGGAACTTTGGACTGATGACCTTCACCGCGACTCTGCGGTTCAAAGAAGGCTCAAGCGCCCGATAGACCTCGCCCATCGCCCCTTCGCCGACTTTTGTCTCGAGGATATAGGGGAACGTGTCTGTGGGAGTCTCGGGAAGATGCGGGATATCGCGTTTCATCGTTTTGCACGCGTGATGGGGGATGTGTCGAGGTTTTTACGCAAAGAATCCGCTTAGGTAAGCGGCTAGCGCCAAGACCGCGAAAATACTCGCCCCAATCATCATTTTATCGTGAATACAAAGGCCTGATTTTGCCTTGCAACCGTCCAGTGGACACATCTTAGCCATAGCGTTCTCCTGTGTGATGGGGCTTCATGCCCTCTTCACAGGTAGGTCTCGCCAGGCGGTTAGATATTACAAAAAAAGATTATTCTTTTTTCCAGCCGCGAAAGGCCGCCAAAAGGTCGTCTTGAATTTCTTCAGGCAGGGGCTCGGGAGGAAGCTGACCCGTAAGGTCGATGAGGAGCTTCTGGCCTTGCACAAACCTGCGACAATGTGGGCACATGCCAAGATTCATCTTAAACTGCAGTCGATCGGCGAAGCTCAAATTACCTTCTAAATAATCTGTGACTAATTCTGTAAGCTCTTGACATGTCAGCATGATTTTACCTCCGCGCTCACTTCGGCCTCCATTATTTTATAGAGTGCCGCTCGAGCACGATGCAAAAGTACTCGTTGGTTAGTCTCGCTAACCTCAAGAATATTACAAACTTCTTGCGTTTCTAAGCCCTCCACATCGCGCAGCACCAATACAGCGCGTTGATTTTCGGGAAGGGCTTCGATCGCTTCGGCGAGCCGAACCTTAAGTCGTGCGCGCTCCAAAGCTGCTTCGGGCGTGTCGTCTTGCCAATGTGGTGGCGGTTCATTCCACCTGCCGCGAGCATTGAAGCGCGACGGGTCCACCGAGCCCTCATCGTCTCCCAGGTCGGAAAACGACGACGACCGAGACTCACGAACACCCCGAGTTTTGGAACGATTCACCAGGATTCGATAGATCCAGCTCTTCAACGGGCTGCGTCGCTCGAATTTGGGAAGCCCCTTAAGCACCGCCAGCCAGGTGTCTTGGACGACTTCCTCGGCTTGGGCGCGGTCGCGAACAAAGGTCATGGCCAGGCCGGTCATCCGTCCATGCATGCTGGTGACGAGTTCCAAAAAAGCTTTTTCGTCTCCCGCCAGTAGATTTTCGATCAGCGCGTCTTCATTCGACATTTGCGATCCCGCAACGACTTTCGGCACCCCACCACGAAGCCATGGTACACGTCAATTCATTGTTCTAGCTGGACGCTTGACACGCGGGGCGCAGGTCGAGATTTTCAGTCCTTACACATTTGTAGGCCTCTCATGTCGAATTCGGTATCCATATCGACGCTTCCACGACCTTTGGCGTTAGTCTTTTCGGGCGGGGCCAGCCTTGGAGCGATTCAGGTGGGACAGGTCAAGGCCATCATCGAAGCCGGGATCGTTCCCGATTTTGTGGTGGGAACCTCAGTGGGCGCCATCAATGCTGTCTTCATGGCGCGTGATTTTAGTGCCCAACAGGCCGGAGCCTTGGAGGCGGTCTGGTTGGGGCTTCGTCGAGACGATGTCTTCGGTAATTTGGGGATCGGGACGGCGATTCGACTGCTGCGTGGCGGTAAGACGCTGGTTTCCAGTGCGGGGCTCGAGGCCCTGCTTAACCGCGAATTGCCACCTGAGGCTGGCTCTCTGCAGCTACCTGCTCATGTGGTTGCCGTAGAGTACCTCAGCGGTCGTATTGCCGTTCTTTCCGAAGGTGACCTGCGGCGCAATGTGCTGGCAAGCGCCTCCATCCCCAATATCTTCGACCCCGTGAAAATCGATGGACAGCTGTTGGTGGATGGCGGGGTATCCGCAAATGTCCCTATCCTTCAGGCCGCGCGCTTGGGGGCCAAGTCGTTGATTGTGTTGGATGCTGGCTATCCGTGTGCACTCACAGAGCCGCCCAAAGGCATCGTGCCGGGCATTCTTCACACCCTTTCACTCGCATTACGAAACCAGGTTCAGGTGACGCTGCCCATGCTCGCTGCGGACCATTCGATCATCTATCTGCCCGCGCCATGTCCGCTGTCGACGTCGCCTCATGATTTTTCGGAAAGCCAGCAGCTGATGTCCGCAGGATACGAGCTCGCCACCGCTGCACTTGCTAGTTACGCAGCCGACGGCCCGAATGTGCAGGGACACCCTCATTTCCACGGCTAGGAATCCGTCACATTTTTAGGGCCGTGGACGATTGGTCTTGTGAAGCTTTTTACGACGGATCGCAAACGGGCGGGGGAAGCACGTTGGACGTGTTGAAGGAGCCGGCGACGGAAAAGAGTGGTGGGGTTCTTAAACTTAAACAACAAATTCGACCACGCCGCTGTAACAAATGGGCATCTCGTTAGACCTACACCCAATAGAAGGCAATCTCGCCGACTTAATATGGGCATTCGGACTTCAAATGTCGGGTGCCTAACTTTCATTGGAGTAGAATCATGCGGAATCGAATTCTTCATCCCCTTGCGGCCTTGGTCGTCTTCGGCGCCGTCGCGGGTTGCGACGACGAGTCGTTAAACACAACGCCTGACGCGTTCGACGCTGCTCAGGACACCAGTGTCGAGTCTGATGCAGGCGTCGCCGATACTGATGTGGCCGACGTTGACGTGGTCGACGCTGCGACGGACACCGGCCCGATGGTCGTGCCACCCGTCATCACAACGAGCGTCTATAACACTGCCGACCAGATGCTGTTGGCCAATGAGATCAACGAGAGCGGCGAGCCCTTCGCCGAGGCGTTGGGGTACAACCTGGACAACCTCGATCCGGTCGTGCCGGGTAGCCCAGACGACACCTCGTACAGTCTCGGTATCGAGAACTACGAGTACTCACGTTACCAACTCGGTACCGTGATCAGCCGCTCAGGCATCGGCCTGCACATGATGTGGGCCCCGATGATTACGCAATCGGCGGCGATGGAGCCCGATGGATTCGACGGCTCCATGACCATGGCCCCTAATGGCTACAAAGAGGACGACGAGTTAATGAAAAACATCATGACGTTCTCGACCCTCACGGGGCAGACACCGCCTGGCAATCCGTGGCCGCAATTCGCGGAGTTCGTCGGCGGCGACCCGCACCTGCCGCAAGCCATCGACGCTGCGAACTTCAGTTGGGCGGATTTCAGTACATTGCGTTGGGACCGCTCCAAGATGACTAAGACTCTCAACCCTGCCGCCATGGGGCAGGCGCTTATGAAACAGTACTTGTGGGCACAAGATATGCTCGGCGCGTTCCACGACTCGGACGACAACGGCATCGATGCCGACGGGACGATATCGCCAGACTTAGCGGCGAGTTCCGAGTTCGACCCCGGCAATAATGTGTTTTATGGCGGCAACGCCCTGGACGGGTTCGTCGGCATGGTGCTTACAGCAGAGGGCATCAACAAAGTCGCCTTTCTGACACAAAGCCTTGCTTACGACGGCACGAATCTGGGCATGATCGATCTCATGAACTACGATCCGGCCAACGGCGTGCAGTATTTCGCACATGGCGTCGATGTGACCGAGGAACCTGTCGCCGTGGGTCTTCCTCCCAAGGCCGGCACACTCGTGGTATCGGACCGCCGCAGCGACCTCTTCGACCAGGCATCGTTGCTGTGGGCGGTCTCCTCGTTCGCTAACATGATGGACCCCGCGAATACGACTGACGCACCCCACCTCGCTTACAAGGAGGTTTTCGACGGCAGTCCCTTTCCCAATGCCATGTCCGAGACCGGGACGCCTGGGCCCTACGATCTCATGAAGGGCACAGGTCGGGCTATATTTCTGAACCTCCAAGCGATGCACTACGACGCCGCGAACGAGGTCTTCGTCGATACCGCGCAGGTTGACGCGGGTATTGTCTCGCGTCTGGACACGGTCAGCATCGAGGCTTCGGCTTACTTGATCGTCGCCCTTGAGTCCTTCATCGGCGAGTTCGCAGGGACGCCGTTGGAGCAGGCCGCCACCGATGCAGTTGCGAAGCAAGCTGCGTTTGTGCGCGACCACCTATCCGACGGATCTGGCCTGTATTTCGACGCCGTCACCGTAGGGGATACGACGCCGGGTACGAAGAATCTCACCACGCAGGCAGCGGCGGTACGGGCGCTCTACGTTGCCTTCCGAGTCACGGGTGACACCGCATTCAGCGCCGCGGCTGCCTTGGCGTACGAACGTCTGATCAGCGACTACTACGTTAAGGACCAGGCACTATTCCGCACACAGATTGGCTCCGATACCGCGACTTTCACTCCTCGCAACTTCGCCATTCTTGCGGGGGCTTTGCGAGAAGCCTCACTCGAAGGGGGCGACACCGAAGCGCCGACCATCTATATCGCCGTGTGGAAGAACATTGCGAACCGTATGCAGCTGTCGGAAGGAGCGGCATCTGGCGAAACTGGGGGCGATTCGGATGGTGATGGGATCCCGTTCATCCCAGAGCAACCTGACAACCTTCCGCCGATCTTTGCGACGCAAGCGGTCTACACACTCGTTCCCTAACATTGATGGATAGTCCGCCGGCAAATCGCCTCATGATTTTTCGGCGGGCCGATTTTCCCGACCGCAACACCCTCGCGTAGAATCTAGAGGTTCCTCCCAATCTCGGCGTCCGACGGAACCAAGATCCAAGGTTCGGGCACGCTCTACACCTTGGCGTGGCGCGGCGTGTATCAACCCGAGCTCTCACTTCGTTTCATTTCGATCGGCGTGGGTTCACCGCTTAGGTGCGACGCAAAAATCAGCATCTTCTGGTCCTCAAGGTCGATGGGGAATTTCGTGAAAATCTGGGGGAAATATTCAGGCGGATTTGGCGACGGATTTCTTTGATAATCATCCCACTCGCCTGGGTATGGATGGTGAACGAAGCCCGAGTAGACACGTCGCCGTGCAAGAAACTCTGATATTCCTTGTCAGTTTCCCCTATTCAAGGGGTAAACTAACGATTCAACTTAACCTGACAAAATTGCACCCGAAGGCGAGTTCATGGCCCTGGTACCCTGTTCCAACTGCGGCGATTCGATATCGGCTCAAGCTGATTATTGCCCACATTGTTTTTTTAAATTTGCCCTAGGTTCTGACGGGGTCGTCATCCCAGAACGTCCAATTAAACTGAACGATTTGTGGACTACCTATAAAGCGCTGCTCAGTGAGCAATGGATCGGACTTCTGCTGAGATTCGCCATTTATGGTGCGGCATGGTTTGGTTTGGTCATGCTTACGCTTGTCAACTTCGTGAAGCTTCCCCACCAATATCTCCAGCTCCTGGTGCTCGCAGGATCTTTGGCAGCGTGGCCCATAATGGTTCTCGGGGTCCCGACTTTAATGTTGGGCTATATTCGAAAGGCGCTGGGCGTAAAGTCGCCGACTTCGGGCGGCTTCGTGGCTTTACCCCAAGATGCTCTGAAGTCGATATTGATTACGGCGCCCGTCGTGCTCGCGATTTCGTTGGGGGCGACTGTTCTGGTTATTCCAGGCCTGATTGTCGCTGGCGCTCTTTGGTGTGCGCCGTATCTTTTTGTGCACGAAAATCTAGGTTTCGGCGACGCATTTAGGAGGTCTATAGCGCTCTTCAAAACGCAAGGGACCACCATGTTTGCGGCTTGTACTATCGCTGCGCTCATCATGCCGGCAAGCGGCGCAATTGGCGTGGTTGTGGCGAGCTTTTTTACCGACGAAGTCTCATTTTTATTTTTGTTCGGGCTCGTTGGCGGATTTATGCTTTGGACTTGGAGTGGCGCCGTATTAACCGCGTTTATCCACCCTGAAATTGTCGTGCATGCGGGAGTCTCTGAGCAGTTTTCACCCGTGTCGGATCTGGAACATGCTCCAACAAAGGCTGCATCAGACAGTTCATCCAGCCCACACGAACGGCTGAAATCCCTTAATGAACTTCGTGATTCGGGCCTCATCAACGAAGCCGATTTCGAACGCAAAAAGCTCGAGATACTATCTGAGCTCTAAGCGTGGTTTCAGATGTCGCGCAATTCGCGTCGCAGGATTTTCCCGACAGGCGTTTTAGGCAACGACTCCCGGAACTCCACTTCGCGCGGGATTTTGTAGCCTGTGAGGTTGGCCTTGCAGTGCTCGATCACGGCTTCTTTTGTGAGGCTCGGGTCCTTCTTGACGATCACGGCTCTGACCGCTTCGCCTGACCTTTCATTGGGCACACCAACCACCCCGCATTCAAGCACGCCGGGCAGTTCCGCGATGACGGCTTCGATCTCGCCGGGATAAACGTTGAATCCTGACACCAGAATCATGTCCTTCTTGCGGTCGGTGAGCGTGAAGCGTCCGTCTGTGTCCATGTGTCCAAGATCGCCCGTCTTTAACCAGCCATCCTGCATCACCTTGGCCGTTTCCTCGGCGTTTTTCCAATAGCCCTTCATGACCTGCGGGCCGCGCACGCACATTTCACCGGTGAATGCGGCGATATCGCCTTCGCCTGCCCATGCTGGCAGTTCTTCGAAGTTCTCGTTGCGGATCGACATGTCGGTCGATGGCACCGGAAATCCAACGCTTCCATTCCACGGGGTTTCAAGCGGATTGGAGCAGATGCCGGGCGACGTCTCGGTCAGGCCGTAGGCCTCGGTGATGAACGAGCCGGTCACTTTCCGCCAGGACTCGGACACCTGCCGTTGCACCGCTGCGCCACCGCCGACCACCACTTTGAGTGCAGAAAAGTCGACCTCACTAAAGCCTGGCGTGTTCAATAATCCGTTGAAGAGCGTGTTAACGCCGGTCATCACCGTGAACTTCCAGCTTTCAAGCTCCTTCACCAATGCCGGCATGTCGCGTGGGTTGGTGATGAGCACGATGAGCGTGCCCCACTTCAAGAACGAGAGCGTCGAGGTCAGGCAGAAAATATGGTACAAAGGCAACGGCGCGATGGCGATTTCGCTGCCTTCCTTGAAGCTTTTTGAGACCCAAATGCCCGTCTGTTCAACGTTCGCAAGAATGTTGCGATGGGTCAGCATGGTTCCCTTGGACACGCCTGTCGTGCCGCCGGTGTATTGCAGGAACGCGAGGTCTTCGCGGGCTATCGGAACCGGCTGCAGCGTCATCGCGGCCCCACGCGAAAGCACGTCGCGAAAGCTGATCGCGTGCTTGATATGCCAAGCAGGCACCATCTTCTTTACGTTCTTGACGACAAAATTGACCATCCAGCGCCTCGGCCAAGGCAGAAGGTCGCCAAGCTGCGTAGTGATGACATGCTCGACGGGCACATTCTTGAGTGCTTGCTCCAGCACAGAGGCGAAGTTCTCGACCACCATGATGGCTTGGGCGCCACAATCCTTAAGTTGGTGCTCCAATTCAGGTGCGGTGTAGAGCGGATTGACGTTCACGACGACCATGCCGGCGCGCAGAATTCCAAAGAGCGCAACCGGGTATTGCAGCACGTTTGGCGTCATGATCGCGACCCGGGCGCCCTTTTTCATGCCCGGCAATCCCTGCAGGTAAGCCGCAAAATCACGCGAAAGCTTGTCGATTTCCGCAAAGCTCAGGGTGTGGCCGAAATTATGAAAAGCCGGTCGATCCGCAAACTTGGTTGCGGTCTTTTCGAATAAGTCGGGAATCGACAAGAACACGTCTGGGTCGATCTCGGCCGGCATGCCTTCCGGGTAGTTTTTAAGCCAGATTTTGTTCGTCATGACGTCTCCCTTTGACCCTTGTTTTGCGTCTTCACCCCTACGCTATCATGGGCATTTCAAGGGCGTCACTGTCCACGGTCCATCGAGCGCTCCGGATGCACCAACTTCAAAAGCTCCGTGGGGCCAACAGGGTCGTTCGCAGACCAGGGCACCATGAAGACGCGACGTGCGTGGGTATCCTTTACGCGTTCGATTTCTTTGAGCTCAGCATTGGCACGAGCCCGCAGCACGGGGTCCGTGGTCTGGTTGGCAGCGAGGCTGCGGTTGATAAGCCAGGCATAGGGCTCGATTTGGGCGCGTCGAAGGTCCTCTTGAAGCTCGGCGGCCTCTTGCACCGGCGTCGTTTCGGCGAGCGTCACAATGACGACCCAGGTCTGCGAGGGGTCTTGCAGGCGCATGAGTGGCGTACCGACATGAAGCCCGCTGCCAGCCTGGCGGACAGACTCGCGGTGGTAAGAACCCGCGGCGTCCAAAAGCAGCAATGTGTGTCCCGTTGGCGCAGTGTCCATGATGACGATTTCTCGTTTGGCCGAGAACACAACCTTTGAAAACGCGTGGAAGACTGCGACTTCTTCGGTGCACGGGGATTTTAACTCTTCTTCTAAAAGTGCCATGCCTTCGGCATCTAGATCGGGGCGCGAGCGGTCAATGATTCGCTTACGGTAGGCCTCGGTCTCGGCATGCGGATCGATTTTACTAACCCGCAAATTCGGAACCTGTTCGCCAGTCGTGCCATCCAGATGCGCGGCTGGGTCTGTTGTGGTCAGGTGCACAGCCAATCCGCGGCTTGCGAGTTCGACGGCCACGGCGGCGGCCATCGTGGTCTTGCCGACGCCTCCTTTGCCCATGAACATCACCAACCCATGACCGGCAGCGGCAACCTCGTCAGCGAGCGCCGAGAGCGGCGTAAACTCACCCAGCGTCTTGGCGGTCTGCGCTTCGTTGTCGTCGTTCGCTTCGGGAGTCGATTGCGTAAAAAACGAGCCAAGTGCCTCAAGGCCGACCAGATTAAACGGTTTGAGCGGCACCTCAAAAGACCGCAGTGTCCGAAGCCCGGCAGGCATCGCGTTGAGCGCCTTTTGCCCCACAGCCTGCAGGCGTGTGGCCAACCCGTCGTTCGAAGTGGCGCGGAACACGCCGTTGATCAAAAGCACCTGATTGTTGATGCCTTGTTTTTCGAGTTCGACCCGTGTCCGTTCGGCTTCCGCAAGTGCGCTGCGCTCGGGACGGGTTACCAGGACCAGAGTTGTTTGGGTCTCGTCGCTCAACGCCGAGAGCGACTGTGCGTAGCGTTCTTGTTGGTTCTTCAAGCCCGATAGCGGCCCCAAACACGAGGCTCCACGCTGGTTTGTTTCGATAAAACTTGTCCACGCTGCCGGCAGTTGAAGCAGGCGCAGCGTGTGCCCGGTGGGCGCGGTGTCGAAGATGATATGGTCGAAGGCCTCGTTGGTCTCGGCATGGCTCATCAGCCCAGTGAACTCGTCAAACGCCGCGACCTCGACAGTGCAGGCGCCCGAAAGCTGTTCCTCGATCGAGGCCACAGCGTCGTCGGGGAGAACATCCCGGTATGGGCCAACGACGCGTTCGCGGTAGGTGCGAGCGGCTTCCTCGGGGTCGATATTTAATCCAAAGAGATTCGGGACACCGCTGATGGGCGTTTTTGTGTTCGTCAGGTGGGTGCCCAACACGGCATCGAGGTTCGACGCGGGATCCGTGCTGACGATGAGCACACGTTTGCCTGCGTGGGCGAGCATCAGTGCGGTCGCACAAGCCGCCGAGGTCTTTCCGACCCCGCCTTTACCCGTAAAAAAGAGGAAACGCGTCGGGTCTTGAAGCTGTTCAAACATGATATTCCTTCAGCAGCAGCTTGATTTACCGTCTACGATTGGACCGCAACAGCCGCCCGATTTTGGGGCTGCCACTTCGGCACTGGCGCCTGTCCACGCCGCCAATTGGTTGTGGGTGGGGTAGGTGCCAGACATCACCAGCCGTCCGTCGACCAAAAAGATTGGCAACGCCGAATTACCGGTGTCTTCGAGCGCGGCCTTGACGAGCGGGGCGGCTATAAACTCACCGGGCTCCTGCGCAAGGTTGAAGCGCTCAACCACCACTCCCTGCGCGCGTAACCATTCCAAGTCTGACGAAAAACGAATCAGCTGCGGGTCAACATCAGTGCCGCAGATGCCGGTTGAACAACACATCGCAGGATCGAAAACGGAGAGGGTCTTGGTTGTCATCTGGGGCCTCATGTGGAGCCATGTTTAAATGTCTATCGTCGATATACGATTAATGTTGCCGGGTGTCAAGATGAGCACTTTCGCACGCGAGGATTGCGAAGTTCGACAACCTTAGGGTTTAACGCGTATATTCGTAGGAAAGTCGAGTAAATCAGCCTGGAGGTCAGCCATGCGAGCATTGTTTTTTTCCCTGATGACCGCGTTTTTGATCGTCGGGTGTGGCTCGGACGACAGCAACACCACCACTCAAAACAATCCTCCCGTCGCCCACGCTGGCGCGGAGCAAACGGTCACGGTTGGTGCGCTTGTTGCGCTCGACGCAAGCCAGAGTCTTGACCCTGATGGGGATGCGCTCACCTACGCTTGGCGCCTCGTCACGATCCCAGAGGGCAGCGAAGCGAGCCTTTTATCGCCTGACGCCCAAACGTCTAGTTTCACTGCTGACCTGCCGGGTGAGTTCGTCGTGGAGCTCGTCGTAAACGACGGAGAGCTCGACTCGGCTCCTGTCCGTCTCACCGTCAGCGCGACAGCGACCCAGCCCCAAAACCGCGCACCTTTGGCCGTTGCTGGTGAAGCGCAAAGTGTGGTCGCCGGCACCTCCGTCAGCCTCGATGGTAGCGGGAGCAGCGACCCCGATGGCGACGATCTTATCTATATTTGGCGCCTAGTCACCGTACCGGAAGGCAGCGAAGCCGCCCTCACATCACCTGACACAAAAGTGGCGAGTTTCATCGCGGATTTGCCCGGCGCCTTTGTTGTCGAACTTATCGTGAATGACGGGGAACTCGACTCGTCGCCAGCCCGGCTTACCGTGACTGTGACCAAGCTCAACCACGCACCCGTGGCTGTTGCGGGCGAGGACGTCTCGGTCGCCACCGCAACGGAGGTCACGCTCGACGCCACCGCAAGCAGCGACCCGGACGGAGACACGCTCACCTACGCATGGACACTTGTCTCGAAGCCCGTCGGTAGCGACGCAGCGATCGATCCGAGTGACCAAACAACAGCGCTTCTCGTTCCGGACCGTGCCGGCGATTACGTCGTGAGGTTGGTCGTGTCGGACGGCGAGTTTGACCATGCCGATGAACTCACGGTTTCTGTCTACGCGACTTGGACGGCCTCGCAAGAGGTCGCTGGGTTTTATGGGGCGACAGTCCTCTCCAACCGAACCGGACTCATCCTGGCTCTACACCAGGGCACCGGCTACACGATCGAAACGAGTCAATACGACACCGAAACCGACGTGTGGTCCGCTCCTGAGCTCGTGATCGACCCGACCTATATTTACACAATGAAGGGTGCCGTGAGTGATGACGGAACGGTCGTTTTGGTCTGGGAAGAAGACACGGTCGGCGGGACTCGCCTGTCCGCCATGTTGCGAGACCCGGTCACGGGGTGGGGCGCGCCAACGGTGCTCACGACGCCGACGACCGACGATCTCGATCTTTTTCAGGTGGCCATCGACGCCGAGGGCCGAGCGGTCGTGATCTGGGTGCAGTCGCGCCCGAACTACGACCTTATGGCGGCCCGCTACCTGCCTGGCACGGGCTGGTCTGCGCCCGAGGTGCTCGATACCGAAACCGGCGAGGCACGTCGGCCCGTCGTCAGCGTCGATGCCGGTAAGGCGGTGGTTGTTTGGACCCAGACGGCGTCGAGTGGCATTGACCAACTCCGCGCCCGCAGTGGAGATGTCGCGACCGGCATATGGGACGCCGTGGTCGACCTGCAACCGCAGGGCCGCCCGAACGACGATAGCGATTACCCCGCGCTCGCGGTGGGGGCATCAGGCGAGCGTTGGCTTGTATGGTTGGTTAGCGTGCAGACAGGCGTCATGGACGTGTTGGTTCGCCACTACGACCCCGTTGGGCAGATCTGGGCCGACCCGGTGATGCTCGCTGTGGCCGACGCGACCAATTCCACGAGCCTCCTGCCTACGCTCGCCGCAAACGATTCTGGTGACGTCGTCGTAGGCTGGGCTTGGTCTTCCTATCCCGTCACCGAATTTAGAACCCGAGTTTACCGGGCGTCGACCGGGACGTGGTCCGCTCCGGTGACTGAAGCGGACATCGGTGGTTTCTCGGTTGCGATTTCGCCGTCCGGTGAGGTGGTGCGTGGATGGGCCGCGTCCGGGGTCACGCCTCGTGCTCTTTCACTCAGCCGCGGCGACGGCACGAACTGGGACACCCCGACGGTGGTGGGGCAGTTCTACCAACCGGGCCACATTCCATTTCTGGTCCCGCTTGAGGGCGACCGTTGGCTCGCGGCTTGGACGATGAGTGGCCTCGCGTGGAGTCTTTACCGCTGAATTTCGCGGTTCGGCGGGCGCCTACGATGCAATTTTTTGTTGAAATGGACGCGGCGGTCGCACACTTTCGTCGCGATTAACAAAAACTTAATTGCTGAATGATATCAGCGCGGCGCGACCACAGTTCGGATCAGGGTGTGTTGATAATCATGTCGATGGCAAGGGCGATGGCCCCCACTCCGACCAGCCCCTTCGTCACCTTAGCGAGTCGGCCTCCCCGCTGCATCCAACCGCCAACGCGGGCGCCGAAAACTCCCGCAGTCCACGTGGCGACAAGGTGTGCCCCGATGAACGCCGCTAACGCAGTCACCCTTAAACCCAATGGAGCAGGTCCGGCGCCGAATGCCAGCAGGGGAGCAAAAAAGCCGAAGGTGCATGGACCAAGGGTGGTGCCGAGCACCCCGCCCGCAGCCGTCGCGCCGGCAGCACCTGTCCTCGCCCGATCGGGGCGAAGTTGGCCCAAGGATGGGAGGCTGATGGCATCGAGGAGAATCAGCCCGCCAATAAGCAGGAATGCAACCATTATCCACGAACCGATGCCCCACAGGTCTCCCAGGATGAGGCCGGCTGCGAAACTTATCGCTCCAACCAGAACCAGGCTCAAGGACACGCCGACGGTTACCCAGAACGCGAGGCGTTTTTCACCGAGAGTCTGCCCCTCCATGCGACCTAAGAACCCGACCAAAAGCGGGATGCTGGCTAGATGACATGGGCTAAGAAGGATGCTTGCCAGGCCCCAAAGAAAGGCGCCGAGCACCGCCAGCCAAGTGCTGGTCTCGACAAGCCGAAGGATGAATTCGGTCATTATTCGCAGCTCCGCAGTGGGTGGCCGCTCGACGCGAAGGCGGTCTTGATCGCATCGGCAGACCAAAATCCCGTGTGGCGCGTCAGCTCACGGCCGTCTGGGGCTAAGAGTACTTGCGAGGGGATAACCGTGATGTCAAACCGCTCGCCTTCCTCGGGGGAGTCCCACACATCGATGAAGCGGACGTTCAAAGTGCATTTGTGGTCATTTCGCAACTCCTCCAAAACCGGGATCATCGCGCGACAACTTGTGCATCGATCTGACCCCAACTCGATGAATGTGGGTGAAGTTAAGGTGACAGGAACTTCTTGCGTTTCTGCCGAGACAGCCTGCTCTGCTTTACCAGCTCGAAGATAGAAAGCCGCCGCAACGGCTGCCGCGACGAGAACCAGTATGGCGATCGACTTTGAAGAGTTCATCTATTTCCCGTGCGAAAACTGTTTGGCGTGCATCACCGAATCCAGTCTTCGATCATCTTCCGAGTCGGGACACTGGCAGGAGAATAGCTATCGCCTATCGTAGATATACGATTAATGGCGTAAACGTGTCAAATGACCACCGAAGTCTCAATGAACCTGCCCGATATTCACGGTTCCAGCTTACCAAAGGGCTCCAAAGCGTTGTAAATAAACAGGGGTTCGTCATGGGGAAACAGCACCGATGGGCTTATTCCTAAAACCCAACTCCAAGTGTGAAACCGACTCGGTCCACACTTCCGTCTCGATTAACATCGACGATGCCCGTCAAGACGTTAGGTACGAAGATGGGCTCCGTTAGGCGAAGCAAACCCGCCGACGTCACGTCGATTCCAAAACGCATCGCGTCCTCGTCCCTTCGATCGCGCATAAGGTTGTCCAGCCCAAACTCAAAAGCCCAGCGATATCCCAGGATCGCTTGGAGTTTAAGGTCGGACATTTGTCGTGTCGAAGACGACTCATCAGAGTCTTCATGATTGCCCTGCCAAGCCATTCCTAAGCGCACCTGTGGGCTGATCTGATTGGGGCCAGTCAATAATGGAATGAACCCGGTCCGCAGCTCAAGACCGGGTGTGAAGAAGAAAGCAGTGCCTGGTTCCGCTGGGTCGGCTCCTGGAAAAATAGCAGCTCCTGCCCAGAGCGCAAAGCCTCCGGCCAACTCAGCTTCGTCGCCGAACTCGAAGAATACTCCAAAATGGGCCGCGGGCACGACGCCTGTCTCAGCGACCGCATTCATGGGGAAGGCCAGGACTCCGAGAAGGGCGAACATGCCGATTAAAAAGAGTTGTTTCACTGAGTCTGTTTCCCGCGCTCGTAACGTATATGTGTGGCGAGTGGTCCAGAGAACGAACTCGCAATCCGCAGGGACGGCGCGTCATCTGAAATGTTTTCGAATAAGCGGCGTCCGCCGTTAAAGAGCACGGGCGCCAGCGAAATCTCCAATTCGTCGATGACGCCCATATTCAGGTATTGCTGAATCAGATTAGCCCCGCCTGAGATACGAATATCGCGGTCGCCAGCGGCCTCGCGGGCAAGTTCAAGCGCCCGCTCTGGTCCGTCATTCACAAAAAAGAAAGTGGTTCCGCCGGGCCTAATCCATGGCTCCCGTTTTTCGTGTGTGAGGACAAAGACCGGCGTGTGGAAAGGCGCCTCTTCTGGCCACGAACGCTCACCCTGGTCGAACATTCGTTTGCCCATGATGTTGGCACCTGCGCGCTGCATTGTGTGACGCACCATGTCGTTCACCGGGCCGGTCTCTCCACCTTCGCCGAACTGGAGGGTTTCCCGAAAATATTGCTGGTTTAATATCCAGCCCATCAGCGCACCCCATTTGGCGCCCCAATTCTTGTATTCGGGATTCTCCCAGTTCTCGAGCGTCATCCCTTCCGGCGCCATGTAGCCATCGAGGCTAAGTCCGATATTCACAAATACTTTGCTCATGTCGTGCTCCTTTTGCTGCCATCATAGATGAAAAAGCGCGCAAATCGCATCAGCGTTTGTTTACTATTCAAGCCCACCAAATGGCTTCAAGGCGGCATGAATGAACGGGAGTTCGTCACGGGCAACGAGTCCGCGGTCAAGCGCGCCGAGGGCAGCACCTCGCAGTAGCTCAGGTGGTAGATTTTCGGCCACACAGTCTTCGAGCGTGCGCAGCGGATCGGTTGCGGGAACTGGTCCGAACCAGTACCGGTCGCTGTCGGCGACGTCCCCGTAGTGCAGGACGACGCCTTCAGGCACGCGCAGTCGCCGCGAGCGCCATGTGTTGGGAAGCGTGAGGTGAACCTGCGAGGGCAGCACGTCCGAAAGGTCGTGCAGGGCGAGCGCGGTCTGGTGGGAGAACACCCCCATGTGCTCGGACCAGAGCCACACTGTTGTCAGGTCCTCGTAATCACCTGCTGGGAAATGAACGAGCCGATAAACGCCACGACGAACACGAATCATCCGCTGAGCACGTAGGTGGTGTGCGATTAGCTGCGGCGAATAGCCGGCCTCGGCCGCTTGAAGCGTCGTGAAAAGTCCGTCTTGAGCCGCCGCAATCTCGAAGAGGTGGTCCCAGTCGGGCGAGCTGGTAGCTGCGTCATTCATGCACAAACATTAAGTTAGGCTTTAGTTTTGTGCGAGTGGTGTTCTTATTGACGTTCGTCAGCGCCAATGTCTGGTACGCCATTGGCGTGTGGCTCGCCGTCGATATCCAAGCCAGCTTCGTTGACGACTTCGCCCTTATCGATGGCGTCGGTGGCACCTGCACTCAGGTGAAGGTCACCCGCTGCGGCATCCACAAACATGTTTAGTTCCGCGCCTTCAATATTACTCGAAAGTTCACCGACCGCGCCGTTCCGCTGCGTGATGCGGCGAGTGATGTTGTTGCGGATCTCGGCTTTGGTGTTCGCAAAGCGATAGTCGATCGACGAGAAAAATCCGCTGGCATCGGGTGAGGACACAACGGTGTTGTGGAACACCCGGACGCCGTGTGCCTGGGCGAGCTCGATGCCGGTGTCGTAGAAATCGATGTCGGCGTAGATGAAGTTGTTGCGGATGATGCCGTCGTAATGGCCGATATAGCCAATGCCAGAGTAGGGGTCGTCCGCATAATCACGCGTGCGGCCGTTCTCGACGAGTCCAAAGCCGATGCCTCGGGCGCAATTGATGATCGTGTTTCGTTCCACAACCGTGTCGCGTGACGCCGACCAGAAGTGCACGGCGTGTTCGGCAAGGCCTTCGCCAGCGCAGTAGATGCCCTCGAAGTGATTGTCGTGAATCTTCCAGCCGCGGGCCTGATGGCCGTCGATGCCGCCCGTGTAACAGCCGCCCGTGGCTCGCTCAACATTTGGTCGGCCATCATCGGTCATGATGAACGTCGAGCACACGACCTCGCCGTCGTCGACCCAAGCCCCTTCCGTCCCGTCGCTGTTGATTTTGATGAACTGTTCGCCGCCATCGATCAGCCGAACATCGTAGATGCGCGTGCCTTTGATGGTGGTGCCCTGAGGCGTCGCGTGAATCAGGTGGTCGACGGCATGCGTAATTGTCAGGTGGGCGACCGTGACGTTATTGGCGTGGATGGTGACGACCTCGTTGGTCGCGTATCCGCCGTCCAGAATGACCGCGCTGGCGTCACCCGAAGCACCGCGCAAGGTCAGGCCATCCGCGCTCAGTTGAACGCGGCTCGCCGCGTCCCCACCGTTGAGCATGTAAGTTCCATCGGCGAGGAGGAGCGTTGTTCCAGGTGCCGCATTCGCAGCAATCGTGCGCAAATCATCGCCTGGCGCCACGTCAATCGTTGGGCCTTGCACGGGAAGTTCGGCGCAGCGTGCAGTTGGGGTCGTCCCCATATCCGTGGTGGTTGTCATATCATCGCTTCCGCCGTCGGGCAGGACCGTTGCATCTTGACCGAGATCAAGCGTCGTTCCCGTATCCGGGGTGTTTCCGCTGTCTTGGCCGTTATTGGACGATGTGTTGTCGGCGTCACTGCTGCAGGCGGCGAGCGCAAGAGTCAGAACTAAGAATAGGGTACGGGACATCGAGGACCTCGCTCGTCGGCTTGCAAATCGTCACTCAGAACTACAGCATCACGCTCAATAACGATAGATTGACGCTGTTCACCCTAACGCGGGACGGAGCTGAGAAATGGTGGAATTGATCGAAGATATTTTATTGCAAGATGTTGAAAGTCTCCAACTGAAGCTCGCAAACGGCGCAGATCCCAATCACGTTGACGAATTCGGTTATGCAGCGCTCCACTTTGCCGCTCTGATGGGCTCAATCGAGTGCACCAAAGCCTTGCTTGGTGCCGGTGCTAATCCGAAACTCAAAACACTAGCGATGGCATCTGGATTGCTGGAATCACGAGTCATCAGGCCTGCAGGTGCGACCTTTTTTATTCGCGAAGCCAAACATCCGCGCCTGCCCGAAAACGTTGCCTTCGACAAAGGGAGCACGCCTTTGCACATCGCCGCTTGGGCCGGGCATCTTGGGATCGTTGATGTGCTGATGGCGGCCAAGGCAAAACCGGTAAAAGACGGCGTTGGCGCCACTCCATTGCATCTTGCGGCCCTTAGGGGACATGCAAAAGTCGTCGAACGTTTATTGGAAAATTCGGCTGTCGATGACGCCACCAAGACGCGAAAAAGCATCGTGTTTTTCGATAAAGGCATGACGGCACTTCATGCCGGCTTGGAGTGTGGGAACATCGATGTCGTCCATGCCCTGCTTGCAGCCGGCGCATCTGCCGACGCAACGACGGACACAGGCTGCACCACTGAGTTTTTTGCGGCTCGAGGCGGAAATGTCGAAGCCTTGAATGCGTTAGGAACGTCGTCGGATCCAGGTGGTGAGTATATGAACTGGCCGCTCGTGGAAGCCGTCGAACGTGGCCATGCCGAGATGGTGACCGCATTATTAAAGCGCGGAGCTTTAACGGAGAGTCGAGGACAACAGACGCCACTTCGGCGCGCGACGGAGCAAAATGATCTTCGCATCCGCACGATTCTCTTGGAGCACGGGGCCCGGCCTCTAGAACACAACAAGCCACGTTGGGCGGCGAGAGCCAATGACGTGACCGCGCTTAATGAAATGGCATGTGCGGGGGTTGACCTTAGTGCGCCGGATGATGGCAGCACGCCCCTGATGGATGCCGCAGCAAAGGGGCATATCGCCGCTGTTGCGACCTTGCTTGACCTTGGTGTCGACCCAAATGTCGTGACCTCGTATTCGGCGACGCACGTTGCGATTAGCAACGACCACGCCGAAATCCTCGATATGTTGTTGGATGCGGGCGTGGATTGCAGTGTGGTGGATAATTACGGAAACACACCGTTATTCAGTCTTTTGTTCAAGCGCGCCGCAACTCCTCAGCGGGTTCAAAGGATGATGGAGCTCGGCGCGAATCCGCATCGACAAAATCGCAGTCAAGCCTCGCCCATCAAAAGCGCGCGACAGGCCGAACTGATGGACCTTGTGGCGGTCATGGAGACCGCAGCGGTGCCCGAAGATGCTGATGCGCTGAGTTTTAAAGCTCGAATTCGATCAGAAGTCTTGGATTCCGCTGACGGCAGCGAAAGTTGGAAAGAATTAAATAATAAATTATGGGACGAACTCGTCCCGCCGCGAAACTCCGCGCCGACCGTTCAGGGAGAGCTCTTGCGGTGCATCGGGTCGCTGACCGATGAGGCCTACCGCAATGGCAATATGAATTGGGGGCCGCGCTTTGTTGAGATGGTCGACATGCTGGAGCGCTTCCTCTTTGATGGCACGTTGGGCGAGGCGCGCGAAGGCGAGCTTAAACCATCGCTTCGAGCTCTTAAGCATCACCGCAGCCCGGACTTGAGCGGGGACGGTTCGCCGCATTTTCTAGTCAATGAAGCGGTCGTGGAGTGGTGTTTAAAAAATCGAGAATTAATTCCGATTTAAATTTCAAAACGCCGCACTAGCCAACCACCAACCACGCAAATCCAACCATACGAGCCGTCCAAATGAGCGTGCGGATCCAATTGCTGCGCACGAGCCGTTGAATGACCTCCAAATTGTGTCCATCGCGTCCAAGCCGGTTATGCAGCGGTATCTGAATGAAAGCGGTCGAAAGCCAGACCAATCCGGTCAGCGCGGCCAAGACCCAAGTGATTGCGGTCCCGTTTTGGACGACCAAAAGCGCACTAAGTGACAATTCGCCCAGCATGAGTGGGGCGACGATCCATGTGATTCGGCTTGCATGCGCTGTGTGATACGCGGCGAAGTGTGAAGCCGGGACGTTTGCAAATTGTGGGTACACCACGACTTGAATGGTCCAGCATAGGCCGGCAAGCATGCCCGTTAGGATGAGTTGTAAAATCAACATGTCTACGAGATGCGAAGCTAGGTGTTTTGATGCATCAATGACCCTAACAAGCTCGACAAGCGAAGTTCCTCACGCGGCAAGAAGTCGCAATAAATGATCTTTAGTCAGAATTTTGAGCTCGTTTGAATCCTGCAGAAACGGCGCAACGTCTGCCTGAACTGCTGACCAATCCAACGTCTGAAGCCGTTCCGCGATAAGGTTTTTCCAAGTCGAAGGTGTTGGTAAATTCCCATCGTACCCAGACTGTTTGAGTGCGTTCCCAAGGAGCGTCAGGTTTGGCGCCGGCCAAGTGGGGTCGGCCAGATACCAGAGAAGATCGTAGAGGTCTCGTCCTTTGACATAGTCGCGCTGAAGCACAGCATGGAGTTTTCCTGCAAGCAACGACGCGCTGTCGTGGTGGTACAAGTTCAAGAGCACATGTCGACGCACAATGGTCGTCTCCGTCACGGCACCTGCTGGTGGGTTGGTATCAACTTCAATCTTGATCGCCAAGACTTGGTGAGTGTGTCCCGACAGGCCCAGTTCGGCCGGGAGTCCACGAAACCGCACGAAGGCGCTGTGAACCACCCGAGCGGTACTCAGTTTCACCTCAATATCGTAATCCTCAGCGCGAAGATTCGCTGCAGCGGTGCTCAGCCACGCCTTGAGGTCGTAGCCATCACTCTCGCCCTCGAGCGCAAAGTCGAGATCCTCGAAATAGCACGGTATCGCGTAAAGAAATCGAAGCACTGTACCGCCATGAAACGCGATGCGGGTCATCGCGCCCGCGCGCTGCAGTTCTTGCAGCAGCCGAGCCTGTAAGTATTCGCGGCAAATGCTCCACCCCTCATCCACGTTTGCTGCGCGCTCAACCAGCCGTTTGAGGTGGTCTTTCATAGGCTAATATACTCCTCGTCGTCGTAACTGAGAGACCTGATAGCGCCGGCCGCTCGCAGAGCCTTTGGTGTGCCCCATCGTTGCGCTGCAGCATCAAGTGCCTTGAAGTCGAAAGTCTCCGGATTTTGAAGTCGTAAAGACCGCAAATATTCTTCGTGGTCGCCGCCTGCCACTAAATGCACAAGGTCGAGCAGCGCTTTAGCTGGTGTCGCGACCCAGGCGTGTTGCCCGTCGCGAACCTCCACAGACTCGTACCCCCAGAAGTACTTTGGTTTCAGATGACGGTAGATATGCTGTCCCAGGCCGGTGGAATAATCGGAAGCCCGTCGAGTGGTGACGCTGGTCGTCGTAGGCACGTTTTCGGGAATCAGGTCATGATAGCGGAGTGCCGATTGCAGACTCACGTAAGATGGAGCGCAAATCGCATTTGCTAGGACAAATGGGTGGGCTTCGACTCGACGATAAGGCTCCGCAAGTGTGTAGACACCGCGCCGCAACTGGATGATTACGCCGCGGTCCGTCCAACGACTCAATTGCTGACGAACTCCGGCTGGATCAACATCGCCCGCCAACAAAATGCTGGACTCGAACACCGGTTCATCGCCCACAAGGCTCAAAAGGTCGGATAGATTCATCGCAGCAATATGGCAAGAATGTATAGTTGACGCAATGAATTTTATTGTGCCGCGAAAAATGGGCCTTAGCCGCGTATTTCTCGACTGGCGTTCGAATAAATCACCTTAAAACCTCGGAAGCGCGGCAGCTGTTGCCGATCGGGAACACCAACGCGCCGCCCCATCTGGTGTTAGGATGACCTATGGCTCGTCGGGCGGGCTTCGCAAAGATAGGTTCCGTCGCGGTGTTTGGCACTCCAGAGGTCCGCGGCAAGCAAGAACGGCCTGCTACGAATCCAAAAAACCGGCTGCAAACTTCAGCGACAGGGTCAGCACCAACCCTACCGGCACCCCGATGAGCGTCGAGACCACCCATCCAAGGCCAAACCAGTGGGTTATAACGATGGCGCCGATGATGAGCGGAATCCAAAGAATGGTGGTGATCAGTTCGGACGGACGCATGAAAATCCAGAAGAAGGATGATGACTTCAGCAGACGTTGCGCTTCATCCGCATCTCGTCGATTGAAAATAGAATGCCTTATCGTTTCGCGGTTTACCCCAGACGTCAACGTGCGGTGGTTGCCCCAGCCACTGGGTTGTTTCTATCTTGTGCGGTGGTCTTCTGAGCTAGCCGCGAACCACGACTTCACGGCTTGCGTTTGAATAAATCACTTTGAATCCGCGAAAGCGCGGTAGTTGTTGGCGATCGGGCACACCAACGCGGCGCGCAGCCCCATCCAGCGGCGTTAGGATGACCTTATGGCTCGTCGGGCGGACTTCGCAAAGATAGGTTCCGTCGCGGTGTTTCCAGGTGCGCGGGAAATCGTCGCGCAGCGTTTGGAGTTCCCAGTCGGGAACCCCTGAAAGGGCCGTCATATCAGGCGCGACGTCTTTGCCTTCTAGCAATGATAGGTCTTCGGTGCGCTCGACACCGACCTCACTTAAGCGCGCGGCCAGCCAGGTCACTTCATCGGGCACGGACCGCGATTTTAGTTCGTCCAAATTCCAATGACTCGTGTCGTCCATCGGGCGCCACATCGAAAGAATTCGCCATAAATGGAAGGCGTCGGCAATACGTTCGCGGGCGTCTGTGCGCTTCATCAATCGGCCTTCGATGATGAGCTTGGCCGCGGCATCACAGAGCTCTTTATCGCGCAGGGTTTTTTCGCCTGCTTCCAGAACAATTCCGGCGAGTTCGCGGCGCACGGTTGCTGTGACCTTTCCGTGGGTGACACGGATATCGGCGACCTCCAAGGTTCCGAAGCCCAATTCAGCAAGGACTTGCGGCCGGCAGGGCAGCAACATACGCCCGACGCCATTCACGCCGTTGCCGGTATCGTCGCCGATCCAGAATTGGTCCAGCACAGCACCCGCGACGGGCAAGTCTTTAACGTTGCGCCGCTCATGGTTGTGCGGCTCCCAAGGATATAAACGCAGCTCGACCTCACCATTGCTCCATGGCTCGCCGCTTCCAAACGCGCGCTTGCCCTTGGCTCGGCCGCGCAACAGGTATGCGGCTTCGGGCACACGTTTCAAGATGTGTTTCGCAAGTTCGTCGGTGGCCCCAGGGGCCTCAAAATCGCCGAAGGGGTCGAGGCGTTTGCAGCCAAGCAGTCCGCGCAATCGTGTTGCCGCCAGGCGTGCGTCTTTGAGCGTCGATGCGTTTAACCTGTGTCGATTCGCATCGCCGTGTCGCAAGGCGATTAACGCCTCGTCGACTTCGTTTTCGCATGAATCAAAAAGGTCGCGGCGTTGGGCGGCGACGGCCGCGGGTGCTGGCAAAAGCCGGCTTCATGAAGAGTAATGCATGATTAAATAGAGGCATGCGGCGTCAGAAGAAGCTTGTCGAAAAGATATACACGATCAAAAATTGACCCAATTACTCAATAATCTTGGCGGCCATCCGCCTGGGGTACAACATATGAAAATCGACCTAGTTCGCTCCAGTCGCGATGGTGACCAATTTCATTATTTCTGGGCAGCCAGTCGCTGTTTGAAGCTACTTCAGCCAAAGAATGATCTCGTCGCGGTAAGCATCGAAGGGGCGTCACCGTATGAGCAACCTAAAATGAATGTCATCGCGGGTGAAGAGGTGATTGACATCGCGGAGTATTTTGGCAGTGAAGATGTCGGTGAAGCCACTCGCGTTCGATACATGCAGCTCAAACACTCAACAACTCGTGTTGACGTGGCTTGGACATGGAGTGAACTGGAGCAGACCTTAAGGAAATTCGCCCAACGATATGAACAACAAAAGAAAATGTGTTTAGAGGACTGCCTTTCATCAAAGTTTGAGTTTTGGTTTGTCACAAATCGAAAGATCGGCTTGAAGATTCGTGCAGTCGTTGAAGATGTGGTGAATGGTCACATTTCTCGATATCCAACCGATTTGAAGAAATTAAAAAAACACACTAATTTGAGTGGTGCGTTATTGACTGATTTTTGCCGGATGCTGCATTTTAAAGACGGCGAAGTTGGATATTGGGAACAACGTAATTTACTTCATTTAAATGTCGCAAGCTATCTTCCTGGGCCAGATGTTGATGCCTCTACACAACTTAAGGAATTGGTAACCCGAAAGGCTCTTTCAGAAAATGCACAAAATCCCATAATTAAAAAATGTGATGTGCTACGTGCGTTGAAGTCGGATGAGAACCAACTTTTCCCGGCCCCAAACAAAATCATTAGTGTCGTTGACGCGATTCAGCGAGAACAACAATCCGAAATCCTCGCTTCAATCGTTGAGGCCAACGCTCCACTGGTCATTCATGCCGCAGGAGGTGTTGGGAAATCCACTTTCGCGACCCAAATTGGCAATGGTCTACCAAGTGGTTCAGTCGCAATTGTTTATGATTGCTTTGGCGGTGGAGACTATCGAAGTGCAACTGGCGAGCGTCATAGCCATAAACGCGCTTTCGTCCAAATGGCCAATGAACTCGCAGCACTGTCTCTTTGCGATCCGTTGGTGCCAGGGCGTGCCGACAGAACAGAATATGTTCGAGCATTCATGTACCGGTTGACTCAAGCGGCCGACGCACTGCGTGCGGCGACCCCGGATGCAATCTTGTGTGTCATTGTCGATGCGGCCGATAATGCCCAAATGGTGGCCGACGAAATGAACGAAACTCGCTCGTTCGTGCGTGATCTCATAAAAGAACGCGCCCCAATAGGCGTGCGACTGGTGTTCTTGTGCCGGTCACATCGGCAGGGGATTTTGGAAGCGCCTCCGAACACGATTAGGATAGAATTACGACCATTCAGTCGCCAGGAAACATCGGTTTTCCTGACTCAAGTTTATGGCAACGTGGCTGACAATGATATCGACGAGTTTCATCGTTTGAGTTCTCAGACCCCCCGAGTACAGGCTTTAGTCGTTTCTCGTGGGGCGTACTCGTTGAAGGAAACACTTGATCGTCTTGGCCCACAAGTTGCCACGGTTGATAGCGTAATTGCTAAACTATTGGATGAAGCACTCGCACAACTGAAATACAACTCTACAAAAGGTGAAAACCACGAAATTGATAGGCTTTGTTTAGCACTCACATTATTGCGACCCATGATTCCAATACAAGTTCTCGCTAATATGTGTGAGGTGGAGTCTGAAGTTATTGTGAGTTTCGCTAACGACTTCGGGCCTTCTCTTTTGGTGAAAGATAACGCAATACAGTTTCGAGATGAGCCAACCGAAACTTGGTTTCGTGAGAAGTTTCAACCGACAAAACCCCAATTGTTGAGTTTTGTGGCAATACTCATGCCCTTGGCGAAGCGAAGTGTCTATATTGCGTCAGTGCTGCCGCAGTTAATGTTGCAGGCTGAGCAACTTTCCGAGCTGGTGGAGTTAGCCCTCTCACAAGCGGGCCTGCCAAACGGCAACGAACTGGAGCGACGTGATGTGGAGCTGAAAAGGCTTCAATACGCACTGAAAGCCGCACTTCGCGACGGACGTCGAGCAGATGCTACGAAGTTGGCGTTTAAGGCCGGTAATGTCACGGCAGGCGACGGCCGTCGCCGAAAACTACTACGGAAGAATACAGACCTTGCCTCTAAATTTCTGCCGACGGACTCTATTCAACAAATTGCCTCGCAAGGAGTTTTGGCGGGAGGTTGGCTGGGATCACAAAATGTTTACGAAGCAGCCATTTTGTCGGGACATTTAGAGTTCAGAGGTGATGCGCGCGGACGATTAAGGATGTCCCACGACTGGTTAGAAAGCTGGACAAGCTTGCCGGCAAGCCAAAATGGAAACGATTCAATTTCACTGCAAGATATTGCTGAAATTGCCTTCGCAGAACTCAATGTTGAGGGCGCGGAGTTTGCTGTGGAGGGGTTAGGCGATTGGGGTCCCGACAGTGTCTCGTGGGAGGCGGGTCGTATTCTTGTGCGCCGTTTGATTGACCATGGACGCTGGTCAGATTTGGAAAAACTCGCAGTTGCGGCCCAATCGAACGTGCTTTTAGTTGCTGCCATCGTGGTCGAGCTAAGAGCGGTTCATAGAAATCCGCCGCACGACGTTCTTGCGATTGTAGTCCAGTCGCTTCTTGCCCAACCTGTTCATTTTGGAAGTAATGCTCTTGACCAAGCAAATGACGCGATAGAACCAATCGTTGCGATTGTTGAAGCCGCGTTGGCGCTACAAGTATGTTCGAAAAATGATGCTTCAAGATTGCTCACATACTATTTGCCGAATGAGCCTCCGCGTGGCCTTTCACCAAAGTTCTCTAGTCATAGGTTCCCGCTATTACGGGGCTACTGCTTGCGATCGGCGTTAGACGGTGATGAGATTGAAGTTGTCGATCTTGCTTCAAGTGACTTGAAGAAACTGATCGCGAAACGCAGCCCGTCTAGTCACAATAATCGATTGTCGGATTTTGAGCAGGAGATTGGAGTTTTACTTCCATGGCATAAGCTTTGGTCCGCTGTTGTAGTTGCGCAAATAGATGGGGCAGAGATTTGTAGCAGAATAGAAATCTTAGCCAAGATTACCGCACAGTCAGAACAACGCCAACTCTCCGAAGATTCAAGTATTTGGAATCAGGTCGCCGTTCTTTGGATGGATATTCTAAATCGTGGTGGGGTTACAGACACACCACAGTTGTCGGTATTTGAGCAATGGCGCCAAGCACTTAAACGACCCCTGTTCACGCCAACAATCATAACACTCTGTCGCACTTGTTCCCAACGGCCTGATACAGCAAGTCACGCGGTAAAATATGCGTCCGAGGCTTACATTCAAACAAAAAGTGATGTCGAAACAACAGCTGAGGACAAACTGGAAGAGTTCATTGAAATCGCGCGGGCGGTATTGGTAGTCAGTAGACGAGATGCGCAAACTTACTTTGACGAAGCAGTGACGGTCGCCAGCAGCATTGGTGATGAAAATCTTGCGCGTTGGGGGGCTTTACTTGATCTTGCGAACCAAGCTGATGGAAACGGCACATGTCATTCTGAAATCGCATATCGTTTCGCTCGATGTGCGGAGCTAACTTATAAGTTCGTCGTTCGCGATAAATATTTTCCGTGGGAAGAGACCATAGTCGCACTGTGCGGCCTTTGCCCGGTATCTGGCATTACCATTTTAAGTCGTTGGCGGGATAGGGGATTTGGTTGGTCCAGGAGGCTGCTTCCAAGTGCGGTGGAGAGATTGGTCCAAACCAAGATAATTGATCCTCGAGATGCCATTCCCTTATTGGGATTTCGTGCAGAGTGGGACTATGGAAAAATCCTTGAGTCAATTTGTGCTCTAAACATCTTGTCCGATGAGAGGCTGTTTGCGATCGAAAATTTGGCACGACATGCGCTTCTGAGTGAATCGGAATTAGCAGTGTTCACAACCCTTAACGAAGTTGCCAAGAACCATAAGATTATTATTGAAGACATAGACGAAAAAATCATGATTTTGAAGCGGAATGAAGCTTCGCAAAATCATGATGTCCATATCGCACCAGACTTTGGGGAGAATATTCTCCCCTGGGACGAGATTTTCGCCGCTAATAACCTGTCGACAAGCGTTGGGCTGACGGCAGCCTATTCATCGTTCAAGGAAACGAAACCACCTTGGCAGTTTAAAGCCTTTGTTGTTCACGCCATAAAACGTGTAGCGGTAGGGGCCGAGATCGAATTCCTTAAGGCGTTGATAAATATGCCTGAGTTTATTTGGTATCATTTGGAAGCCCTTTTGGATGCGATACCCAAGGATTGGGTTCAGAGACCAGTTATCTCCAATGGACTGCGAAGTATCGTAGAGACGGTATGTGTGCGAAACTGTTTAGATATAGGAGCTTATAGATGTTCTGGTTTCTTTCCGTTCGCACTTGTGCAGTCACTTGTCGACTTTGACGAGTCGGAAATTATTGATGTTCTTTTAAAGGCGATTGGTGAACGTCCGGAAATCATATCGCCTAAACAGCTCTTTTCACTAATTGGACTTCTCACAACTAAGCTTTCAAATGAAGAAGCATTGAATTGCTTCAGTTTTGTCCTGGAACTATTTGAACCAGATTTGACTGATGATATTGGTGACGGGCCTTGGGATCGTTCCATTAGTCCACTAAATACGGTTCCCAAGGCCATTGCTGGATATCTTTGGGCGGCTTTGGCAGCGCCATCTGCTCATCTTCGATGGGAGGGGGCTCATGTCGTTCTCGATCTTTGCTTGCTCGACCGAAAAGACGTACTTGATGAATTGCTGAACATTGCTCAAACAAAGAGTGGTGGACCTTATGTGGACCGTAAGTTGGTTTTCTATAATCTGCACGGCATTCTGTGGCTGCTGATTGGTCTTGCAAGAGCCTCACTCGACGCCCCCAAGATTGTAGCCTATTATTCCGCCGAACTAAATACATGGGCGCAACTCAAAGAACCACATGTTCTCATCAGGCATTTCGCAGCTCGAACACTTCTTCAACTTATTTCATCCGGAGAACTCAAAGATGAGGATGGCCATTTTTCACAACTATTCCAAATCAATAAATCACCGTTTCCAACCATTGAGTCCGATTGTTACGAACGAAACTTTGGAGGCGAAACAGATATCGAATATACAGACGAGGCGGATACATATTTTTTCGGCATCGATATTGGTCGCTACTGGTACTATCCACTTGCCCGGGTTTTTGGGCTCACCCAAGCCCAGGTCGAGAAAATGGCATTGAAGACTATTCGGGACGACCTTAATTATTATGGAACGGGTCGCTGGGACGACGACGAGCGTCAACATCGACAAATATATGAAAGTAGAAGTCAATACGGTCATCAGTCATCATATCCTCGAACTGACAATCTACAATTTTACCATTCATACCACGCAATGATGATTGTCGCAGGCAGGCTATTGGCGACTACGCAAACTCATAATGACCCAAAAATGGGCATATCCGATGAATTTGCTGACTGGTTGTCGCGGCATGATCTTACCCGGGGAGATGGGAGATGGCTTTGGGACCGGCGAGACTATGAACCTGTACGATTGGGGGATCGACCTGCCGAAGATTCCGTTGCGCGACAGCCAGTCATAGTTGATGAGTTTCAACAAGCAATTCAGATTGATGACTGGGTTAACCTTTGGGGTTATTGGGTGGAGGGAGATTCAGGTCGACATTATAGCACAAGAATTTCTAGTGCATTGGTTCGCCCAGATAAATCACAATCGCTTTTGTGTGCTTTGTCGACAGCAAAAAACTCACATGACTACGCAATACCAACATCATCCAGCGATATGGAGATTCAAGAAGGTGATTTTGAGTTAACAGGATGGTTGGTCGATGATCAACGAGATCGGCGACTTGACGAACACGACCCTTGGGCTGGTGGAATTGGTTTTCCTCCACCATATCCAGCGGCATTCGTGGTTGATGAAATGTGCCTTCAATCTGACTCGGATTTACGGTGTAGATGATCGTCGAGAAACGCGGAAAGTTGGACATGCCGCGTAGAAATGACA
>CAYMYJ010000043.1:44948-50901 GCA_964394615.1 uncultured Bradymonadales bacterium | reverse complement strand
GTCGGACCACTCTTCATCTTCTCGCCGTGAGGCAATTTTGGAAGAAGCCACGCTTCGGAGGCCTCGGCGAAAGTCATTCCCGCTTCGGCCGGCACACGCGTCAGGTTCATCTCGCGCTGAATCTCTTCGATACGATCACGAACAATACGCGCCGTCGCCGGCCGTTTGTCGCGCGATTTAGAGAGCAAGGACGAGGTGAGTGCCTCGATCGACGCCGGCAGAGCGCCACCAGGCAGAAGATCGCGCAAAGTCGGGGCCTCTTCCTGAATATGTTTGATCATCACCTGCAGAGAGTTCGTCCCGCTGAATGGTGGCCACCCTGAGAGCATCTCGAAGAAGATCACGCCCATCGCATAGATGTCGGCACGCAGGTCGAGAGTCTCGTTCTGAGCTTGTTCTGGAGCCATATAGGCTGGCGTTCCACAGACCATTCCGGTCGCCGTAATATTCGTATTCTGCTCAAGGGCCCGCGCGATGCCAAAATCTAGGACCTTCACCTGCACGGTCCCGTCGGCCATTGGAACGACCAAAATATTATCGGGTTTCAAGTCGCGATGAATCACCCCAAGGCCATGAGGCTCAGACAGGGCACCGCAGATCTGATGGGCGATATCCAAGGCAAGCGGCACCCGCATACGTCCTTGGGCGATCAGGTCGGCCAGGTCAAAGCCGGCCACAAGCTCCATCACCAGATACAAAAGGTCGTGTTCCCGGTCCTGACCGAAGTCGATCAGCCGCACAATATTAGGGTGGGTAAGCTGCGAAATCGTTCGCGCTTCCCTGAAAAAACGCTCCAGCGCGATTTCACGATTCTGCATTTCTGGGCGTAATAATTTGATGGCGACATCGCGGTTCACCGAGAGCTGAACGCCGCGATAGACCGCACCCATCCCGCCTTCGCCGATCAGCTTTTCGATCCGAAAACGATCGTCGATCACCAGACCAATCATCGGATCTTTGCCGCGCTCCAACGAAAACACCCGTGACCCATCGTGGGGGCACAGGCGTAGTGTGTCGTCGTCGAAAGTGCGTGCGCACTCGGGGCAAAACTGTGTCATAGGACTCTGACCTCAGGCCCGCCTATTGTGTCTAGTGCCGGGTCCGGGCGCAAGTTCATCGGTCTTAGGGTCGTTCGTCAACCGCAACGATTCGGAATTCGACCCGGCGGTTTTTCTCTCGGGCCTCTTCCGAAAAGCCCTTTGCGATGGGGTCGGATTCGCCGATCCCTATAGCCCGCAAGCGATTCGCGGCGATGCCCTTGTCGATGAGGTAGGTCCGAACCGACTCCGCACGAAGCTTTGAGAGTTCCAAATTGTAGACGTGGAAACCGCGATCATCGGTATGACCCTCGATCTGGACCAATCGAATATAGGACGCGGCTTTGAGCGTCGATGCGACCTGGTCGAGGATCGAGAAGCTGGCAGGACGAATCGTGGCCGCGTTGTAGTCGAACTGGATCTTCTCGGAGATCTCGGCCTTGTCGCCGGTGATTCGGACCTTGACCTCGCCCTCGTCCGGGCAGCCGTCTTCGTCGTCGATCCCGTTGATGATCTCGGCTTCGTTAGGGCATTTGTCGCTTGTGTCGGGGATGCCATCGCCGTCGTTGTCGCCCTCGGGGCATCCGTCTTCGTCTTGGAAACCGTCCATATCCTCTGGCAATTCGGGGCATTTATCTTGGTCGTCAAAGATGCCGTCGTCGTCGCGGTCTTTTCGGGCACAACCCTCGAATTCTGGCAGGCCTGGTTCTTCAGGGCATTTATCCTGAGCGTCTAACACAGTGTCGCCGTCGACATCCTCTTCCGGACAACCATCGCGATCAGCCAAGCCGTCAAAGTCCTCGGCTTCGTCTGGGCATTTATCCGCGATATCCTTGATGCCATCGCCATCGTTATCGTCTTCCGGACATCCGTCTCCGTCCTCAAACCCGTCTTTGTCTTCGGGCTCTTGCGGGCAGGCGTCGTCGCGATCGTCGATGCCGTCTTTGTCGGAATCCGAGGCAGATGGTGACCAGGTAAGCCCCGTGAAAATGCGGTAGCCGGGAGTTCCGACCGCTTCGTTCAGCCCAACACCCGCGCCGGCCTGCAAGAGCAAGTCAGCCATCAGATCAAAACGAAAGCCCGCTTGGACCTCGATGGGATTCTGAGTGTCTGCGTCTTTGAGGTCGGTATCGGTTGCCGAACCGAACACGGAGGAGATGAATTGGACGCGCGGTGTGATGACCGGGAGATGTGCTCCGATCGACCAACGCAAGGTGTCATCGACGATCAGGTTCTGAATCTGCTTCTGGTCGCGAAACTGATAACCGACGTTTCCGGCAAACCCGATTCCGCCTTCAAATTCCCAGTCGATGACCAGACGAGGCTCGACGCGAATGTTGCCATCGGAGTTGAAGGTCGCCTCGTCGCCCGTCGGTATCCAAACCGGCGCCATGATGCCGACACCAAACCCACCGGTCCATTCATGTTTAATGACCGAGAGCTTTGGAATGACTCGAAGATCTGAGAGCGCAAAGGACTCGACTCCGTCTGGAAGTCCAAAATCCGGAGCCGCATCACCCGCTTGATAAGCCACGATCGGCAAAACGACGCCGAGTTCGATCCAATCAAAGAGACCAATCGCTGCGCCGATCTCGGTACGAAGCTGGGATTCGACCACATAGCCTGTCGTTTCGCCGTGGTCTTCAATCCGGATGGGCGCGTTCGCCCAATGAACCATCAAGTCGAATGACGGTGTCATATGACCAAGGACCGTGCTTTGCGCAGTCCCAAGGATATTGGTTCGTTGTGAGGGATTCGGCTCGAATTGCTCGACCTGCACGGCCTGTGCAAACGCTGATGAGCTGAAAAGCGAAACGAATAAAATGAGTGATTTTTGAAACATGTCCGTTGCTTCCGAATAAGCCCGTCGTGGTCCATTCGTTTATCGACACGCTAGGTGATTCCTTTACGAAAATCACATGTTTGTTTTTAGTTGAATGGTGACGGCCGAGTACCTAAACACATGGGATGCATTTCGTGCGCTCAAATCCGCTCATCCTATTTTTGGTGGCAAATTTCCTCGTCCGTCTGGCGTTTCTGGACTGGTACGCGGCGCCGTTGACCGATGAGCTCTATATCTTGGACCAGACCTTTTTTGGGCCCGGCAGGCGACTGCCCATGCTGCCCTCGTTGATCGCCATGCTGCATTCCACCGGCGCGGATGCGTGGTGGTCGGCAAAACTCATCAGCATGACCGCGGGCGTGCTCACGATCGTTCCGACGTTCTACATGGCCCGGAAGCTGAGTATTTCAAAGGTCGAGCCTTGGATCGCAGCTGTTTTTGTCGCGATTTGTCCGCTGGTCGTCCGCTGGTCTTTTAGGGGCATGACCGACGTAGTCTTCACGCTGTTTTTTACGGCGGCCGTTGCCGCCGCAGTCTATTGGGTCGAAAAACCGAAAACCATTCGCCTGGGTGGGGTGATCGCGTTCAGCGGTCTGGCGATGCTGACTCGCCCCGAAGCCATCATTGCCCTACCACTCCTGCCGATATTGGTGGTCGCACACGTTTGGCGCCGCCGGTCCGAAGGCCCCACGGCCATTCTAACTACGCTCGCGGCGTCGATTTGGGGATGGATTCCTTGGGGACTCTGGCTCTACTGGCGACTGGTCGTGAACTCCCAGAAAGGATCGTACGCGAGCACGCTGAATCGAAATCTTAGAAGAATCGACCCGGCCTACCTTGGCGATATCTCGGCACATTTTGGGGGCTATGCGTTCACGACGCTCTACATTTTGGGGCCCGTGATTTGCGTGGGTTGTCTGATGTATTTGGCCGACCTAATGAACCGGCCTAACCACGTGCGGCTTTGGTCTGGGTTGGGATTTCTCTACGTCGGCGCCGCGACATGGTTCATCGCTTGTGTTCATTTCTTTTTCTCGATCCGACACATGATCTTCATTTATCCGACGCTGATCGTGATGGGGACCTTGGGAGTTTGGGCGTATGCGCAGCGATGGCCGAAAACTGTCCGCGTTATGACGGCGATACAGGTTCTGAGTTCAGTTTTGGTGCTCTCGGTCGGACTTTGGGTCACCAAAGACACGTTCAAGGACATCAAAGAGGCTGCAATTGCCGCCCAGCAAGGCGACTACAAAGGGGTCTTGCGAGCAACCGATTATCGGCAGAAAAAGTCGGGATATTTTTTTGGAGGAAGGGTAATTCCCTACGTCTCGAAAGCTCGCCTCAAAGCGGGAGACCGAGTCATGTTCGACTCGTTTACACTCTCCGAAAAGGGCGTTGAGAAACATCTGGCGCACCTCAGGAAACGCTACGAGGTCGAGCTGTTGAGCGACCAACGATCGCGACAATCCCAATTTTTGACCGACGACATCACGTCGCCGGTCAAAGAAAACGGAAAAGTGCAAAGAATCATGTCCAGACTTTTTGTCTGGCAGACCTATCGCTCAATTGTGGTGGAAATTAAGGGGCCAAACCCAAGGGCGTTGCGCCCGCCCGCTCAGCGCTGAAGACTGCCGGAAGCCAAATCGATCGGCTCAGCAGGAATCACAACACCGGTCAGGTCGTATTCGGTGGCCTCGGTGATTTGGACTTCCAGAATATCTCCGGGAGTCGGCATCTCGCCGCCAAACTCGAACGACAAGTAGGTTACGCCGTCGATGTCTGGAGCCTGACCGTAATGGCGGCCTTCAAACACGAGCTCGTGCTCTTCTGAAACGCCGTCCACGATGACCTGAGTCGTCTGGCCGATCCACGCCTTGTTCTTGGCGAGGCTGATGCTCTGCTGAAGCTCCATGAGGCGATTTCGACGGTCGATTTTGACTTCTTCCGGGACGTCATCACCAAGTTCAAACGCCGAGGTTCCTTCTTCAGGGCTGTACGTAAAGACGCCAACGCGATCGAATTCGACCTCTTTAACCCAGTCGTAAAGCTCCATGAATTCTTCTTCGGTTTCGCCGGGATAACCCACGATGAAAGTCGTTCGCAAAACCATGTCTTCGATGGCACGAATTCGCGAAATCAACGTCGCCTGCTTTTCGCGTTTGATATTGCGTTTCATCGACTTCAAAAGTCGCTGATTGATGTGCTGCAGCGGCATATCGACGTAAGGCACGAGCCGGTTCAACGTGCTGAAACACTCAAGCAATTCGTCGGTAAAATTCCATGGGTACATATAAAGAAGTCGGACCCATTCGATGCCTTCGGCCTTTTCGTCCAATTCGCGAAGAAGACGAACCAGGTAATCCTGATTTTCTTTCGGGTTGAGGTCGATGCCGTAGCTGGTCATGTCCTGAGCGACGAGGACGATCTCTCGAACACCACTCTTGGCAAGGCGCTGCGCCTCAAGAACCACGTCGTCGATGGGACGAGAAACCTGAGTTCCACGAATTTTAGGGATGATGCAGAAGCTGCACGAGCGCGCGCAACCTTCGGCAATTTTCAGGTAGGCCGAGCCGCCACGAATCGTGTTCGTACGGGCGACCTCGTTATCCATAATGAAGCTGCCTGGCTGGATATAGGACCGCTCGCTCAGCTCGCCTTTCAGCGCCTGATTGATCGAGGTGAAGGTCTTGGTGCCAAGGAACGTATCGACTTCTGGGATCTCTTTAAGAAGATCGTCCGAATACCGTTGCGACAGACAACCGGTCACGATGACCTTCTTCAGCTTGCCGCGATTTTTGAGTTCGACCATCTCCATGATGGTGTCGATCGATTCTTCTTTGGCCGCGTCGATAAAGCCGCAGGTGTTGACCACAACCACGTCTGCGTCGTCCACGTCGCCGACCATCGTGAAGTCGGTCTCCGTCTGAATCATCCCAACCATAACCTCGGAATCGACCCTGTTCTTGGGGCAACCGAGAGAAATCATATGTACTTTCATCGTCATTTCGAACCGCGCGAGTAGGCGTTTTGAGCGGCGCGGAGGCTAACGGAACGCAGTCACTGCGTCAAACGC
>CAYMYJ010000043.1:0-44848 GCA_964394615.1 uncultured Bradymonadales bacterium | reverse complement strand
CTAGCTCAACACCACGACCTGCCGACGGAAGAGCCGTTCGACGCCCATCATGAATTCATCGCTCGGGTCGACCCAGAATTCCTCAGGCAGCGGGATGTCGGCGATGCATTCAGCGTCGTCTTTTTTCAGGCAGACCGTAACCGACGTCTTACACAACCCCGAATGGTTCAGCATGATCGCCTTCACGCGGTCCAGCTCGCCGTTACGCACGTCGGACTCCAGGATGTCGACCTTGACCTTGCGGACGCGTTCTCGGCGAGCCTCGTCCATCTTGACGAACTCGGCAGCACGGAGTTTGCGGACCAGAGCCTCGCCATCGCCGTCTTCGTGCACGGCGCCGCGCACCAAGATCGGCTGACCGCTTTTGAAGATTTCTTCGTATTCGGCAAATACCGCCGAAAAAACCAGAATCTCGATCGCGCCCGATTTGTCCTCGAGCATCATAAACGCCATACGGCCGTTGCCGTTTTTCAGCGGGCGTTCGCGATATTCGGTAATCACACCGGCCACCGCGACGGTGTCTCGATTATTCGAATAGGTCACGACATGTGACGCCGCAGTTGCCCCGAGCATGCCGGCGTCTTTTTCGTAGCGGTCCAGCGGATGGCCCGTCACATAAAAACCGAGCAAGGTTTTTTCACTGTCCAAAACTGTATTGTCGGAACCGGCCTCGACCTCAGGATACGTGTCTTCCATGTAGGTGGCTTGCGCCGCTGGCGCCATCATTCCAAACAGGTTCGATTGCCCTACTTCAGCATCGTGTTGGGCTTTGGAACCGCGGTCGACAGCGAGGTCGATGGCGGCAACCATCTGGGCCCGCGCCATCGCGATATCCCCGATATAGCGGGATTCTTTTTGAGGCCCAATCGAGTCAAAGGCACCGCACCGAATCAAGGTATCAAGAGTCCGTTTATTCATGCGTTTAGATTCCACACGCGTGCAGAATTCAAACATACTTTTAAATGGACCTTTTTTCTGACGGGCTTCCAGGATGACTTCAATCACGCCTGAGCCCACGCCCTTGATTCCGCCCAATCCGAATCGGATTTTGGCGTCGACCACGCTGAAGTCCAGCTGGGATTCGTTCACGTCAGGCGGCATCACTTCGATGCCCATGCCTTTGGCTTCGTTGATAAAACGAACGATTTTATCCGTATTATCACGGTCGCTCGTCATCAAAGCCGCCATGAACTCGACTTTGAAATGAGCCTTCAAATACGCGGTCTGATAGGTGATCAGCGCGTAGGCTGCAGAATGGGATTTATTAAATCCATAGCCGGCGAAAAACGCCATGAGGTCGAAGATTTCTTCGGCGACCACGGGATCAACATCGATGCCCGCGGCACCCTCAAGGAAAATCAGCTTCTGTTTCGCCATTTCCTCAGGTTTTTTCTTACCCATCGCGCGACGAAGCACGTCGGCGCCGCCGAGCGTATAGCCCGCCATCACCTGAGCAGTTCGCATGACCTGTTCCTGATAAACCATGACGCCATAGGTCGGCTTCAGAGTTTCTTCGAGCCAAGGATGCGGATATTCAACTTTTTTGCGGCCATGTTTTCGGTCGATGAAATCATCGACCATGCCGCTTCCCAAGGGGCCAGGGCGATAGAGCGCCACGGCCGCAATAATATCTTCAAAACAGTCGGGTTTAAGCTTTTTAAGAAGCTCTTGAAAACCTGACGACTCAAGCTGGAAAACACCGGTGGTATCACCGGCAGAAATCATCTTGAAGACCGCAGGGTCATGCATCGGAATGCGGCGTAAATCGAAGGGTTCTTCGCCTGCGACCTTGCGCTGGGCGTTGATCAAACGCACAGCGTCATCGATCACGGTCAGGGTTTTAAGACCCAAAAAGTCGAATTTAACCAGACCCGCTTCTTCGACTTCACTCTTGGCAAATTGCGTAACAATTTCGCCGTTTGCACCACGGCAAATCGGCACATAATGCCAAAGTGGTTCTTCCGAAATCACGATACCGGCTGCGTGCATACCTGCATGACGGTTCAGGTTTTCGAGCGACAAAGAAATATCGAACAAATCTTTTACGGTCGGATCTTCAGCGCATAACTCACGAAGGCGCGGCTCTTGATCGAGCGCGCTCTCAAGCGTGATATTGAGTTCTTCCGGCACGAGCTTAGCGATGCGGTCTGTGTCGCCAAAACTCAAACCGAATGCTCGACCCACGTCACGAATACAGGCGCGCGCTTTGAGCTGCCCGAACGTGACAATCTGCCCCACATTTGAGGTCCCATATTTTTGCGTCACGTAATCGATGACTTCGCCACGTCGATTCATGCAAAAATCGATGTCGAAGTCGGGCATCGACACGCGTTCTGGATTCAAGAATCGCTCGAAAAGCAGCTCGTACGGAATCGGGTCAAGGTCCGTGATCAACATCGAATAGGCGACGATCGACCCTGCACCTGAACCACGACCGGGACCGACCGGGATTTCTTGTTTTTTAGCCCAACCGATGAAGTCCCAGACGATCAGGAAATAGCCAGGGAAACCCATCCCCACGATCACGCCGATCTCAAGCTCAAGTCGAGCGCGATACGCGTCTTCGTCGACTTCGATCCCAAGGTCTTTGAATTCCGCAAAACGCCCATCAAGGCCCTCGCGGGCAACATGGGCGAAATAGAGCGCGATACCTTCGAGCGGGTCGACAAACTTATGTTCGGCCTTGAAGTCCTCGGGGATATCGTAAAGCGGCAAAAACACGTCACCGAGCGGGATCTCAAGGTCGCACATCGCCGCAATTTTGACCGTATTTTCGCAAGCCCCTGGAACATGAGCAAAAGCCGCATGCATCTCGTCTGCGCTTCGCACATAAAGCTGGTCGACGCCGTGCGACATCATGCGCTCACGGTCGATCGTGCGGCCCAACTGGATGGCCATCAAGATGCCGTGAGCCTGAGCGTCCTTGCGCTTGAGGTAATGGCAGTCATTGGTCGCAACCAGTGGAATCTTGAGCTCGGCGGCGAGCGCGACCAGGAAGTCGTTGCACTTCTCCTGTTCGGGAAGCGCGTTGTCCATGATCTCAAGGTAATAATGCTCGGGGCCCAGCAAATCTCGGTACCGAATCGCCGTTTCTTTGGCCTTATCCAGGTCGCCCTTCAACACGTACTGATTGATTTCGCTGCCCAAATCGCCCGACAAGACGATCAGTCCTTCGTAATGCTGAGACAAAAGATCGAAATCGAAGCGCGGAATATTCGTGCGTTCATGCACGCCATTCAGCCACGCCATCGAGTTCAAAAACATCAGGTTTTTATAACCTTGAAGATTCTGAGCAAGGATCGTGAGGTGGTAGGATTTTGGCTCTTTGGCCTCGGCGTAGGGCTCGAGGCAAATATAGGCTTCACACCCGATGATGGGCTTGAGCCCTCTCTTTCGAGCCGACTTATAGAAGTCGACCGCCCCGTACATGTTGCCGTGGTCGGTCATCGCGACCGCGCTCATCCCCAGGGCTTCCACCTGTTTCATGAGCTCTGGCACCCGGATGGCGCCATCGAGCAGTGAGTACTGTGTGTGAACGTGCAAGTGGACGAAATCGGCCATGTCTCATCCCTGAGCTGGTGGGGGCCATAGGGTAGTCTTTCTTGTCCGACTCGTCGAGGTGCGCGGTCGGGCTGGGGAGCCCGATTTCCATGCAAACACGGCCGAAATCAAGCAATACTGGGGCCAGAACGCGGTGTCGATTTTCGCGCATCGAAACAGCTCCATGGCACTCACCGACTTCACCTCATCACGCCCGCAACCACACCTCAACCCCTGCCAGATCGAACCCCGGCGCCTTTAGGAGTTCGATGAACGTCTTTGTTTGAGTACCCCCGACAAACTCGTGAACTGTGGAATCCCGCGCAATGGCTTGGACCAAAGTCACGCCGTGCGGCCCTCGTAGCTCCACCTCAAATGGCTGGTCGCGGGGCACGGGTGGGTTCACGTCCAAATAGGGCAATAAGATCGTGCCAACCCCAGGTCGTGTGAAATTCGACTCGATGGTGAGGAGGTGTGTCGCCATTGTTCGTTCCTTCCGGTTCGGCCAAAATACCGCCAATGATCGGAGTCCAAATGTTTATACATCGTCAATACGATATTTCTGTATTGTTCAGCGACACCAAATCGGCGGCAGCGGCATGGGAAAAGACCATGGGGTCAACCGACTTGGAACGCGAACGCCAACACCGTGGCGTGCCGTGTCAGTGGAAACTACATCTGCAGATGATGCCGCAAGAAGAACTCGATACCCGGCTTCTCCCAACCGTCACCAGTGGCGCATGGATCAGTGTCGATGCGGATCTGACGGGATACTATCAGTCTGCCATCCAACGATTCGAGGGGGGGCTGATGGATGCGATCGGGGAGGTGGTCGCGCAGCTGTTGAACGCCGGGGGCAGCGCGGTGGTTCTGCACAAGGCCGCTGCCTGTGTAAAACCCGCAGATCGTTTTCTCCGAGAATTCAACGCCGGGATGGGTGGACCGCTGCCATGGATCGACCTGCTGACCACCCAAAACGAAGAGACCATCTGCAGGACCTATGGAATGCCTCATTATGTGGGCAAGCCGAATATCCATGCCCACTGCGCCCATGTTGACGTGTTTGCTGCCGAACGGTGTTACCGCGCCACGATGACAGCCGTTTTCCGTGGAATCGTTGACGAGCTGATCGCTCCGATGTGGTTTGACGACTCACCCGCGATCGTTTGGCAGGCCGAACACAACGACGAAGAGCTCGCAGTTCACCTGCGAAGCCAAAGCCTAGAGGCACAGCACCCGGCCGTCACTTGGCCCCAAACCGATTTCGAGATGTACTCGCTCCTCGTCGCCGACCTGGCCGCCGTCGATTTCCGTGGTTCTCAGTTTCGTTTTTTTGACTCGATATTGCTTGAAACTGAGATTCCATGCCGCATTCTGTGTTTTGAGTGCGCCCACGTCATTTTATATGTCACCGCTGGGTTTGGACGGGTCGCCACAAAAAACGGGTCCGAAGAAAATGCGACTATTTTCGCAGAATTCGCCGCCTTTGGCCCCTCAGATGTGGCGATGGTCAAGCACTTACACATGCTCGCCAGCATCGCCCATGACTCGGAGGTGTCGGGCGGAGTCAAAGATTACGACATCATCTCACCAGCGACGAATATGGACGGTTATCTCGCAATGCCCTTGCATGACCTACCGTTTGGACCACAACCCATCGCCCTTCGTGTCTTGTGTCCGTTCTTCGCGTTCGAACGACCCGAAATGGCCCTGAATCCGCGGGCGTGGTGCGATGCGAATCTGGGGAAATTCACCGATATTTATGACCGGTGGACGCAGACCGTGAGCCGTGAGCCGTGAGCACAGCTAGCCGCCTAAAACACCATGCGGGTGCCCACGGAAACGACCTCGGCGAAGCCGCGATAACTTCCCGGAAGAACTTCATCGCCCTCAGCTTTATTTTCCAAAACGATCACATGCGAAAAACCAAGATCGGCTGAGATGGCTGGAGAAAAATCCCACGTGGCACCCGCCGCAATCACCACCCGATTGCCATCAGGCAAGGTCGGCGAAAGTGTATGATGAGGTGATGGAGTCGGGTCCCAGGCCAATCCTCCGCGAAGTTTTAATGGGAAACTAAATTCGCGATGTTCGTACCCCGCCCGCAGGGTCAATGTGTCGTCCCAATGCCGTGGTTCATCGACGTCTGGCGTGTTCGGATCTTCGAAATTGATGCCGAAGGATTCGAACGAACTCCATCCAAAATATTCCAAATCAGCCGACACACGGCCTACGCCAAGGTCATAGCTGACCCCGCCCGCGATACGATCAGGCAAATCCACAGAAGTCGTTACTGCTTGGTCATGAGCCGCAAAAGAAAGCTCGATGGGGATCTGCGAAAAGTCGGCATCTCCAGAATACTCAAGCTTGGTGCCGGGCCGGTAGCTCAAGCCTAGGCCAAAATCTTGGTAGGACGCAAAAAGCGCAGCCTGAAAAGACACGGCATTTGCCGCCCCCCCCAGATGAACAAAGCCCTCGGAGTCGACTGCGTCGATCGTCTTTTCAAGCTCGACGGTCGACCTCAAAAATCGGGGACCGGCCGCAATCGAAATGCTAAAATCATCTGCAAAATACCCGAGGCTAAAATTCCCAGAAATTTCAAAAACCTGCAGGGAAATCGAGGTCACATCGAATCGTCCGGGCCAGGTTTTGGGCCAGGCCAGACTGGCGCCAAAAGGCACATTAAATCCAATGCCCCCGCCATAACGAATTTTTCCGGCACGGGTAAAATCCACCGATAATGCGGGGACCGTGGCCACATGGAACTCGGAATCGGTGTCTTGCGTATAGGTGTGCGTAAGGAATGGCATCACGGCGGATCCTGAAAGCGAAACACCCAGTCCGGGAGTCACCAAAAGGGCCGCTGGATTGAACATTGCGGCGCCGGCAGCCTCGGGGACACCGGTCACGGCATTGCCTAGCCCCAAGGCAGCCGCGCCTTGTTCAGCCACCGCAAACCCTGCGGCCGCCGCATCGCTTGCCCAAAATAATATCAAAATCAAAACAAATAATTTACCGCGCATCAAAAAACTCCACGACGGCATTACGTGCGCGAGCGCCCTCCAACGAGGTCGGATCGAATAAGAACGCGTGGTTAGAGATCAACGGCGTGTAAATCTGTAACGGAACGTCAGCCCGCTCAGAGAGCGAACGCGAGGATGAATTGGGAACCACGAGGTCGCCTTCGGCCATCTGAATAATCACACGTTTAAGCGGAAATGGGCGCATCACACCGTTGGGGTCTTCGTATTCGTGCGGGGTAAACGTCGCATGATGAATGACGTTCAGGGGATCCACCGGGTCCAGAAGCCACCGCAGCGCGTTTTCGAATTTGAAATACTCGTCGGTATCTTTTTGAATTCCGCGTTCATCCAAAACCGTTTCCAGCGCAGTCACAAACGAGCGCGAGGTTTCAAGAAGTTGAAAAAGATTCGCACCAGCAACGTTGAGCGCAAACGACTTAATGTCGGGCTCAACCCCCGCAAGAATCGCCCCCATGATGCCGCCCAGACTCATGCCCAGATACACAACATCCTGGTCGTCCAGAACATAGCCTCCAGAAAGTCCGGCCCAGTCGACACTGCGAATCACCCGCAACGACTGACATAAATCAGACAAGGATTGTGCAAAATGGTCGGGGGAAGACGAGATGTCTTCGATATCGACAAATTTGGCGCCGCTAACCGCGGGCCACACTGGGCCGTTAGGGAAGGGACTGGCAACCGAATTCAATTCACCGCGTGAGCCATCGGGCAAAATACAATGCCCAAGCTCGTCACAGACGCCGTTATCCTTGCAGTCTAGGTTCTGCGTACACGGCGTACGCTCCCCATGAAACGGGAAATCCATCGAAAATACCGCGTATCCCGCCTGAGCAAGTCGATTGGCGATCATGTAGGCGAGCTCGCGGCTCGTAAACAGACCGTGCCCGAAAAGGACGACTGGAATGGGGACACCAGGGGTCGCGGACTCGGGAATCGTCAACACAAAGGGGGTAGACCCAAGCACAGTCGCCCCATCCGTGCGGAACGCCTGAGTGGCGGGATCAAGGTGATCCAAAATCGTCATGTCTCCGCTGACGATCGTCTGCACGTCGCGCATGATGATGGGCAGCCCCCTTTCCACGGGCGTTTTTTCCAGAGTGTTGCGGACCTCGGCCGGGATATCCTTCTGATACAACTCGTTTCGAAGCCCATTCAAATAGTTGACGGCCGAGACGGTGGTAAACGGAATCGCGGCTGAGATCGACTCCCGGTAAATCCCGCGGCTTTCTAGTTCATCGAGTATTGGCGCCATCTGCAGCCTAACTGGCTCCAATTTGGCCGCCGATTCATCATCCAGCACACCCACCTGAGCCTTCCCGTCTTCGACAAGATTGGCCCTTAGACGCAGCAACGCCGCCAGAGGCTGGGATTCAGCCAAGGCACCCGCGACGGTGACGCCCGAGATGATCGCCACGTGAAAGGTCCCGTCTTCCAGGGCCAGCCGGGGTTTGATGTAGATCGACTGGCCGTCGTCCAAAACGCCGCGCTCGACATCGATGATTTCAACGACAGCCCCGTCCTTCATTGCAAAAAGACGAACAGTATCGGCATTCACTGAAGCGCGATCGACGGGCCCGGTCGTTCGCGCGACAAGGGCGCCAGACGTCGAAAACCCCGAATGTCGATTGTATTGGGCTTTAACTTTTTGGGTGGTCTCGTCGTCTTCTGCGTCTTCTGGAACTTCGACCTTTCCGGTGATGATATTTCGCAGAATATCATTGGGAATCGGAATCTCCGATGCATCGGGGTCGAACCAAATAGAGGGCCGGTTTGTGGTGGTAAACTCGCCGACCACGGCGACCTGATTCTTTGGAATGCCGCGCCATGCCATGACCTCAAAGAGCGAAATGAAGTCTACTCGAATCTCGTCGAGCGCAGCCGCAACCTCTTTCTTTTGGGCGCGGCCCTCGCCAGGAACCGCGCTGGGATGATCCAGAAGTGACGCTTCGGAACGCACAAAATAGAATGCCGGATCTGCGATCAGTGGCTCTCCAAACGCACCGCTCGCCCCTGTTTCATAACCCACAAGCCCGTAAACGTAGGTCCGGCCCGGCTCGAAGCTCGCGCCCAGCCCCCCGTCGATGGGTCTGCCTTTGGCCCGGATCACGCGATTCGCCCCATCGATGCTGACATCAAGTCGCACCACTTCAAGTGAATCTCGATCGGTCATGAGCAGCGCCGGAGAAACCGTACCTTCTGCAAGTTCCCCAGAGACCGGAACCGTGAGCGTCGATTGCAGCGGAAAACCGTCCAAGAAATTCAGATATTTTCGAAATTCTTGCTCGGCCGCGGGCAGGTCGGAGTCGATCGGGAGTACCAGCTTCTGGGCCGAATTATCCCTTACGAGATTCGTTGGGGAAGGAAGCGCCCCTGTCGCGGGGTTCCATAACGCGCGAACGGTTTTTGGAGGTGGCTCCAAGGCCAAGTCCGGCGAACACGCGCAACAGAAAACGGCAATAAATAGAAAGCGGTGCATCAGGACTCCGGTAGCATTCACCGCGGTCAAACTATAGAATCCACCCTTGTGGCGCAACGGAGCGACCCCTGACCATGCCTGACAAATCAGAATTTCATCGTTTAAAATCTCTGGGGTTTTTCCTCGTGATTTTCACTCTGGCGAGCCTCAGCGCTTGTGCCGGCCCCACCAGCAACACCGTGCTCACCGAGCACAACCGGCTGTCGGACTCGGCCTACGACGCAATAATCAACTTTCGGGCAATCGACTACGACCGACTCGGGGCCGCATGTTTGTTGGCTTCCAACGAAGCGCGGGCAGCCAATGGTGCCAAGCTTGTAACCCACCATCCCAAACTCGAATTTACAGGACGGGAGTACGCCAAAACCATGTCGCGTGATCAATTTTTTGCCCATGAGCACCCGACGGACCCGTCGCAGCAGACGCCAGAGATCCGCGCAAGAAATTCGGGAGTTAAAAACCCCTTTATCGCAGAAAATCTCGCGCTAATTCAGGGATATCCCGTCCCCAACGGCACGCCGGTGTACGTTCGACAAGGGGGCTTCTCGGTGACGCCAGATGGCCCTGTGATCGGGCCACACACCTATCGAAGCGTGGCAAAATACGTGGTCCAGGGTTGGCTGGATTCCCCCGGCCATCGACGAAATCTGCTGTCAGGAGACGCACTTCAGCTCGGTTGCGGAGCGGCGCTAACGTCTCAGGGAGAGATGCCCATGTTCCTTTTTGTGCAAAACTTTCAGCTCTACGAACCGATATCTGAATAAGGTCTGACAACTAGGGGTATTCTCCGCCAAATTGGTCTGCTATCCTCCCTTGGTTAAACAGACACAACGGATAATCGATGTCGAACGGTGATGACGACTTTGACGACACAGAGATGGTGAGTGGCTTTAACCACACTCAACGCGCCGCTGGTTTTCAGTATTCGGACCGACCAGAGCTGCCCGATCTCGACGATGCCACCGACCGCTTAGCGATCCCTTTCAACGGCGCAGACGGAGGGACCCACCGCGCACCCGGCTCCATATTGAGTCGAGCCGGCGAAATGCTTCAATTTCGAAACAACACGCAGGAAGAAGAATCCGAAGGTCTTGATGAAGAGAGCGACGCGTTTTCTCAGACGAACGTTGTTCCCATCACTCCCGACGACATCGATGCCATCGCGATCGGCTCCGCGATCGATGGACGTTTTCGAATCACAGGTGTGTTGGGCGAAGGCGGAATGGGGAAGGTCTACCAGGCCATCCAGACCTCGATTAATCGCGAAGTGGCGATCAAAATCGTTCGTCCCGAATTCGCAAAGGACCCAGAACTGCGGGCTCGATTTGAACGCGAGGCTCGACTGATTTCGAGTTTCAATCACCCCAATATTGTTAGGCTGGTCGACTACGGTGAGAGCGCCGGTCGGCTCTACCTTGCGATGGAGTTCGTCAACGGACGACCGATTTCGCAGCTCTTCGGAAAGAAACAAATCCTGCCGCGCCATGCGCTTGAGATGGCCAGACAAGTGGCGTCAGCACTGATCGAGGCCCACGCGAAAGGGGTCGTTCACCGCGACCTGAAGCCCGATAATATCCTCGCAGCACGACTCGCCGATGGGACTGTTCAATACAAGGTTCTCGACTTTGGTGTCGCTCGAACGAACTCCTCGGATCTGACCCAAATGGGCACCGTATGCGGCACTCCGCAATACATGGCGCCCGAACAAGCCAGAGGCCAAACCGTCACGCCGGCGTCGGACCTTTATGCCGTGGGGGTTTTGCTCTTCGAGATGCTGTGTGGACGACTGCCCTTCGTGGAAGCGTCGGTCGTGAAATTGATGATCCGCCACGTCCAGGATCCGCCCCCTCGCGTGCGAGATCTGGCGCCCCACGTGCCGAAAGATATCGATGATCTGGTGCAGTCACTTCTGGCAAAAACCCCCGATGGCCGCCCGGCAGGCTCGGATGTCCTGTGTGCCAAGATCGACAAGATCATGAGCGATCATGGTTGGACCGATGTTGTCAGGCTTCCAGCCGGTCCGCTGCAAGAGACCACGCTCAGCTGGGAGGTCGACCCTGTTGAAGAAGGCCGGAAACTAGCGGCGCTGCAGCAGGAGCGACGACTCAAAAAAGAGGCCGAAGATCTAAAGCGGCAATTGGAAGCCGAGCGCAGTCAGAATTTGGCGTCCAAAGCGGCCCAAATCAGATCCGACTATGACCCAGTGGAGGAGGCTCGCAGGAATTCTATGTCCAACACTGTCGATGAAGACTCCCACTGGCTCGCAGGCGGGGTTGGAATCGGCATGGACGACAAAGAAGTTGCTCCAGAAGCCGAAAAACCGACCGGCCTTGCCGCGTTGGATTTCTCGAATTTGGAACTCGACCGTCCGGTGAATGAACCTGCACCTGCGACGCACGCGCCAGCACCGGTCTTGGCGCCACCAAGCCATATGCCCGCGACGCATTCAGAACCAACTTTGACGGCAGAACGTCCAGCGCCTCGCCCTGCAAACGTAGCCCCCGTCTATACGCCGCGACCAGCACCGGCAGCGAAATCGTCAATCAATATCATGCTCGGGATTTTTCTCGGGGTGCTCTTATTGGTCGCTGTTGTCGCTGTTTTTTTCGTTCTGGTGAAACCACGGCTTGGTGCCGATTCAGGGGTGGTCATAACGGCCAAGGGCGACGCAAAACTCGCTTTCGAGGCACTATCCGAAGGCGGCTGGGAGCTCGGCCAGATCGTCCCCAGCGAATTTGGTTCGGTGAAACTCGAAAGCGGAAAGGTTACGCGTGATGGCATCACGCTCTCGGTTTCGGTCTACGATTGTCCCACGAAAGACGATATCCGAAACGTGTTCGGAACCACTGTTCTTCCTGCGATTGCGTACTACAAGAATTCCACGGTGGTGCGCATCGAACCCGTCGGCGAAGCGCCAAGGGCGGATATTGAGCAAGCCATCGGTTTTGTATCGGTGGCAATCCCAGGCGGGGAACTCTCAAATACAAAGCTTCGATAGATTTAAGGCCGGAAAATCTGGGCAAAAAAAAGCCGCCCAAATGAGCGGCTTTTTTTTGGCCTGAGCCTGATCGTTACGATCTTATTCTTCACCCTGAGACATCATCAGTCGAACACGAGCTCGTTTAAGAGCGTCGTGATGACGCGCCATGACGTCTTCTTCAACCTCTTCAGCTTTCGAGCGTTCCTCGATCTCCAGCAGCTCTTTTTCTGCGATCTCAATCGCTGAGCGCGCTTGAGCAGCATCGATTTCGTCAAACCCATCACAAGCTTCCGTCATAACGGTCACTTTATTGGGAAGGACTTCGACAAAGCCACCGTCGACAAAGAACTTGCGTTCGCCGCCACCGGATAGGCCTTTTACGACCATCTGGCCAATTCCCAGGGCTGAAAGAAGCGGAAGATGGCCGGGAAGGATACCCATCTGGCCTTGGCTTCCCGGAAGAATCACTTCTTCTGCTTCGCCTGAGAGAACCGCACGCTCGGGCGTTACGACCTCAATTGTCAGCTTTTCTGCCATGAGAGATCCTCTAGGTTATTTCTTTTCCAATTCGGCAGCCAAACGCTCGTGCTTCTCACGAGCTTCGTCAAGCGTACCCACAAGGTAGAACGCTTGCTCGAAGAGATCGTCGACTTCACCAGCCACGAGTGACTTGAAGCTTGCGATCGTGTCCTCGAGTTTGACGTACTTGCCGTCCATACCCGTGAACTGCTTGGCCACGAAGAACGGCTGCGACAAGAATTTTTGGATCTTTCGAGCGCGCTCAACGGTCGTTTTGTCTTCGTCCGAAAGCTCATCCATACCCAGGATAGCGATGATGTCCTGAAGCTCTTTGTAGCGCTGCAGGATGGACTGAACGGCACGAGCAACTTCGTAGTGTTCCTCACCAACAACGTCGGGTGAAAGAATACGGCTTGATGAATCCAAGGGATCCACGGCCGGATAAATTCCAAGTGCCGACAAAGGACGCGACAACACGGTCGTCGCATCAAGGTGGGAGAACGTGGTCGCAGGAGCAGGGTCTGTAAGGTCATCGGCAGGCACGTAAATGGCCTGAATCGACGTAATCGACCCCTTCTTCGTTGACGTGATTCGCTCCTGCAACTGGCCCATTTCGGTGGCCAGCGTAGGCTGATAACCCACAGCAGAAGGAATTCGACCCAGAAGAGCCGACACTTCGGCGCCAGCCTGAGTGAAGCGGAAGATGTTGTCGACAAACAACAACACGTCTCGGCCTTCTTCGTCGCGGAAGTATTCAGCCATCGTAAGGGCCGAAAGAGCAACTCGTGCGCGGGCTCCGGGTGGCTCGTTCATCTGACCGAACACCAGGGCTGCCTTCGAGTTTTCCCAGTCGCCGTTTGGTGCAAGCACTTCCGACTCAAGGAATTCGAAATAAAGGTCGTTCCCTTCGCGGGTACGCTCACCGACGCCAGCGAACACGGAGTAACCACCGTGGCTCATGGCGACGTTATTGATGAGTTCCTGAATCAGAACGGTTTTGCCCACTCCGGCACCGCCGAAGAGACCAATTTTACCGCCCTTTGCGTAGGGGCAGAGGAGGTCGATAACTTTGATGCCCGTTTCGAACATCTCGGCAGCAGTCGACTGGTCTTCAAACGTCGGAGGCTTGCGGTGGATGGGCCAGCGCGTATTGCCTTCGAGAGGCTTGATCAGCTTGATGTTGCCGCGCGAGACCTTTTGCTCGGTAAACGAGTGAACGTCTTTCGAGTTACGGACTTTCACGGTGATCGCGGTTTCGCCTTCATCCGAAATGATGCCGCGAACCAAAGATCCGTCATTGAGTTCAATGATCGAAACTTCGTCAACGGGGTCGCCTGTCACGTTAAGGATACGCCCCAGAACCTGTCGACCGACAGGTACGGTGATGTAGCTTCCCGTGCTCTTTGCGGCCATTCCACGAACCAGACCATCAGTCGAGTCCATGGCGATCGCGCGAACGACGCCTTCACCAAGATGCTGTGCGGTCTCAAGCACCAGGTTCCACTCTTTGGTGGAAATACCGGGATTGGTCACGCGCAATTCGGTCAGGATCGGAGGGACGGAGTCGGACGGGAATGCCACGTCGACGACTGGTCCAATGACCTGAATAATCTTGCCGTGCTTCATGCCGGCGGTTGTCGGTTCTGCAGCCATTTGTATATCTCGCTTCAAAAATCAGTGTGTTTTGAAATTAGCCTTTAAGCGCCTCAGCGCCGGAGACGATCTCCACGAGCTCTTTCGTGATGTATGCCTGACGTGCACGGTTATATTGCAGCGTCAGCGACGAGATCATCTCTCTTGCATTCGTAGTCGCGTTGTCCATAGCGGCCATTCGAGCACCGTGCTCACTGGCTTCCGCCTCAAGCAGAGCCCGAAGGATCTGCACTTCGATATTGGACGGAAGAAGTTGCTCAAGGAGCGTATTCTCGTCCGGTTCGAAGATGTACTCGCTTGCAGCATCGTCCGACGAATCGGATGAGAGGTCGTCAAGGCTGAGCGGCAGGAGCGGGTGGACGATCGTATTATAATTAATCGCCGACACGAACTCGTTGTAGATCACGTAAACGCGATCGTAATGACCCGACGTGAAATGTTCGATGGCGTCTTGAGCAAGGACCTTGGCCTTCGCATACGAGACAGCACCAATCACGTCCGTGTAGTTCTTGATGACCTGAACTTCACGAGTGCGGAAATATTGGTCGCCCTTGCGACCGACAGTGGCGAGGTGAACCTCGACGCCCAGGCCGGTCTGATCCTTCATGAACCGGGTCAGGGTTCTGAAGACGTTGGCATTAAAACCAGCGCAAAGGCCGCGATTACTGGTGATCACCAGTACAAGCGCCTTTTTAGGATTCTCGTTGGATTGCAGCAATGGATTGGTCGAGTCCTTTACACGCCCGGCGACACTAGAGATGACGAGGTTCATCTTAAGTGCGTATGGACGCGCAGACTCGGCACGTTCCTGAGCACGCCGAAGCTTAGCAGCTGAAACCATTTTCATGGCGCTGGTAATCTTCTGCGTGTTCTTGACCGAAGCGATACGCTTTCGGATGTCCTTCAAATTAGGCATGGATCACTCCAGATCACTCGGCCGCGGCCTGCTTGCGGTCAGCCTTGAATTCCTTGGTGTATTGTCCAAGAAGCTTCATGGCAGTCGCGGTAGTCTCACTCTGGCCGTCAGTTCCGGCTTTCTTGCCGAAGTTTTTGTCAGCCTTGATCTTCTCCCAGAACTCCTTGTCCTTGGATTCGAAGTAGGGGTAGAGCCCCGTTTCGAAATCGTGCAACTCACCCACGGCGAGTTCCATGATGAAGCCCGTGTTCGCAGCGAAAATCAGGAGAACCTGTTTTGCCACGTCCAACGGAGAGTATTGACCTTGTTTGAGGATCTCGACGAGTCGTTCACCCTTGGCCAGCTGATTCTGCGTGACCTTATCGAGGTCAGAAGCAAATTGAGCGAAGGCTTCAAGCTCACGGTACTGTGCGAGGTCGAGCTTCAGAGTACCCGCAACGTTCTTCATGGCGCCGACCTGAGCCGCACCACCAACGCGTGACACCGAGATACCGACGTTGATTGCTGGTCGTACACCGGCGTTGAACAAGTCGGACTCAAGGAAGATCTGACCATCCGTAATCGAAATCACGTTGGTTGGGATGTATGACGAAACGTCACCAGCCTGCGTCTCAATGATCGGCAGCGCTGTGAGGCTTCCTGCACCCAACTCGTCCGACATCTTGGCCGCACGCTCAAGCAAGCGGCTGTGGATGAAGAACACGTCGCCAGGATACGCTTCGCGGCCTGGTGGGCGACGAAGAAGAAGCGACAACTGACGGTAAGCGACAGCTTGTTTCGAAAGGTCATCATAAATGATGAGCGCGTGCTGGCCGTTATCACGGAAGTACTCGCCAAGCGTCACACCGGTGTAGGGCGCGAGGAACTGAAGCGGAGCTGACTCCGAAGCAGTTGCGGTTACGATCGTGGTGTACTCAAGCGCGCCGTGCTGGCGAAGCTTCTCGACCACCTGAGCCACGGTGGACTCTTTCTGGCCGATCGCGACGTAGATGCATTTCACGTTGAGGGGCTTCTGGTTGATGATCGTATCGATCGCAACAGCAGTTTTGCCCGTCTGACGGTCACCAATGATGAGCTCGCGCTGACCACGCCCAATCGGAACCATCGAATCGATGGCTTTAAGGCCGGTCTGCAATGGTTCATGCACTGACTTACGAGCGATGATGCCCGGAGCCTTCACTTCAATACGACGGCGTTCGGTGCCTTCGATCGGGCCTTTGCCGTCGACCGGAACACCAAGCGCATTGACGACACGACCGAGGAGCGCTGGGCCCACGGGTACGTCGACAATTCGAGCCGTTCGTTTAACTGTGTCGCCTTCGACGATCATCGACTCGTTGCCCAGAAGTGCCGCACCAACGTTGTCTTCTTCAAGGTTCAAAACCATGCCGAAAACGTTATGTGGAAACTCGAGGAGCTCGCCTGCCATTGCGGACTCAAGTCCGTAAATGCGGGCGATACCGTCACCGACCGAAATCACACTTCCGGTTTCGCTGACTTCAACGCGTTTGTCGTAGTTCTCGATCTGGTTTTTGATGATCGAGCTGATCTCTTCAATATTAATTGCCATCTCAATGCCTCGATGAGGTGGAACTGATTAAACTTCTTCTAGAATAGTTTGACGCAGGGTGCTGAGCTGAGTGCGAACCGAACCGTCGAGGACTTTATCCCCGATTCGTGTGGTCACACCGCCGATCAACAATGGGTCGACTTCGGTCGTCAAGATGACCTGCTTGCCTGTCATGGCAACCAGAGCGCTCTTGATACGTTCGATTTGTGCGAGTTCGAGCTTGGTCGCCGTAGTGACGGTTGCCCGAACGTTGCCGTCATGAAGATCAACCTGTCGGTCGAGTTCATCGGCGATATCGCCGACGTACTTCATGCGGTCTTTATCAACAAGCAAAAGTGCAAGATTGACCATCATTGGACTCCAACCCGCTTTCTGACCGATGGCGCGCAAAGTGGCGCGGCGTTCTTCGATTCGAATGCTTGGATTGGAAACAACAGCGCGGAATTCCGTGCTTTTCAGGAAAACGCTAGCAAGGTCTCGCAACTGGCTTTGAAGGGCCTTGTGGTTGCCGAGTTCGATGCCAATGTCGAGAAAAGCTTTGGCGTATCGCTTGGATGCAGGGTGCTTCATAGGACTCCCAGTCAGGCGACCGACTTGATGGACTTAAGATCACCCACAAAGCCGTCAATGAGGGCGTTGTGCGTGGATGGATCGAGTTTTTCTTGGACGCGTTTTTCGGCCATCTGGAGTGCCATATCTACGGCCTGCTCCTCGATGGCGCGAACTGCTTTACGAAGTTCTTGTTGAATCACCAACTCGGCGTCGGCTCGCATTTTTTCGACCTGCTTTTTGGCGTCGTTGACCATGCGAGTTTTTTCGGCTTCGCCCTGTGAGTGGTACTCGTCCAAAAGCTGTTTGCGCTCGTCATCGAGAGCGTCCAGGCGACGGGTGTACTCGTCAAACTTCGCTTCAGCGGCTTCACGAAGGCGCTTGGCCTCGTTCAGATCGGCCAGAAGTTTTTCGCGACGTTCGTCAAACATCGCTCTGAGGCCGGGGCCTGCGAAATAGACGAGGGCGATGATAAAGATCACGAAGTTGAGAGAGGTGGCACCAAAATGCCCCCAATCAAAACCTTCGACGTGTCCGCCAGCTGCATAAGCAGGTGCGGAAAGAAGGAGTGTCGTGAGTGCGATCAGCGACGAATAGTTTTTCATCGAGTCTCCTCAGGCGCTGGGCAGAATCTTGCCGACGATTGTATTTGCGAGACTTTCGGCGCGGCCTTGAAGCTGCTTCACCGCGTCTTCACGCTGAACGCTGATGCTTTGGCGCTCGCCTTCGATCTTGATCGAGAACTCTTCACGAGCCTCGTCCACCAGATCTTTGTATTCTGCCTGTCCTTGCGTACGCAGGGAGTCACGAATCTCTGAAGCTTCACGCCGTGCGTCGCGGATCTTCTTTTCGTATTCGTTCAAAGCACGTTCTGCGCGGGAATCGAATTCCTCGGCGTCTTCACGGGATCCTTCTAAGCCTTGATGACGTTCGTCCATCGCTTTGAGGAAAGGGGTAAAGAGAAGTGGCTTCAGGATCAGAAAGAGCGCCAGAAAGAGGAACATCTCGATGACAAGTGTTGCGTCAAAGTCGATGGCCGCTGAGGCGAAAATAAAGGTATTTGCGAACATGGAAACCTGTGTCGCTTAGCAAGGCCAACCCGAGTGGGGCCGGCAGGGAGTCGGGCGCGATTTAGCACGCTGATTTTGGGGTGTCAACGACTGAAGGTCGTTGCACGTGTGGCCGGCACTCACGGTTAAGATGCAAATCGGGCGTCTTTTTTGCTCTTGCACTTAACCCCCTGTTAAGTTCGTGGTAGAAAATCCGACCTCGCCCGCAAGAAGCGGGCATCATATCTTCGGACAACTGAGTTTCAGCCATGACGTTGTTATCCGGCGAAAATCTGCCATTCATCGAATCTCTCTACGGCCAGTATCTCATCGACCCTAGTTCAGTCGACCCTTCATGGGTTCCACTGTTCGACGAGTACTTTGGCAAAGAACGCAACGGTGGGGCTTCGATTCAGCCTACCTTTACTCCCAAAGGCGTCTTCAACGCTTCGTTTCAGGGCCTATCTGGGCCAAGTGAAGCGGAGTACACGCCTGCGATCAGCCGAACACCGGTCAAAGCACCGGGCCAGACGACGAAGTTCGCGGCCCGAACCTTAGCGATGATCCAGGCCTACCGCCTTCATGGCCATTTGGTCGCGGCGATCGATCCCCTGCAACGTGAGCGTCGCTCAAGACCTCCTGAGCTTGATCCAGAATATTACGGCTTCAGCCAGGAAGACCTAGACGTGAACGTGAACTGTCCCGAATTGTTCGGAGACAACTCATGCACTCTGCAAAAGGTGGTGGATCGCCTTCAGGAACTCTATTGCGGGTCAGTCGCCGTTGAGTTTGTGAACATCCCCGATCCGGGAGCGCGCGAGTGGCTACGAGTTCAAATCGAGCTCTCCAACTACGCGACGATCGACGGCGATAAAGAACGCAAAGAGATCTACAAAGATCTGGTGCGCTCAGATGCATTCGAGACGTTTCTGCATACTAAGTATGTAGGCGCCAAGCGATTCTCATTGAGCGGTGGCGATGCCCTGATTCCAATGATGACCGCGATGTACGACGAAGCGGGACGCCTTGGTGTTTGTGAGTCGATCCTCGGCATGGCGCATCGCGGCCGTTTGAACGTCTTGCATAATATTATGGGCAAACCCGCTCAGGCGATGTTGTCGGAGTTCGAGAAAACGTCCAACCCCGAGGAGTACCTTGGGTCGTCGGACGTGAAGTACCATATGGGACACTCGACCGATTACATGACGCGCGATGGACATAAGATTCATCTCTCGATGACCTTCAATCCAAGCCATCTTGAGTTTGTGAATCCGGTTGTTCTGGGACGAACGCGCGCCAAACAGGATCGATATCCAGGCAATCCCAGCGATGTGCTTCCCGTCCTCTTACATGGCGATGCGGCATTTAGTGGTCAGGGCATCGTTGCCGAATCGTTGAATCTGTCGCTCGTCGATGGATTCTCGGTGGGTGGCTGCATTCATATCGTGACCAATAATCAGATTGGGTTCACGGCGCTCCCAGAAGAGTCGCGCTCCACGACCTATTCGACCGATATCGCAAAGATCCTGGAAGTGCCGATCTTCCACGTGAACGGCGACGATCCCGAAGCGTGCGTCCGCGTAGCGAAACTGGCGATGCTTTATCGGCAGAAGTTCAAGCAAGACGTCGTCATCGACCTCGTTTGTTACCGTCGTTACGGGCATAACGAAGGCGACGAACCTCGCTTCACCCAGCCGCAAATGTACGAAATCATCGATGGCCTCAAAGGCATTCGAGAGTTGTTCGGCGCCAAGCTCATTCAAGCCGACGGCTCCTATGCCGAATTCGTCTCGAAGGCATGGGATGATAAGATGGGCGAGTACGCCAGCGTATTCGATGAGATTCACGACAAGCCAAAGCGCGCGCCTATCTCTACGCTTGACGGCGTATGGAACAAATTTGAGGGCGGCGAAGAAAGCTACAAGGACGTGAACACGACGGTCACCCGGGCCGAGATTGAGCGTGTCGGCCTTGCCCTGAGTCGTATTCCCGAAGACGTGAACGCGCACCGTACGATTCAACGCCTCTTCCGAGGCCGCGAAGAGATGGCACGTGGCGAAAAGCCCGTCGACTGGGGATTTGGCGAAGCGTTGGCCTTTGGAAGCCTTGTCGCGAGCGGAACATCGATTCGATTGACCGGGCAGGACGTGGTCCGTGCAACGTTCTCTCAGCGGCATGCCGCGGTGACGGACATCACAAACGGCGAACGTTTCTGGCCAACTCGCACCTTGAGCACCAACGACTCGAGGTTCGAGGTCTACAACTCGGTCCTCTCGGAATCAGGCGTGCTTGGTTATGAGTACGGATACAGCCTGGACTTTCCAGAGTCGCTTGTTCTCTGGGAAGCGCAGTTCGGCGACTTTGCCAACGGTGCCCAGGTCATCATCGACCAGTTCATCAGCTCGGGTGAAGACAAGTGGAAACGCTTGTCTGGTCTCGTGATGTTGTTGCCTCACGGCTATGAAGGACAGGGCCCGGAACACTCCAATGCACGGCCTGAGCGATTCCTTCAGCTCTCGGCCGAAGACAACATGTTTGTCTGCAATTTGACGACCCCAGCTCAATACTTCCACGTATTGCGCCGGCAGATCGTAGGACGAAAACGCAAGCCTTTGGTCGTCATGACGCCCAAGTCGCTCTTACGTCATCGACTCGCCGTGTCGGACCTTGAGGATTTCACGGACCGTGGATTCCAGCACATCATCGGGGAAACGCGCGCCTCGATTGATCCCAAGAAGGTCAAGCGGGTCGTGCTGTGTACGGGCAAGGTCTATTACGACCTGATCCAATTCGCCGAAGACCATAACTTCGACGAGACGGCCATCATTCGGGTCGAGCAGCTCTACCCATTGGATCGCGACGCACTGGCAGCTGCACTGGCGCCGTACAAAGGCGTGACCAATATTCGATGGGTTCAAGAGGAGCCCAAGAATATGGGCGCTTGGTACTACATGTTCCCGAATCTGGTCGAATTCTTCGACGGCAAGATTCTGCCCAAGTACGTCGGGCGAGTGGAATCAGCGAGTCCTGCGACGGGCAACCATGACGCGCATGATATCGAGCAGAATAAATTGCTCGCCGAAGCTTTCGAAATGTAAGAACAAAAACGCGGGCTTTGGCCCGCGTTTTGTTTTTGGTTTTCGGTTCTCAGCTCTCTGTTCTAAGGCGCCTCAGAGCCGCCTCCATCAAAGCAAAGCGCTGTCGCGCAAGAGCCAAGCTTAGCTGTTGAGCGGAGGTCCGTTGACCGATATCGCGGCTTCCTTGACCACCTCAGCCAACGTGGGATGTGCGTGGGAGCTGCGTGCGATGTCCTCGGCGCTGGCGCCAAATTCGATCGCGACAGCAAGTTCAGCAATCAAGTCACCGGCACGTGGCCCGATGATCTGCGCACCCAGGATGCGGTCCGTCTTGGCGTCGGCCAGAATTTTTACAAATCCCTCGGTATGGGCCAAGGCTTTGGCGCGGGCGTTCGCGTTGAAGGTGAACTTCCCTTTCTTGTATTCGATGCCAGCTTCTTTGAGCTGCTCTTCGTTTTTGCCGACGCTGGCAATTTCGGGCTCGGTGTAAACCACGTCTGGAATCGCGTCGTAGTTGATATGAGCGCCGATGCCGTGCATTCGCTCGATACAAACCACGCCCTCTTCTTCAGCCTTATGCGCCAACATCGGCCCAGGAATCACGTCTCCAATGGCGTAGATGCCCTTGATGCTGGTCTCGAAATTCTTGTCGATGTGGATGAAGCCGCGTTTGTCGGTTTCAAGGCCGATGTTCTCGAGCCCAAGTCCGGCTGTGTAGGGCTTGCGACCCACGCATAACAACACGCGGTCGGCCTCGATCGCGTGCGATGCGCCGGCTTTGTCTTCGTAGGTGACGGTGGCTGTCTTGCCCTTGACGCTGGCGCCGGTGACTTTGACGTCCAGTTGGAATTCAATGCCCTGTTTTCCGAAAAGCTTCTTGGCTTCTTTGGCGATTTCCCCGTCTGAATTCCCAAGAATTTTGGGCATGTATTCTAGGACAGTGACTTTCGAACCAAGTCGACGCCAGACGCTGCCGAGCTCAAGACCAATCACACCGGCACCAATCACAATCAGGTGTTTGGGGACCTCGGGGAACGTCAACGCACCGGTCGAATCGACGATTCGGTCTTTGTCGATGACGACTCCGGGAATGCTCGCCGGCTTGGAGCCTGTGGCGATCAGGATCTTCTTGGTTTCCAAGACCTGCTCGGAACCGTCATCAGCCGTCACCTTGACGTGGGTCTTGTCGACGATCGAACCAAAGCCCGTGATGCCGTCGACTTTATACTTCTTGAACAGGTACTTGATGCCGTCGGTGAGCTGCTTCACCACGCCGTACTTGCGCTCCATCATCTTGTTCAGGTCGAGCTTTACATCGCTGACGTTGACACCATGAATGCTGAGAAGCTCGTGAGTTTGTTCGAACTTGTCACTGGATTCCAGCAACGCTTTCGACGGAATACATCCGACGTTCAAGCAAGTACCGCCGTAGGTTTGGTACTTTTCGATGCATGCGACTTTCATCCCAAGCTGGCCTGCGCGAACAGCTGCGATGTAACCACCAGGGCCTGAACCAATGACAATAAGATCGTACATATGCGTGTCCTTAAAGCGTGAAACGGCAGCAGAATTACCTCAGAAAGGCGCCGCTTGCCAGTTTGATGCGCACCAGAAAAGAAGGCTTCGACTAAAGTCACAAGAAAAGGTGCCGATAACCATGGTGTAACCCACTCAGACCGGAGTCTTTTATGAGCGCAGTTCGCCAGCACCAGCAGGGTCAATCTAAGCGTGTCCGCTCCACACGAATTCGAATTGCCATGGAAGTCACAGCCGACGAATGGAAGATGCTTCAAAACGTCGACTTCGATGTGTTTTTTGAACGCAATAACGAGCGCACCAAGACTTCCTACCTGCCTCTCAAGGCGCTCGAAGCACTTCGTTAAAGGCTCACAGGAGTCGGCGACGGAAAGACCAGTTCGGTTCTCGTGAGTTGCCCCGCTCCGTTATTTCCCCAACACATCCATTTTGCGGCGATTTTCGCGCACACATTATTGTAGCCGACCTTGACCGCGGTAGCGCCTTCGGTCCCAGGGATTCGGTGTAGGGGCGCCGACTCAATCTCGGGCGGCAGCAGCTGGGCTTGGAAACGATTCTCCCCCATGCACGCGACCCCGACGGAATCGAGAGCGCATAAAGTTCGGCCGTCATTGCTCGCGGAGGTGAAGGTCTCCGGCCAATCCTCCTCGACCCACGTCGCGATCGTGTTGATTTCGCGGACACAGTGCAGCACCCCAGAGTCATCGAGAGCGCATAACATGTCGTTCAGAAGGTGAATCGAATTCACGTCAGAGAGACCTGGCGCCTCAGCGCACAGCGATCCGCCACATTGAAGTTGGTTCAACTCATCGAGTATCACTCGGGTATTCCCGTAGACTTGAACGTCACGGGTTGTCCCCCACGCACCAAAAAGATTTGGGTAGGTCACGGCGGCGCCTTGGCTATTCCAAAACCGGTGCACGCCGTCTGTATGCGCAACCACGTGAAATTTGTCCTCTCCTAGATAAACATCTCGGACTGGCGTTGGAAGCGGGACCTTGTTGGGACGTCCAATCACGTCGAAGCCAAATCCTGAATTGATACCCCAACAATAGAGGTCACCGTCGTCGGTGAGCGCACAAACTGTTCGCCCTCGAGCGTATATCTTGGTGAAGGTTTTAGCTGGCAGCAGCGCAAAAACACCAACACTTGGTGATTCTGCATTCGCTCCAAGTTGCCCATTGGTGGCTTCGCCACGGCACGCAACCAGCCCGGATTCGAGCCAACAAATCGCGCCTTCGGAAATCGCGATTTCATCCACAGTGATATCAGGGAGCTCCGTGGGGACATCTAAAACCGGGGGCAGCGGTTGCCCGACGGACCCCGAATAATTGGAGCCCCAACAGAAGAGCTCGCCTGCGAGGTCCAATGCGCAAGCGTGCAAGTTGGCCCCATCGTATTTCCACCAATGGCCCGGCACGCGTGTCCATGCCTCTTGCTCCTTTGTGTCGCCAACACCAAGCACGCCAAGCCCGTTACCATCGCTCCGACACTCAAGAAGATTGGATCCATCTAACCCGCATGTAAAAATCCCATTGACCGAGACGGTCTTGAACGAGCGTCCGGTTTCGACTTGGCGGTTCGAATAGGACGGGTTGCCGTTCAGATACGCTCCCTCGCCCCAACACGTAAGACTGCCGTCTGAGGTCTGCGCACACGTGTGAAAACGGCCAGGATGGACTGACACAAACTGGTTGGGTTCTGACACATTTTGAGGCGTGCGATACTCGTAATTGAAGGTGTTCAAGATCTGGCGAGTAAAATTCCCACCCCAACAAGCGGTGACGCCATCATCTTTGATTCCGCAGGCATGATAATGCCCCGCTGCGATCGGCGAATAATGTGTTCCAAGCTCTCGGGGCTGATACTCCGCCCATTGCTGACTCCCTAGCACCTGGCCGTAAGAAGACAGTCCCCAACACCAAGACTTTGTCGCAGACGATGCGCACGCGAACCCCATGCTCGCAGAGATCTCCAGAACTTCTTCACCTGACAGAATCAGAATGGGCTCGGAAGACCAAGGAATGCCTTCGCCCGCCCCCAACACACCATTAATATTATCCCCCCAACAGTAGACGTCGCCTGACGAGATTCCGCAGGCGAAGGACGCACCTGCCGAAATCTCCTGGAACTTGTGTCCTCCAGAAATCTTTTTCAACTTCGACAACTTCTCGTTCCCTACGTGGCCCATACAAAACGCTTCGTCTTCGGAGTCGAGGACGCAAGTGGTCTGAATTCCGGCCGAGAGGCTCTTCCAACGAGGTTTGATGACATCAAACGAAACGTTGAAGGAGTCGCCGTCCACAACGCCGGTGAGTTCGACCGGGCCCACGGACACGCCCAAAAAATGCCAGGGAGAAACTTCGCTAACCCCGCCGCTGACGGTCCAGTCAACGTCGGCATCATCAAGGCGAACACCGTCTTTTGAGACCGTGACCACCTGGGTGGCTCCCACTGCGATTTTTTCGGATTGGACGGAAACCGCAAAACGGGACTGTGCCTCGTCAACGTCGGCGAGGTTGGTATCGGCCTCCACACCCGCGTCGTCAGATGTCATAGGCGGGGCATTGGAATAACCTGGCGAACAGGCTCCCAAGAAGAGCAATAGGACAACAAGGTGATTCACTTTCCCCCCCCGGATATTCAGGTGACCCACAAAAACGAAAAAGGGCTGGAAGACTGAATCTTCCAGCCCTTCCGCAATTTGGGCGATTAGACCTCGAGCAGGATGCGCTCGGGGTTTTCGATCAATTCTTTGAGGCGGACCAGGAACGTTACGGCCTCTTTGCCGTCGATGATCCGGTGGTCGTAAGACAACGCCAAGTACATCATGGGTCGAATCTCGATCTTACCGTCGATGACCATCGGGCGCTCAGTGATGTTGTGCATCCCAAGAATACCCACCTGAGGCGGGTTCAAGATCGGCGTCGACATCATCGAACCGTAGATTCCACCGTTCGAAATCGTGAACGTTCCACCGGTCAGATCAGCCATGCTGAGCTTATTGGTCACAGCAAGCTTGGCCAGACGCGTGAGTTCTTGCTCAGTCTCGGCAAAACCGAGGCGGTCAGCATGACGAATCACTGGAACAACAAGCCCTTTGCCACCACCCACGGCCACGCCGATATGGTAGAAATTCTTGTAGACGATTTCATCGCCGTCGATCTCGGAATTGACGGCTGGGAAAGCCTTCAGTGATTCAACAGCGGCTTTGATGAAGAAGGACATAAAGCCAAGCTTGATGCCGTACTTCTTGACGAAGCTGTCCTGATACTGCTTGCGCAACGCAATCACGGCGCTCATATCGACTTCATTAAAAGTCGTGAGCATCGCGGCTGTTTGCTGGGCTTCGACAAGACGACGCGCCACCGTTTGGCGAAGTCGAGTCATCTTCACACGCTCGACAGGCTCATCACCTTCCATCACGGTCGGCGCAGCCGGTGCCGAAGCTGGCTTGGCCTGAAGATGATCAAGGACATCACCTTTCAAAATGCGGCCGTTTGGTCCGGTGGCGCCAATCTTGTTGGGGTCGAGTTTATTCTCTTCGACAAGTCGAGCCACAGCGGGGCTTAACGCCTTTTCGTCAGAAGCACCGGACGCTGCTGGAGCTGCCGCCGCTGGCTTTGACGCTGCAGCGGCCGGAGCCGGCGCAGACGCAGAAGCCGTTGCTGCTGGTTTTGCACCGGGTTCGATCTCGGCAATCACGTCGCCAACGTTGACGGTATCTTCAGCCACTGCTTTGAGCGACTTGATAAAACCCGCCACCGGAGACGGAACGCTGACCGTAATCTTGTCCGTTTCAAGTTCAACGAGGATTTCGTCTTGTTCGACGAAATCGCCTTCTTTCTTGAGCCATTCGGAGACGATGGCCTCTGTGACAGATTCGCCGAGGGTCGGAACCGAAACCGTGACACTCATGGGGAGCACCTATACGCGGATGATAAAAAATTCATTGGAGATTTAAGGCCGCAACACCATACAACGCGCCAGTGACACGTGCAACGGCGCTGCTATTCAGTTGCTCAGTGTTCATGACCTTCATGGTCATCATGCTTCTCTTCACCAGCGGCGGCACCGTCAGCGGTCTTTTCTCTGAGCATCATGCCACACGCTGGGCATTTGCCATCGCCTTTCTCGAGACGTGCAAATTCAACGGTGCCCATGTCGCAATACCAAGCTCCAGCGGGGATCTGCTCAGGTTTGACGGGAGGATCAAACGTCGTTCCCTCGGCGGTCACGGTAACCATCGGAGCGGGTGCTTCAGCAGGTTTTTCCGGCTCAACCTTGGCTTCCTCAGGTGCGACTTGTGCAACCGTGGTGGGTTCAACCGTTGGTTCGGTCGTTTCGGCTGGCTTCTGCTCACATGCACTCAACATGAAGACAGAGGCGATAACGGCGAGTTGGAATTTCATGGCATCCTCAATGACTTGGCCAAAAATAGCGGAATTCATATACCACACCCATTTTCTCAGGGTGAGTAGAAATGCAGCGTACGTCTAGATCGGCTCGACGGCGAGAAATCGTATGCTTGGGTCTTTTAACCATGCCTGAATATCTTCAAGCATCGCCGCGGCGCTCTCATATCGATCGCCGCGGTACTTGGCTAGCGCTCGATGTAAGATGTCGCCGAAGCCAGCTGATTCTGTAGGAACCTCCCAAGGCGTGGGCGAGGTGTGCGCGAGCAAACACGCATCAAAATCGCGAACGGGACATAAACGCGTACGATTCACCATCTCGTAAATCGTCATCCCCAATGCATAGATGTCACTCTGGGGGCCGGACTCCCCGACAAATTGTTCGGGCGCTGCGTATTGCACCGACCCAACAAACTCTCCAACCCGTGTGGGAGTGGATGCGTCCATCTGCCGTTCGTACTCAATCGCGATGCCGAAATCCAGGATTCGAACCACGGTATTACCGCGCTGGTCATGGGCCAAAATCAAATTTGCTGGCTTGATGTCCCGATGAACGATTCCAAGCGAATGAACGTCGATCAGGCCTATCAAAATCGAAATCGCAAACCGTGCAGCCTGCCGCTCCGAAACGGCGCCATGCCCCCGCAGAAAATCGTGCAGGTTCACCCCATTTACGTACTCCATAACCATGTACGGACTGCCGTCGTGAAACCCCAGGTCATGGATCGGCACATGGATACCGGCCCCCAAACGTCCGGCAAGTTTGGCTTCGCGAACCATCCGGGCCTTCATTCGGTCCAGATCGCGAACATTGTCGTCGGTGGCGGTGAGCAGTTTGATCGCAACCAGACGATCCATGTGCTCATGGCGCGCCTGGAATACTGTCGAGAACGCCCCTTGTCCCAAGACCTTTGTCACGTGGTAATGACCAATCTGCGTCGGGAAGTCTGGAAGTTCTACGAGCTCAACATCATCGAGGACATCATCAAACACTTCGGTTTGGTGAGGCACTTGCGGAATAACCAAGACGGATTCTTCGAATTCGAGTTCAGCAAAAGCATCGTCGATCCAATCCACATGTTCATCAAAGGCGAGGTCTTCGAACGACGAGATTTCAATCTGCTGCGTGGGCTCCCCAAACTCGATATCGCGCTGGATGAAATCGGCGGCCTCGACCGTCTTGTCTCTTGCGGGCCGGCCCATTTCAGGTTGGCGGTCTGGGCCAAAGAGATCGGGATGACGAGGGGTCATCAGGCGAGGGCGTGTCGCCACCTGTGAAACGGCGGTTTGCATCTCTTTTGCGGTGGCAAAGTCGTGACGTACAGCTTGATTGGCGACGCTACGCAAAAGGTCCACGTCTGGAGACGGCCCGGAGTCCACCAGAAGCGATGAGAGCAAGCACCCCAGTGAATACAGGTCGGCAGATCTCGATGCGCCGGCCGTGACGTCAAGAGGAAGCCATGAGGCCCAGACTCGGTTCAAGGTGGCCGCAAGTCCAAGATCCATGAAGGCGCCGGCAAGGCCAATTCCATCGACCTCAACCATCTCGATGCGTTCCCCCTGCAATTCAATCCGAATATCCTTCGGAGTGATCACCCCAAAACACATGTCGGAATCATGGAGCTCTGCGACGAGATCGAGCAGACGTACCAGAAGCTCTCGGATCAGTGCCGACGACAGCGTGACCTGGTCAATTGTCGAACGGTCGCTGTCTGGGTAGGCCACCAGAAGTCGGTCTTTGTCGCGGATAATCGCGCGCAGCGGGCACACCAGCGGATCGTGAAAAGTCTCCAGATTCTGGGCGTTGGCGGTCAGGGCACGCTCCAATGCGTTGACCTTTCCGCGAAACTCCGCTGGCAAATCGAGAACCCGCACGCGGACGTACTCGTCGCTGAAGCGACCTCGCCAGATAGAACCGCAAATGGCCTCAGTTTCGAGTTGATCGAGGCGAACGCTTGGCTGACCCATGGATGTACGTCATTGGCATCGTTGAAGGCCGACAAGGTTCCGAACCTCGTCGGCTTTGTCAAGCGAACATCACGCGCGACGGCGGCGGCGGAAGCCTAAGAAACCAAGCGCAAAGACCATCCACAGGGCGGATTCTGGATTCCCACCTGTTGAGGAACAGCCCGACTTAGGTTCGGCGTAGGTTGGGTTGGACACGGTGCCATCCGTCGAGTCTTTCGGATCGGTGGTCGTCGAGGTCGGGTCCGTTGGAGTGTTCGATTCGTGGTCCTCTGGACAACCGTTGGTCCAGCCGATGGCGGCTACATCAGGGCACTCATCACACACGTCACCAACACCGTCTTGGTCGCTATCGGCTTGATCGACGTTGATGTCTAATGGGCAGTTATCTTCTGCGTTATTGACGCCATCCGTGTCCGAATCTGAAGCAGCTCCCAGCGCCAGCGCATCGGCCAGCGTGAGTTCGTCTTGGTCATCTGGAAGGCCGTCACCGAATCCACGGTTGGCAGATGCGAGGTTTTGAAATGCCAAGAGGATATTATCCCAATCGTGATGAGAATTGAGCACCGCCCGCGTGCCGTCATTATTCAGGTCAAGGGCCTTCGCGGCTTCATCAAGCTTCGTGTTCTGGTCCCAGTCGACTCCCTGACTCGCATCCGTGTCTGTCACGACGTCCAGGCCGCCCGACTGAAAAATAACCTGTTCCCAAGTGGCAGGGCCTTGAATCCCAAGTGATTCATCAAGCGAACCTTCGTTGAGCGCAGGCAGCATCCAACGCGAATAATCGAGAGGGCGTCCTGCATATCCGAAATCGAACTGGTAATTATAGCTCATGACCGAAAGAAAGTTGGGCTTGCGATGCACGTCATCGGCTCCACCATGGTGCAGGTTCAGCGTGTGGCCGAGCTCATGCATGAAGGTTCCGGATTGAACTCTTTGATTATTATTGGCGCCGGCATTCCCGACTGAAACGATGAAGTCGTTGCCAGGAAGCTCGCCCATCCCAGAATACTGATTGCCGGCCATCGCCCAGACGTAGAGGGAGTAGCGATAGACCAATCGTTTTGCCTGAATGATATTTTCGCAGTTATCCGATGCGCGGTCAGCTTTTGTACCGAACCAGCCTTTGTCCTCGCAGGAAGTTGTGGTTGCGGTGACGGTCTTGGTTCCAAATTTGGTCAAATCAATGTCGACCGGTTCGATTTCATCGGTTCCACTGAGGGCCGTGCCCGCCACCTTTGTTACTTCATCGTCGATCAAGACGTGTAGCTTGATTCCAACCGTTCCGTCGGGATTTTTGACGGGTGCTTTGGCAAAAGCTGCGACGACATCGCCCAAACCGAACACAGGCTGGCCTTTCCAGCGATCGATCTCGACAAAAAGGTCCTTTTTCTTGGGGTCAGCGCCTAGGGCCTTGAGGTCGAGATCCACAACGCCGTCTTTATCGATATCGATGCCGTCGGTTTCCCAGGCATCGCAGAGGCCATCTTCGTCGGTGTCGACGTCACAGATTGTTTTGCCAATCGTGAATTCAACCTTGGCACTTTCTGCCAGTTCGGTGGCGGCCACCGAGCCTTCGAGGTGTTCGGTTTGCCCATCTGATTTATGCACGTCGACGGCAAATGTGGCCGCAGTCTTGCCGCTGTGGTTTTGAACCCACGCCAAATATTTACCCTCAGGTTCTTTCTTGTCGTAAGGCCAGACGACGTGCTCGACATGACTGTGCGTCGCACCGTCAATGCAGTCTTCCTCGCGATAACATTCATCCCGAGTGATTCGGCCACCCTGAGCCGTCGTTGTGTGTTCCAACGACGGCGACAAGATCGTTCCGTCGGGCAATTGCAGGCGAATGTCGAGGTCGGTGTCAGCCTGCCAGGACAAGGTGACGGTAAGGCGACCATTTTGCAGGCAGTTATTTGCGACGCAGGTCAGCCCTGTGTCGCAGGTGGATGCACTGGCACACGCGTCAGAGACGCCGCCGCCGGCTGCAAACGCGGAACCCGTCGAAAAGATCGACAACCCAAGAGCCACAATACAGATTTTCGATTTCATGAGAGGTCCTTTAAAACGTGACAAATTTAGCAACTCTTTCATCGGCCCAACCGTATTTCTCGGACACCGTTTGCCCGTAGAGTTTGACGGCGGAGATGACGAAGCACGCCACCAAGATCAGCAGAATGATGTATTCAGTGGCGGTCGCGCCGCCTTCATCTTTATGAAAGCTCTGAATCAATAAGTGAATGTTCGTCATGTTGCCTCCGATATCGTGATCAAGCGATTGCAAGTGTCGGACCATGTGGTCCACCGGATTACTTGCACCTACAAAGTTATCGGACAATTCAAAAAAATGTTGCGAATTCGGGAACTTGGCTAAAACACTAGAGCAAAGCCACCTTGTCGGCCGACCTCGCGGGTCGAAGGCCGGGGTCAGAAGACCCCTGCTTTCAGCGTCGGATGCGGGACAGGAGACCCTACTTACGGGACCTAAAATACAACGAACTTGGTGACCCGCTCGTCGGCCCAGCCGAATTTTTCCGAGATGGTTTGGCCAAATTGTTTGACCACAAGGATGATGAAACAAGCCACGAGGATAAGGAGCACGATGTACTCGGTCGCGGTCGCACCGGCTTCGTCTTCGTGAAAATCTTGAATGAGTTTAATAAATGCAGTCATTGCGGCGATGATACCACGGCGCACTCAGACTTTTGTAGTCGAACACACCAACTATCGTGCAAAAAACGGCTTAAACACTGAGCATCCGATGTATTGAGCGATAATACTCATATGTAAAATAACAAGAAATACACGGTCAGACTTGGTGTGTTTTGTCGTCAAGAGATGACCCGTAGCGCTTCCGTTAGAGGTTCAAACGGTTGCCACAGGTGATGACATGTGGGACAAGTGCTTACACGCGGAGGGCACTTCATGGCGCTGGATTGGCATCTTATCGAGAGCGACGTTGATCGCGAATCGGTTTTGCAAAAACTGTCGTCGTCCCTGGAACGCGCGACACCCACCAAAGATGACATCCTGCGTGTCGAAGCGCTCTTGCGCGACACCTCCATACCTACCGAACTTCGACGGAACGTTTCACGCGCTTTGCTTAAGCACACGCGACGCGAATCAACCCAACGTCTGCCTATGTTGTGGACGGCGAGTTCGAGCGACGAAGAGTTTCGCGCCACGGATGAAATCGTCATGTTTGACACGACGGTTGTGGCAAGCAACGTACCCAACGACACGCCCACGGCCGAGCGTAATTGGGATGAAATGCCCTTGCCCGCTGATGCCACCGATGGGTCGGGCATTCTCTCATGGAGCGCCGACGCGCTGCTGGAGTTTGTCCCAGAGGGCCCCCATTCTTTGCGGTTTCACCGTCGTGTCTACGAAAATGTGACCCGTGAAAACACGCTGGCGCTCTTGCGACGTGGCATGCTCCTGGGGATGGACGTTTTTCGGGAAGACGGTTGGATCCGCATCGTCGACCACGCCGACTTTCAGCCCTTGGTAAATGCGTTTGAAACGGAAGCGCTGCGAGTGATGTCACGGTCCGACATCATTCCAGAACTTGAGACGCTTGAAGACCTGGTCGCGACGGCCGACATCACAAGACCTTTAGAACCGGACCCAAGCTTTCCCTTCGAGGATATCGACACCCTCTTTGACGATGAACCGCAAACCGTTGAGCTTGGTGAGCGGGACGATGAAGACGACGAAGACGACGACTGCACGTCCAAATTCGACGACGCAGACCGCGCCCCCAGACCGCTTCCTCCCGGCCCCCTTGAACTTGCGGCCTCCCATGGCACAGAATTCGACCGTCAGGGCGACACCATGGTGGCAAGGCCTTCCAAGACGGCTCATTTGCCCCAGTTATCCAGGGCGATTCTGACCCCAACGGTTCCACTTCGTGATGCGGGGAGACCTTCAGATATCGTCGAGGAGCCGATTTCGGTGCGCCCACCTGCAGCCGAGGTCAACACGGCGCGGCTGCCCGCCATCCCGGTGCCGGTCGTCGCCAAAGAACCTCAGGGCTCAGACAGAAATCCCAAAACAAGACGGGTCGCCAAAGCCGTCGTTATCGCAAGTGTGCTGGCTGCCGCGGTAGCCGGTTCGTTCTTCGCGTATAAGACCTTTTCCGCGCCGCCCGCTCCAAAGGTCATCTCGCTTGCCGCCGAACCCTGGAGGGCGATTGCCGACGCAACACGACAAGTCGAAGCTGCAAGCCAAATCAGGATCAATCACCCCGAGTTCTTGATCCAAGCCGCGACGGGGTGGGCCAATCGTGACCAACCCCAAAAAGCCGTCGCCCTGATGGAGCTTGCTTTCAACGACGCCCCTGGTGCCACCGCTGCACTCGATATCGCGCGCATGAATGCTCAGGCTGGTGAATTTGAGGATGCTCGTCAGTGGTTGAAAAAAGCGTCCGCCCTAGGCGCACCGGATGCCGAAATATTGCCACTTCTGGCCGAATCCTTTCGCGAGGACCCGAGCCTGCGCCTCGGCTCGATTCCGATCTTACTGAATGACAAGGGGGCTCTGCTTTGGGACGCGAAGCAGCGCCGTTTTCAGATCTCGGAGAACAACGAAAAAACGGGATATTTCGTCCCCAATTGGCGCGGAAGGCAAACCTGGGCGCCACAAGTCGCCGAGAGTCGACTTTGCGAAGCCATGGACTGCGTACATCGTGTTCCCAAGGCTTATCCGGCACACCTAAACGTCGGCGAGTTGAAGCTTCCTCGGGGTGTTCGAGAGACCAGCCCAGGCGTGATCGAAGGGGCTTTTGTTGAAGCTCCACAGGTTGGTTTGATGCGAACGCCCGTCGAAATGCAAAACGTCTGGGCGAGCTGGCTTTCTGCCGACACACCACTGCCTTCTGGCCCCTACGCACCGCGCCTGCTCGCCTGGGATCGTCTCGATCCAAACCTTCGACCCGACTTCGCTAACCTTGCGGCTCCAACCCTTAGTGCGCTCGAATTCTCGCGTCAGATCTCGAGCCTTTTTGTGGTGGACGCGTTGGTTCGAAATGACGCCCGTGCGGCGCGGCGAAGCCAGTATTTTGGCCACACAACGGGATTTGACGGAACACATTTGGTGTCGATGCGAGCATCGTCGATGCCGTCGAGGATGCCGTCGCGATTGCGTGACCGTTTGGGCGACGTTGAGCGGATCGACAAATTTGAATGGCTCGCGCTTCAGGCGATGACTCCAGACACGATGTACGGTGTTTTTGACGCCCTGAGTGCCAAGCAGCGGAAAATCATCTGGGGCGAACGATCCGCCCTCGTGGAGCGCTACTCAAGGCTGATTCGAGACAAGGGCGCGCTAAACGTCCTGCTCCAAGGTAGGTGATTCATGCCGTGGCTGATGAAGACGGAGCCTGAGGAATACGGCCTCGAAGACCTCAAGAAGGCAGGCGTGGGGCGATGGGATGGTGTGCGAAATTACAAGGCCCGCAACCACATGAAAGCTTGCCTGGCCGGCGACAAAATCCTGATCTACCACTCGGGCAAAAAACCCCAAATAGTTGGGGTCGCCGAAGTGGCCCGTGCCGCCTATCCCGATCCTGCGCAATTTGACGACGACAGCGACTATTTTGATGCCAAGGCCACACCGGAAAAGCCGCGTTGGGTGGCCTTGGATCTTCGCTACGTTGGTGAACTAAAGAGCCCGGTCTCTCTTGCGACCTTGAAGTCAGATGAACGATTCCAAGACATGGAGATGCTGCGTCAAACCAGACTCTCGGTGGCTGAGGTCGGACAAGGCCATTTCGACCTCGTGCTCGAACTCGGTCAGGGGCTCTTAGAAAGCGGCGCTTAGGCCAATTCCAAGATTCCAAAACATGCCGTCCGTGTTCAAAACACCGATATCATTTCCGACTCGATTCCAGGAGTCGGAGGATTCGCTGTCGAGCTCGTCAAATCTCGCCTCCGTTTGCATCTGCCACCCAAGCCGACCACCGGCCACGAAGCGAAGCACCGTGCCAGAATCAAAGGTCGAAATGTCTTTGACGAAATCCAAACCAGCAAAAGCCTCGGCCGCGAAGTCATGGGTAAAATCCGAACGCACATCATCGGCTCGAACCGTCATGTCTTGGAGTGCATAGCCAACACCCAGGCCGGCGAGCGGCCGAAACATGTCCCAGATTTTGATTCCATATTCGCCGCCCACCATGAAGCGATGGCGGCTCCATTCGAGCTCAAGATCACCCGAGAGTCGATCACTGGGGGCCAAGGACGAACTGTCATAGCTCAAAAATAACCGCACTCCCTTGAGCGGCCCTTCCTCTAAGCCATAACCCAATTGAAGCGTTGTGTAGGGCAAGAGATTCGAGTCTTGAAGGGCGTCGAACGACTCATCGGTCGCAATCTGCGAGCCCATGCGAAGATTGACATCAAATTCGTTTGCCAGCGCGTCGGACGAGATGAGCGATAAAAACGCTCCAAACATCATGATCCATTTTTTCATTTTAGTTCTCCCGTCCCAAGAAATTATTCACAAATACATTTTCATAAACGGTCGCCGTTTCGGGCCTAGGATCGTTGGCATCAAGCACCGTAAACGAGCCCAGTCCATCGACGTGCGGCACAATCAGGACCTCGCTATCAGCGTCGAAATGAACGCTGGTGCCGGCGAGCGGGAGCTCAAAATTCGTGGGGTGCCCGTCGCTGCCAAAAATCGTCAGGTTGGGTAAGGTCCGGTAGACCACGTAGGCAAAGGTCCCATCAAAGAGCACGTCTTTGAGCGCGCCGCCTTGAATCGGGATGTCGTTGTTTTTCTCGAGATTCAACAGCGAGAAACCCGACGACGGATGGAACACGATCGCCTGGTCTGCCACGGAGGTTGAAAGCTCAATTCGCTCGGGCAATCCCTCGAGCCGAATCGCGTCAACGCTACGGCCCACCGTAGGTTCGTCGCCTTCGATCGGAATCAATTCAGGGCGAATGATCGCGACCAGTTGAGAATCTGGAGAGTAGGCAATCACGCGCACTTCTTCTTTCAGAACGCCGTCTTCTTCGACGGTGGTCGTAAATGGAAGCAGCCGAGAAGCAGGCCGTGTCATGGGCAACGTGAGTGTGACGCTGACGTCAGACACGGTGTCCACAAGTGTGAACGTATTTGTGACCGAAGAGATCGCCAAAAGCCGGGTGGAACCGTTCGAAAGGGTGACGATCTCCATTCCTGCCGGTGAATTCACGGTCAATTTATCGGTCGAGAGCAAGAGCTTCCTTGCCGCACCGTCTGGCGCTTTTCGGACGGTGACACGCGAAATGTCGGTGTCCTGGGTGCGCAAATAGAGATCGAGTTTATCCTCGTTCGAAGTGTCAAAAATGACCTGGGCTGGCACGCGGATGGTGTCGGCTTCACTGACGGTCAGCGGAACTTCACGAAGGCGGTCTTCGTCGTTGTCCGCCAGGAGGTCAAAAACAGTCACTTCGTTGTTCGCCAGAACAACCATGAGGCGCTGGGCTTGACCCGAAAGCGCGAAAGGCTCTGCAAATGCAAAACTATTTGCGCGCGTCGACAGCGTCGTGAAGGTCGCCTCAAGGGTTCCGTTCAGCTTCACAACCCCGATTTCATTGAGGTTTCGTGCGACCACATTATCGTCGGATGCCCCCGTGAAACTCAGGACAACATACTCCCCATAGGGATCGACCGTGATGCGGTCAAAGTCTCCAGAAAGCTCCACCTCTTTGATGCTCGACGGGTCAGCAGCATCCACCAGCTGCAGGACTTCACGATCCCGGTCGACGACAAAAATAGTTTTGCCATCGGCCGACACAGCACTGACGCCAGGATCGTTACCGATCTTGGCTGAAGTGATGTTCAACAAAGCAGTGTCCGCTTTGCGATCTGCGTCCAGCACGTACACTCGCGCCGTCGATTTTTCGATATAAGCCAGCCCTGTCGACGTTTCGAGGGGTCCCACCAATTCTAGTGGCATGTCCCAACGGTCCGAAGACTCAGGACCACAAGCTGCTGCGCCCATAAGGGCCGTCATTATTATCCATTTGCGATTCATTTAGATCTCTCAGTCAATGCCAGAGTAAGGGTCGCCATTATCATCCATTTGCGATTCATTCAGATCTCTCAGTCAATGCCAGAGTTAAGCTGATATCCAGTCACAGTCTGCCGTTCATCGGTTTCGACGTTGACGAAAGTCATGCGTCCTTGAGGGTGAATTTGGCTGATATACACACGTCTTGCCGGGCCCACGATTCCAAGCCCTTCGGGGTAGCTTGCCAATCGGAAAGTCTTGGTGGCAAAGGTCGACAAATTCGCGACCAAAATGTCTTTTTGGGTCTCCACTCGCTGGTAATCCAAGGACGGAACCTTGAAGCCTAAGTAGAGTTTCACCAGGCCATCTTCGTCGGACCACAACGCCGAGCGTCCTGCTTCGTGCGAGGTCAGAATCAGGCGATTGGCGCCGCTGGCCACGTCGAGCAACGAAATCGCCCACGAGCGTTCAATATACTCGGGGTCAAGCGGTGTGCTTCCCACTGGGATGGGGAGTTCGACCCTGGAATGAAGGACAACGAATGCCCGTCCCAGGGTGTCCGCAACCGCGCCACGAATGCCTTTTTCGAAGGTCACGGTGTCTTGTTCGCCTTTGTCCAAATCGAGAATCACTCCTCGTCGTTCGTCGTTGAGCGTCGAGAAAAAGAGCACCACGTTGCCCAAAGGCGCGACCTCAGCCGCCCCAAGCGTCGAGACTGCGATGCCCAGTCGAACGACGCCTTCGACCTCCGGTATCTCGACGGCGGGAGGAGTCATGTCCGCGCCACTCATGTCCGCGCCGGCATCCTGCATATCAGAGCCGGCATCCGACATGTCGAAGCCAGCATCATCCGAGCCCATATCCGAGCCGGTTCCGGCATCGTCCATGCCGGCGTCCATAACCGGCGGCTCGACGGGTTCCACGACCGCAAGCGCGAGCGCCAGGTTTTGCAGCCCCTCGGGAACCGTAGCGATGAAGTGATTTCCGGTTCGCGGAAGCGACACGATGACTTTTCCACCGGCCACCCAGTCAAGGTCGGTCGGAATCTCGGGAAGGTTGACCGTGGTTTTTTCTCCTGACTCCAGATCGACAAGGCTAAGGGCCGACTGCGTCGATGCGCGAGCGACCGCCCAACGACCGGACGGGTCAACGACGACCTCCAGGTCTTCCGGAGCTGCATCGATCAATTTGATCGGAGGCACGAGCGCGTCGCCGGTCAGGTTTTCAAGGTCAATTCTGCTGATTCCGTCATCGGTCAAAGCGAGCGCGTATTTGCCGTCCTCGCTCAAACGGACTTCACGCACGTTGAACCCCACCGCGACCTGATAAGCGCCGGTTTCGCTCAAAACCGTGACCGATGCCAAATCAATTTCGGCGGGGATCGGTCCCTCGAATCGCGAAAAATCAAACCAGGCAAACGCCCATTTTGCGTCGGGTGACACGGCCAGCGCATTGCCACGGCGCAACGAACGAAAGGTCTGAGTTTTGGCCGTCGCCGAGTCAATTCGAGTGACCGTGCTGCTGCCTTCGTTGAGTACCCAGACGTTGCCCACGGCCGCATTCGTTGGCCCGGCGATCGAAGTTGGCCTGTAGCCCACGGGAATATTCTGGACCCGAAGTGTCGACGAATCGATCACGGCGACAGAATTCAGCGTTTCGTTGGCCACAAAGACGCGATCGCCGACCACTGCTGGCGCCGAGAAGTCGTATTCCTCCTCGATTTCAGGGACAAAGACGTTATTCGTCGAGTTGTTTGTCGAGTTATTATTGCCGTTGCCGGCATCGTAATAGCTCTGGTTATTGTCAGCGCCGTAGTTGTTGTAGCCGTCCGAAAGACTCGACTTATCAGCGTCGTCACTCGCACACCCAACACTCGCTAAAAGCACCGCACCAATCGCCCATTTATATACATTTGAATTCATTGCCATTCCTCAGTCGATCACTGCGTTGAGTTCGTAGCCACTGACCGTACGTACTTCGTTGGTCACCACATCAAAGAAGGTCAGACGGCCATCGCTGGCTTCCTGGCTCACAAAAATCTTGTTGCCCACACGGCCAATCTGAGTGGGCTGTTTAGGCAACGCGACAAAGTCACTTCTGAAGGTCTCAAGGTTGATGCGCATCACCCCACGGCTTGTGCTCGCCGCGGAACTCAACAAGACGTAGAGCAAGGTGTCGTCGCCCGACGAAGTCATCACAAAGTCGGTGGGTGTTCCCTGCAGCACAATCGGGCGTAAGTAGCCGGTCGCCAGATCGATGAGGGTAAGCCCATCGTATTGACGAAACAGATCTTCGGCGCTCAGATCCTTGGCATCGCCGGCCTGATGGATCGCGATCGCACGACGTGAGTCAGGCGAAACGGCCATCGCGTAAACGCGATCTCGTAGCGTCCAGGTGGCTTGTGAATCGTCGTTGAGGTCGAGCCGTTGCACGTCGTACACGCCCGCGATCGTGGAATAGAGCACGACCTGATTTCCATCCGGAGTGATCTGCGCCAATCCCAAGGGCAGCCCGACTTCTTTGATCGACGCGGTATAAAGTGGGTCCTGCAAGGCCTCTAAAACGTCGATGACCGCCAGCTTTCCTGCGCTCGGAACCGTAACGAGGACCTGGGGTGATACTCCACCAATCAAATCGATGTCGTTGCTCAGACCCGGCAAGTCCACAGGGCGAGCGATCAGGTCTTCGTTCAGATCGGTTGGCAATTCATAAAGGATAACTGCTTGTGCCCCGGCACTTCGGATGATCATGAAACGAGCGTCTGGATCGACTTCCATTTCGAAGGTGTTGGCCGGAAAGAGCGCTGAATCGAGCCCTAATTCCAGGCGCGGTACCAATCGGTCCGCGGTCACGTCCGCAAGACGCAGACGGTTGACGCCTTCACGGCCCAGGAGAAACAGCTCGCCGTTATTGGTGAATTCGAGGTCCCGAATCAACCGGGTCACGCTAAGGTTATAGACGGCGTCTTCCTCGGGTGTGTCTCCGAGCTTGATCAATGACATCACCTGAAGCGAGGCGATGGGTGAATTGACCAACGAGCGCTCGGGGTCGATCCAGGCCACGGCATAACGGCCGTCGGGCGACATGGTAAGCCGGTTGACTTCGCTCGGTACTTTGAAGAGCCGAACGTCTCCCAGACCCGCGCCAGTTCTTGACGGCAAATCTGCGCGAACAATGGCCACTGTGGAATTTCCTTCGCACAAAGCGTAGGCCACAGCGCCGATGCCCTCGATGTCTTTAGCCGCCACATCCTGGGGATTTTGGCCCACTTGAAGTGGAATCACGCTCAGGTCGTTGGCGTCGACGCGGGCAAGCGTGGAGCTGTTAACGTCGGCATTGGGAACAAAAACGTAGGAATCCGTGGTCGCGACTTCCCGCACCAAAAAACGTTCGGTTTCGTTGTTGTTTTCGCTGTTATTTGTGGAGGTGTTTCCCCCGGTATTATTGGTCGTCGCGTTGTTCTGATCGTAATCATATTCCAATGAGTTGGCTGAGTCTCCGCAACCAATCACGAGAGTCAAAACGGCTATCGCGTATTTGTAATTCATCAATTCAATCTCCATCGGTTACCCAAACTACGAAGCAATTGATGGGCCAACTCTAAAAGACGCGGTATTGTCACGATATCGACGAAAAACGGCCATCAAACGACTCGCCTCATCGGACATCTGTGTCACCTACATGGAGTAAAATGACGCAAAAGTCGTGGTAAGCCTGCACCACAGGAGTTCTCATGAAATACAAAAGTGTTTTTCGCCCTGACTTGTTCAGTGGTCAAATCCATGTCGTCACGGGCGGCGGCAGCGGTATCGGACGTTGCATCGGGCATGAACTCGCGTCGTTAGGCGCGCATGTCGTCCTGATCGGTCGAAAGCTCGAAAAACTTGAGTCTGTTCACGCCGAAATCATCGAAGACGGCGGCGCGGCCAGTTTCTGGAGCTGCGATATCCGCGATGAGGAGCGGGTGGTGACGGTGGTCAAAGAGATCGTCGCTCAACACGGCAAAGTCGATGGACTGGTCAATAACGCAGGGGGGCAATTTCCGGCACCGCTCGCCTTCACCAGCAAGAAGGGCTGGGATGCGGTCGTGTCCACCAATCTGACCGGCGGCTTTTTGATGAGCCGGGAGATCTACACACAATCGATGATCGATCACGGTGGGGCGATCGTGAATATCGTGGCCGATATGTGGAAAGGCATGCCAGGGATGGGACATTCGGGGGCAGCGAGGGCCGGAATGGTCAACCTGACAAAAACGGCAGCGGTCGAATGGGCCGCAGCGGGCGTACGCGTGAACGCCGTCGCCCCAGGCTGGATCGCCTCAAGCGGAATGGACACGTACCCAGACTTTGTCAAAGCGACGATTCCACAGCTACGGCATTCCGTGCCACTGAAACGGCTTGGAAGTGAATCAGAAATAAGTGGAATCGTGACATTCTTGCTCTCGCCGGCAGCAGCCTTTATTACTGGAGTCACGGTGCCTGTTGATGGGGGGGCGCCACTCTATCCGGCAACATTTGATGTCCCAGACCATGATCGGGCCACCGCTTTTGACGGGTTTCATCGAGCGGAGCACTTTGATTTTCTTGATCAACCATGAAGTTGCGTGAAGTCAGGTGACACGTTATTTTCCCGGAAACTTTCGTCTTAGTGAAGTTCCCCAATTTCGAGGCATCGAATGCGTCGTTCGTTATTCATATGTATTGCCCTTACGCTAAGCGTGCCGGCCATGCCTGCATTCGCACAAGACGACACCTCAGAGCAGGATACCGAATTCAATCGGCTGACGGCCGAGGCGGCCAAGAATTTTGAGGCCGAGCGTTACGATGAGGCTGCCGGATTCTTCATGAAAGCGTACGAGATCAAGCCGGTCTCGAATATCCTTTATAATGTCGGCCGTGTTTACGAAAAGGCTGGAGAACTGCAGTTGGCCGTGGATCATTTTGAGCGTTTTGTGAAGGCGCCAAACGTCGAGCAAGCAGCGCGTCAGGATGCCATCGAACGCATCAAGACCATCCGGGAAGTGCTGGCTCTTGAGACCCCCAAAGAAGACTCGAATGCCAACGCAAAGGTCGAACCCGCGCCAAAAGCAGGCCCTGACCATACCTTGTCGTACATCCTGATGGGTGCCGGCGGCGTGACCCTCGTGACCTCTGGTGTGATGGCGTACCTGGCCTCGTCCGCAAACTCCGACTTCGAGAACGCTTCATCGCTCGCCGAAAGGCGTGACGCGGCTGATTCTGGCGGAACCTACGCAATCGTTGCCGACAGCCTTCTCATCACCGGCGTAGTGCTCACTGGAGTAGGTGCGGTGTTGTATTTCACCGCGGGTGATGGCGAAGAAGCCACCGCACTGAAACTTGGCCCGACCTTTGACGCGCATAGCGTCGGTCTGGGCCTCGAAATGAATTATTGAGCAGAGTGAAATCCATGAAAAAGTTATACTGGCTTGGAGCGCTTGCCTTGCTCATCTCGGGCTGCAGCCTGCGATACGACTTCACCGAATGCTCTTCGACTGCCGATTGCATGGCCTTCGCCGCAGAGGGTGAGTCGGCCGCATGCATCAACAACGAATGCATCGCCGTAGCGGAGTGTGAACGCGACGCCGACTGCGCGGGTAACGCGCCGCGCACCAAATGCGAAGCGAACGTCTGTGTGGAGCCCACCTCGACGATTAACGATGCCGGCATGGATGCCACAGAAGACGTCAGCGTCGCCGACATGGGCAACGACACTTCTGATGCAGACATGACGGTCGTCCCCGCCTGCGCCATCAACACCGATTGCTCGGAGGGCTCGCTTTGCATCGCGACTGAATGCGTGGCCATGAAGAGTCAGGATTGTGATCAGGTGGTGATCGGGACTGAAGCGCGCGCGCCCAAAACCATCGTGCTTGGGGCCGTCCTTTCAAAGGCCCCGCCCTACACCAACATTGGGCCACCGCTCGAAAAAGCGATTCGGCTCGCCGTTAAAGAGTTCAACAGCGCGGGTGGGTTGCCAGATGGGTCGCGAATTGTGCTCGTCACCTGCGACGACGTGGGGAATGCCACGCTCGCTCAACGAGGCGCACGTCATTTGGTCGAGGAACTCAACGCACCGGCACTCATTGGGCCACTCTTGTCGACCCCGTATATTGACGTGGTGACGAATGTGGGTCGCCCCAACGGCACCTACATGATCACACCCACGGCAAGTGCGCCTGAAATCACGGCGCTTCTGGATGATGGCCTGGCATGGCGCACGTTCCCATCGGACGTGATTCAGGCAAATGCGGTCGTCGCACGAATCAAAGAGCTGCAAGCGATCTCAAGTCGTCGTGTGACCGTCTTCTACAAAGACGATGCGTACGGCAACGGACTCTTCAACCAGCTTTCGGCCAAGCTCCCCACGGTTGTGGGGAATAACGGCGTGCAGTTTATCAAGTACGCGGATCCCGCGACGTTCGGGTTTGATGCAGGCCTGATTGCCACTGAGTTTGGACGGGTGATTGGCCAATCCACGACCAATCCAGGCAACTACCTTTTGATCATTGGCACCAGTGAGGCCATCAGCCTCGCCCTGGCCTACTACCAAAATGTGGCCCCCACACCGACGCTGTTCACCCATGGGGCAGCCGCAGACCTTGCAACGATCTCAAGCACAAACGAAGCACTTCAACCCATCGTACGTGCGCTGGGTCCGAATATTTTCCACCCGACCAATTACCCGACCTATCTCACACGATTTAGCACCGAGTATCCCAACGAACCGCCCATCACGATCTCGACGTTGACCTATGATGCCACCGTCGTTGCGCTGCTCGGCATGAGCGGAGTTGCTTCGGGGACTGAAATCAGCGGAACCGCGATCGCTGGGGCGATGGCGAAGCTCGTCGACAAAGCAGGAACGCGAGTTTCTTACGACGATCCGACCTTCTTTTCGACAGGCCGCAACACCTTGGCTGGTGGGGGAACGATCGACTACGTCGGTGTTTCTGGTGAGCTCGATTTCGACCTCACCACGGGTGATGTCCGCTCAGACTATCTGCAATTCTCGACGTATAAAGACGCCCAGAACCAATGGCAGCTGATTCCTGAGCGCGCCTACCTGCTGGCTCCAGGTCTCTTCGTCGGTTACTGGTTCACACTCTGCAGCGATTTGAGCCCTTCGCCCGGCATGTGCGGTGCGTCGGAAGCATGCGTTCCAGCCAACGCTGCTACCTCGTTATGTCTATCGACCTGTTCGACCACCGACCCCATGTGTTTGACCGGGTTATCATGCGCCGACCTACCTGACCCTGCGCCCTCTGGAGTCGGAGTTTGTGCTCCGCCGCAATAAGGCAAAACGTATCAACAATGTTGCAACAACGCTGGAGTATCTCCGGCGTTTTTTTTTGCCACAGGCATCAAGACGGTTAACAAACAAGCACTTACACAGCCTTTGGCACTTGGCACGAAATAAGCAAAGTTATCATAATATCATCACATGAGGTTCGTTATGAAACACTTCTTACTTATCACCCTTGCCGTTGGACTTCTGGGCGCGTGCGGAACCAGCGACGACGACGTGTCAGGACAAGAC
>CAYMYJ010000042.1:0-54141 GCA_964394615.1 uncultured Bradymonadales bacterium | reverse complement strand
CCGGAGCCCGGCGGACCGGGCCCAGAATCGCAATGCCGGGCCGGAGCCCGGCGGACCGGTCCCAGAATCGCAAACCAGGCCAAGATGCCCGCGGACCAAATCGCAATCACCCGCATAAACTGCTCACCGCTCACCGCTCACTGCTCAGGCACCAAAATCAGGTACTCCCAAGGATTGAGCTGAACCTGAATTTTGCCGTCGATGACGAGCACCGTCTTGTCGGGGTTATTCGCGCCCTTCAGCGTCTTGCCAGCCAGTCCTAAAGCCGACGGGATGGTGATCGATTCCGAGCGAGCCGCATCGCCCTTATTCATGGCAATGATCGCAGCATCGCCAGACTCACCCGCACGAACATAGATGTAGAGCGAATCGTCGAGCCAGAGCTCCTTTCGAGTCCCATGGCGCAACACCCGAATCTGTTTTCGCAATTGTCCGATCTGTTTGACTCGATTCAACAATTCGATCTGGTTCGCGTTCAGTGTTGTCGGCATGAAACGTCGATTATCGGGGTCGGCGTCGCCCGCCAAACCGACTTCATCCCCATAATAAATCAACGGGATGCCGGGTTGGGTTAGCGTGAACAAAAACGCCATCGACATACGGTTGATGATGTTCCACTCGGTGATCGAGTCCGCAGGACCCGCTGCCATCAAATCAGGTGTGTCGCCAAACGGACCCTGACCATTTCCGGCGATCTCCGTCGCCATCCGGGGGATGTCATGGTTCCCAAGGAAGGGCGACATCCACTCCAACGCCGTGCCGTAGGATTGCTGACTCGCTGCAGCTGCCCCGTCGAGGTCGCGGAACGAACCTCCGCCCGCAAACGCGCCACGGATGCCGTAAAAGAGCGGGAAGTCGAATTGACCGTGCAGCTCGTCATCCGACACGTAATCCATGATCAAACCCCGGTCGTTGGTGAAGGTTTCACCCACCAGATAAAACGGCGCAACGCCAACATCTTCGAGCGCCTCAAGGCGTTGCCTCAAGGTGCGCATCACCACATGATCCATGTGTTTGGCGGCATCAATGCGAAGCCCATCGACATCAAATTTGCTCATCAACGCCAGAACATCGCTGAGCACACGCTCAACAATGGCGGGGTTGCGGTAGTTCAAGTCCGGCAAATACGGCGCGAACTGGCAGTCCAACGCGCGACCGTTCGGACCTTCCCAATCGCAATCTTGAGTCCCGCATACACATGTTGGGGTGCACCATTCTGGCGATTCTTGGCAGTAAATATGGTCTTCGTGCACGTGGTTTAAGACGATATCAAACACGATTCGCATGCCCCGAGCGTGAGCAGCTTCGATGACCTTCAACAACGCCTCGTCGCCCCCAAAGGAGGTCTCGGCCTTCAGCGGATCGATGGGCCAATAGCCGTGATAGCCCGTGTATAATGCGCCATCGCGCCCGCCATAAGCCCCTTCAGGGTTTTCGTAGGTTGGCGAGAGCCAGAGTGTGTTGACGCCAAGTTCCTCGAAATAGTCGGACTCGATCGCCGCTAAAATGCCGCCGAAATCGCCACCTTGATACGATGCCATGCGGTCCAGAGCTGGGTCGGGCAAGGCAGGAGCCATGTCATCAGAATTCGAGAATCGGTCGGTGAACGCCAGGTACATCAAGGCATCTTGCCAGCTGAAAGCCGATTCCCGCTCGACCCATATCGGCAGCCAAAAACCGGAATTCTCGGCCGGCACGCCGTTGACGTCCTCGCCCTCGACTCGAATCGAGTATTTTCCAGGCGTGGGCGGAGTGTAAGTCACTTCAACTTGTCCCGTTTCCACATCGATCAGCAGAGCGTCCGCTCCAAGCTCAACGGCGCCAGCCGTGACGCGCAGGGTCTTTGGGTCCAATAATGCTTTGGAGGAATTGGCCGAGAGAAACTCAAGCGACGCACGGATCGTGGGCCCATCGGACTCGATCTTCGTCGCGTTCCATCGCGGCACTTCACAGGCCGGCGAGGCCACTGACCAGAGTTCTTTGCCCTCAAACCATTGAGTCGTAGCCGACGCTGGCGGATCCAGTTCCAGCCCATCAACTCTGACGATATACGCATAGTGCCCAGGCGGAGCCTCGACATGCGCTCTCCATACGTCGTCTTTCTTGGACAGCGTGGTCTCGCCCCAGTCGTTGAATTCACCCGAAACAGACACATCCGTGGCCGGACCGCTAAATTCCAGCTCAACCCCGCAGGTTCGAATCGGTGTGATGGGTTCCGGGTCCGGCGTCCGCGAAGAGTCGGCGGAACAAGACATGAGGAAGATAAAAAACAGGATATTGCGGGACTTCATTGGGGCTCCGTATTTCACGAAACCCTACCCCGTTTCAGCAATGAATCAACTGTTGGATACTTGCTGGCCGGCCAAATCGAGATTGATCATCGCGCGTTGCAGGACCACGACATTCAATGGCTTAAGCATCACGTACTGTGCGGCGTATTCAGAGGGATCTAGGAGCGCGTTTGAGGCGAGGATCAGGAAAGCCTTTGGCTGCATTCGCCGGCAGCGAGCCAGGTCGTCTTCGCCCAGGTCCATGTCGAAAACAATCACTTCAAACCCGATCGCTTCGACCACTGCGGGTAGAAGGCTTGGATTCGCGACGTGAGTGGCGCCAATGCCAAGTCCTCGAAAGACTCGTTGGGCGACATCGGACATCGAAACCGACTGTGAAACTACCAAAGCGCGACGCATAGATTAGGTACCTCGAAAATTTTCCCTTGGAACGAAACGTGCCAAGTGCTTGTAGAGTGACAGGTTCGCATCAACAAACAAGGCATGCGCATCAAGTTGCACGCGAAATGCTAAATCGGCTTAATTATTACGTTTATGTGCAAACAACGGCATCCAAGACCATGTTCAGTCTTTATCGACAAACCGTTTTGCACCAGCGACGGACTCAACATTGAGTATGGCCGCCCCAAGATCGAATTCACGTAAAAGTGCCGTTTCTTCGTCAGCATCGAAGGCTCGATACGTCGATGTGCGATCTGCACGAAGACATAATTGAGGAAACTCAACAATTTGATGCGCCAAAATCTCCGCTGATTCCCGTGCGCTTCCTTTGGCTACCACGCGCGACACCAATCCCATCGACAACGACTCTTCCGCGCTCACGGCTCGCCCAGTCAGAATCAGGTCCAGAGCGCGGCCCTGTCCAATAATTCGGGGCAGCCGAACTGTTCCGCCGTCGATCAACGGCACGCCCCATTTTCGGCAAAAAACACCCAAAACAGCATCTTCCTCTGCAACACGTAAATCACACCAAAGCGCGAGCTCGAGGCCTCCGGCCACCGCGTACCCAGTCATCGCCGCGATCACGGGCTTCTTTAGCTGCATCCGAGAAATACCCATCGGGCCGTCCCCATCGCGTTCAAGTCGATTGACGCCTACGCCTGACGCAACGGCCTTCAGGTCTGCCCCAGCACAAAAGGTGCCCCCAGCCCCAAATAACACGGCCACGTGAGCATCGTCGTCAGCTTCAAACGCACGAAACGCCTCCGCTAAAGCCTCGGCATGGTCGCGATCGACCGCATTTCGCGCCTCGGGACGGTCCAGAATCACGGTCCAGACTCGGCCGTTTTTTTCGGTCCGAACACTCATCGAAGCCTCTGCGCCATCACAACCGCAGACTCAATCGCATAGCGCAACGAGCCCGCGTCGGCTTTGCCTTGCCACGCGATATCGTACGCGCTGCCGTGGTCCACCGAGGTGCGCAGAATCGGCAAACCCAGCGTGATGTTGATCGCTTCCCCAAAATGCAGGGTCTTCAACGGGATCAACCCTTGGTCGTGATACATGCACACCACCGCATCAAAGGGCGTGGCTCCCGAAGCATAACGAGAAAAGAGCGTGTCGGCAGGATAAGGCCCCGTGATCTCGGCTCTCTCCGCAAACTCGGCAGATAATGCTTCGATGGTGGGCTTAATCACGTCGATTTCTTCGCGTCCCATGGCCCCTAATTCCCCCGCATGGGGATTCAGAGCCAAAACTGCGACGCGTGGGCGAGCAATGCCATAAAGTCGCTTCAGCTCAGCCACAGTGGTTCGTGTGACGGCCTCAATGCGCTCGCGCGTAACCTTGTCAGGAACTTCTCGCAGCGAAGTATGCGTAGTGACCAAACAAACTCGCAGCCGTGGACCGGCCAGCATCATCACGTGATTGGGAGCGTTAAAGCGCTCGGCCAGGATCTCGGTGTGCCCAAACGCGGGCTCACCAATCAACGGCATCAGCGCCTTGGTCCATGGAGCCGTCACCACGGCGTCGGCACGACCGGCCGCGACCTCTTCGACCGCAGCCAAAAACGACGCTCGCTGAATATGGGCGCCTTCGGCGGACATGATACCCGGAAGAACTTTCGTTGGATCGGCAATCCCACTCAGGCTTGAGTCGACGTCGAGAATATTTCCAACAACCGGACATTCGAGGGTTTTGGCGACCTTGTCGAAGATGGTCTTCGAGCCCACCGCGACCAACTCCACTCCGGAAATTGGTGCCTGCATGGCCTTCAAAACAACCTCAGGCCCGATGCCTGCTGGGTCACCGGCAGTGATCAGTATGCGGAGCACAGTGGCTTAACCTCTAAGAACGCTTTGGTTCTGAGCTGGGACATGTACTGCTTGAGCAGACGCTCAAGCTCGACGTTTCTTAATTCTGCGCGGATCAACTCTTTTCGTTGATCGACCTCGGGGTCAGGGCGCATTTCTTCAGAGCTGACGAAAATCAGGTGGTAGCCAAATTTGGTTTCCACAGGCTGAGACGTCTCGCCAATTGGCAATGAAAACGCAGCGGCCTCAAAGGTCGCATCAAGTTCGCCCTTCCGGTAGGTGCCCAAGAGGCCCTTTTTCTCGCCGGACGGACCTTCGCTCACCGCAGCGGCAACGTCTGGAAATGACTCGCCAGCGGCAATGCGCTTGCGGATTTCTTTGGCGCGCCCAAAAGCGGCTGCACGTGATTCAGGCAAATCATCCGTCGGGCGAATCAAGATATGCGAAATCGTGCGGTACGGAATCTCACCTGTCGCCGAGCCGAATTTGTCTTTGTACGCGGCATCTACCGCGGGATCGGTGATCGTGATCTGTGAGCCAACCTTGATGTTGACGATCCGGACCTTCAGCAGGTTTGAGCGGACCATTTCTCGGTAGTCGGCAAACGAAATGCCTTGCTGTTCGATGACTTCGCGAAACTGATCTTCGCTCAGTTTCTGCTGGCTGCGCGTGAACTCGAGCCATTTGTCGAGGTCTTCGTCGGGCACCGTATAATCGATTTTTTGAGCCTCTTGTTCGAGCAATTTGCGCTCGATCAAGTCTTGAAGAGCCGCGTCCATCACCTCGGAGGCGCGGGCGGGGTCCTTCAAAATTGCCGGATTTTCATTATTCTGCAGCAGATAAGGAATCATCGCCTTGCGAACATCGGACTGAGTCACGATGTCGTCGTTGATATGAGCCACGATGCAGTCAATGAGCGCAGCTTGGGCCGGGGTAGCCCCAAAGGCTCCAACCAAAAGACCTGCAATTATCCAGCGTTTCATATCGATCCTTGTTTCCAGCGCGGCGCGATGTTCATCGTTTTTTTACACCACGTCAAACCTCAGCGGGCCTCACGGGTGTCATAACCCAGAGCGGCGCCAAAAGCATCGAGCGCTTCACGAGACATCGGCTTTTCGGCGACCGGCGCCTTGATGAGCTTGAGTGACGCCTCATTCACCTCGACTTTGGCCTTTCCTAGGACTTCGGCTTCCAAGGCATCGAAAGCAGCCGAGCGCGACTGCTCAAAGAGAGTCTGCCGGATTTCGTCCTCGACGCTCGATAATTCCTGAACTTCCGCGGGCTTTTCACTCAGATACGTCAGGAACACAAAGTACTTTTCAAACGCGATCACCGGCGAAAAATCCCCTGGTTTTTCCAACGCAAAAGCGGCCGGGGCCAGCGGTGCATAGCGACCCGACTTGGCCTGTGGCGCTTGAGGATCGGCCAGATCGCCGATCGCTCCACCTTTCTTGCGCTGTTCCACAAAGATCGTGTTGCTGTCTGCGACCGTACGAAATGTGTAGATACGCTGCTTGTCGTCGGCGTATTCGATGGCATTCAGAGAGTCACGTAAAACATTGGCGTCTTTTTCTGAATCCTGAAAGATCGCCACCACATCACGGCGGATTGGCTTCGTGAACTCAGCCTTATGAGCCTGGTAATAGGCCTGAATCGCCGCCTGCGTGATATCGGCCGCACGCACGTTTTTTCGCAGAGCCTCGTCGATCAGCTCGTTGGCAAGGGCCTCTTTCATCTCGTCGCGGGTCAATGCAGAGGAGCCCAGGCCTTCTCGTTCGGCACGGAGTGCCAAAACCTCGAACTGAACTTGGGCTTCCAGGAAAGCTTTGCGGGCCTCAACGGAGCCAAATCGAGATCGAGCGTTCACGGGAACATGAGAGATTCTTCGTTCGAATTCGGACAAAGTCAGCGGGCGCCCATCGATGCTCGCGACCGGCTCAGAGTGGTCTTTGGCATTGGAGCGCGCGACATCGCGAGTCGTGTCTTCAGGTTTTTGAGGAGGGCAAGCCGTGAGGCCGAGCGCCATAAGAATGAGCACCATCTTTTTCATGGTAGTCGAACCTCATTGCGCCGCAGAATCTTCCGATTCTTCAGAATTTGTCTCCAACCGCGTAAGGACTCCGAGCATAAATCCCTGCGGGTCCTCAAGGTGGGCAAACGGGCTGTAAAGCAGCAACGGAATGCTCTCACCGGCGACCAGAATCCTGAGCTTGCCCTGCGCTTTGGACACCGCCATTCCGGCAAATCCAAGCTTTTCCGCATCCAAGAGCTGCCACGAAATCTGCCACATCTTGGTCTTGTCTTCGCCGACCATCAGATAGTCGTCCGAAAGTGCCACGAAGCGTTTGTCCCCGATGCCCTTCCAGTACGAGACGTTCAACGACAGGATAATGCCCGCGATCAGCGCAAAGACAAACGCGAAGAGGCCGCCAGGTTGGGACATGAATCCGCCGAACCAGAGCACTCCGCAACCGACGTAACAAGCTATCGCCACGCCAACAAAGAGGTAGAGCCCCGGCATGTTGAGTGCGTAGCGATGAACGTGAACGCCGTGTTTGCCAAGCTCGGTCTCGACCTCGGAATCATGGATAAGTCGTAACTTCTCCAATTCGGGCCTCAAATGTCCAAGTTTCGCACGTTGAGCGCGTTGGTTTCGATGAACTCACGACGAGGTTCAACCTGGTCGCCCATCAGGACCGTGAAGATCTGGTCGGCTTCGACCGCGTCCTCGACACGAACCTGAAGCAACGTACGTTCCTTTGGATCCATGGTGGTGTCCCAAAGTTGGTCGGCGTTCATTTCACCCAGACCTTTGTATCGCTGAATGGTCTGCCCACGTTTGCCTTCGGCAAAAATGGCATCAAGCAACGAGTCCACGTGGTCAAAAGTGGGTGCGTTTTCTTTGCCCGTCGCAACGGTGATCGGGAACCCAAGGTTGTTGAGCTTGCCCCAGACACCGGTAAGGCGTTTGAAATCCGTGCCCGCGACCAGAGAGCGGTCGATGCGCGTTTCGATGGCTGTTCCAGCGACACGCGTGTTCCACACCGCGTCAAAGAGGTCATCGAGCGCTTCATTTGGCTCGACCACTGGCATCGACCAACGTGCATTCGAATAGAGCGTACGCATTCTTTCGAGCATCGTTTTCATACGCTCGGTCAAAGCCGCCTCGTTACCGAGGTCTTCAACCGTGAGGCCCTCACGGACACATTCACGCAGAAGACGCGGGTCACAACGACGCTCAAGCCGTTTCATGGCGCGCTTATAATCGGACATCTCAGTGATCAGCACTTCGAGGTCGGCGCCCGTGATCACCTCGCCATTCACGCCCTGAATCGACACGTTATCGACCACGTTCGAAACCAAGAATCGCTCCATGGCGCCTTCGTCTTTGATGTACGTGGTCTTGCGACCGCGCTTCACACCGTAAAGAGGCGGCTGGGCGATGTAGAGGTATCCACGCTCGATGAGCGACGGCATCTGACGGTAGAAGAACGTCAACAAAAGCGTACGAATATGGCTTCCGTCGACGTCGGCGTCTGTCATCAGGATGATGTGATGGTAACGAAGTTTTTCGATGTCGAAATGCTCGGAACCGATGCCACATCCCAACGCAGAAATCAGCGTCGCGATTTCATTCGAGGCGAGCATGCGGTCGAAGCGGGCACGCTCGACATTAAGGATTTTTCCGCGAAGCGGCAGGATAGCTTGAAACTTCCTTTCTCGGCCTTGTTTGGCCGAACCGCCGGCGGAATCACCCTCGACAATATAGAGTTCGCATTCCGCGGCATTTCGTGACTGACAGTCCGAAAGTTTGCCCGGAAGGCTTGAGAGAGACAACGACGATTTACGCGCGATTTCGCGGGCCTTTCGAGCCGCTTCACGTGCACGTGACGAAGCCATCGCTTTTTCGACGACGACTTTTGCAATCGCTGGGTTTTCTTCGAGGAAATACCCGAGCATCTCGTTGACCATGACCTCGACAAAGCCTTTGACTTCGTTCGAAACCAGCTTGTCTTTGGTCTGACTCGAGAATTTCGGATCTGGCATTTTCACGCTCAGAACCGCGGTAAGACCTTCTCGAATATCCTCGCCGCTGACCGCTTCTTTGAGCAGGCCTTTCGCGATGCCGTAGGCGTTGACCGTACGGGTCAACGACCCCTTGAGGCCCGAAAGATGTGAGCCGCCGTCACGGTTACGGATATTATTCGTGTAGCAGAAGATATTTTCGTTATACGAATCGTTCCACTGCATGCTGAGCTCAAGCGTGAAGCCAGTGCTCGTGTCTTCGCGGATGATATGCATCGGCGTTTCGTGCAACGGCACCTTGTTCTTGTTCAGCGCCAACACAAACGAATTCAAGCCGCCTTCGAAGTTGAAGTTATGGCTGCTGCCATCGCGCTCATCCTTGATGATGATGCTGACGCCGGCATTCAAGTACGACAATTCGCGCAATCGCTGCGAAAGTGTGTCGAACGAGAAGATCGTCTGCGTGAAGATCTGAGGATCCGGAGCGAAGGTGATTTTCGTTCCCGTGTTCTTGGCTTTGCCCACGGCTACGAGTGGCGCGACTGCAACGCCGCGCTCATAGCGCTGCGTCCAAACCTGGCCATCACGCTTGATTTCAAGCTCGACCCATTCCGACAAGAAGTTCACAACCGAGACACCCACGCCGTGCAGACCGCCCGAAACTTTATACGAGTTTTGGTCGAATTTTCCGCCGGCATGCAGCACCGTCATGATGACTTCGGCTGCGGACTTGCCGGCCTTCTTGTGGGTATCCACAGGAATGCCTCGACCGTTGTCCTCGACCGTGCATGATTCGTCGGCATTGATCGTCACCAACACCTGATTGGCGTGACCCGCAAGAGCCTCATCCACGGCGTTGTCGACGACTTCGTAAACCATATGATGCAGACCCGAGGCGTCATCGGTATCACCGATATACATGCCAGGTCGTTTGCGGACAGCTTCCAAGCCTTCGAGCATCTGAATGCTGTCGGCGTTGTAGGTACCAGCATTAGCGACGACGGGCGACGCCATGATGGTCGCGGTTTCGGCTTTTTCGGTGCCGATGAGTTCTTCCTCAGACATGCTATTCTTCCTTCTTCTGTCGGTCTAACAGGGCGCGAACGCTACCACATATGGGTGCCATTCGCGAACCACATTCAACCGTCGAAATTGAGCATTCGGGACGAGGTCATCGGGGGGATGAATCGATGACTCGAGAGCGCCCGACCCTTGCCCACTGCGCTGCTGCAAGGGCTTGAGCCTGTTCCACTCGATCGGGGGCGCCAGCCAAATTTGCACACGTCACCATCGCATCGTAACCAATCGCAAGGTCCACTCCGCGATGGTCCTCATTTAAGTCGATTTCGGCGATGAATTCGTCCCACTTGTCCCAATCGCGTTCCAACGCAGCCATACTGGCGTAAAGCGTCAAAAAGTGAGGATGACGAATCGCGTTTCGCGCCACCAGGGCGGCCGCGGACTTGAAGCGCTCCACATCCCCCAGGGCCAGATAACAAAGAGCAATACTCGCGTGGGCTTCGGGGACGCTGCGCCCTTCGCGTGTGAATTGCCGTACGGATGATGTGGCGAAATCGAGCGCTTCTTCGAATCGTCCAAGGCGATACATGGTGTCGCCGATGGAATTTTCGATGGCGGCGCTTTCGCCGACATGACCGTTCGCTCGATACCAATCCGCGGCGCGCTTCAGGTGTTCGAGCGCCAACGCCTGATCTCCCCACTGTTGGGCCACATAACCCAAACCATAATCACACCACGCCACACCTTCGGCATGCCCCTGCTTGCGGTAGAGCGCCTGCGCTTGGACGTAGTCCCGATGAGCTTCATCAAAACGATCGGCGTAAGCCAGCACATCGGCGCGCATTCGAACGGCTTTGGCGTAGTTGGTGGCGTCCGAGATTCTTTCGAAGGCCTGCATCGCTTGAGTCGCCCATTCGGCGCCCTCGTTATAGCGCTGCTCCAAGCGGGCGGCGTCCGAGGTGGCGATGAATGCTGCCGCAAGAACGTCATCCCAGCCCTTCGAGCGAGCCATTTCGATTTCGTCCCAATACCAAGGCTCGTCCTGTTCATGGGTGCCGCGTCGCGCCTCGCCGTAGGCGACTTTCGCCATGGCCACTCCGTGGGCGTCGCCTTGAGCTTTGGCAGCTTCCAGACGCAATCGGGAAAGTCGTCGGCACTCAAAAAAATGAGCCCGCCGATTTGCGGCCTCGGCCCCCAACTTCAGGGGTTCGATCGCCTCGGCAAAGTGTTTGGCGGCCAGATAGAGTGCGCCAATTCGGCCCCAGCGCTCAGCCGTGGGACGTTGCGCCTGCAAACCTTCGAGCCCCTGTACGGCCTCAAGACTGAGCTGAACGATGTCGCATTGGGCCAAAATAACCTCACGAATCAAACCGTGAGAGAACGAAAACCCCTGCTCGGTCCACGCGGCCAGGCTTCGGCGAACCATGATCGAAACAAGGTCCTCGGCGATCGGGACTCCCGCACTACGACACAGGTGCGTCCATTCACCCCAGCTCACGTGCACACCCAAAATTGCCGCCCGAACAAGCGCGGCCTTATGGCCGGGCGTGGCCAAGACATCTTCTAGACGCTCACGCCAAGCCTCCCCCAGATTGGACGTCGCATCGCCGACGACGGCAAACCCTTCGAGTGTTTCGAAAAGAAGATCTCGATCGACCCAATCTTCGATCACGTCGAAAAGAATGCGCGGATTACCGTTCGACATGGCGAATAAACGGTCTGCAGTGGTGAGGTCGAATTTCAGGACCTGGCTAAGCAACTCGCTCGACTCCAAGCGCGAGAGGTTTCGAAGCTCGATGATGTCGGCACCTCGCATGACCGTCTGCACTTCGTTTCGGTCAACCCCATCCGTCACGCGACCGCTTGTCGCCACCACATGAACCGCATGGGGAATCAATTTATCTGCCCGTTGAAGCCGATCGATGATTCGCAATCCCAGTAGGTCTGCGCCCAGACCGTCGACGACCAAAATCACAGGCCGCCGCAAACCGTGAGCCCGCATGTAGGACACCAGCGCCGTTTCCCCGTCCTCGCCGGCCCCCAACCACAGCGGCAAAACGTCTCCGGCATCCAACTCGTGGGCGATTCGGCTAAAAACCGCACGTTGGATTTCGGGTGTCGACCCCGCACGGGCGTGTGAGTACATGGTTTCCCACGCGTCTTCTCTCAACTCCACGACGGTGGCCGCGCCGGTTTCGGCGGCACGCTCGGCGAACCACTTCGCCAACGCGGTCTTGCCCACACCATCGTCGCCGGTGATCATCGTGCAACGAACTCTGCTGGTGCTGCGAACCTGCACCAAAGTCGCCCAGAGCTCTTCAAGCTCCTGATCGCGGCCCACCAACTCACGCGCACGCAGCGCGAACAAACGAGCACTCGATCCCGTGAGAGGATTTCGGAATTCCACACGAGCTCGACGCCAGGTGGGTGGTTGCGGTGCCACTGGCGGACGCACGCCGGCTTCGGTGCTTCTCAAGACTTCCGTGTCGCCAAAAGGCATCACATCCAGAGATATCTCGGTGGGCGTGGAGAGCATCGTCGCCGCCATCGTGCTCGGTGATCCTGGCAAAAATGAATCGGAACGACGCGCCGCCCCAGAGGCATCAGACAACCCACGCAACGCCGCAGCGGCATCAGCGGCCAATTCGAATCGCCTCGACACGTCCTTGGCCAACAACGCCCCAATCCACGCTTCCAGACCCGGCGGGGTTGGAAAAAGCGGCGTCAGCTGGGGCACAGGTTGCGTCAAATGCAGCTGAGCAAGTCCCAACACCGTCTTGTGATTGAATGGCAAACGTCCACAGACCAGTTGGTAGGCCAGCACCCCCAGCGCATAGAGGTCCGTATGAGGCGCATAAAGATAGCCGTCACCCTGAAATTGTTCAGGTGCCATGTACTGGGGTGTCCCGTAAATCCGGTGTTCTTTGGCCGTTTCGCCGCCCAGAAAGGCCAACCCGAAATCGGTAATTTTCCAAGCCTTAGGGTTTTCAAACCCGATGATATTGGCCGGCTTGAGGTCCCGGTGAATCACATTTCGTGCGTGGGCATGGGCGAGCCCATCTAAGATCGCGAAAAGGAGCCGTCGGACCCAGGGCCAACTCAGGGTGGGATTCTTTGCCAAATACTCGTCGAGCGCGCCACGAGAGGCGTATTCGAACACCACATAGGGCTGGCCTGCGCTCAACTCTTGCGTGGCTTCGGCTTCCGAGATGTGGCCAAAGTCCACAACCGTCACGATATGAGGGTGGGTTAATGAGGCGAGCGCATGGACCTCGCGCGTCAGCACCTGGTTCATCTCGGGCGAGATTCCCTTGTCGAGGAGTTTCACCGCGACAATGCTTTCGCCGTAGGTCGCTTTCCAGACTTGTCCCGTGGCCCCACGCCCCAGGACCTCCAGAAGGTCGTAAGCTCCCAGTCGCACCGTTCGCCTCATCGCATGTAGATCAGTGGAGCCGACGTACCGAGTTGGTCAAAATACCAATTCCGTCGATTTCGACCTCAACCGTATCACCATCCACAAGCGGGCCCACTCCAGCTGGAGTTCCCGTCATGATCACGTCGCCTGGGTGGAGCGTCATGATATTCGAAATATAGGCAATACAGGTCGCAACATCAAAGATCATGTCGTCGAAGGTGCCCGTCTGACGCGTTTCACCGTTGACCCGACAGGTCACGGTCTTTCCGCCCGGCTCCCAAGACGACGCGCTGACCATCACTGGACCCAGCGGCGCAAAAGTGTCGAAGCCCTTTGCCACGGTATAACGCTTGAGCTGGCGCTGAATATCGCGCGCGGTCACGTCGTTGGCGCACGTATAACCCAGAATATGGGATTCAGCCTCGTCGACTGAAACACGTTTCGCCGTCTTCCCAATGACGATCGCGAGCTCGGCCTCGTGATGAATCAGGTCGGACTGCGAGGGCAATTCAATCGTGCCGCGGTCGGCAATCAACGCCGAGGTTGCCTTTAAAAAGATCAACGGCTCGTCGGGGATCGCTTTGCCTTGTTCCTCGGCATGAGCCTTATAGTTCAACCCGATACATACGATTTTGCTGGGCGCCACCGGGGGCAATAAGAGCTCGTCGGAAACGACGAAAGGCAACCCTACGCGAGGATTGCCCTTCTTCGAAAGCTCAACAAAATCGGGAACTGAATGCAACAAGCGCCATAATGTTCCATCACGCAGGAGGGCATCAATAGGGCTCTTGTCAACAGGATCCAAGACTCGTTGGAATTTCATTTTTACTCGGCTTTTGCGGCTGCTGCTTTAGCTGCCTCTTCCTGAATCGCACGATTCTTTTCTTCGATGCGTTTTTTCTCGGCAGCCCGATCGTCAATGAACTTCTTCAAGTTATTGAAATCAAGGTTGAAGTTCCAACTATACTTACACTTCTTCTGGATCGAATCCTTGTCGGCGTTGAATTTGCTCGCCTTCAACTCGGACTCAGTCATCCAATCGCAGGTCCAATTCTGACGCTGCAACGAAGTCACGTATTTTGGATATTCACCCGATTCTGCCGGCATTTGCAGCTGAATCTTGTGGCCCTGGTCGAGGGTCGAATCGACGTTGATCGGACGCTCTTCGAGTTTCCCAGTCTTTTCGTCTTTGACGTAATACTTGTCGAAAGTCACCGGCGTTCGCAGCTCCTCACCCTTGGCGTTGACGAGCGGGTAATTATTGAAAATCACCAGCGCGCCTGGAGGGGTGGACGAAATCGACACGGTTCCAAAATACTCGGTCTCGACGTCGGCCGAGAGTCGAGCATCAGCTTCCTGCTTGGCTTCCATACTCAGGGGAGTCAGGTTCGCCGAGGCCACAAAACTGAAATCACCCGAAGTCTGTTCCTGCCACTTGCCTTCAGTGATTTCAAGCGTCAGCGGCTGATAGCCTGGCGCCGTGATTTCAACATTATAAGCAGTCCGGATATTCAGGTTCTGAAATGCCGTGCTTGGTCCAAGTTGCAGCTCACGCCACTCCTCGGATGAAGTCTGGCCGTATTGAAGCTGGCCGTTGACCTTCACCATCGCGTACTGCGGATTGCCGGCGATGATGAGATTGCCGAACTTGTCCAACGCATCGAGTTGCTTCTGTTTGAAGTCGGCCTCGATTTGCTCTTTCTCGGCGAGACGGCGCTCACGAAGATCGCCACTCAAGAGTGCACCGACATCCTCGAACGAACCGAAGGCTGCGATCGCGCCCACACCAATCACGAGCGTGGCAACGGCCACACCGATGTAGAGGCCGGTGTTGGATTTCTGGGGCATATCAAGATCGCCAAGGTCATCAGCGTCCAAGTAGCTGGCCTTCTTCGAGCTCTTCGACGGCGCACCGTCGTTGATGAAGAGGTCAACACCTGCGTTTTGCTTCTTGGGCTTGTCGGCCTTCTTTTCGGGCTTTTCGGCCTTCTTAGCCTTCGCTGGAGCCGCTTCCTCGACGTCAGACTCTTCGTCTTCATCGGCTTCGGCTTCAACCACAGGCTCGGCTTTTTTCTTTTTCTTTTTACTCGTAGGGACATCAAATACCCCTCCGAGACCTGCCATCACGTTTTCGGCGGACTCGTCGCTGGCCGGAACCCGCTTCTTATCCACGCCCATTTCCGCGGCTTTTTCGTCAATGATGTCGTCGGCGCTCTTCTTCTTTTTCTCGTCGGACACAATCACCCTCGTGGCGTGGGTGTCTGGAAACACCCGTGATAAATGACGCACACGCGCACGTGCTGCGGCCGCGGAGATTAGTCCCTCAAGAAGTTGGTTGTCAATTCACAGCGGAATCTGCCTGAAAATCTGCCGCGCCATTCAGGTCCCGGGCTGCCCGTTCAGGGCGCACACAGGGGCCGAGGCGCAGGGCCGACACCGGTTCTAAGCGCAGACGGCTTCACCAAAGAAGCTGGCATCGTCTTCTTCGTCGGTGAACTGCCACACATCTTGGGTCCAATCTGGCTTGACGATTTCGCGGGTCGGTTCACGTTCGAAGGCGGACGACTTTTCCATGAATCCGCCAGCATCGAAGTCAGCGACCTCTTTGGTCAGATCCCTCGACCACACGGAGGTGTCGGCACTTTCAGGAGCGCGGTTTGAATCGGCCTCGGCGTCCATCGCTTCGCGACCATCAAAGCCAACGACTTCTTTGGTTTGTTCGCGGGACCACTCTGCCTTTTTTCTCTTTCGCTTGCTCATGTCATTCTCACTATTCGATAAATTTGGTGAAGACACCCTAGTCATCGTCGCGAAAATTAGATCATTTAGCGATATTTACAGATTATTCTTTCCAAGGGTCCGGCACGGCGTCCTTGGTGGGCTTTGACCATGGGTCCGGGGTGTCGGAAACCCCAACAGGAGCAAAGGCGCCTTCATCGGACATGCCCACAGGCTCAAAGGTCATGGGCTTAGGCTTGCCGACGACTTCCGGAGTGGTGACGGGTTCGACAGGTTCGACGGGTTCGACGGGTTCGACCGCGTCAGCCGGTTCAAGTACCGACGCAGGTTTGGGGTCAGCCGAACCTCGCTTTTTCGCGGCGATAGGCCGCACATCGTCAGCGGGCTTCGTGGCCTCGGTCGACGAAGTAACCACGGGGATCTCGTTTTCGGGGACCACCTGGGTGTTTTCTCCGACAGGCTCGCTCAAACGCTGCAGAGTCACGTGACTTACAGGTGAGCGCTCTCGAAACGGGAATTCTTCGGGCTGATATCCCTCGGCCTCCACTCGCAGAAGATGGTCCTGACCGTCTTTGAATTCCACATCAACAGATCCCGACCCAATTTGTCGTTTGTCGACAAGTATCAAGGCCGAGCGAGGCTCGGTTTGAAGCTGCAGCCGAACCGCAACGGGCTCTTCGACGGCTGGCGCGGCTGGCGCGGCTGGTGCGGCTGGTCCATCCACTGGCGCTGTTTTATTGGACATCAGGCCGATCCCAATCAACACCGCACAAATAACCAGAGCGCCAATCCCCCAGATAAGTCCCTTCCCGCCCGATTTTTTCTGAGGCTCATCGAGGGGCTCAAGCATCTCCCCGCTGATCTCAAGCGACTGCACGGTCTGTGACGACGTCGGACGGCTATGCTCTGAACTGAGCATGTCCGCAGTCTTGCGAATCTTCTCGAGTCCAACGGCCCCGGTCCAAGGCAACGAGAGCTTCGGATCGATATAACAATGCTCCATCATCGAGAGGATCTCTTCGGCCGACGACCACCGATCAGAAAGCTCCTTTTCGACGGCGCGCTGAATGATGGAGCCACAGGTAGAGCTGGCAATCTCTTCCGGAACGGGCACGGGATCGGTCGAAATCTGAGCCGCCATGACCTCGACCTGCGACGTCCTTGAGATCACCTTGCGGCCCATCAGGGCCTCAAGAAACACGAGACCCCAGGCGTAAATATCAGTCTGTGAAGTCACAGCGAGCTGCCGCAATTGCTCCGGTGCCATGTAGCTAGGAGTTCCACGCACCGACCCGTCGGTGGTCAGATTCTCGAGACCGCTTTCATCGTTGGATATGCCGGAGACGCCAAAATCAAGGAGGACCGCGTTCCGAGTCGCCCCGGTCCGCGTGATCATGATGTTGGCGGGCTTGAGATCCCGATACACCACGCCCTGCTGATGCACGGCGTTGAGCCCATCAATGATCTGTCGCATGAAATGAAATGCTTCTCGCGGACGCAAGCCGCCTTCTTCCTTAAGCACCTCAGACAGCGGATCCCCCTTAATGTACTCAATGACCATGTAGAGGGTGCCATCCGGCAGCTCGCCAAAGTCGATCAGCCTCACGATATTCGTGTGACAAATACGCGCGATGATCTGCATCTCGCGCTTGAATCGATCCAGCTCCAGCTGTGACTGAAGCTGAACCTTATCACGGCGTAAAACCTTGACTGCGACCAGCTGACCGGTGGTTACCTGAATGGCCTTATAGACCAAACCATAACCACCAAATCCGAGCACATCGAGCAACTCAAAACGGCCATCCAGAACCTCCCCGAGCTTAAATGGTAAGTGCTCGGGTTGATCCCCATTGATGCGGGCTACGGAATTCATGGCACCTCAGTTGGAACCCTCATGCTGCCGAATGGCGCAATCATTGTCTAATAACGTGCCGTATACTTCCGTCATCGCCTGATGGTCCAGCATGTCGATCGGCGCAGGAGCAAGAGCGAGCTCAGTGTAATTCGTGATCCCCTCGATGGTATTCACAAAGTGTTCGTCCGTAAGTGCTCCGCCGGCGCGTTGCAGCGCCTCAACGGCGAGGCGGGCTGCGATATAGCCCTCGAGTGAATAGAACCCAGGTTTCAGACCGGCATCGTATTCGGCAAGCTGGTCGCGATAACGAATCACCGTCGTCGAATTGGAGCCGTAAAAAGGCACAACCTGCGACAAGACCATATCTGACTGATTCGGAAACTCGCTCTGGCAATACTTGTCGGCGCCAGACTGAATCAGGTCGGTCGACAATCCGTCGCCCGCAGACGAGGTGACGCCAAAGAGCAAATGAGACGACATCACGCGCGTAATCTCGTCTTGTGTCAGGGTGTAGGTCAAAGGCAAACCAGAGCGCAGGCGGGTCATGTCATCTTTGAATTTCTTCAAGAATGTGGCGGCCTGTTGGTCATGTGCGGTCACAACGACAAACGCGAAGATCTGACCGGGATATCCCATGAATTCGACTTCATAACGCTGGCCAGAGGCCAGCCAACGAATCATCGATTCCACGGCGGCATCGACCGTGTTGGTGTCGCGTTTATAGGTCGCACGATGAATGGCTTCTGGAGCGATTCGGTGAGGATCGACCCCCAAGGTGCGTGCCATCCCATCAAGCGCGGACTGGCCAAGCGCGCCTAGCTGTCCATCGGCTTCGGCTTCCGTGAAAAGTGCGAAGTTTGGAGCAGGAAATGGAGGGTTTGACTCGTTCACAAAATAATCGACCATTCGCGCGTTTTCTTCGGCGTAGCTGACGCGATAGTTGAAGATATAACGATCTGAGGGCGATTTTCGCACGGCTGCCCCACCCGTCACCGGGGCGAAAAGCACGACATGTGCGTCGTTGAACTTGTTGACGGTGAGCTCGGCGAGCCCGTCTCCTTGATTGCCTATGAAAGCGAACACTTCGCGGTTTGCGAGAGCTTGCGTGACCATCGTGGCCCCGACATCAGGATCGCCGCCGTCGTTAAAGACTTTCAGCTCAAGGAGCCGCCCATTCACACCACCACGGGTCGCGTTCGTGTGCTCAAAATAGGCGTTAATGCCTGCAACAATGCTGCGCCCGACCGCGCCCGTATTTCCGGAGGTATCACCGACAAATCCCAGAACGATACGATCGCTGTAGACGCCGTTGACCTCGGAATAACCCTCAACACACCTGGAGTTTTCGATGTCGCAAAGCCAGCCGGGCCCACATTCATCGATGACATCGCACATTTCGGGTCGCACAAATACGGCCACATCTTCGCCCATATCTTCGATGATTGAAGTGTCCGCGCCGGCGTCGTTAACGGTGTTATTCGTTGTTGTATTATTTTCGTCGTCGAAGTTGGGAATCTCTGGGCTGGTACAGCCCCCCAACATCAAACCCAACCACGACACGACCAGTACCTTTGAAATGAACTTCATTTTCAAAACCCTCCTGTCAAAGCCAATACAGCACCTTCACTTGAGGGTGACACCGACAACGCGACCTGTGCTTCTTCGTCATCCGAAGACACAAGCACGAGGGTCACACCACCGATAATCGCCGCTGCTCCCGCCCCCATAAAAATGTAGCCGGTATTCTTTTTCGAATCGCCCGAACTGATTAAGGCAACCGCTTCGCTGCGCGTCTTAGCGTCCGCCACGTCTCGATGCTTTTGCTCGCCAAGTGCATAGAAAACCCCGCCGGTGATCGCAGAAGCGACACCGACCCCGGTCAGCACCCAACCCACCGTCGCCAGAGAAGTCTTTTCTGCGGGTGGCGCCGTCTTTTTCAAGACCAGCGGCTTATCGTCCTCGGGGGGCGATTTTGCCTGTTCCAGCGCCTGAATACGCCCCTCGATCGACTGGATGCGGAAATCAACCTCACCCACATCCTCGTCCGTCGCGAATGGCCGATAGTCACGGAGTGTACGAAGAGCCAGGTCGAACCGACCTGCGCGCTCATGGGCACTTGCGATGCTCAAAAGTAAGATGGGTCGACCACTCAACTCGTAGGCTTTACGAAACTCCTCTGCGGATTCATCAAATGATTTCGCGTCAAAAAGCTCACGACCACGCAAATATGCCTGGCGCGCTTGCTCGTCTTTTTCGGCCTGAGTCAGCGGCGTCGGCGCGTCCGCCTCGACGGCCCCCTCAAGCTCCTGACCATAAACATTGCCAACACTCTGGACGGTCAATGATCCACAGACCAAGAACATCATGAGTGTTTTGGGGACTCGTGTGCGGATTCGAAAATTCAAGACAAACCTCGTCTCAAGTTCGGTCACTATAATGCGTATTAGGAAGTTGGTCTGTTCACCAACACCTCTAAACTAGCAATAAATATTCCGAATTTCAAGATTTTCAAAGCCGACGATAAGCAACTGATAATAAACGAGTTTCACACTTGCAATCGCTTGATAACAGGCCTTCGTGTTGCAACAAACGGTGCAACATATTGCCATTTAGTGGTTTTTGGGGCCCTCCCAAAACCCACGAATTGAACTCCTCGCGAGTGCCGCAAATTATCGCGTCGAATAGGCCATCGCCCGAAGGGGCAAGCTAGTCTGGTCCAAAACCGCATGATATGTCTGCCGGGCATTCTTTGTTTTTTGGATATCATCATGGCGGACACGATTCTTGTTACCGGCGGCGCCGGTTTTATTGGCTCAGCTCTCGTGCGGCACCTTATCGCGCACACGGACTACCACGTGGTCAATATCGATAAACTGACATACGCGGGCAATCTTGAGTCGCTTCCGGGCCTCAACGACCATCCTCGATACGCGTTTGTCCAAGCCGACGTGTGTGACCGTGTGGCGATGCAGCAGATTTTCGACGCCCACAACCCCCGTTTTGTGATGCATCTCGCCGCAGAATCCCACGTCGATCGCTCGATCGACGGGCCTGCTGAGTTCATCCACACCAATATCGTGGGGACCTCGGTGATGCTCGAAACGGCCCGAACCTTCTTCGATACGCTGAGCGACGGCGAAAAGACCCGGTTCCGTTTTCACCATATTTCGACCGACGAGGTTTTCGGCGAACTTGGCGAAACTGGGATGTTCACCGAGGAAACGCCCTACAGCCCTCGCTCTCCTTATTCGGCGAGCAAGGCCGCCAGCGATCATCTGGTGCGGGCCTGGTTCCATACTTTTGGACTGCCCATCGTGATCACGAATTGCTCGAATAATTATGGCCCTTATCAATTCCCCGAAAAATTGATCCCCGTCGTGATCCTCAAGGCCAGAAGCCGCGAGAAGATCCCTGTCTACGGCAAAGGCGAGAACGTGCGCGACTGGCTATTTGTCGACGACCACGTCCGAGCATTGATGAAGGTCGTCGAGGAAGGCCGAATCGGCGAGACCTATAATATTGGTGGACATAACGAGAAGCAGAATATCGAAGTGGTACGCACCATTTGTTCGATCCTCGACGATCACGACCCCGGTTTTTCGCACGCGTCCTTGATTTCTTTTGTGACCGACCGGCCAGGTCACGATTTGCGCTACGCCATCGACGCCTCAAAAATCGAAAAGGAACTCGGCTGGAAACCTGCTGAGACCTTCGAATCCGGCATTCGAAAAACCGTTGAGTGGTACCTGGATAACCTCGACTGGTGTCGTGAGGTCCTGGGGGACGAAGAAAAGATTGAACGGCTTGGAATTGGAGCAAAAAAATGAAAGGAATTATTTTAGCTGGAGGATCGGGCTCGCGCCTGCATCCGGTGACCAAGGTCATCTCTAAACAACTCCTGCCGATCTACGATAAGCCGATGATTTATTATCCGCTTTCGGTCCTGATGCTCGCCGGAATCACCGAGATCCTGATCATTTCTACACCGCACGATTTGCCGCTTTTTAGGCGCATGTTGGAGTCGGGTGAACAATGGGGATTAAAATTTACTTACGCTGAACAACCCTCCCCCGACGGGCTCGCGCAGGCATTTATCATCGGCGAAGAATTCATTGGCGATGACTCGGTGTGTTTGGTGCTCGGCGATAATATTTTTTACGGTTCCGACCTTCGTGAGAAAGTCCGCGATGCCGCAGAAATCAAGAGCGGCGCGGTCGTCTTCGGTTATCAGGTAAAAGACCCGGAACGCTATGGTGTAGCCGAATTTGATGCGAGCGCAACGGTCGTAAGCATCGAAGAAAAGCCCGAAAAACCTCGTTCAAATTGGGCGGTCACGGGACTTTATTTCTACGATAATTCGGTCGTTGAGGTCGCAAAAAACCTGAAACCATCGCCTCGTGGAGAGCTCGAAATTACCGACGTAAATCGAGCGTATCTCAAAAAAGGCACGCTAAAATTGAAGAAGCTTGGGCGCGGGTTCGCCTGGCTGGATACCGGCACACATGCCTCGCTGCTGGAAGCCTCGAATTTTGTCGAGACGATCGAAAATCGTCAGGGACTAAAGATCGCCTGCCCCGAAGAAATCGCATGGCGCGAAGGTTTTATCGACGATGCCGGGCTTGAACACGCCGCGTCGTTATTGGGTAAATCCACGTACGGCGAATACCTGCGCGGTCTCATCAAATACGGCAAAGGCTGGTAGGGCCTGCACCGCGACTGGGCCGCCGGGCTCCAGCCCTGCAATGTGATTTGGGACTTGGGACGGTCCGCCGGGCTCTCGGCGCAGACAACAGGCGATGGCAAACCGAAAACCGAAACCCTAGCCCCGAAATGAACGCCAGATGTAGGTCATAACAGCGGCAATCGCATACGCGATGATGGCCATCGCCCACGTCAGCCACATCCAGTCGACCGACGATGTCAGCGCGACACAGAGGCCAGCCGTCCCGACCAAGGCCACGCGGTACAGCGCCGACAGCTCTTCCTGTCGATGTTCGACAATCCCTGAATTCAAATAGAAGAGGAACCAGATCCCAAGGGCGAAGCTGGTCGGCAAGAGGCCGTTACTGGCCATGCGTGCCGCAAAGAGCCCCACCACACCGATCGGAATCAAAAGAAATGACTGTGGATCAGCCCAGGGTGGCACGGGCGGCGTGAGAGCCAGCTCCGTCGAGGTCGAAACCAGTTCATCGGCCTGAGAGTCGGAGACTTCGGGTTGGAGGGGTTCCACGTCATTCATAATGTACAAATACGGGAAAAGCGTGCGGAGAGCTAGCCCTCCGCAGGGAACTTACCCGAACATGATTCACACCAACCGAGGCGGTCGTGAATATTGAGGATTCTGTGAATTCTCCAATAACTTCCACCGTTTCTGTGTTCCGCCGAATGAAAAAGCGATCATTCCCTCCGAAAACGACACCTCTGCCCCAAAAAAAACCGTCATATTTTTGACGGTCGTGTTTGGAATTTCATGAATGAGTGCGCCAAGATACCTCCAAACCCTTGAACGCAAACGGCATTCATCCTGGCGGATCGTCGTTTATTGTTTGCCGATTCACGGCCCCTCTGGCAGAATCAGCGGGCTGCGGGGAACGCGAAAAGTACCGTCTCTCGGTCAAACTCAAGGGTCGCTTATGCGGCCCTTGTCTTTTTCTTGGACCAATCTCAGATGCGGTCTCTTAAAGTCTTTGGGCGCTGCATACCGCGGGTTCTTCACGTTCGGAACCACCACACATCTTAGCGACAACGAAACCACCGAACTCCAGTCTTTTCGGGCTGGTTCAGGCATCGGCTTGCGAAATTCCAAGGCGCGTCGCTCGAGCTGTTCGGCGAGTGCGAGCATCGGGCTGTTTCCTGCCGCACGCTCCCGAATCGCGTGGGCGGCGGCCATGATGATGTCCTGAGCTTCGACGTGGCGACTCCACCGGTTGTAAAGCACCGCTTCACGGGTCGCCAACGCCCCAAACATCTCGCTCACTCGAAACGCGGCTTCGCGATCCGGCACTTGAGCAGCGACCTCGGCATCCGACCCGGCCTGATAGATGATTTCGTGCTCCGAACTCATCACGCCATCGCGGTCCTGCACCTTCACCTGCAGACACGGGGCCTGAAGGCTCGCCACGGCCTCGCCGGGGGCCTTCGGACCTGCAACAGCCTCGCTGGAGTCCTGAGGGCCCAGGAATTCCACCTCTGCGGCGAGTTCGATCGATTGTCCGGCAACCAGGTCACCGATGAAGACCTCGACGAAACCAGGGTGCTCGATCACAGGATAATCCGACAAAAGTCGAATCGCAGTCCCAGGCTCCACACTAATTCGGACCGAAACATCACGCGCAGACACCCGCAAAGCCGCACCAAACTCGCGCTCTACGTGCTTGTGGATCTCGTCATGATAACCCGCACGGTAGAAATTCCCTTTCCCCGCCAGGGCAAGCTTTCTGAGCACTTCATCGTCGTAATCGTTGCCCATGCCGATCGTGGACGTTGTGATATTTCGACGCTGGCCCGCCTTCACCAATGCCTGCAAATCCGCAAGGTCGGTGAGGCCACGATTGGTTTCTCCGTCCGTCAAAATCAGACATCGATTGACCGCATCCCCGTCCAGATTCTTAAATTCGTGAAATGCGTGCAGCAGGCCCTCACCAAGGTTGGTCATCCCTCCGGACCAGACCTCAGCGATTGCCACTTTCGCAAGGTCTATCGCTGCAGGGGAGGCGCGCGTGTAGGGCACCACCGTGTGGCCGTCTCGGGCGAAATTGACGAACGCAAATCCATCCCGCGAACCAAGCCTTTCTAACGCGCCGACGACCGCTTCTTTGGCCAACGAGAGTTTATTTCCCTCCATCGAGCCTGAGGTATCAAGTGCGACCACGAAGTTCACGGGGCGCCGAGCCTCCTCTTCTGCCAGGGAAGGCGCATCGATATCGAGCAAAATATGACGCACCGATTTCGCGTTCGCGCGAATGATTCGACGGTCGGCAATAATCTTGGTCATCATACCCTTCTCCCGGTTTCATTTGGGAATCATGACACGTTTGTTGGCACGTTACGCGCCAGACATGTGGAAAGTCGCGAGGCAGCGGCGAGGATCGGCAGACTTGATTCGTCTGAATAAAGACCACTGATTTCCACAAACTCCTCGATCGACGATATCCAGGCATCGACCTCGGCGTAGCTCGGCTCCACTGGATACGCATGTGCGTGACACGCACGCGACATCGACGACCACGTCCAAGCAAGCCTCTTTGCCGCGGAATGGAGCTCGGGGTCGGTCTGACATTCTTGTTCGACCGCGATAAATAACGAATTAAAACTGGGTCGAAAAACACGGCCAAATTTCGATTCGATAAATGTTTTTGCGACCTCTTCAACCGCCTGTCGAGCGATCAAGGTCGCCCCACGAGACCGCGCATGAAGGGTCATCGAGTCACCAGAAATCATTTCTCTGGCATAAATTAAAAGGTCACGCGCATCGGTCATAAAGCTCCCATCACCTTTAACGCGATTTTGGTTTGTTCGACCAATTCATAGAGGCTGCCCTGAAAGGGTTTATGCGCGTATTTGATGGAGAGTCGCAGCGGATTCACAATCTTTTTATCGTATCGTTCATCAAGCACTTCAAAGGCATTTCCAGGCTCATGGGTGCCAAATATCGCCAAGTCCACGATCTCTCGCGTCTGTTTTGCAGACTCAATCCTGACCGCACAATCCTCATGAGCAATACCCTCTTTGAGCAAGGTCGTCCATGCCATATCCCGGAAGGCCAGCTCAAATGCGCCACGACACAACCCTGGAATCACCCTTTTTCCGATCTCGGGGGCCATCTCGTTCTTGTGATTCAACAAGTCGGTCGCATCGTCCATGAATTGTCGTGCGGGTGTTTTGCCAGGCTCCACAACCACGTCGGAATGACCATGGCGGATGACGCTAAAAAAAGTCGTGGGTATCCGCAGCCGCCGCACGGCGTCGACCAGGCGCGTGTCGTGGGTAAACACGATCACTTGGTGCGTCTTCGCTGTTCGCTCCAACACACGAGCCAGCCCATCCACTTTAGCAGGATCCATGGCGTGGACCGGATCGTCGACAATCAGGAATCGAAATGGACTTTCCGCAAGTGTTAGGCGAGGCAAAAACAGGCTCAATAAAAGCGAATGCAACTCCCCCTGACTCATCATGCCCAGCGAGGATGCGGCGACGCCGTCCACCCCCACGCTAAGCTCAAGTCGCCGCCGCGAGCCCAGCCCCGGCTTTTCGATGGCATTTAATGAGACATTGGATTGGTCGCGTAATTCGGCCCAGATTTCCTGTGTTTTTTTAGATATCGGTTCAAAGCGCTCGCTTCGAATCTCATCCTCAAAATCCTTGGTCCATTTTTCGGCTTTTTTCAAAGTCTCAATGTCTTGTGCGACGTCAGGATGTTTCTGATTCACCACCACAAATGCCCTGATGGCTTCTCGAACCGGCCGCCAATTGGATTCAAGTGCGGAAAGCAGCTCATTGGCCTCATCACGAATCTGACCAAATGCGTGTTCGAGCGCGCCAAAGGTGTCGAGCATATGCCTCGGAAGGTCGCGTGGGTCCTGAGGATATTTTAACCAATGCTCGGCCGCTTTCACCCCGGCTGCATAAGTTCTAAGGCCCCCATCTAAGGCCGGAATCACACAGCGGTCGCGCAGATGTTCAACTGCCCCACGGGCAGACTGCAAGTCGGCCTCCGCCTCATAAAAGGCCACCGTCACGGTATTTAAGTCGTCGAGCCGAGCCTGGGCATCTTCATACCAATCCGCGGATAGCGCTTCGGTCCCACAGACTGGGCAAATCGAGTCTTGGCTGCGGCGATACAGACTCATGGCACGTTTCAAAACCTCCAGCGCCGCCGCTTCAAACCCGACCTGGGTCAACTTCAGCTCATCGACAAGCTGCTGAGCCGCCTGAAGCGCCGTGGCTGCATCCTGAACCTCGCCGGCCTCAGGCGTGCACAACTTGGAGAGCGCCTTGAGGGCCTCTATTCCCGGTTCATCTGCGAACTCGCAATTGACCACGTGCGAAAGAGCCGTCAGGTCTGGTTGTGGCGCTCGAAGAATTTCTACAACCCTCTCCGCACGTGGATCTGCGCAGGTCGCGCACCCAGCGACCACCGCGCTTCTGGCGTCGGCGATTTCCTTTTGCAAAAACTCACAGGATTTTCGAGCCCGGGCCAGGCGATCACGCACGATCGTCAGCTGATCGAGCCCGAGGATCTTGTCCAAATCGTTGTAGAGGGCAGTCGGTCCGTCATTCGACCCGACTCCGATCTCGTCGTAGGACAAGATGGGCCGGAAGATTTCCACGGTATCTCGCCAACCCGGCTGGTCGTAGACGAATTCACTGCCTGCACGAGAGACCTTCAGCGTGGACTGACACAGATCAGCATCGGGGTCCCAGTCCCGCACCGCTTTCACCGGATCCGGACTTCCATCCACATGAAATGAGACGCGAATGGTAGGACGGCCCTCGGCGTGAATATTTCGCCAGCCCCGCAGCCATTGGCTTTTTTCGTGAAAACGAGTTCGGTCTCCAGCGAGCAGCACCTCGAACGCATCGGCAAAAGAAGATTTTCCGCTTCCGTTGCGACCGACAATAAGGGTCAAACCAGGCCCCGGAGAAAACTCAATCTTCGCGGCTGCGCCGATGCCTCGGAAGCCCGCAACTTCGAGCGATCCCAGAAAAACACTCGGCAAAAGCGCCGCCCCTGTGGTGGTCCCACACTTTTTGAGCGGGGTGCGACAGCGCAACCCGACTCCGACCGCTTCGTCTGAATCAAATGCGGCCGCAATGACATTCTGGACTTCTAGACCCGCGCCTTCTTCAAGGACCAAGCGCGCAAACGCGCGTTCATATAGTAGTGATGGTGTCATGAGAATTCCCCCCCTCGTGACAATTTTTTTTAATCGATCCATGCTTGGACGCGTTCACGTTACGGGTCAACACCGAATCACCCCCGGCATGGAACGTGCCGGAAAGGTTTACGCTTCCGGCACCAACACGACGGCATAGTGCATAAAACGAGATCGCGAAACCAATCCGGCCCTAACCTAGCGCATTTGCAATCCGTTCCACGAGTTCGGAAGGTGGAAACGGCTTCTCCATCAGGTGTTCAATGGTCTCCGGAGGTTCATCGGTCAGCGTCTCAGCGGTGTAACCAGACATCAACACGAACGGAATCTCACCCCAATGTGCCCGCATCAAATTAATGAGTTCGATACCCGAGATCCCGGGCATCACGAGGTCGGTCACAACGATATCTGGCGCGGATTTCCACAACGCGGGGTCGTTGAGCACCGCAGTCCCTGACTCCGCGGCGCTGACCAAAAAACCCTGCTTTTGCAGATAACGAGTCAGCATGATTCGGGCAGCATGGTTGTCCTCGACCAAAAGTACCCGTTTTTGTTGGAGATGCGTCGGAGAGGGCAGTCTAACCCGCGAGATCTCCATCGATGCGTCGTGGTCGACGGGCGGCCACACCATCCTGAACGTGGTACCTGCACTCGAGGACTCAACGTCGATCGTCCCCTGAAACTCGGTCACAACGGCGTACACCGTCGCCAGTCCCAGGCCTGTGCCATGAGTGGAGTCCTTGGTCGTAAAAAACACGTCGAATATTTTGTCCCGAATATCTTCTGGGATGCCCTGACCTGTGTCGGAAACCGAGAGCACGACTTCATCGTTCTCAATCGCACAGCGAATCGTAAAGGTGCCGCCATCAGGCATCGCATCAGCGGCATTCGTGGCCAGATTCACCAAGATTTGCTCTAACTTACCGTCATTTCCAGAGATCGTGCACAAGTCCCCGCAATCGATGACAAGGTCAATATTTTCGCCCAATAATCGTCGAATGATCGGCTCAATTCGTTGCACGGCTTTTGTGACGTCGACGGGGCGTTGCGAGGACGGTTCGTCTTTTGAAAACACCAATAATTGTCTGACCAGTTTTGTGCCCATCGTCACGGCTTCACTCATATCCGCCACGGGGTCGCTTTCGGATAACTCCTCGAGCTCACGAAGACCGATATATCCCGAAACCACCGTCAGAATATTATTAAAATCATGGGCAACAACCGCGGCGAGCCGACCCACGGCCTCGAGTTTTTGGGAGCGAATTAATTGATTCCGAAGTTCTTCTGAACGGTGTTCGTATTGTTTTCTTGCCGAAACATCACGCAGCACAAGAAGAACACGCGCTGCACCGTCTTTCCACGCAGTCGTGGACGGCGTGACTTCCAGACATCGGCCCCCTCCCATGCACACTTCCTGTGCACGGAGCGTAAGCGCCACGTTGAGGAGTTTTGGCGGGAAAGCAAACGGCGCATAACCCAGCTCATGGCCGATCACCCGCTCACGGCCAATGCCAAGCAGGACCTCCGCAGCCGGATTGAACTCCTCGATCTGGCCCGCGGGTGAAATCAAAATGATGCCGTCCGGCATGCTTTCGACCACCAAACGAAAGCGCTCATTTTCTTGGGAGTGCGTAACGCGGATTTCTTCCAGACTTTTTGTGTGAACATAGAGCGCCAAAATCGTCACGCCGATGACCATCTCGAGGACGATCACGCCATGCATGACGCTTGAGCTCAAAATCCCTGGTCCCCATCCGAGCAGGCCAGAAACTCCGATCGTCAGAGGAATCAACATCGCGATCGTCAAACCCGCCATCGCACCTGCTCGCCGGCCCAGAAACAACATGACGAGCAGAATCAGGGCCGGAGCCACAGCGATCGTCGGTTGCTCCATGAACTCGCCTGCCAACAACAACGAAACGAAGACATCGAGAGCAACGGCTGTGATGCCGAGCAAGAGCCCCCAGCGGACATTGTAGAGCGATGCAACGAACGCCATGCAGAGCACGATGATGCAATAAGGATCGACGAGGAAATTCACGTAGCCCGTGTAACGGAGCCACCCGAAACTCATGCCGTAAGATATGATCCCCGCCCCAATGAGAACTCTGAGCCATTTGGCGGTGATGGATTGCATGAAGATTCGGGTCCGGGAAAGATTGTCACCATCATCATCGACACAGAAGGCAACAACCTTGAGGCGACGTTCTTGTGCAATTCTCGACACTTCTTTCGCGCGCCTGGTTCGAACGCAAAAAAAACCACGAAAAACCTATGGCGGAAAAAAACGGCGGCGTTCATATTTTCGGAGAAAAAAAGAACCTCAGATATTGGGCCGTGCTTGGTAAAATTCACACACGTTTCACATCGCTGACCATCGGCTTACACGCCCGCCCTCTAGTGTTGTTTCTCGAACACGAACGAAGGTTTGCAGATGGTCGGCGCACCCAAAATCATCTTCCAGGCTCTCCCACCCCTCGTGACGCTGTAAGGAATACGGCGACTACCTCGCCCAACAAGGGGTGCAGTTTTGAGCACAATGAACCGAGCGCGAAGAGCCACGAAACTTTAAGAAGGAGACATCATGATTGGCGCACCAAAACTAATTTTTCAGGTTATTCCGCCCGTCGTCGCGCTGGCCACAGTGGGTTTCTGTGGTACCACAGAGCTTGGCAACCCCTTTTTTTGGGCCTCATTTGGCCTGGGCGTTTCCACGAATTTGGTCGTGGGCATGCTGGCCGCGGCTGGCCGTGATCAAGCGCTGGTGCTGCTGGCCGCGCTTACGATCGGTTTTGCGAATTGGACCGCCCTGAATTGGCATAAACCCGCGCCAAATCGCTTCGAAGACGCCGAATTCGTGGGCTGCGACCTGCAATTCTGATGGCTGACACAAGGAAAAGCATGATCAGCACATCCAAACTCGTATTCCAAGGTGGCCCACTCATTGCGATTATCTGCGTCACGGCTTTGGTCGCGGTCAACGATCCGGAATCGGCTTTGGGGGTCTTCTTGATGCTCTCGCCTCTTGTCATCCTAAACGGCCTCTTCGGAATTCGAGCCAAGACGTTGAGGCAGCAGACGGCCGCATTATTGCTGGCGATTTCCATCATGGCCTTGGGGGTTGTGGCCATTAAAATCTGGGGCCAACGTGTCGAACAAAAGGGTTGTACTGGAACCAGCTCAACCGCCCGCGGCGTCGCATTCTGAACCTTCCCAGTCACAGAAAAAAGTACATGACGAATAAATCCAAGCTCGTTTTTCAGACCGTCCCGCCTGCCTTCATGCTCAGCCTCATGGTGTTCGCGTATGTCCAGACGGACTTCAATATTCAGGCTTCGCTCTTCGTGATGTACCTGATGCTGCCGGTCGTGATTCTGAATGGGCTCTTGGGAATTCGCGCCAAGACCATCGAGCAAAATATACAGGTGTTGGTTCTGGCGATACTCCTCCCCATCCTGGTTTTTGCAGTCGGCGCGACGGTGGGAATATGGAGCGGCATACCCGTCGGAATATAAAACCGACATTTAATGCGCGGCTTCGAAACGCTCCGCCATATGTCCTAGATCATACAAATTAAAAAATATTGGGGTACATGAACTTGCGGCAAAATGAACGTGAGAAGCTATGTTTATATACCCTGCTCGAAACGCATCCGGCCCCACCATCATTGAGGCACTCGCGGAGCTTCGCGACGAAAAGAAGGAAGGAATCGTCTTTTACGCCGATGACCTTTCACAAACACTTGTTTCGTTCTCGGAGCTTTATCAGCGCGTTATTTCCTGCGCTGAAAATTTTAAAGAAAGTGGCTTGGAGCCCGGGGACCGCGTGGGCCTCGTGGTTCCAAAACCCCAAGAATTTGTGGTGTGTTTTCTTGGGGCGCTTGCCGCTCGCCTTGTGCCGGTGCCGATGTACCCGCCGTTTTCGCTCGGAAAATTAGACACGTACGTCTCAAATGCCGCCGCAATTCTAGAAAAATCCCAAGCTCGCGTGCTGGTCACCGACTCGAAGATGGAGCGGATTCTTTGGTCACTTGTGGACCGGGTCGATTCGCTTGAACGGGTCATCAAAACCGAAACCCTGCAAACCGGGCTAGGGACACGCCGCGCGCCGTTTGTGCTCGGTGAGGTGCAATTGGACGATATCGCGTTCTTGCAGTTCACATCCGGTTCCACAGCGGCCCCCAAGGGGGTTGTGATCACGCACAAGGTCTTGCTGGCGAATATGGACGCCTTCATGAGGGCCTACGAAATCGGCCCCGGTGACAAAGCCCTGAGCTGGCTGCCGCTTTTTCATGACCTTGGCCTGATTGGGTTTGTGCTCGCCACGTGTTGGTACGGATTGCCCACGGTCATCTTGCCGACGGCCCTATTTGTGAAGCGTCCCGCGCTTTGGATGCAGGCGATGCACGAACATCAAGCCACGATCTCGTGTGCGCCCAATTTTGCCTTCGCGCTCGCCACACGTCGAACGACGCCGGCCCAACGTGAAGGCCTAGACCTTAGCCGAATGCGCATGCTTGGCTGCGGGGCGGAGCCGACCCATCCCGATACGATTCAGGCGTTCTTGGATGCGTTTAAGCCTTGTGGTTTAACGCCCGAATCGATCGTCTCTGTGTATGGGCTTGCCGAAAATGTACTGGGTGTCTCGTTTTCGCCACTTCGTGAGCCCATCAATGTGGACCGAGTCCGCCGCGACATTTATCTGGATGAAGGGCGAGCGGAGCCCTCGGGTGACGACGACATTTTGCGGTTTGTGAGCGTTGGATTTACCTATCCTGGTTTTCTGATTCAGGTGGTCGACAGCGATGGAGCCGAGCTGGCCGACCGCATGGTCGGCGAAATTCTGGTCTCGGGCCCGAGCATGGCGGCCGGCTATTTTAATGACCCAGAAACCTCTGCAAACGTCTTTACCGCAGCCGGACTCAGGACCGGCGACCTTGGGTATATGGCCGACGGCGAGCTCTTTTTAACGGGGCGAAAAAAGGACACGATCATCATTAACGGGCGTAATTATGACCCCCAGTCCATCGAATGGGTGGTGCAAGACGTGCCGGGAGTCCGAAAGGGCAATGTCGTGGCCTTTGGCGTGAACACCAACGCGACCGAAACCCTTGTGATCATCGCTGAGACTGCCGCAACAGACCACGAAGCCCTGCACCAGGCGATCCTCTTGCAAGTCAGGCAAGATATCGGATTGAGCGTCAACGATATTTGTTTTCTGGAGCCTGGCGCCTTGCCCAAAACGTCGTCAGGGAAACTTCAGCGCTCAAAAACCCGCGACGCTTACCTGGCCGGCAGTCTAGGCAAAGAAGGAACCAGAACGATCGGCGGCAAGGCCAACCTGGATGTCCTTGCGCGACATCTCGCACGGTCGGCGTACACCAAGGCCAAAACCACGTTAGGCAAACAATTCGGAGGCCCCTGATGGACACAGTGCGCAATACTTTCGACCGTGTTGTGAGTCATGTGGGCAACCACAAGTTCACGGCAGAACAACTGGGCCAACCGTTGGTGGAGCTGAATATCGACTCGATCGAACTGATGGAAATCTTCGGAATGATGGAGGAAGAACTCGGAATCCTGCTGAGCGAAGAAGAGCTCTCGGAAATGGAGACCCTGAATCAGTTGCTCGCCTTGGTAAGCAGCAAAGTCGCGTAGCTGGTGTCGGGTTTCAGGCCGTCAGGTTTCGGGCGCTGCGACGGGTCCGCAGGCCCTATGGCCTGCAGGCGATTGGTCTGCCAGGCTCCAGCCTGGCTTGAGATTCTGAGATTGCTCCGCCAGGATCCAGCCTAGAAGTACGAGACGTCCGATGTCTACAATGTTCTGGAGTCACCACGTATCCGTGACGCCTTGAAGTGTTCTGAAGCCCTCGATTCTTTTTGGTGGCCAGGGTGGTGATGGTGGCAACGGTGCTCGTGGTGGCCACGGTGCTGGCGGCGCAGGTGGGCATTCGATTGCGATATGGTGCGATGATACTTACGACATCAGCGCTGTGAGTAAAATGGCTTCGCCGGTCGGCGTGGGTGGTTTCTCGTACAATCCAACCAGTACGGGCATCAATGGGCTGAGCGTTGCGGACTACGGCTGTGACAGCCTGTAGCGCAGAGTTTCGTGTCTGAGGAGGCGGTCATTTGGCCGCTTTTTTTTGATCTCAAAACAAAGAATTGAGCTGCTTAAAATTTCGGAGAAAAAAACAAACGCGTTAACTTCCGTCTATTTTGTTTAGTTGTTTTATTTTGTGTTCGAAATCCCCCAAATCAAAAACCCACTTGCTTCTCGGCAAAGAGGCGGTTAACTTTTTAGCATATTAAAAAACCTCCGAGGGGGAATTGTTGATCTGAAAAAACGCCTTACTAGCGTTCTGTTTTTTGTACTCAGCCTGATTGCCGCTAATCCTGCCACAACTCAAACACTTCCGTGCGCGAACCAAACGGTCCCCACTACGATTCCATTTGAGGATTCGATCTTGAGTCGTTCGGACTACCTCGACCCAGTGCGAGGGCAAACCACTTTGGTGGTTCCTGAAACGGAATTTGAAAGTCTTGTTAGTGCAGGGCTTTTCGAAGGCGTTAATCTCAATTCCTCCCAAATCTTAAACATGCAGTCATCGGCTGCTGATGCCAACCGCCTCGGCACTTTAGGAATTGTCTTCGACAGCCCACAAGCAGGCAGTCTTCAGCCATATGTCGAAGACCATGTGCTAATCGCGGTTGTTCGCGATCCTTTTATTGTGGCCGGCACCACAACTCTGCAAGCGACTGACTTCTATTTTGTGGTCGGCCGTATCAGAAGTTCGAATTCCATTCAGCTGACATGGATGTCCGTATCGCCCATGTTTGCTAGTATTCAAGTCAATGGCGATGTCGCGGGCGCTCCTTGTGCCTGCAATAACAGCAAACCAGAGTGCATTCAATTCCCGCCAGAAGATGGTGGTGGGTGTCCGGGGCCAGATTACGATTGCGGTGGAGGTAGTCCATATTGGCTTCAGGTTGCACTCGCGGATTTCCCGGGCGGCACTAGCGTTGCGACCAACGCTTGTACGCAGTTGCCACAATATCTTAGAGGCAACGGAAAACCTTTGATTGGTGCGGTCGGTGGCTTTGAGCTCGAACAGTTTCTTATTGGTGTGCCTCCGGTGCCGCTCCCAAAGAAGTTTTGTCAGACATGTCTGCCGATCGATTGCACGCTCGATATGACCAATAATCCCAAGGATTATACAAGTATGCCGCCGCCCAGAAGTATTTGTGTTGGTATTCCAATCCAGACCTCCCGAGATTGTGAAGCAGGTGCATGTTATGGGGATACTTCCGAGGCAGGCGCTTCGTCAGATTTGTCGGCCCTTGGTGCTTGCTTCGGGGCTTCAGGTGGCGGCGCGCTAAGTTCGCCCACCATGCCGCATCAACCTGATGAAATTCCAGCCTGTAAAATATCAGTGCCAGATGTGTGCGCCGTTGTTGACTACGATGATGAGTTTTCGGGGAAATATTGCGATTCCCAGACCCGGAATTTTCTAATTCAGACAGCGATGACGTGTGATGGCAGCAGCGCATTAGGTACTAGCAACAGCCCGGGCTACACATGCTGTGAGGGGGTGGCTAATTGCGCATGTATCGATGTTGGCAATATGAAACTTTGTACCGATTGTTCCAGCGGAGCATGTGTTCAAAGTGCCTATGGTTCGGTGGTCGACCCCCGAGTGGCTTTCCCCCCCGGTTATGTTCCAATTTGTGATGGAACGACAGCCAGCACGAACTGTTCAAGCGCCACTCCAGCAACACCGCCTGCAGATGACACGCAAAATCAGGCTTCCGATGACGCCGAGAAGGCGAGGCAAGCAGCTAAGGCGGCCCAAGAAAAGGCGGAAGCAGATGCGGCTGCCGCTGCTCTGACCACCGAAACGCCCAACGTTCAACCAATAGAAACCGAAAACGCAGCGACAACGCCTTTGGTCCCTCAAGGCAAACCGGAGCAGGTTTCTGGTAAAAATTCTAATGTTGGAGGAGCGGATAAAGACGCAGAGGAGACGACGGCAGACCCGGTTTTGCTGGCATCTGGAGCTTTGTTGATGCAGCCGACAGATATCCATGTTGAGGGACAGCAGTTTGATTTGATGTTTCAACGAACTTACGTGTCGACATCCATGGGAAGAGGGCAACTCGGTTCAAACTGGACTCACAATTGGGAGGCGCGGCTCGAACCATTACTCCCTTCGACGGCGCCAGATTGGGCTCCGCCATTTTGCACACAGGTTTATCCAACAATCACCTGTTTGTTCTATCGAGATGGGTTTGGAAACTCCTCGCTGTTGGTTTGGGATACCGTGACACATCGGTTTGCGCCCCAAAACGGAAATGACAGTTCTGTTATACCCATCCGAGGTGGGGGTTATCTTCTTGCGACTGCAGAGGGCGCAACTCGAAGGTTCAACAGGGACGGTTATCTAACTTCAGACCGTGACCGATTCGGCAATGGATTCAAAATTGAGCTGACAAGAACCCCACTTTTTGCAGTGTTCCAGCGCTATTGCACACGTTTGTCAGACGAGAATCAGGCCGGTGATTCCCGACCGAGTTCCAGAGATCTAGAGGCAACAAGTTCAATGAAATTTGGACAGATGTGCCAACATCTTGCGAATATTTTTGACGATCAAGAGATGGAGCCATTGACGGTCGAGGGGTGGGAGCGGGGTGGTTTGCTTCCACCATATGAAATATCCCTCGACATAGATGCAATTTAAGAATCATGGGAGCAAATCGCACGCGGTTCGGAGGAAACTCCAAGCGCGTACCGCTCAAAAATACTTACCGGTTTGATTTATCTTCGAGAACTAGCCATCGAAGATTATGCGAGCAAGTCACAATACGGTGGGATTCGGTATCGACCGGTCAGAGTCGTGGACGATTATGGCCGAGATCTGAAATTCGCCTACCAACGATATAATAACGCCGCCGAATTGTTGAAGTCCGTTACCGGCCCTGGTGGTGTTCACCTAGAGTTCTCCTACTCATCGGCGCCAGGTTCAACCGAGGCGTTTCTGACTCGGGTGCGCCGTATTCCGCCGACTACATCCGTGATTGGCTAATCAGTCTACTAAAACCCAAGAGCTCGTTGCCGAGACGTTTGTGAAATATGAATGGGAGCCAATCTTCAATCAGTTGATGTCGATGACCGAGGGTTCTAAGCTCTTAGGGGCAACAGATGACACGTTCCACCGTTTGGAATACCGGACGTTTGATTATCAAGAATTGGCTGCACCCGTGATCGAAAACGAACAGGTGTTGGTGTTGAGCAACGGGGATTATGCAGCGAGTGCTCTTGGTACGTTGACACCAATTCTTCATAATTGGTTACAGAAGGGTGCGAACTGGGGACACACTGCACAAAATGGAGATCTCTCTTTGGAGGCAACGTCCTTGAGTTTCTCGTTTGGCGGGCAAACGATTTCGGGGAATTCGATGCTTGATATTATGCTCCAAGGAATGACGTTCTTTGGCGCAGATGTTAACGGCGATGGCATTCAAGGTTTTAACATGGACAACCCTGGCCAACGCGGTAAAGGGGTGCCAATAAAGATCGTGGAGGTCGATCTTGACAATCCCGCCCTTCCATCGCGCGCAATCACTCTTACGTATGCTCCACATGGTGAGCTTGCAAGTGTGAGAGATGTCATCGGAAACCTGACGGAATTCGCGTACTATCCCGTGGATCCTCAAAACCGGTCAACGGCTTTCGGTAGCGGCGTTTTTCCGACGTCTAATGATGCAAATAACGGTGAGATAGGTTTTCTCGCCTACGTCCGAAAGTCCCATTCGATGAATTATAAGGATGAGCACGCTGGCTTTTCCAGGCCCTCGTGTGCGTCGGCAGATATTCCAGGGCCTTATAAGTTTATTTTGCCTTCATGTGGGAGTTCAGTGGCGCAGTCACTAACTGCCCTTGGAGTGCCATCGCAAGTCGTTGATGCGATCGCTTGGTCGGCTTCACCAGATACAACGTTGTTTGCCTATAGTGAGATTGGGCTGCCACGACGCACGTGGACCAACGACCCCAATCACGTTGTAGATATTGATCGTGACGCCGACGGACGTGTTGTCCGAGAACTGACCAGCGATAATCGGTTGACCGTGAACACGTTAGATAAGTTTGGCAATGTTGTTGTCACTGAGGTTTTTGACCGCGGGACTTTGGTGAATCAGTCTGCCACGGCCTACAACCGGTCTGGCAATCCCACAATGGGGTGTAGCGCGGCCATCAATGGTGCATGTGATTGGCTGATCAATTCGCCAAACAACCCGCCTCCCGTGCCCAACTATGCTCTGAACCAGTATTTCTATGATGATGAAGACCTCCTCACGTTGACCATTGATCCTGAGGGGACCACCGTATCGACCAACTACGACTCACGACGTCGTCCATACCGGGAAATCGTCAGCGGTGGCGCGGGCAGTAAGGAGCGTGAAAAGCGCATTACGTATGATGTCCGAAGTCGAATCACTCAGATTGGCTACGGCCATGGCGGTACGAACCTGATTGAGAGTTTTGGTTACGACGATTTTGGGATGCAAACGATCCATGTGGATCGTCGGCAGCAGTCTTGGAATTCGGCGTATAGCGTTCAGGGAAACTTGCTTTCGACGTGTCATAACGATTCGAATTGCAACCCTGAAACCACGATGATGTTGACTTCTGGTCTGGATGTTCAGCAATTCAAATACAATGCTTTCGACGAGCTCATAACCCAGACTCATAACGATGAGTTCGAAACGACGTATACACGTAGGCTGGATGGCTCGGTTGCAGTTAAAGGACAGACCAACGCAGATCCGACATATTTTGCGTACGACAAGTATAATAATCCGGTTTGGAGTGCATCGGGTGATTCGCAACAATTCACGGTCGTGGACGCGATAAATCGCCGCCAAACGATGGTCGCAATCAACGGCTCGATCGCCTCAACGGCGATTGACCAATACGATGACGCCGGACGAGTGGTCGCATCCACCCAATACGGAGGCGATGGAACAACAAGACGCACCAGCTCCGCACAGTTTATGGGGCCACGCCAGATTTCGTCAGTAGACCCAACGGGTCGAGTCATTCAACAAGACTATGATTTGCTGGGCCGAATTACGCAGAAACGGGAACAGCGGCCCAACGGTATGGATGTCACCAACTACGTCACTAACCGACGTGGCCAGACCACACAGCTTATCGATCCGATAAATCAAATCACAAATTACACCTATAACGGCTTTGGCGACCTCATCGCGCGCAAGGTACCAAGCGCTGGACCGGAGACTTGGGATTATGATGAATTTGGGCGAACAGAAAAGTGGCAACAGGACAACGAGTGGGTCAAATATGTATATAATTCTCATGGTGATTTGCATGCAGAAAAATGGGGAAATCGCCTTGGGAATTCGATGGAAGAGCTCGCTGTCGAACGTCTCTACGACGACCTCGGCCGGGCGACACGTGTTGATTCGACTAATCTTGACACGCCATTCGACCCCCCCTCAGGGTGTGCGTCGTCGGGCTTTGTGCGTCGTGAGTTCGCTTATGAGTCCAACGGCCGGCGTTCTGAGGACAGGGTTCAAGTCGGAACATGCGCGCCGTTGGTCGTAAGCTCGTCTTGGTCAACCATGAACAACGAGTATCAGCGGGATACAGCTTACCCTAGTGCAGGTGGTAACAATCTGCTTCATACCCAGATCTTTGATGGTCAGGGCAGGCTGCACGAACAAGAGGTTGGTTGGTTTGGCGTTGGTGGGACAACGTCTTTGACGACGGCTTGGAACGGCAGCCGAATGTCGCAGCGCGCGACGACCTTCTCACAAAACCTGGCTCCAGTGATTTCGGATGCAACCTATGATGTTTTTGGAGCACGGACTCAGTGGGACACATCGTTCGACACGGCACCCTTATTCAATGTTGCCATTGAACGTGATGTGTTGAGCCGTGTTCGATCTGCGACCACACAGTTTAATGCTGGGCCGATGCGCTGGGAGGGCTTCGCGTATGATGTCCGTCATCATTTGACGATTGCCAGCTCGGCACACGACATTGTTTTGCCGGCCCCAAGTGTCGGAACACATACCAACGCAACCAATGCATCGGTCGAGGCTGCGGCATCGATCTTGGGCGCAACCGCAACAGTCCGCACTCGTGAAGAAGCTGTGGGTGCAACGCTTACGATTTCAGGGGCCAGCGAGGCGCCACTATGGCAAGCCACGAAAACCAATGGGTCGCCAGGGCGTGATGGATATCACCGACTCCAAAATGTCGTTGTTGACGGGGCAACCTTTCCGATCCAACACGATGACAGAGGCCGTATCGCAACGGCCCCTGAACTCGATCTCACCTATGACGTCTACAACCGTCTCGTGGGCGCTCAAAAAGGGCCCCATTGGGAAGCGTACCTTTACGATGGGGACGGGTTGATGGTCGGTCGCACCAGCACGGGCGACTTTGAGCAGTACGCGTGGGACGGCAATCACATGATTGGTGCCTACGACGGCAATCTCAGCCCACGGTGGGAGGCCATCTTTGGTGAAGGCCAAGACGAGCTACTCGCTTACTACGACTACATGAACGGCACGGACTACCTGCCGGTGCGTGACTGGCGCAACAACCTGGTGTCTGTGTTTGACACCGGCACCCAAAACCTGCTCGGCCACGCTGAGTACACGCCCGAAGGACGTGTCACGACGTTTGATAATACGGGGTCGGTCACCTGTCAGGAAGAAGGTAATCATGGAACTGTGTGTCCGATGCCAGGCGGTCTGCCATTTGCCTTTAACGGGCAGTGGCGGTCATCGCTGACTGGCCTTTCATACATGCGCAACCGTTGGTACTCGCCGCGTCTTGGCCAGTTTATGAGCCATGACCCGCTGCATTATGTCGACAGCGTGAACTTGTATTCGTTTGCGGGTTTTGACCCGATTAACAGTTGGGATCCATATGGCCAATTGAGTGGCGAACATTTATCTGAGACAATGGGGAAGCCGACCACACAACAGCGTGTAAACAATGTATTTTCAGAGATGGAGGGATATGGCGTCAATATGTCTGAATTTCGAAAATCTTGGCGAGAAACGCCTATAGTTAAAGTGCCAGTTTTTGTTCTTTCACTATTCGAAGCCACTGGACTTTATCTTCCTAATCCAGATTTGACTCTTGTTGGTGCCAACACAACGCCTACAACCTTAATTCACGAAACGATTCATGCGATCGCCGCCAATGACCGCACAGGAAGTTGGCAACAGGCGCAAACTGCTTTAACTGAATTTTTTCAAGGCGACCCAGTTGCAGGTAAAAAATTAAACGAGGAGACAATAGCTTATTATGGTGAGCAAAAACTCTCGGCATGGAGCCAACTAGTTTTTAGACTTCGAAATAATATCGATGTCAGCGTCACCATGATGCAATATAAAAGGGAAATAAAACGTATTAATAATAGTGCTCTCGGCTTCGTCAGTAAGCGTCGTCCGCGGAAAGTTGGGCTTCCCAATCGTGCTAAACAATATGTTGAACACGATATCTTCAAAGACTCTATGCCAGATGAACCCCTAGAGTCTGATTTTATTCGTTCATTGATCGGAGATCGTCCATGGAAGGAGCTTGACTATGAGACAGAAATGAAAAAACCATCTGGAGGATCACTTGCAGACTAATGTCTCGAAATCGATATTGGCTCTAAATATTCTGCTGATTGCTGTAGAAATATTTATTTTCGCAGGCGTAGATTTGTCAGTTAGGTATATCGCAGCGGTCTATGCGCTCGTAACCTTGTTACTCACGCCGTTTACGTTTGCAATTACCCCGCCGCATTTGAAGATATTGAGGATTGCTTTGTTGATTTCCTGGGGTGTGATTGCCCACATGATAGCCTATGCCTTGTTTGTAATTTCTTTGGCTTAATCCATTGGCTGGTTTTCGTGCTTCGCGCGACCGTTCCACGAGGCACGGTAGTGTCCCACCACGTGGTGTACGAGCAGGCTGATTCTTCGACATAAAAATCGGAGATGTCACCGGGCTCCTGTAAAGTTTGAGTTGCGAAACAAAAAACAAAACAGGAGAGACCCGATGACGACAAAGAAGGTAGGCCCGCTCGATCTATTGTTCAACACGATTTCACAATCGCAGCCGGAGATGCTGCGCAAGGGTTTGATGTCGCTGCTTGAGCTATTTATGGATCACGAAGTACGAGAAATCTGCGGGGCGGAGATGGGCGAACGTACGCAAGACCGCATGAATCAACGTAATGGGTATCGTGAGCGAGATTTTGAGACGCGAATGGGAACGGTATCGTTGGCCATCCCAAAGTTGCGCCAAGGTTCATATTTCCCCTCGTTTTTGGAACCGCGGAAGCGTACTTCACCAAAGCGGTGCCTTGGCAGATGTTGCAATTCCCGAACAACATAGACCTGTATGTGGGCCATCTAATCGCGATGGGACTCGTCGTATCAACGCCACGTCCCAAAGAGACGAAAGCGCTACGAGACCCCAATAATGTGATTGCAATTTTCCAGGTGACTAACCAGCTCCTACTCTCTTCTTTCGGACATCTTTTTTGCAATTTATGTATTTTTGAGTTATTAAAAGAGGAATGGGGCTGGTGAGATCACCTTGTGCCCAACATTAATTCACGAAAAACTCCTCGTTGTTATCGGACATCATGAAGTGAGAGAATGGACACCCGACTCTCTGACAATACACTTCGGGCCTACATGGCCGACTGGAGGGAATTCACGACTTGGTGGGGCCGCTCTGAGGTACCAGTTCCAGAACACGTCGTGGAACAATACCTGGCTCGATGCGAACGCGCAGGCATGTCGTTTGCGACCATTCGTCGAAGGACCAGCGCCCTTGGCTGGCTTGAGATTCTGCGATTGGTCCGCCTGGCTCCAGCCTGGCTTGAGATTCTGCGATTGGTCCGCCTGGCTCCAGCCTGGCTTGAGATTCTGCGATTGGTCCGCCTGGCACTGCGATTTGGGCTACGCTGCGATTCTGCGACCGGTCCGCCAGGCTCCAGCCTGGCTTGCGATTCTGCGATTCGTGATGGCTCTTGTTCTGATGGCGTGCGAGCCCGCAAGACAAGATTGCAGAAAGACGCAGTGCGGTACAATGCGTGCCGTTTGATGAGCCACCATATTTGATATGTCGAATAACTTCGACCGCATCAACCTTGGGAGGAATCATGAAAAATCTACTACTCGGCAGCCTGCTACTTCTAACTGCCTGCGTCACCCTGCCTCAGCGCTATGCTTTTGCACCCAAAACCAGCGATGGCGTGCAGTGTAAGGGCGCCTGTTCACAGGTCTATTCGAGCTGTGTTCGCGATGCAAAGGACTCATGTTTGAGTTTTAGTGATAAACCTTGTGGCGAAAAAGCTTTAGCTATTGAAAGCGAAATGGTCAGCTGCATCGACGAAGAAAGCAGCTACATGCGGGTCTGCGAAGGATCCGAACATTCTGGTTGAACCCACACTACCACGTCGGCGCACCCCCTGCTGGTCCGCCACCCCTCCCAGCGGCTCCACGTTACAGGCTGTAAAGAGATTCCGGCACGGCCCGTGCCGGCGCGACACTTTGTGCGTTATCTCGTTTACGAGCTCCGCAGAAAGTGACTACCCTGATGAAAACGTATCAAGAGAAAAGTCGCGAGGAGGAGAAAGCATGCGCAAGCAATTTGCCGTCATGGCCCTGTTGTTCTTGGGTTCCGTCGGATGCACGGATGACGCCGCTGAACCTGATGCACTCATCATTCTGGACGCCCAAAACAACGTGGTCGCCGCCGATAATAATCGGCATATAGACCCCACGCCGCCACAATATTACAGCGCAAGGCTGGCCGGGGTGCTCGCCGGACCAGGAAAAGTCGACGACACGCCCTGGGACGGCACGGGGGCTCTGGCTCAGGCCTTGGTCGAACTCGCGGCGAGCTATACAGGCTATCCCGTTTTGGAGAGCAAAGCCGTCGTGGAACTAGCCCAACAATTCGAGGCGGCGCTAGCGAAACCAGACATCACCGCCCAAATTACCTTGGTGCATAACGGGGTTTCTTCGGAAACCGAAATCGTGGTGTTGGACCAAGACAATTTCCTACCCACCTTCACGCAGCCACCTGTGCTGGGCGACACATTTCAGGGCGCAAATGGCGGGGTGTTCGGTACCGCGCAAATCGCCTTCATCGACCGCGATATCGCCAACGACGACACGATGGGCCTGATTCTGCTTTCGCAAGAGGACATGGAGCTCGTGATGTCCGAGGGCAACAGCGCCTGGCTGAACGTTTCGGACCAGACCTACAACCAGATCCTTGCCGTCCGAATCATTCTCTATCCTATCGACACTCCGTCTCTCCTCTAATTCTTGGCTGATAATGCGCTTGTCTTTTATTGTTGCGACCATTTGTGCACTCACGAGCCTCCCTGCCCCCAGCTTTGCTGATGAGTTGAACGTCTTTAATGACCCGCTCAAGACCAGCCGAATCTCTGTGGGCGGCTATGTGGGAGCTGCAGGGGAGGCCGAAACCGATGTTGCCTTTCTAGGCCTTCAGGCAAACGTCGAAACGTCGTTTGGCGCCTACCTGCAGTTCGAAGCCCCATTGGGCCGGTACTTTCTTTTGGGTGCGCGCCTTGGTGCCCACTCGTTTGCACTCGACCTTCCCCAAAGCGACTCAGTGACGGTGATTTGGCTTGGTGTGGTTCCCAAATTACGTCTCCCAATCTCAGAGTCGGCCGAGTTCAATGTTTCGGTAGCGGTCGGCACAGATGCCGTCGATATCGCATGGAACGCCACAGCAGGCCCTGTCTTCTATCTGGACGGCTTCATGCTTGGGTTGGATGCCGGAGTGTTCAAAGGGACTGTGAAGTCGGCTCTGGGGCCAGAATGGGATTACAAAATGCTCACGTTGTCTCTCGCCGCCTACTTCCCTCTTTAAGGTAAGTCCGCAGCATCCCGCTCACTACCGTACTGACAACCGTCCCTTGCCGGACAAACTTCGCACTGTGGAACTCGTCCGCAAATCTCACGCGAAAAATCTAACACCGCGTATCCAAACTCACGTGGTGAATATTGATGATGGAAGAAGGCTTTTGTTAGCGAAATGAACCATTTCTTCCGGCGAGTTTCGCCGTCACATTCGAACCCTACATAACGTGCCAACAGACGAACAATGTTCGCATCCACAAAGAAGTGTTCTTCGTCGCGATGCAAGACCAGAAATGCCGAACTCACATATGGCCCAACCGCGGGCAACGACGACAGCTCTTCAATACTCGAAGGAACCGCACTTTGAAGTGCCTCAAGCGTTGCTCCCAGCCGCACCAGATATTCGGCGCGCCAGAGTAAGCCCAACGAGTAGATGGAATCTCTCATTTCGTGGGAAGTTGCGGCACCCATGTCACTGGCAGTTGGATATCTCTCGAAGAATGCATCGTAGATCTCAGCCACAGCGGTCGCTCGCGTGCGCTGAAGCAAGACCTCGGTCACAAGTCGTTGCCACTCAGGTAAAGCGTCATCACGCCATGGAAAGCTAAACTCCTGCTGCCTCCACCAGCCCAGAATGTTCTCCTGCAGCGCCTGGAAGTCAATCTCTCGCGTTTCCTCATGATTTGACATAAAGCTCACCTGGCCAGGTCCTACGGCGGAATGTTATCCTCTATTGACTCGCCCTGAAGGTAAACATACGTTCAGTGATCAACGAGCCGGAGACACTGCAATTGAAAAAGCCAACATTCATAGACCTCTTTGCTGGAATCGGAGGCATCCGGATTGCATTCGAAGACTCTGGCGCAACATGTGTTTTCACTTCGGAAATCGACAAGTTTGCTCGACAGACCTATCAGGCATATTTCCAAGATCCAGAAGACCATCCGACGTCCAATGATATCACTCAAATCGATCCACTAGATATTCCTGATCACGACATCTTGACGGGTGGCTTCCCCTGCCAGCCATTCTCGATCGCCGGTGTTTCAAAGAAAAATTCATTAGGTCGTGAACATGGCTTCAATGATCCGACCAAAGGAACATTGTTTTTCAACATCAAGGCCATTCTATTGGCGAAGCGACCGAAGGCTTTCTTGTTGGAGAACGTTAAAAACCTACGTTCGCACGATAAAGGAAAAACCTGGAAGGTCATTGAACAAACCCTGCGGGAATGCGGCTATTCGTTCAGTGATCGTATCCTCGATGCAGCTTCCATTGTCCCACAGCATCGTGAACGCGTTTTCATTGTCGGGTTCGACCGGCAACAGTTTGGGTTACCTGCCCAGCAACTTGACTTCACACATTTTTGGGATTGTGTGGAATCAGCCATGGAGACTCGTCGTTACGAGTTAGCCAAGCTTTACGATGTTCCCGCGAATGCCGCCTTTCCGGAGGTCGGTTATATATTGGAAGATGAAGCAACCATACCTGATAAGTATATTCTAACTCCTCGTCTGTGGGAGTACTTGCAAGAATACAAACGTAAGCACCAGGCAAAAGGCAACGGCTTTGGCTTTGGCCTCGTTGAACCTCAACACAAATACACACGCACTTTGAGCGCTCGGTATTACAAAGACGGTTCCGAAGCACTGATTGCGCGGAATGATGACATACCTCGACGATTGACCCCTCTCGAATGTTCCCGACTTCAGGGCTTCCCAGTGGATTTCCAAGCGATGTATGAGCGAACTATAACGACTCAACCGGCTAGTGACTGTCAAAGCTACAAGCAGTTTGGAAACAGTGTTTGCGTACCTGTTGTCGCGTCCATAGCAGAAGTCGTAACGCAGTATTTGGCCTCCAGCTGCGAAGACCTGGTTCCGGCGACGGGTGCTCAACAGGAGTTCTTCCAAGAAATTGTTAAGGAAATCGCCTGATGTCGCTAATCGATGCCGAATTTACTTCCAATTTCTTTGCACAGGCCTTGGCAAAACGCCTTACGGCAGTCGATCTACCCAAACGTTCAAGCAATCAACATGAAATCGGCGGACTAAAGCAACTTCTCGGTTCCGAAAATATGACAAACGCACGGGCGCGTTGGCATGTTTTTGACGAAGATGGCGACCTGGTTGAAGCGTTTGATGGTCGGTTCACATATTATGATTGCCGAAGCGAATCCCCACATCGCGGCCCCGAATGGCGACTTTACTATTTTGCCGAAAGCGACAACGCAATTTTTAGATCAACAATCGGCGATTTGTTGATTGTAGCAAAACCAGGCGCACTGTTGATGAGTGATTATGACCTGGTCATTTATCTCGTATCGAAGGCGTCGAACCTATTCCATAGTGCTATATGGGCGTTTGGAATCGATGATTTGGCGCGACCGCAGATCCTACCAAACAACTCGTTGTCACTCACCCAGCGGAATGTTCTCGAACAACTTGAGCCGGAACTGGGCCATCCAAAATCGACTCTAGAGTTGGCCGATCATATTGGTTTTCATTTCGCCGATTTTTTGGCGAATCCCACATGGGATACCTTCCCGTCTGGAATGGCTTTTGCGAACTTTGCGCAGGGTCTTTCATTTATCTCTGCGATCGACGAACCAGACTCGGCTCTTGAAAATCTCTTGGAGATTGAAACTCAAACATTCTATCACCTTGAAGATGCGTTAGTTCGAATTAGACTAGCTGCTCAATTTTCTTATGTTAGTGATTTTTTGAGCTATTCCACTCGTGTTCAACAGCGACGAAAATCCAGGCGTGGAAAGCAACTGGAATATCAATTGGCATTCGTTTTGCGCGCCAACGGCGTTCCATTCGAAGAACAGGTTAAGATCGCAGGCACCACAGTAGACTTCATTTTTCCTCATGCCGCTGCCTATGAAAGCCTTGAAGAAGATGGAGCGGGGGTTACGATGTTGGCAGCGAAGTCAACATGTAAAGATCGATGGCGCCAGGTTCTTGATGAGGCGCCAAAACTTCATCATCGCCACCTTTTCACTTTAGAAAGTGGAATTTCTGCGAGCCAGACAGCGCAAATGGGCGCACGAGACATCACTCTCGTCGTTCCTGCTGGCATTTATGAGTCCTTCCCAAAGCCAGGTATGGAAATCCTACAATTTCATGAATTCATCGATTACCTCAGATAAATAAAATCATTTGGTCAAACAACAAATTGAATTATGAATATGTGTTCGGAAATACAGAGTCAAAATTCTCTATTCGCGATGATGTTTGATCCGACTTAATGCTTGTTCAACAAAAAACATTGGGACCAATAGTTCCTTAGATATTTCCGCGGCCACTATTGGGTTTCTATTTTCTATAGATTCTTCAATTAATGAAACAAAGCTGTCAAAATGACGGCAATATTTCAGATATTCTTTCGGAAGATCCAGCAAAAGTCTCTGCGGATCGATAGCATACACATCATAGGTCATGTCGATTTGCGCCAAATAGTCGATAAATCGCCTTGCCGCACCGCCAGACTTTCCACCCGCACCGGGATAAAGCCTCTGCTTAAAAGGATCAACATATAAAAGCGTCGCCGCGCCTATTGCTCCAGGTGAAGCTGCAACTTCTTGTCTTGCCATAAGTTGTTCAACGACATCGCCGGGACTGCCGGGCTTGGTGGCCAGAATGCAATAGGCACGACTCGGTTGGTCCTTGTGTGCGTTGTAGGCATAAAATGCGCCAGCAATTAGATGACGGTAGTATCTTTGGTAATTATGTGTTTCTGGAATCCAACGGGCATCCACCCCTGGATGAAGCTTTGTCCTTTTTGTAGGGCAAATCTGGTCAAAATATTTGGCAGACAACCAGGCCCAGAGACCGATGTCATACAAATAATCTTCAACATGGTTTTCTAGTATCTGGCTCATGAATCGCGCCAATATATATCGGTCCCCAAATTCTTCAGGATTGTCAGGAACTACAATCCGACCTTTGACAATCCCAATGAGGACTGGGTCACAAATAATTGATTCAAATCCTTCCTGCTTGATTCCATTATGACGAATATAGTCTAAATGTAATCGAAAACGTTCCAGTCCTTCCACATTAAATCGATGAAGAAATGTCATCGCCTTACCTCAAATACTGGTCAAAAAGCCGACCATTCCGAACAAAACCTCGAACTACGCCCTCAATCCAATTTTCGCGTGCAGACGCTGTTGTGTCGTCTATGGATTCGATCGATATGCCCAGTTTTATCCAATCATATTGCCATTCACCCTCGTCATAATCATCCAGTCCCCGAGATTGGTCTTGTGTGATCTTTGTCAAGATATCACGAAGAATGTATGGAAGCACAAGTGCACGAAACTCGGGCGCCTGAACAATTTCCTCTTTTAGGCCAAACTCTCGCCCAATCTGAAGAACTGGAACTTCGCCGTAATCCAATCGCCATATTTCGCCTAGTCCTCGAATAGATTCCACTGCTAGAAGTGATCTTCGGCCACCGGATTGCCCATCACGGGGTCTGATTTTGTCGGCAATAGCTATTAACAAACGTTCATCATTTGTTACAATCTTTACCCGAAATTTCACGACCTCCGGATCCTCAAATGCTTCCAGAGTTGCAACACTCGGTGGCTGCAGCAGTCCTGCCTTTCCCCATTGAAATCGGATACATTGAGAACGATGGTAGGCTTCCACCAAAACATCCGCATTGTGGTCTAGCTTATAAGACTCTAATTGCAGTTCCATATCGAATTGTTTTAGTGAGGGTCCACAAAGTCTCACATAGACATCGCTATGTCTTATACGTTGTCTTTTCGTAAAGTTGAGGCGTCTAGCCATCCAAGTTCTCCTGGTTTTTTGTTGCTCTGGCTGACACAAAAACATCTCTTTTGGCATCGAACCCAGAAACCGTAACCGTGAAATTTGGCTCTTCAATTGCGAGAAGAAGTTGGTTTGCTCTACATATAACAATGCTACATCCAGTAATAACGACCTTTGTCTGTCCCTCATTTAGCTCAAAATCATATTTTGAATATCGTTTTAGTGGACTTCCGGTTCTGGAGTCATAAGCGAATTTGAGTAATAGTCGCTTTATTGGTGACGTAACTTCTTGCCCCTTAATGGAAACCTCACCTAATCGATCACCTAAATGAATTGAATATGCGGCAGGTGCTGGTGGAGGTGCACTAATTTTATCGGCCGCGCCATTTCTTCCAGGTTCCGTGCCGTTACTTTTTCCACGCGGCGTTGGCATAGCAGTCATCAATGGAATGTTAAAAACATCGGCGAGTAAATCCATATCGCGACCGTTTTCCTCATCGCCCAATATTGCCTTAACAACGCCACTTGGAGCCTTGCGCAGGAATTCGATCATTGGCTTTCCATAAAGATAAAATCCCTTGAAATTCTTAGAATGGTAAAACCAATTGGTGTGAGCAGGGTTTTCTGCATCCCCTAACATATCTCCGAGGGGACCATCCGGAATATAAACCAACGCAGAGAAGCCGCGAGGCGATTTCGAACTTACCTCACTAATTCTAAGCATTTGTCGTACAAAAATTGGTTCATGGATTGCTTCGTTTCTCTCAAAAACAATAAAAAACTCTCCACGCTTTTTTTCTTCGCCTTTGCGAATGATATCACATTCGATCTTTACCAGATAACGATCTGAAGTCTGGTGAATAACTCTTGCTTGCTCCGGCTCTTGGACCACGACTCGATCCCAACGAGGGGAACCATCAGACATTGATATGAGAACTGTTGGAATTTCGAGGTTTGTAATGAGCCATTCTGCTTGACGAATCGCAATCACAGTCTTTTCGTCTATATATTTTGTGAATATTTGCTTCTTTAGTGTCTCAGAACTAACTAGGAGTGGCTCCATTATGTCATGCTGTAATTCAACCTCTAAATCACCATTTAAAATCGGCATAAAAAACTGACTAATCACCCCAGAAATGAGCGACTCAAAGGAAATTTCTTCATCGAGAAATGGCACTACCACGGATAGTCCAGTATCCTGCTCCGTTCGTTTCAAAAAGAACGTTCCCGAGAATTCCTCCAGAAATGTGCGATTCTCGATCGGAAGACCAAGTGTATCTTTAAACTCACCAAACCAACCATCAGGCACATACGCTGTTTCGGAGCCGATATTATGGTACTTCAGAATAGCTTGGCCAACCGCAATTCGCCTGTTGTCAGAATGTCGAACAGAAAGTGCGAAATGAGTTTGATATCGACTGGATCGCGGAAAGGCAAATTTCCCGACGCCCCATCTACCACCACCATGATCTTTCTGAGACCAACCCTCGGCGCGGAAATATGTGAAAAACGGGTTATCCGTCTTTTCAATTTTCTGCCATTGGTTCACATCACCTTCAAGTCCGGTTGTATTAAAGTCTTCAAACGTCAGAAAACGTACGGGTTCGTCGGGCTGTGAAATTAACCCACACGCCTCCAAATGCGGCTTTAATGTCTCCCAAAATCCAGAAAGAAAATCGAGTTCAAGATCAGTGTCGACACCACTTAAAAAGATACGCACACGAACTGGTTCGTCTTGTGAAACGCGTGCATCCAAGGAGTTCTGAATACCTTCACGAACCAGTGCCTCGCCTGCATCACCGATACTCGATGTGTTAAAAAACTCCGACAACACACTCTCGCGAATTCGTTCGCCAGGCCGTACTGATAAAAAGCGCCATTCGGGCACGAGTCCTCCAAGGATTTGTCTATATAACTGAATCTAAACATCGTTTTGATCTGGCGCAAGCTTATAGTTGGATATTTGATACATTATCCTGTTTGTTTGCGTTAGCGCTGTCGATAAGGGTAGGGCTGCGGCCTCGCTCATCAATCACAAACTGCGGTGTTAGAAGGAACGCGGCGTATTACAGGAGCTGAAGAATTGCGAGCAAAGTTCCGGCACTCGCAAAGCGCGCGCAGGGGTCTTTTTTTAAACATTTCAACAGGATGCTGCGCAACGCAGGAGACATCGGTACTGAGCTGAAGTCTGGGATCTTCCAGAGTCGGATTTGCTCGAGTAATTCGAAGGGTTCTTCATGCCCAAAGACCGGGGATTTTTGCAGGCACGACAGCGCTACAAGGCCAAGCGAGGCGATGTCCGAGGCTGGCGTCAACCCAAAGCCGCGGACCTCTTCTGGGCTCATATAAGGGCTCATGCGAGCCAAGTGCAGCGTTTGCTGGCGTGTCGCGAACCAACGCGGGCTGTAGCGTGTCGTTTTGGTCTTCGGGTCGTAGTGCCGGTAGATTTGTTCGGGGGCCACGCTGCCAAAACATAGCCCGCGTTCGTGGATCGTGATCTGCGCCTCACACACATCGGTCATCATCTGGAGGACTTCGGCCTCGTTCAAGTACTCGCCGTTGTCAAAAACGTCTTTCAGCGGAGTGCCCCAGCCTCGTCGAATTGGGGCCAACTCGCGGCGAAGGCGATGAAACGCCATGGGGTATCGGATGATGAACGAGGTCATCCAGGCGAGGTCGTTGTCGGAGATTTGAGGGTTTGGTTGTTCTCGAAATTGGTCGATGATGGCCGTGGCGTTTGCCATGTCTGACGAAACGACGGGTGATGCGTTGGCGTATAGCCATTCCGATATGGTGGTATCCTTATTGGCCAGAAACCGCCTTGTCTTTTCGAAGAGTTCGGGCAGCCGACTTAGATTTGGATGATGAATGAGCGCCAAATGGGTCAGACATAAGATCGCCCAACGACTAAATAGAAGTGCGTCGTTTCGTTTCCACATCGCGTTAAGCACGTGAAAATCCCAGGGACTTTTGGCCAACGCTACCATCATGGATTGGCCCTTCCGCCCTAAGAGCTGAGCACCGAATTCCTGTGACCCTTCCAGATGTTTGAAGGCATGTCGCAAGGACTCAAGTGTGGCTTCAAAGAGGCTCGGGGAGGCGCAACGGACGGCCTCGTCGAACTTGTCGAGCTGTTCTTTGAGGTCGGCAAAATCTTGGAAATGTCGCGCAAAATTTCGCAAGGGCTGGGTCTGGAGGCGCACGGTCAGATCGAGCAAGGCCAAGTGCCCACGTGTGCTTTCGGGCGCGCGCACTTTCGAAAACGTCGGGTCGGTCGAGCCCAGACGACCTCCGTAAAATCCCTGAAAAACCACGTCGTGGAGATGGGATTCTTTTTCTAAAAGGCCAAAGGCCATCCACAGGCCGACCGGCCCGTGGGTGGTGTCCACCACGATTTCATCGAGCGGAAGTAAATGCGAAAACGCACGCTCAAACATCGCGGAGTCGTCGTCGCCGGGCTCGTGGACATGCGCGTGAATTTGCACGCCACAGCTTTGCGAAACCAAGATCAGGTAATCCTCCAGATCCTCTGCTGAATCTTGGATTTTAGACTCCAGTCTGTCCAAATCCTTAGGGGCCTGCAGCACCAGGTCCGAGAGCAACTCCCATTTAGACTTAGGTACGCCAATGGCGATGATTTCATCCGGAGCATTATCGTGATGAAACATCCATTCCTTAAGGGCTGCTGCCAGAAGACGGGTCGGACGAGACGTAAACCCCGTGCAGGAGAACGTTTGGATCTCGGGTTCAAAATGGGGCACAAAGGTGATTAAAAAGGTGGCCATTTTTCAATCCTCCTTGCGACGTGGAGACGACGAAGGGGTCCGGGTTCTGATCGACATCGTTGCCGAATGCGAAATGGTCTTTCGTTCCTTTTCACCGAATTCTTTGCGCATGCGCTCGGCTTGTTTGGAAATCAATTCGAAGATTTCGGGGAAGCGCTCGTCGTCGATGCCCTCTTTGCGCAGGTCCAAGCAGAGCTGTTCGAGGAGTCTGCCGGCCTTGCCGCGGCGTCCCGCACGGTGCTCACGAACGGCATCGCGAGTCGCTTGCTGGAAACGCAAATTGGCGATTATTTTGACCAATTCTTCGTTGATCGGCTGGTTCGAGTCGTCGCCTACCTCGTAAACCAATTCATCGTGACCGAGGAGCCCTTCTGCACTTTTTAGTTTTACGCCAATTCGGATTTTTTCTTGGTCGGCCATAGCGTGGAACTTTAGTCGAAGTCCGATTTCGAGCACCTGATTGGACACCAAATCCGGCAGGGGCATCGTGGCCAAATTGCCTTCAACACGGACGGCCCACTCGTTGAGTTCTTGAAGCTCCACACCGGGTGGGAGCTCGAATTCGAGCGTGACCGAACGCGCCGAGATTTCGCGGGATTCTTTGAGTTCTTGGGCCATAAATTCGGGGATCTCCTCGTCGGTCGAGACGTAGTAGAAATTCCCGTGACCGGCCGCCGACAAGGCCTGCAGAAGGTCATCGTCGTAGTTTTCTCCGACGCCAAATACGCTGGTTCGGATGCCACGGTTGGCCGCCCGGGCGACGCTTTCGCAGATCACACCCACCCGGCATTCGCCACGATTGGCGTGGCCATCGGTGAGCAAAATCACCCGTGCAATCTCGCCGTTTGCCTCGAGCACTTCGTCGCAGGCATAGACCCAGCCTGCAAAGAGATTTGTGGGGCCGTCTGCCGCGGTGATCGAGAGCCTGTGCCCAAGAATCTCTTTGCCAACCTCGTTTGTTTTTCGAAGTGACATGATGGTTTGGGCATGTTCTGAAAAAGTGACCAATGCCGCGGAATCGGTGTTGCCGAGCCGGTCACAGGCGTTTTGGATCGCGAGCCGGGAAAGCTTGATTCGTTTGCCTTCCATTGACCCCGAAGTGTCGAGGGCAAATCCCAGGCAGATGGGCGTTTCTTTGGCGCTTTCTGGCGCGCTTGGTGCGG
>CAYMYJ010000041.1:39711-56897 GCA_964394615.1 uncultured Bradymonadales bacterium | reverse complement strand
AACCGAAAACCGAAAACCGAAAACCGAAAACCGAAAACCGAAAACCGAAAACCGCCTACGGTCTCAGCACTTCGCGAGAGTACGCGGCGAGCGCTTCACCAAAGATTCCGACCTTGTCCAATGGTTCGGGTTCGACGTCGGTCTCTTCGGGCGCACCACGCCGCGGGCGCGTGGACATCAAGATTCGCGCGATCTCCTGAATGGACTCGTCTTCGGTGATGTCCGAGCGGAAATCTTCGGTGATAATCTCGGCCGACTCCATGCCTTTCGGCGTGGGCAAACCCAGCAATGCAAAGTGTTTTTCAACCGAACCCGAAAAGCGCTCAACATCCCAGTCCATCCAATACCCGCTGATGAACCCCAGCGCAGCTGGATTGGCGTAGAGCTCCCGAAAAGCGATTCGTTTTTCTTTGACCCAGACAATCAAGGATGACTGCAATTCGTCGCCAAAACCCCAGATATCATCGCCAAAAATAGCGGGTTTTTCCCACATCGGCATGATGTCCTCAAGATGAGGAAGCATCTCCAGATACGGCAGCACGGCGGGACCATTGGCCAGCATCCCAGATGCCACCGTATCGCTGATCAGGTGCTGTATGTCGTCGTCGACCAAAGTCACCAGGCACGAGATTCGAAGTTCATCTTCGTAAATACGCGAGCCAATTTCTTCGACCTCGACCGCCTGTGGGGGCACCGGATTTGCCGTCGCGATGGTGGGATCGACACCCACGGCTGCCGCGATTGCGGGCATCCCGACCTCGGCCCATTCGACCGTCCACCCGTGCTGAGCCCACAGCGCGCGCATCAAATTCAGAAATGTGCTTCGGTACGGCTCATATGTGATGATCTCGCCGCCAAATAAAGTGATGCATTTGTCGTCCCAATTCAGGGCGACACCACCTTCTCCCCACACATCGTCGAGCCAATGCAAGGGGTTGACCATTTTCTGTTTTCTGATGAATTTGTCGGCAGCGTCGGGTCCCCAGAAGATGTCCTCCGGTACCGTCAGTCCGCCCCACTGTGCGTAATAGAGCGCGATTCGCCCGTTCTTCCGAATCACATAATTTGCGCGGTGTCCCATGAATCAAAGACTACACGGGTTACGAGGCCCAGAAAAGGCCTCACGCACTCCAATCAACACCGTCGAAGAAGTGTGTAGGAATCACAAAGTTCACATCGAGTGGGTTGGTGGCATTTCCACGTCGCACCACGACGTCGATGGGGATCTTGCCCGAGATACCAAGACCTTCTGCGGGCAGGCGTCCCAACGAGGTTTCGTCGAAGATACGGCCAGTCACCAACACGTCTTTCATCACGAGCTCGGTCTGATGAGGCACGATGCTGACGTCGGGACTGCGCCCGTCAATCTGGTCGATCAAGCGCTCCAGATCCGTGTCGTTGCGTGGACGAAGGTCCACGCTATCCGACGAGATGCCCACTTTTTCGATCTCAATTCGGAAGGCCTGGCTGGTCAAAAGATGCCCTTCCGTCGTGATATTTGCATGCGACGGGAAACCCGCTTTGAGCGAGATTTCTCCGCTCTTTTCGTCCATATCGAGGCCCGAAGCAGATGCAAGGACAGCGGCTAACACAAGAAGTTTTTTGTTCTGCGGAATCATGTTTCTCTCCAAAATTTCGTAACCGGTTGCTTTCTAGCTGTTTTTGTTAGGCCAGAAAGTCCGGTGGCGAAGTTTTGGGAGCGTAACGCCACACACGTTCTTGACGAGCGGTGCGAACGGTCTTGAGGCTGGGGACAGAAAGTCCCGACCCAAGTTGTGTTTGAATCTCATCTGCCGTCAAAGCGGCGATCAGACCTGACGCCAATATTGGCGCGGAGAATGCGACCTCGGCGGCGGAACGATCGTTCCCCTCGCAAGCGCGGCCCTCGGAGCAACAAGAAGACACCTGAAATAATCTTGCGCGGGACAAGACAACCGCGACCACCAGCACGACGACAAGCGTCAGCAGTAGGAAGAGGTTTCTTATTTTGCGCAGATTAATCAAATGGGCTCCGTCTTATTGATGCCATAAGCTCAACACCGATTCAGATTATTCCAGCCAACTTCTTACAATCAAACACGCGGCCCGGTTGACGTGGCATGAACGCATAAAGTAGCACAGCCTTCCGCGGTACTTGTCTCATCCGCGCGGAGTCAAAATGACGGGCTATTTCCGTTTCCCAACCATTCATGAAGATCGCATCGTATTTGTCAGTGAGGACGACCTGTGGGCCGTTCCTCGCACCGGTGGAGTGGCGCGTCGCCTCACCAGCGGACTTGGCGAAACAAGCCGGCCTTTCTTTTCGCCTGACGGATCGTTGATCGCCTTCACCGGCACCGAAGACGGAACGACCGAGATCTACGTCATGCCGTCCCATGGCGGTCGCTCGACCCAGGTCACCTTCCTTGGCGCCGTCAGCGCGTCGACAGGTTGGACTCCCGACGGGATGGTTGTGTTTCGCACCCACCATCGCCAGGGCATGGCATCACGGTTGATGGAACTCTACTCGGTCTCGCCAGAAGGCGGCGAGCCCTCGTCGATGAAGCTTGGGCCGGGTCATGGTTGCGACTTTGAACCCTTTGGACCGGGAATTATTGTCTCGCGCAACGCAGACGATCTGGCGCGCTGGAAACGCTATAAAGGTGGCACCGCCGGTGTCTTGTGGCTGAGTCGTGACGGCGAAGAATGGCAGCGACTTTTTGCCGAAGAACCGTCGGGCCACTGCCGGCCAATGTGGCTGAACGACCGCATTTATTTTGTCAGCGATCGTGATGGACACGGCAATCTGTGGTCTTGTGACGTCGAAGGCAACGACCTCCAGAAACACACCAGCCACGACGATTTTTACGTCCGTTTTGCTTCGACAGATGGCCGACGCATCACCTACACAGCCGGCGGCGCGATCTACGTGTTCGACCCCGTCGACAACACCTGTCAGCACGTTGAGGTCGACTACGCCTCACCGCAAACCCAGTTGAACCGCAAATTTGTAGAGGGCGACGCTTATCTTGAAGACATCGCGCTTCATCCAGCTGGGCACTCTCTTGCGATCGTGACCCGCGGTAAACTCTTCAATTTCGCGCATTGGGAAGGCGGAGTGCGCCAAAACGGTATCGAGCAAGGTGTCCGATATCGACTTCCCGTCTGGCTAGACGACACGAATATTCTGGTCGTCAGCGACGAATCCGGTGAGGAACGATTTGAGATTCACGTCGCCGATGGATCGGCCGACCCCAGAATCCTCACCGATGACCCGCTGATCGGACGACCGCTCGACATCGCGCTTTCACCCGACCGCAAACTCATCGCGTTCCATAATCAACGCCAGGAAATCGGCGTGATCGAAGTCGAAACCGGCGCCATTCGAATCTTGGACCGCTCCGAATACGACCGAATGACGGGATTTGACTGGTCGGGCGACTCTCGCTTTCTGGCCTACAGCTCGCCAAACTCATTCCACACGACTCAAATCAGGATCGCCGACCTTGTGGACGGCTCGATTCAAAACGCCACCAGCGGCGAGTTTAGGGATGTTGAGCCGGTCTTCGATCCGAGTGGGCGATACCTCTACTTCCTGTCCTATCGATTCTTCGAGCCCGTCTACGACCAGCTCTTTTTCGAAATCTCATTCCCTGCGTCGATGAAGCCGTGTTTGATCACGCTCCGCCCCGATGTTGGCTCGCCGTTTGTCGAGAAGCCGCGCGCCCTCGACGGGGATGATGACGATAAAGACAAAGAAGACAAAGACGACGAGTCCGAGGACTCTGAGGACTCCGAGTCCAAAGACGACGAAAAGTCCGACAAAGAAAAGAGCGACGACGAAAAAGACACGCCACCCAAACCCGTCGAAATCGATTTCATGGGAATCTTCAACAGGGTCGAGGCCTTCCCAGTCGCCGTGGGTGAATACTCACAACTTGCCGCAACTGCCGAACGCGTCTTCTGGACGAGTTTCCCGCTTGGATCACCGGAAGTCGACGAAGACCACCCGGCACCAAGCTTCGACGGACGCGTGTCCTATTTCAGCCTTAAAGACTACGAGACCAAATTATTTGCTCCCGAAGTCGCCGGTTTCGTTCTTGGACCCGACCGCAAAACCATGGCGTTTTACGGCGAGTGTCTGCGATTGCTCAACGCAAGCGGGGCGGGTTTATCCTTGGATGAGGATGACGACGATCGTCCCTCACGCAAATCAGGCATCGTGGACTTCAGCCGAGTCTCGGTTGCCGTCGATACGCGCGATGAGTGGCGTCAGATGCTCCGCGAGGCCTGGCGCCTTATGCGAGACCACTTCTGGAGTGCGGAGCTTGGTGGGTTGGACTGGGATGCCGTGTGGCTGCGCTACGCGCCACTCGTCGACCATACAGCGTCACGCTCAGAGTTTTCGGACCTTGTCTGGGAGATGCAGGGGGAACTCGGCACCAGCCACGCCTACGAATTTGGTGGAGATTATCGACGCCCACCCGCATATCGCCCCGGGTTTCTGGGGGCCGACATCGACTGGAACGAAGAGGCCGAAGCCTATCAGATCACCCATATCGTCCAGGGCGACACTTGGAATGCTGCCGAAAGCTCGGCGTTTGCTCGCCCCGGAATCAATGCCGAAAATGGCGACCGAATTTTGGCCATCAACGGTCAACGCCTCGGCAAGACTTCATCGGTCCAACAACGCCTGGTGAATCTGATCGGTCAAGAGGTCGAAATCGTGCTGCAGCGCGGTGATGCCGATCCACACCGAGTCACGGTCCGAACCTTGGTCACCGAATTTCCCGCGCGTTATCGCGAGTGGGTCAATAAATGCCGGCAACGGGTCCACGAAGCGACCGACGGCAAAGTTGGCTACATTCATATCCCAGACATGTCTGTGAACGGATTCGCGGAATTTCATCGCGGTTTTGTCTCTGAGTTCCGCAAACGTGGCCTGATTGTCGACGTTCGAGCCAACGGTGGCGGACACGTGAGTCAGCTGCTGCTCGAGAAACTCGCGCGGCGCACGATTGGCTACGACGTGAGCCGTTATGGAGTGCCTCGAACCTACCCTGACGAAGCCGTAAACGGCCCGTTGGTGGCGATCACCGACGAACACGCGGGCAGTGATGGAGATATTTTCTCGCACTGTTTCAAGTTGATGAAATTGGGGCCCCTGATCGGCAAACGCACCTGGGGCGGAGTCGTCGGTATCTGGCCAAGGCATGCCCTGGTCGACGGCAGCATCACGACCCAACCAGAATTTTCGTTCTGGTTTAAAGACGTGGGATACGCCGTCGAAAACTTTGGGACCGTACCTGATATTGAGGTCGAGATTTCCCCAGCGCAGGCGGCTGCCGGACACGACCCTCAACTCGAGAAAGCCATCGAAGTGGCCCTCTCAAAACTTTCCGAGGCCGCTCCGGCTCCGGATTTCGGACCTCCTCCACGACTCACTCCCTGAACTCGGCTTTTGATGATGATCGACAACGAACTTTTTCAGGAATTCTTGGGCTGGAACGTTTTTGAAGTTCCAGTGTGGCGGATCGCCCTTTTTCTGCTCGCGATGCTTGTAGGGCTGACCGTCAAAAACGTCCTGCTCGCCCGATTCATGCGCCCTTTGGACAAGGTCCTCGAAAAAACGACGTCGGATCTCGATAACCTTCTCATCGAGAAGGTTGAGCAGCCCTTGGGATGGATCATCCTCGTGGTCTCCATGTATCTGGGACTGCTGGCTCTGGACCTGCCCGAAAAACTCCACGTTTTGGCGGTTCTTCTGCTTAAAACAGTCGGGACTGTTTTTGCAGCGTGGATGATTTTCCGCGCTGTGGACGTGCTCGTCGACGGTCTGGAACGATTCGCGCGAAAGACCGAATCCGACATGGACGATCACATGATCCCGCTTGTGAAGCGGCTGCTTCGCATTACGATCATCTGTGTCGGGATCATCACCATCGTCCAACAATGGGGCTACGACGTCACGAGCCTGATTGCTGGCCTTGGCATCGGTGGCCTTGCGCTGGCTTTGGCCGCACAAGACACCTTGGCCAACTGGTTTGGCTCGATCATGATCTTCACGGATCGCCCATTTAAGCTGGGAGACTGGGTTAAAAGCGACCACGGCGAAGGGGTCGTAGAAGAAGTCGGCTTGCGCTCGACCAAGATTCGAACTTTCGCCAAAACGGTCATCACAGTCCCCAATAAAGACGTCGCGAACACAGCCGTCGAAAACTTCAGCGAGATGCCCAAACGACGCATCAATGCGCAGATCGGGGTTGTCTACAGCACCTCTGCGGCACAGATGATCGAAATCGTCGACGGCATCAAAGACGTCTTGCGTACGCACGAAGCCATCGATCAGGAGTTTTGGCTCGTGAATTTTGTCGGTTTTGGCGGCTCATCGCTCGACATCATGATTTACGCATTCACCAATACGACCGTTTGGGGCGAGTGGCTCGATGCACGGCAGGATATCTACCTCAAAATCATGAAAGTCGTTGAAGATGCAGGCTCTTCTTTCGCCTTCCCAAGTCAGAGCATCTATTTTGAGAACCAGATCCCCAAGATTAGTGCGTAATAACTCGTAAAAACGTCTTGACACGAAGGCCGGGGTAAAATATTTCCTTCGTCCGTTCCAACAGGGAACACCACGCGGAAGTGGCGGAATTGGTAGACGCGCTAGACTAAGGATCTAGTGAGGTAAAACTCGTGGGGGTTCGAGTCCCCCCTTCCGCATTAAGGCGGCATCCAAAAGATGCCGCCTTTTTGATTTTGCACGCCATGCATTTTTCGGTAACCGTGCTGCCTCCCTCCCCTTGGGGCCACGTTGGAAAACAAAACTCCTCAATTCTTTCGCTTTGATTGGCGCATCCTCCCTATGCTCGGTGTGACCGGTCTTGTGGTTTGGGTGTTGGTCTCACAGATTGCGGGTGTTCAAGACTTCGAGAAAACGCTTCGGCAAGCCGATTGGCGCTGGGTCGGGGTGGCGGTTGGCTTGATGTTCATCGCCGTCTGGGCTGCGTCCTACCGGCTTAAGGTCGTGTACGACGCCCTTGGACACGAGATACATCTGTGGCGCGCTACAGAAGCCATCCTGGCAACCTGGCCTCTAGCACTGATCACGCCCAGCCGCGCCGGAGATCTGGCACGAGCCTTCATCTTACGCGACATCTGCCCGCCTCTTGAAGGATCCGGAGCGGTGTTGGTGGAGCGAATGATCGACGTGCAGTCCCTGTGCATCCTCGCGACCCTCGGCAGCGTCTACATCGGCTTTTGGCAGGGCACAGTCGTCGCGCTGGGGATTCTGGCGGCCGAGTGGATCGTGGTCGTGTTTTTCATCTTGAGTGGACGCTATCGGACTCTGCCGGTTCTTCGGAATAAGGCCGAGAAACTGGGAAGACTTGTCAGAGTCTTCGAAACGCTGCGCGAAAAACCATTGGTTTTTGTGTGGGTTAATTTCTTCAGCATCGTGACTTGGTTGATGAACGTGTTCATCGTCGTGGCACTTCTGAAGGGATTTGGCTCAGACACAAGTGTTTTGGCCACGCTTGCGACCTGGCCGCTCGCCCTTTTTGTGGGCCTTTTGCCACTGACGGTGGGCGGAATGGGCACACGCGACGCCGCATTTGTAGCGCTCCTTCATACGTTTGGGCCGGTGAACGAGGCCGCCGTTTTTGCCGCCACCATCGGTTATAGCGCGGTCAGCCTGTGGCTCTTCACGCTTATCGGACTTCCGTTCCTGATGCGGGTATCGATGAAGAGTTCAAAGTGAGTCGAATCCACCGATTCCTGCTCTGGCTTGGTTTCGGACTCCATACCTTGCTCAGCGTCCACGAGATCGCACGCCCCTTCTTGCTGGGGCATGTGGGCTGGTCGGGTGCCATGCGCGGCATCATCGCTCGTAACTACCTGGATATCGGTTGGGCCGCCTCGAAGTTGCTGCCCTACAAAGCGATGAATCCTATTGATTCGCCTACCGGGCCGATTCACTGGAATCACCCCCCCACGGTCAACATCCTGACTGGCCTCAGCTTCGAGGTCTTCGGCCAATCCGAATGGGCTGCGCAGCTGATCCCAGTGGTGTTGGCGATCGCCTGCTATTGGATCTGGTATGCGCTTGGCAAAACCGTTTCCCCGTTGGCAGGCCTGACGGCCGCATGGATATTCGCCTTCACCCCGATGCAGATGGAATACGGGCGGCTGATCAACTACGAAGTCCCGATCCTCTTTTTCAGCCTGTTGGCCCTGCTCTTTTTCGCGCAAAAAACCAAACGCGGCGACACGATCGCGGTCTTGTTCATGGTGGCGGCGGTCTGCGTCGATTGGAGCGGGTGTTTCATCGCGGCGGCCATGGGCCTGTCTTTGTTGCTCGACCGCCGTTGGAAAGCGTTCTTGGCGCTGGGATTGGCGACCTCGAGCACCGCAGCAGCGCTATTCCTCTGGCTTAACACCGTCGCCGGCGGCGGGCTGATCACGCTTGGTAAACGCCGAGCCACGGGCACGACTTTAAGCCAGGTTTGGGACATCACCTCGGGCCGATTCATCGACTTTTTTGGGTGGCCTCTGCTCATTCTGGCGCTGGTCGGACTGATTTGGCAGTTAAAAAAACCAGGTCCGGAGCAGACTTTTCGGCTTCATCCCGTCAACGTGACCTTCATCGTCGGGCCTCTGATCTACTTCATGGTCTTTAAGAACGCGGCCTACGTTCACGTATTCTATTCGCTGCTCTTCATGCCCGCGCTCATCATGTCGGGCACGCTCGGCCTGCTCGCCATCACCCGTGGGTTTGACTGGCTCGATCCTCGTGGACAATCGCTCGCAGTCGCTCTGGGGGTGATGGTCTTTCTGGGCGGAGTGTATTCGAATGCCGAGACCCTGCATCTGCGGACGTTCAGCATCAACGCCGAGCGTTCGCCAAAACGAAATCCTCCCTACGAGTCGCGCTTCAATGAATATCTGGCCACCAAGTGGCTCCATGATCATTCAGGGCGCACCGACATCATCGCCACACATTCCAGCGTGAACTTCTCGATCCAAGGGCGTTATTATCTGCATCGCAACGTGAGACGAGTGGGCGGACTGAGCACAACGGGCGCACGTTATCTGGTTTTTGCGGAGCGACGACTGAGCAGTGTTCAGCGCATCAAAATGGACCGAGAGCACCGCACGATCCGCTTTGTCGGATATTTCATTGTGGATTTTGAGGGCGACGCAAACGACGACATCATCATGAACTACGTTGCACAACCGCCCACCCTGACCCATACGTTCTTTGTGAGCCGCATCTTCCCGCCCTATCGGCTGGAACAGAAAAGCCTTGCGGCCCCTTCGAAACTCAAATAGTTAGGCCTTTCCGGAGGTACTTATGGCAGCGAATGAATCGAGTTATCGAGGAGTCATGGATGATTCCTACAACACAGGGCGCCAAACCAAGTCGCACCTGTCGTTTCGTTATAAAGTGCGCGGGCAAGTCGCCGTGAATGGCTTTCGGGCCTATCACCCAGACATGCACGAAATCAAAGTCCTCGAGATGGGCGCGGCCGACGGCCTGACACTTCTGCATATCCGGGATTTGCTCGGCGGATCTGGCGAATACCTTGGTGTGGAGTACGCCGAAAGCCTTCTTGATTCGGCTCCGGTCCTTCCATCGAACGTGAAGATGATTCAGGGCGACGTGATGGATTTGCCCAAATCCGTCCCCGACGAGCACTACGACCTTGTGTCGTGTTTGGCCGTGCTCGAACACCTCGACCGCCCACAGGATGCCGTCGATGAGGCGTTTCGTGTCCTCAAGCCAGGCGGCGTTTTTGTCGCCACGTGCCCGAACCCATTCTGGGACGACCTCGCCGGCAAATTCGGTCTGGTTCAAGACGAATTCCACGAAGTCGAAGTCACAGGCGACCTGCTTGTTGAATACTGCCAGAAGGCTGGATTCCAACGTTCGGAATTCCACCCCTTCATGTGGGTCTTCACAGGCGTGCTTCCTTATTTGGATATTACGCTCGACCCTGTTCTTTCGTTGGAAATCGACGATATGATTCGTCGCCTCGGAATTCTGAACTTCTCGTTCGTCAATCAGGCCGTGGTCGCCCAAAAACCGTACTGAGTTTCATATGCCCTTTGTCGACTACGATCAGCAAAAGACGTTCTGGGAATCCGCCAAAAAACGCCGCAGCCCGGAACACCCGGCCGTGGTCGCATTTGCGAAACCAAAACTCGATTATATTTTGGAGCATTTGCCGAGCAAAGAACGGCATACGATGCTCGAAATCGGCGCAGGCAATGGGTATTTCAGCCACACGTTCAATGCAGCGTTTGACCTGACCAGCCTTGATTTCTCGAAGAATATGCTCGAGATGAATCCGCTGCCTTGGGAACAAAAGATTGTCGGCGACGCCGAGCATCTGCCCTTCGAAGACGATAGTTTTGACATCGTTTTCTGCGGCAACCTGCTGCATCACCTCGAGGACCCGCTGATCGCCGTCCGCGAGATGAAACGCGTCGCGCGTAAACACGTGCTCTTGATCGAACCCAACGTCCAAAACCCGCTGATGATGGCCTTTGGCATCCTCAAGCGCGAGGAATGGGGTTCCCTCAAATTCAACTCGTTTTACATGCGTTGGTTGGGCAAAAAGACCGGCTTGAATCTGCGCTCGTACGATGCGCAAGGAAGCGTGGTCCCCAACAAGACTCCAAGCCCCGCTATTTCATTGCTTCAACGCATCGACGGAACGTCGCCGGTGGGCTTCTATCATATCGCCATTTTTGACGTCTGATCTCTACTACGGTTGCACCTATGGATTCTCTTCGCTTCAAAAGCTCGCGCAAGTCACCGGTGCGTTTTCCCGAACCCAAGCCCGGAAATCGGGACTGGTACGCGCACGAAGCCCTTCGCATGCTGCCGCGCATCATCTTGATGATCGACAAGAATAAGTACTCGGAAACCTACGGGTGTTTTGACCGGGAATTTTGGCATTACCGAACGGTCGATTTCCCATGCGGAATGAATCAAGAATTCTGTCTGCCTTTGGCGATGGCGTACAAACACCCATTCCCGAATAACCCGTATTATCAGGTCGAGCGCCTCAAAGAGCTCGTGATCGCGTCGATCCGATTTTCGATCAAAGCCTCGCATTCCGACGGCACGTGCGACGATTATTTCCCATTCGAAAAGGCGTTGGGCGCCCTGGTGTTTTCGACGTATGCGATGACCGAATCGTATCTGGAACTTGAACTTCAAGACCCAGAAATGGAGGCCTTTTTTGCGCTGCGCGCAGACTGGCTGGCCACACATAACGAGACGGGACAGCTCGCAAATCACCAGGCATTTGCAGCGCTTGCGATGTATAATGTCTACTTGATCACGGGAAATCCGAAGTACAAAACGGCGTCGGATGAATTCTTGGAACTGACTCTGTCATGGCAGCACGACGAAGGTTGGTATCAGGAATACGAAGGCGCCGACCCTGGCTACCATTCGTGTTCGATCGCGTTTTTGTCGAAGCTTTGGCAAAAATCCCAAGATCCGCGAATCGTCGAATCACTCAAGTCGGCCGTCGATTTCGCCACGTATTTTATGCACCCAGACGGGTCGTATGCCGGCGAATACGGCAGCCGAAATACCTATCATTTTTACCCACATGGGTTTGAGGTGATGTCGCGATTCTACCCCGATGCCGGCCGAATCGCAGACACCTACCTTCATCGTTCGCTTCCAGAGCGCCGACGTTATTTCAACGACGATAACCGCATGTGCGCCCATTACGTCTACGATTGGATGCACGCCTGGTTGGACTACAACGAAGAGCGATTTGGCCTGCTTGAAGACAACCGTGAACCTTTTGAAAAATGGTTCTCGGACGCCAAAATCTTCGTCAAAAAGACGCCGAAATATTACGCAGTTTTGTCGTTGGCCAAAGGCGGTGTCATCAAAGTATTTGATGAGATGGGCCCGCTCTACAGCGATTCAGGGCTGCTCTTGCACGCCGAAGACGGCGACACCTTAGTTTCTCATCTGGTCGACGATACGTTCATCACCGAGGTCGACGTCGAAGCCGGGCGTTTTGCCGCGTTTGGCTCGATGTCAAAACGCCGATATCCCCTGCCTAGCCCCGTTAAACAGATTGCATTTCGCGGCATGAATATCAGCATCGGACGGCTGGGGCCCAACGTGGTTCGCGGCATCCTGCAGAAGGTCCTGATCACTGGAAAACCTCGCACAGACGTGGTCTTCCGACGGTCATTTGATTTTGGCGAGGACTCGATCACCATTCATAATGAAATCGATGCCCATGCCACGGATCAAAAGTACGACTCGATGGCCACGGGATCCGATGCGACCTCGATTTACGTCGCTAACTCGAACAACTTCCAAGAGTCTGTACTCCTGCCTTGGAATGATCTCGACGGACATATCCCGACGTTGAACCGCGAACGAAAAGTGGTCTTCGACATTGAGGTCGACCTCGACCCGAATTGAGTAGCGATGCGGCTTTTAATCCGCGCCGGACAGGGCTACAAACAGGCATAGATTTTCCCGAGATATCATCATGCCTGTCGTTGAACATCATCATGTCGGTTGCCGCTGCAAAGGCGGAAACGAATTCGCAAGTCCTCATACCGAAAACCAATACCCACCAGACCTTTCGCTTGAGCCGGTTCATAATACGATCGAGCTTCAAGTCGATATCGAGGCTGAATCTGTCTTTGGTGTCGTCACAACGACCGTTGTGGCTCGACGACCAGGGGCACAAGAGATCACGCTGAATGCCGTGGATTTCGACGAAGTCCGTGTTCATGACGCGACCGGCGCGCAGATGTCGCACCAATACGACGGCAAAGAACTCAAGATTCGTTGGGAAAAACCCTTCAAACTGGATGAGTCGCGTAAAGTTTCGATCGCCTACCGCATCGTAGAACCAACTTCGGGACTTTATTTTTCCAAACCCAGCGAAGCTTACCCTGACGCGGGGTATTGGGCTGCGACCGACCATGAAACCGAGCGCGCACGCCACTGGTACCCTTGCATCGACTTGCCCAATGTGCGCGTGAAATTGGATTTCCACCTGCGCGCCAATGCGGATTTGACGATTTTGGCGAATGGTCGACTTGTGGGTGAACAGGCCCATGACGATGGGACCAAGACCGCTCATTGGGCGCTCGACTTCCCTTGCCCAAGCTACATCACGTGTTTTGCCCTCGGTCGATTCACGCGCTCAGATGACGGAGAGTTCGAAGGCCTTCCCGTGGCGTATTTTGGGGCCCATTACCATTCAGCCGAAAACCTGAAGCGCTCTTTTGGTCGAACTCGCGAGATGCTCGCCTGGATGACCAAAAAGTACGACATGGCGTATCCCTTCCCCAAATATTTCCAATTCGCGCTGCCTGAGATCGGCGGCGCCATGGAGAATATTTCGCTGGTCAGCTGGGACGAGATCTTTGTCCTCGACGAGACCCTCGCCCTTGAATGGACGTGGTTGGTTGATCAGGTCAACGTTCACGAGATGGCGCATAGCTATTTTGGTGATGCGGTCGTCTGCCGCGACTACGCCCACGCTTGGCTCAAAGAGTCCTGGGCGACCTACACCGAATCGCTCTGGCTGGAGCACTCGAAAGGCGCCGACGAATTGGCGTACGACTTCTATCGCAACGGGCACGCATATTTCGACGAGGCCGATAACCGCTACAAACGGCCTCTGGTGACCCGAAAATTCGAGAGCTCCTGGGACATGTACGACCGGCATCTTTATCCAGGCGGGGCGTGCCGATTGCATACCCTTCGGCATGAACTCGGGGACGAGAGTTTTTTTGCAGGCGTTCGGGCTTACCTGAAGCGTTTTGTGGGCAAAGTCGTTGAAACCGACGACTTCCGACGATGCCTCGAAGAAGCCTCCGGCCAACCCCTTGGGAGGTTCTTCGACCAGTGGATGTACAGCCCCGAATACCCAACGCTTGCGGTGACGTATTCATGGGAAGCCGACAAAAAACACGTCGTTTTGGACATCCAACAGAAGCAAGTCAGCGACGAGGGCAAAGGGCTCGTGTTCGACATGAACCTTGAGTTCGGTTGGGGGCACGGTGAGAAGCGCGGCTCCTCAAAAATCCGTCTGGATCGGGCCCAACAGCGGGTCGTCTTGGCGATGGACGAAGAACCCGATTTCCTAACCGTGGATCCTCAAGGTCATACCCTCCACAAATTGGATTTCAATCCAGGTCAGCCCAAGCTCGTGCGAGAGCTCGAAGCAGGAACACTTCTGGGCCGAATTCACGCCGCGCACGAGCTCGCCAAGAAACCAAGCGGCAAAAATATCCGTTTGATTCTGGACGCATGGAAGCGTGAGACGTTTTGGGGAGCCAGACAACAATTTGTCAGCGCGCTCGCGAGTGCAAAAACCGCCGAGGCGATCAAAGCGCTGGCGCATGTCGTCGAACAAGAAAACGACCCAATGGTCATCGACCATGTGATGGTGCGGGCAAGAGGCATTCAGGATGTCCCTCTAAGAGACGCGGTCAACGAACGACTTAATCGCGGGGACCTTCCGTACTGGGCGTCACGCAACGCGTGGTGGGGCGTCGGGATGGATCGCGAAAAGGCGCCGCTCGACCGACTTGAACAAGCCGCACGTGGCACGGGATGGTCGGGGATTGAAGCCGGGGGCGCGATCGAAGGGCTCGCCGAAACGCGTAGCCCTGATGCGGCCAATATCCTTATGGACCTTGCGCAGTGGGGGCAAAGCACCCACAAAAACCGCGGCACGGCTCTTCGAGCGTTGGGACGACTCGGCAAATTTCTGGAACGACGTGACCGAGAACGTGTCGCCGAGTACTTGATCGCCGCATTGAGAGACCCGCATACCGCGGTTCAACAGGCTGCAACCGATGCGCTGGCGACCCTCAAGGTCGCATCCGCAATTCCAGCCATGGAAGCCTTTGCTGCGACCCTGTCTCACCAAGAATCTTTGGCCATCGAACGGTCGATCGTTGCGTTACGTTCACCCGAGGATGCCAAGCTCTCTGGCTTGGAAAAGGAACTCGAAGAATTGCGAAAAGCCTCTAGGAAGCTCGAAGAACGACTCGCCAGAATCGAAGGCGAGTCCTGATCGAGGTGATGTCGCGCGCCAGGCACCTGCCTGGCATTTCGATTTTAGGAAGCTGAGGGGAGTCGATGGAAATCATGGTCATCGGTGTCGGGGACGCTTTTTCGCAGAAGCATTGGGGCACAAATTTTCTTGTGCGTACGCCCACAGGACTGCTGGCGGTTGACTGTCCAGACTCGTACTTCAAAGCGTTAAAAAGCTCGGGTTTTGGCCTGCGAGTCGACGATCTTGACGGTCTCTTCCTCACCCATCTTCACGGCGACCACGTCAACGGGCTCGAGATGACGCTCGCCTGGCGAAAATTCGTCACCCAAAAACGACTTCGCATTTTCACGACCCCCGAGGTTGCCGAGGTTTTATGGGAGGGACGACTGAAAGCGTCTCTGGGCACCATGTATGACGGCAACGAATTCAAGCCCATGGTTTTGGGCGATTATGCCGACGTGGTGGTGATCCCGTGGGGAGAACCCACGGAACTCTTTGAAGGTCTAACGATCGAGACGAGAGCCACCGTCCATCATATTCCGACAGCGGCACTGCGTTTGACGTATCAAACACAGGTCTTTGCTCACTCCTGCGATACGGCGTTCGACCCGGAGTTGATCCACTGGTTAAGCCAGTCTGATCTCTTTTTTCACGAAGCGAACCTGGGCCCCGCCCACACGCCCATCGCGCGCTTGGAAGAACTCGAGCAGGGCATTCGTGAGCGCATGCGAATCGTTCATTATTCGGACCACATCGAATTCCACGTTCATCCCAGCCTCAGTTTTGCGAGAGAAGGACAAAAGTTCGACCTTCCCTGAAGCTGTTTATTTTGACCCCTTCTCGGAACTGCTGTTATGTTTCAGGAAAGAAGGTCCCTTGTCAGTTAGCAGGTTGCTGCGACTAATCAGTCAACGTTTTCCCCTCGTCTTGGAACGTGGTGTCGATCGACATACTCGATAAAGATTACGGCCGAAATTGGACGGCAGCCGAAGTGACCGAGTTTGTACAAAACACGTACAATCGCGACGCCATTCTGCTGACTTTGCTGAATTTCGCCTCTGCCCAGATGAGGCAACGTTGCGTGCTCATCGTGGGAACCGATAGCATCCAGGGCCATTGCGTCGCCGAATGGCCGGATATGCCCGACATCGAGAAATTGCGGAAGATTCGGGCCCCCATCGACTCCACGGCAAACCTGCACATCAATGAGTTTCTTCAGGGGACGGCCGAAAGCCTGGGTCTCAAGAATTGGTTCGCCAGCATCGAAGTTGTACCTCCCCCAGTCTTAGCATGTGTCCCCATTGCGATCGGTGGACGAGTTGCCATCGCTTTGGTGGGCGACCCGCTGCCTTCGGCTGATACGGGCGCGTTGAACGCGATCGGATCTGTGATCGGAACCCAACTTGAACACTTGATCAAATTGGCCAAAACGGGTTCTCTGCCGGCCGTCGCGGACCGAATTCCAGAGATCCCGACATCGGTGAAAAATCGGGAGGCCCAAAAGGGCGTTGATGAAAGTTCCGCGTTTCCGTTTGCCGAAGCTCACTCAGAGCACTCGGTTGAAACGGGACATGACGCTGACCAGACAATGGAAGGGCGCCGCTCGGACCTGGGCGGATTCCCTTTTGGCGAGGCGCAATCGGAGTTCTCCAGCGGCGTTGATAGTTTCGAGCGCGACGACCAAGTACAAACTCACAGCAAACACCGACCCGTCGTGGCGTCTCTTGCGACCGACGAAGACTCCGCCGACTTGCCCGATCCTGAATTTCAGGACAACGATGACCCCGCAACCTTGCACGGCGTATTCATTCCGGGTGCGAGCGAAGTCTCGCAGGTGATCGCCCCAGGCGACGAAGCGGCCTCCAACGAAGCGGCCTCCAACGAAGCGGCCTCCAACGAAGCGGCCTCCAACGACGCCGCCTCCAACGACGCGGCCTCCAATGAAGCGGCCTCCGCCGGAGAGGACGCAGACGAAGCGGCCTCCAACGAAGCGGCCGATGAAGTAGTTGCCGCCGCTGGACCGGACGACGAACCGCTCGACGTTGAAAAAAGCGAAGATCCTACGCCAGAAGCCCTCGCGGCATTGAACACGTTGAAGGGTTTCAGCATGTCAGCGTCTGGGTTGTTCGACGACGATGT
>CAYMYJ010000041.1:19620-39611 GCA_964394615.1 uncultured Bradymonadales bacterium | reverse complement strand
ACCGGCAGAAGAAGAACCGCCGGCGGACGAACAAGCTGAAGAAGTTCCAGAAGACGAAGTTCCGGCGGAAGAAACACCGGTAGAAGCTGCGGAAGAAGTTCTGGAGGAAGAAGAACCGGAAGAAGAACCGGAAGAAGAACCGGAAGAAGAACCGGAAGAGCAAGCGGCGGCAGAAGAGCAAGCGGCGGCAGAAGAGCAGGCGGCGGCGAAAGAGCAAGCGGCGGCGAAAGAGCAAGCGGCGGCAGAAGGACAAGCGGCGGCAGAAGAACAATCGGCGGCAGAAGAACAAGAGCAAGCGGCGGCAGAAGAACAAGCGGCGGCAGAAGAAGCGGAAGAAGAAACACCGAGCTATGAGCCCCCGCATTCCGGGGCGAACGCTCAGTCCAACGCAACCGCTTTCGGACTTCCGCTGGCGATCCCGGCGGTGCCTGCTCCACCCATAAACGCGTCTTCGACGGTCTTTGGACTGCCGTTGATGCCCATGGACGAGTCGTCAGACGCGCGGACACCCGCCGAGCCCGAGACTGCACACCCCCCCGCCCCTCTCGAAGCCGAGCCGATCGAAGAACCATTGGTTGCGGCGAAGCCGGTCAGTGAGGTCTCGAACGCCCAAGACGTCGTCGGAATGATCCCAGAAGACGACGTGGTGTTGATGACACCTCAAGAGGTTGGCGACGAGTCTTCAAATCGTACGTTGATGGGAGGCATCGAAGCTCAAACCAAGATGCAAGAGGCGATAGCCGGACGTGTCGGCGCTGACACGATGCGTGGTGGTATTGAATCGATCACTTTCGAACCCGAACCAGACGAGCCGTCTCCTCCCGAGGAAGAACAACGGGTGATCCCGGGCGCGTTGATTCTGCGAGGTGCCAGAAAGGCGGGCAGACGCTCAGGGCAACATAAGACCATCAAAAACGAGGCGCCTCCCGCATCGTCCCCAACGCCCGCCATGACTCCCGACGGAACCAGCAGAGGCGGCCCGATGCCCCCTCGCGGCGCGGGACAGACGCTCGAATTGGGCAGAGAACCGTCAAACAGTACGCGCATGGGCATGGTTGATGAGTGGCCTCTTCCGGAGGCCCCTGAAACAGCAGATGACTGGCTGGATGACTTTGCGGACGACCACCCCTCAAGTGCGGTCAAGATCGCGGATGTCACAGAACGACACCGAATTCCTACGCCTGTGCACGAAGACGACCCACGAACGATCCCCCCTGAAGCGCTTGAGCGGATTCTCGAGAGCGGACCTCTGGACATTGAAGTCCAGGAGTCGTTCATGCTTCTTGACTCTCGTGACCAGCGGGTTGCGTTTCAGGCCGCCGAAAGCGTCGCGATGGCTGGAGAAGCCGTTTTAGAAGGCTTGGCGGCCATGTTCCCAGGCCGACTTTTTGTCGATCGGTATCAGTTCACAGCCGAGACACTTCCATCGGTTGGCGACCACGGACCGGTGCTTCGTGCGCTGGTACGACTTGGTGCTGCCTCTTTGCCCGTCATTCAGTCGTTCATCGACCACTCAAGCCCTGAATCAAGATTTTACGCGGTTTTCCTGCTGACGCAGATATCGGCCGAAGGACTCTTGCCCCATCTCTTGCCGCGGCTCTTTGATCGTGACCAACAGATTCGACAAATCACGCGCTCCATCGCCCTGAGCTACCAGAACGCCCCGAATTTTGGGTCGGCGATTCTTAAGCCACTTCATGAACGATTGAAGCTGGCACAAGACGAACTTCAGGTCGACGTGTGCACTGAAGTCCTGACTCGACTACGAAATGTCGAGGCGATTCCCCTACTCATCGAGCAGTTGGGACGACATCGAGAACACACCAACCGCAATGTTCACCAGGCGCTGCAACTCCTGACACTGCAAAATTGGTCGTCACCCTACGAGTGGAAACATTGGTGGTCGACGGCTCAATACGAAAGACGTCAGGCATGGTTGGTGGCAGCCATGGATGCGCAGAGCGACAGCGTTCGACAAATGGCGTGGGAAGAGCTCCAGCGCGTTCCTGGCCTAGAAACCGCCTACCATCCAGAGCAACCCTCGAAACTTCGCCAGCGTGAACAACGTGCGGTCGAAAAATGGTTTTCGGACCACTCGTGAGCTGATTTGAGTAGAGGTTCTATTCTTCGGCTTCGCCAGCCGGCTTGGAAAGCTCGTCGGTCTGCCGTTCTGTGATTGGCTCAGCCTCGAGACCGCCCGTCAGCACGACGCGCGTAAACCCATTCACATCTTCAATCTCAAGTGGAGTACGCGGGAAGATCAACGTCCCTAACGCCCCATATGAAGCGATGACCAGCATCGTCATGAACGCAGCCTTCATGACCTCACCGCTCGTCACAGCGGCCAGAAGGCCAAAGGCCGTTGCGCCTACGATCATCACACCGATCACGCCCGTGTCGCGCACGAAATACTGAACCACATTGATACCGATCGCGGCGACCAATGCCCCGATGACTCCGTTTTGCTCCGGGTCGACACCCATCAAGCGAAATCCGACGATAATCAGGATAAACTGCACGATGGCCGCGATCACGTAATACGTGACCGGCGTCCATTCCAAGCCGCCTGCGGCAATGATTCCGATATCGGCCAATGTGGACATCATGACGGTTCCTCTATTTCGGCGTCTTCGACGCCAGGATTTTGCGTTCCAGGTTTTGGACTGGCCGCGTGGTTCTTAACTTTTTCGGCATCCGCGCGCGGCGTGATGTCTATGGGTTCTTCCTGATCCCCTGTGGCCAGCCCCTTCTTGAAGTTGGCTTTGACCTGCTTGGCGGTAGAGCCAAGATTACCAAGTTTCCCAATCCCAAAAACGAGGACTAGGATAATCAGAATAATGATGATTTCACTGATATTGGGGATCATGGCTGCACACGTTAGAAGCTTAACGAAACACCATGACGATGATGTCGTAGATCGCGTGGGTGTACACTGCCACAGCAAACCCTCGCAAGTAGAAGATAACAGCCAAAATCACGCCCGCAAAGAACCGGAACATGAAGCTGCCTAACGTGAACGCATCGCCCAACGATCCGATATAGTGAATTCCGCTGAAAACCAGACTCGACAGAATCACCGCAAACACCGCGCTCATCCAAGCCGGCATGTTGAATGCCTTGGTTCCGAGCGTAAATAATCCGCCCATCCCAATCAGCCGAAACACGGTTTCCTCGTACACACCGGCACCAAGACTCAACACGATCGACGCAATTAAACCATATTCTGCGCCACTGCCCGCGGCGAGCAACTTGCCCATGCCAAGCCAAGACATCGTTTGCAGGATCGCAGTTCCCAGAAACATCGCGTAGATCGCCGACTCCGCCAAAACATAGGGGAAAACGCCGGGCGAAAAATGCCCTTTACGGCGCAAATAGAGGGTCAGGCCGATGAACGCCAACAAAATAACGACGTTAATCCCAAGGTAGTTCAGCGTCTGACCATCGCTGATCAGCCACATCGCGTCCGACAGAAAATCCACGCCATTGCGCACTCCGCCGGTCGCCAGCACGCCGATCTGGTAGACCACAAAAAGCGGAATCACCAGAAGCAGGCTCGTGCCCAAATCCTTGCTTTTGTCCAGATACGCTCGAAAGCCAAACTCCGATGAAATCGCCTTTGGGCCTGATTTCGCGGACTTCTTGGGTTTCTTTGCTTTGTCTTCTTTTGGTTTTTTGGCGGCCATCTTGCCCTCCGGGGGCAGTGTTTCAACACCGATATAGCATAAATTTTGGTCGGCATATTCCGGACCGAGGTTCAAACGGAATCCTAATCGCGATGAAAAAGTTCTTGATGGACATCACTTCGCTACGGTATGTCTAAAAACGGAAACTGTTCCAACAACATCCCCGGGGGGAAAATGAAAAGTGCAGGCGTATTCCTATTATTTGTCACGGCAATCCTGATTTCTTGTGGTGACGATTCGTCCAGCAAATCAAAAGAAAACAAGGCTTCTGGCGGAGCCTATCAGTTCAACACATGTCCGGAAGTCGGCGATTGCCAGCTCGCCTGTGAAGACACCGTGTGTTTGGACGAGTGCGTTCAGGCCAGCGATCCTGTTGCTCTGGCTCTCTTCGACGACTACTTCGATTGCGCCGTGGAAAATTGCTCTGACGGCGTCGAGGGCTGTATTTCTGCGCGCTGTCCTACCGAAGAAAACGCGTGCAACGGCACAGCTCAATCACAAACACCTCAGGCCCCTGACTTACCCACCCTCAGGCATTATAATTGTTCGGAACTCGCCCAATGCCTGGGCGATTGTCCAGACGCAGCTTGCACCGACGCCTGCATCTCGTTCTCAACGGAGAGTGCCGTTCAGACCTTCAGCGCATTTTTGCAATGCTATACGGATTGCACGGACGCCGGAGGTATTGATTGCGCCGACACGACGTGCGAGTCAGAGGCCACCGCATGTCTAAATGACGTCTCTGGCTGAGCATTTGGTGCAAATCATACGCAGGACCGTTGACCAGAGGGCTCAATACAACCAAAAGTGCCCTCATGAAACGTACGTCATGCATTCATATCGTCGGCGTCTTGGTGATGCTCTCTTTTTGGTGCAGCCCCGGTTTGGCCCATCAAACTGGAGCCAGCACCTTTGTGGCGAATGTCGATCCGGACACCGGCAAGGTCGAGACCATGCTGGCATTTCCGGGGCGCGACGCTGCGGAATTCCTGAGCTTTGACCAGAATTTTGATGGCGTGACCGCTCCAGCTGAGCTCGCCCCAAGGTACGCCGCACTTGGCACCTATGTTGACGCTCATATCCTAGTCGAAAACGACAAGAAGCCATGCAAGGTCGTCGAAATCAAAGCTGCGCCGCTGGACCAAGCCCTGGATGCCTTCTGGTATTTGAAGGCCTTCGAATGTCCCCTGCCGCTTGGTGTGATCACCTTTACCAACACCGTTTTGCTGGAGTCGACCGGCTCATACCGGCACTTCGCCCGCATACAGCTTGGCGATGAAGTTCAAACGACGGCATTCAATTCGGAATTTCCCACCTTCAATTTGAAGGTCGCTGAACCCGAAGTCGATGGGCTTGACGTCTTTGTGCGCTATCTGGTCGAGGGGCTCGAACATATTCTCCTTGGGCCCGACCACGTCCTTTTTGTCGTCTTGTTGGTTCTGATCGCGGTAGGTTTCAAACGCATGCTCTGGGTCGTGTCGTCATTTACGGTGGCACACTCGATCACGTTAGGGCTCTCGGCGCTGAATATTATCAGCCTGGCGCCCGCGATCATCGAACCGGTGATCGCCCTCACGATCGCATTCATGGCCATCGAAACGATGGTTCGGAAGGAGCCACCCCGCGAACTGGTCGTGATCACGTTTCTTTTTGGGCTTGTGCATGGGTTTGGCTTCTCGTACGTGCTTCGCGACAATGTGGGTCTTCCTACGCAGGCACTCATGCCAGCGCTGGCGGGGTTCAACATTGGGGTCGAATTAGGACAGCTTGGCATCGTATTATTGCTCTTTCCGCTTCGGCGGTTATGGGTTGGAAAAGCATACGAACGAAAAGCTGTGATCGGACTGAGCATGATCGCGTTAGCAATTTCAATTTACTGGATTTTCGAAAGAACCCTGGGCTTCAATGTTTGAGACAGTCGCCATATTGCTCGTTTTGGGCTCGGTTTTTGGATACCTAAACTATCGCCTTTTCCAGCTGCCATTTGCGATCGCCATGATGATCGCTGGTTTGATGGCGTCGCTGGCGGTTCTTGGAGCCGACGCCATGTTCACCGAATGGAATCTTGGCCATGAACTACGACGGCTGACACTCGAAGACGTGAACTTCTCGGAAGCGCTCATGCGCGGAATGCTGAGTTTCCTGCTTTTTGCCGGCGCCCTGCACACCGACATGACGGTGATGAACAAGTTCAAATGGCCCATCATCAGCCTAGCGAGCGTGGGTGTTTTCATCAGCACGGCCATCATCGGGTTCGGGACCTATGGAATCCTGGCGATGCTTGGACACGACGTCGCGATGATCTGGTGCCTCGTTTTTGGTGCGTTGATTTCACCCACAGATCCCGTCGCCGTGCTCGGCATCATGAAAGCCGCAGGCGCACCCAAACCTGTTGAAATCCAAGTCGTCGGCGAGTCGTTATTCAATGACGGTGTAGGCGTGGTGATTTTCACCGTGCTCTTGTCGATTGCAGTGGGCGGCGCTCACGGCGGTGCCGAGATGGACGCCGCGGGCATGGCGATTCTTGTCGGCAAGGAGGTCATCGGCGGCGTCTTGCTTGGACTTGGAGCCGGTTGGATCACCTATCTAGCCCTCAAAGACCTCGAAGAGCCAAATCTTGAAACCTTGATTACCGTGGCGATGGTGATGGGCGTTTCGCTTGTCGCGTTTCGCCTTCATACCTCGGCACCGTTGGCCTGTGTGGTCGCGGGACTCTTTGTCGGCAATAAGGGCCGCGAAGACGCGATGTCACCCGAAACCGAACAAGCGCTCGACACGATTTGGTCTTTCATCGACGAAGCCCTCAACGCTGTCCTCTTCTTGCTGGTCGGCCTTGAAGTTCTAGCGTTCGAGTTCAATCAATTCACGTTGACGGCAGCCGGCCTCATCATCGTGCTGAATCTGACTGCACGAGCCGTTTCTGTTCTGATCCCCATCAACATCCTTCGGCGGCGCATGACCTTCGTAACTGGCACTCGCCGCATCCTCATCTGGGGCGGCATTAAGGGTGGCATTTCGGTCGCGCTCGCACTTTCGCTCCCGGAGTTTCCCGGACGTGAGCTCATCCTGACAGCGACCTATGCGGTCGTTGTGACGTCAATCCTGACGCAGGGTCTTACGGTCGGAAAACTTATCAATGTGATTAAGCAGCAAGAGAGGGCTGCGATCTAATGGTTATTATAAGCGTAGAAAATCTTCAGAAGTCGTTTGGTCCAAGAACCATCCTTGATAAAGTCACGTTCGGCATCGAATCGGGCGAAAAAGTCGGCATCATCGGGCGTAACGGCACCGGTAAAACGACGCTCGTCCGTATGTTGATGGACCTTGAGCCGCCCGACGACGGCCGCATCATCCGCAACAACAACGCGCATATCGTCTACCTTGGCCAAAAGGTTGAGCTCGACGAGACCCTTTCGGCCATCGATGCCGTTCTGGACGACCCAAGCGAGGTCTTCCAGGTCGTCAAAGAGTACGAGCACGCGTTGACGGCCATGACCAATGACCCAACCAACATGGACGTGCAGAATCGCGTCACGGAGATCTCAGAGCGCATGGACGCCCTCGGCGGATGGACTCTGGAGTCCGACGCACGAAGCATCCTGCTGCGCATGGGCATCGAAGACGAAAACCAGATCGTTGGAACCATGTCCGGTGGACAGCAAAAGCGCGTCTCGCTTTCGCAGGCGTTGATTCGCCCATGCGACCTGCTGATCCTGGACGAGCCAACCAACCATTTGGACGTCGACACGGTTCAATGGCTCGAAGGTTATCTGGCTTCGCGTTCCTACTCGATCCTGTTGATTACCCACGACCGGTACTTCTTGGACCGTGTCGCCAACGTGATTCTTGAAATCCACGACGGCACGATCGAGCGCCATCCGGGCAACTATTCATCGTTCCTTGAGCGACGTGCCCACCGCGAAGAACTCGACGCGATTTCGGAACAAAAGCGCAAGCAGATGGCCAAAAAGGAGCTCGAATGGCTCCGACGTGGTCCCAAAGCGCGAACCACCAAATCGAAGTCTCGAATCGACCGCGCAGTGGCCCTGCAAACGGGCAAGGTCGTGCAAGAAGACGAGATGGAATTCGACTTCCAGGGCTCCAGGCTGGGTCGAAAAATCATCGAGATCGAAAACGCCTCAAAAAGCTTTGGCGACAAGCAGGTCATCAAAGATTTCACCTACTTTTTCCCCAAGGGCGACCGAGTGGGAATCGTGGGGCCAAACGGTGCGGGTAAATCAACGCTGATGAACCTGTGCTGCGGCCGCCTCGAGCCCGATGGCGGCTCCGTCGAGATCGGACAGACCGTCAAATTTGCTTACTACGACCAGCAATCCCTCGAGCTCGATGATTCGATGCGTGTGCACAAGTACATTCAGGAAATCTCGAACTCGATCGAGACCAGCACCGGCACCGTAAGCGCCTCGCAGATGCTGGACCGTTTTGGGTTCAACAAGGACCGGCAACAGTCGATCATCAAGACCCTGTCGGGTGGTGAACGCCGGCGCCTCTACTTGCTGCGCACCTTGTTGTCGAAACCCAACGTCATCATGTTGGACGAGCCGACCAACGATTTGGACGTCGATACCTTGGCCGAACTCGAGGACTACCTGGATACCTTCCCAGGCGTTCTGCTTGTGGTCAGCCATGATAGGTATTTCTTGGACCGAACCGTCGATCACCTTCTGGTCATCGGCGATGACGGCCATATCACCGAGTTCCCAGGCAACTATTCTGCGTACGCAGAATGGAAGACGGAACAGGCCGCATTAGAAAAAAAAAAAGTCGCGAAGCCTCAAATAACAGCTCCGGTGGTGGTGGCCGCCGCGCCAGTTAAAGAAAAGACCAAGCTCACTTTCAAAGAAAAACACGAGTACGAAACGCTCGAAGTGCGCGTCGCTCAACTGGAGGCTCGTCTGCCGGTCATCGATAAAGAGATGGCTGAACAGGCGAGCGACTTTGATGCGCTGGGTGTCTTGATGAAGGAGAGAACCGACGTTCAGAAAGAACTCGAGACCTCACTTGAACGCTGGATGGAGCTCGCCGAACACCTGTGACGGTGAGCAGTGAGCAGCTGGCGGTGAGCTGTGTGATTCGGTCCGCAGACTTGTGACTGGTCCGCCAGGCTCCAGCCTGGCATCGCGACTTGCGACTTGCGATTCAACCGACTTAAGGCGCCACGTCTTGCGCCGGAGTGTTCAGGCTCGGAGGCCTCTCAAGGTCTTTGACGTCGTGCATTTTGACGTCATTTGGCGCGCCAAAAAACAGATAGGTCGTGGCCATCACAATCATCATCACCACCGCGACGACTTCGTAGGGCATCGTTTCACGGAAGAGCATGTTGTCGGCAAAAAACCGCCCATTCGAACGGGAGCGAATTCGACCCTGCACACGATTCACAAAATCATCGGGCGCAAACTCCATCGGTAGGCGGCGAATGCCGCCCATGATATTTTCGAATTGCTCCCACGACTTGCGGAACTCGGCGTCGGTTTCCAAGCGGCGGGCAAAATCTTCGCGTTCACCACCATCAAGGTCGCCCTCAAGGTATGCGTTGAAGAGCATGTCCTGCTCGCTCAGCTCCGCTTCTGATTCCATTTCTGCCAGCATATTCTCCTCACTCATCGTAGCGCGCCACGATGTACTCCTTCAACGCCACACGCGCGCGAAAGAGCCTGCTCTTTACTGTACCTTCTGGGAGATCAACGATCACGGCGATTTCCTGGTACGACAGATGTTCAACGTCTCGCAGGACAAGAATCGTCCTGTGAATCTCACTTAATGTCTCCAACCCGGCCTGAATCACGGTCTCCAATTCCTTGCCCAGCAACAAATCATCGGGACGATCGATGGTTGCCGATAGCGGAGAACTTTCTTTGACCGAATCATGCGAATCTTCAAAATTCTGATGGTCCCGATAGGATCGTCGCTTCAGGTATTTGAGGCGATTACGCGCATGATTGGTCGCGATCCGGTACACCCAGGTCGAAAACTTGGACTCCCCGCGAAACCCATCGATGTACTTAAAAATCGCGACAAAGACTTCCTGCGCGACGTCTTCGGCCTCGGCGCGGTCGCCAAGAATCCGATAGATCACGTTGAAAACCTTGTGCTGGTAAACGCGCACAAGTTCGCAGAACGCTTCTTCGTCGCGTTGCCGGAGGCGGCGAACCAGTTTTCGGTCCTGCAGCATAGACATCAAACACCAAGTAGAGGACTAGGAGGTTAGACCCCATTCTCATGAGAAAGTTCCCTCGCATCCTACTCGGCTGATGGCGTTCGCAAAGCCCGAACCGAAGATCTGGGGCGGAAATCCTCAGATTTCAATAACGTACCGGCTTCATGCCCTGTTGTCGGTTTTGTGCGTTCTGCTGCTGGAGCACGGTCTGCGCCACTGCCCCTCCGGCAACGGTGGATGCCCCAGCATTTTCAGTTCGCTGTGCGACTTCGCAAACACATCCTGTGTTGTTCATGACGACCACGACCGCCCCAAGCTCCATATCCACCGACGAGCAGATATCTCGGCATTGATTGACGTTGTCGATATCGAGCGAGTTGCGATTCGCGGCAGGTTGGACCGCGCATCCAGCCAACGACGAAAAGGCGAGGACGATTGCTGCGAGATAGGTATTACGATTAGGCATTGTCGATTTCATGAAAGGCTCCTGATTTATCCAGAATCATCTGAAGTAAATTCTTTTCTAAATGGTTTAATTTTGAAGATTAATTTACGGGTGAGTCTATAGATGATGTCGGTATCGGCGAGCGGTTGCTGAGCCTGGTATGAAAAAGACGAAAAATCGACGACTACTCGGTAACGAACAATTCGTTTGGGGTAACGACCACAAGTCGGTTCTGCCAGCTCAATAACTGTGAAGCGGGGGCCGAAATAGCAATTCTCTTACCCGTCTCCGGCCATAACAAGAAGTCGGAGTAGGCAATGACGAACTGGCCCTGGATTCTTTCGAACCCCAGTGGCGTGTCTTCGGGTAACGAGACCAACGACGTTTCAACATTATTTTGAAAAGTTCGAATTTCGTACCCGGTGGTAGCAGGTCCGATGAAGAAAATGCAGTGTTCGCCGCAGGAGATCGGAAATCGACCATGAGCCAATAACTCGTTATCCAGGTATTTTCCGCGCAACCCAGCATGATTTACGTACCAGTGGCCGTACAGATAGCTGGAAAATAGAAACTCTTCGTCGGATACCCTCCTAAAATCGTGGTCACCAACCAAGTAGAATTTGGTGGGGTGTCGTACGGTGTCATCATTTAGCAGAACCCGGCTGAATAACTTCCACGGTGCCGGTTCGATGCTCTCCACAATCATGATCGAATCGTTGCCGAGGCAATACGCGTAGCGAACGCCTGCCGCCTGGCTAAGAACCTTGTTTTGACTCCCGTCTTGGGAGACACGCCAAACAGCGCCGTCAGCCACGACCAACAAAGATTCACCGCACGTCGTTACGCCTTGCACGCTGCCATCAAAACGGGAAAATGACACAGCACGAACGGTTTCTATCGCTTGATTTGAGTCGAATTGCGCTTCGGTTTTGCTGCCCGCACAACCCGTCAAAAGCAGACTAAAAACCAACGCATGTATAGCCATGTTCATCACTATTTGAACCATCCGGGCAAATGGTACTGATCCAGACAGTGTCGTCGAGTTTGGCATCATGAAGATTGGCCCCGAGAAAGTTTGAGTGCGTGATGACAGAATTTGTGAAGCTGATGCCGGTGAGGTCCAATTCCCGTGCGTCGACTTCCGACAGATTCGAGTTTCGGAAGAATCCACTTGCGACGTCTGTCTGAGCCCATTTTACCCGTAGATAGAAATTACCGCTGCCGTTGGTATCGGTTCCAATCCCAGACTCTGGAAAACCTTGGCGCATCATCATGGCGTCAAAAAAGCCCCGCGTTGACTTCCCGCCCAATCCTAATTGGCCATCCAGAAGCCGTGTTCCTTTGAAGACCAAAATCAGAGGAACCGCCCCCGTTGGCTTTGTGATCTTTTGCACCGAGACTGCCGACCTTTCGTCAACGATATAAATGGGTATATTAGGGATCCGAGCGCGTTGATAATCCCTTAACTCCGAAGCAACATAGTTGGAGACCGAACAGCCTGGGCCGCCCGCGAAGGTGATAAAAAGCCGGTCACTCTTTTGAAGCTCATCGAGCACCCGCGGCGTCAAAACCTCATAGCCATCGTACCGAACATCTGCGACGTAATCGACCGGCGCCGGCCACTCGCCGTAAGCCGTGCCCGAAATCCCTGCCACGATCAGGAACCCAGAAAGAAAACTAGAAAAAGTCGACCAACCCATAACCTAGTTCCTCCAAAAATTTGCCGTCTAGCCCATAAGTGCCGTTCTCATCCCATTCCGGGCGATTACACGGATCACAGGCGCCTTGGTCACAAGACTTCCGGCAAGCGCATCCGTGCGACGCGTCGAGATTTTCGCCCATACTACCCATCCAGCAGGTGGTCGTTTTTTGACTGATATCGAAAATATATTGTTCTCCCAACCCCTCCGGACTGCCGGCTCCATCATGAACGAGAACGACGATCAACTCCCGGCCGTTGGGCAAGACTATCTGCAAATGCTTCGACCGCACTTCGTCAACCATTATGAGAAGGAACGGGCCATACGTGCCAGTCCAAGGCGACTCAACGGCTGACTCAACCAACTCACGAGCCGTCTTTCCCGAAATGATCCGAGTTTTCGCGGCCGCTGGCTCGACCTCAAATTTCCGTGAAACGGCTTCAACCGTCTGCCTCAAGTCAAAGCCAGTAATGTGCGTAGGTTCCGCAGCAAATGCATTCATTGAAAATAGGCACACAAATATCAGCGTTAATACGTGCATTAGTCCCTCCAGGGATTTCCGAGTTGTGACGCCAAGGTACCGATTCGAAGCGGGTTTGTCATTTCGATTTTACGAGAACGTTCGACGTCGTCCTGCACTTATGCGGGCTGCCAAATATGTGTCCGCGATATTCATTTAGGCATCGGACGATGCCCATCAACTTCCGGCCGTGCATGTGCACGTGTGCCGTCAAAGTCAGATTTTAAATCGCCCCAAAGCTGATTAGGCCTTCACTAAACCAAAAAACGCTTCTTAAGGCCTGCAGACTAATTGGCATCGGTCCGCACAAAACGAATCACGTTGCTGCGTTGGTCCCAGAGAATAGGTGATTCGATACGAGGCCGTCCGTCTGGATCGACGTTCGGAATATAAGGTGTGTGGGTGCCCAAAAGCTGCAAATCCACACTTGGCACGCTGGGCAGTGAAACATCAAACTCGCTGCGCCATACCGGAATGAAAGGTTTGCCATCACCTCCATTAATTCGCGGAAACGCTACGTTCCATCGGTCTGAAAGGACTTCGTCGCCCAAAATAGGAAAGATCACCTCAGCGATCCAAGGGCCCATTTCTTCATATGCAGTTGGTGGGAATCCCAACACCTTTACATGAACCGAGGTTTTCCCGGTCACATCGACTTCATGGGGTGCAATCGGCGCCGAGTCCAATAGATGTCCATCCGCGTAGATGTGCAAATGTTGAATATTAACATCTTCCCGAGCTTGGACTAATGCGGCCTCATCAGGCGTGGGTACAAAAGTCGGCTCGTAGAGCGGACTCGACTTCACAAAACAGGGATGGGCTGGAATATCAAAGGAACCATTGAACACCACCAACTTATTAACATTCACACGATGTCCGGTGTTTTGCAGGTCTTCGTACTCCGCGAAAATCAAATCATAGGTTCGAGCCTCTGGCAGGTAGCTAGAATCGATCTCCACATCAATGATGAAAGATTCCCCTGGCTCGATGACTCCCGCCTCGACCATATAACCCGTGTATTGATCCAATATCTGGGTTCGGTCCCGGTCCCAAACTGTGATCTTGGCTGGCACCGGTTGGTAATCCAAAAGGATTACGTAGCGAAGTCGCAAAGCCTTGGAGGCAATCGCAACATTATAGACCGAGTAGAAGACCAAGTCGTCCTCAAGCGGCTTCCAAATCGCCGTAAATGCGGATGTTTTTTGATCCGAAGGCACCGTAAAAACAAGAGTATCGAAGTCGTCCGAATTGAAAAAGTCAGCAGTAACTGGACCTGGGCTTTCTAGAATCGCCGGAGGCAACTCAAATGGCAAATCCACGCGTTGCGCCGCGACCATTCCTGGCTCATTGCAGAAATACGGAACAGCCAATTCGTCACCATCGGCTTCCGTGTCCAAAGCCACATCTGCCGCGGCATCAGGCGACGACATGTCACCGACTCCCACGTCCGCAGATACCAGCGGGCTTGAGTCATCTGAGCATGCGCTAAGGCTCGCCAAAAGCGCTGTCAAAACCAGATTCCGCATCATATCGCCCCAAAGCTGATTGAACTCCCTACACTAGACCCGAAAACGGCTCAGAAGGCCAGCGGGCTAATTGGCATCGGTCCGCACAAAACGAATCACGTTGCTGCGTTGGTCCCAGAGGCTAGGTGCTTCGATACGAGGTCGTCCGTCTGGATCGACGTTCGGAACATAAGGGGGGTGAGCGCCCAAAAGTTGTAAATCCACACTTGGCACGCTGGGCAGTGAATATGTCCAGGAGGGTTCCACCACTAAACCATTGACTGTCCATTTCTGCAGTATCAACAGTGTAGAGCTCAACAGAATCCCCATTAACCACCGTTGGCTCGTCATTTAACACATAATACGCAAAATGATTTCTAGACGTGAACTCTTCAAAGAAGCTCGGAAGCTTCTCAGAATTCCCACCAGGTCCACAAGGGATTTCATCTAATCGCTGTTTGGTGTGCCTGACCGGAATTCGACAAGATAGGTCAATAGACGTATATTGAAAGGATGGGCATATCGCATCGAAAAAACTGGCACTCCACCGTATCGAAGCTGAGTGAACAACCAGCTGTGGACCGGTATTGGCTATCGTTATCGGTTGACGAGAGAATCACCCTAACTTGGGAGTTATCTCTCGAAGCTTGGCAGCTCGCGAATCCGGACAAAGTAGATGAACCAGGACTTTCAAGATCTGTTGCACGAGTTATCCGCGGCCAACGCTAGGTTTCTGGTCGTAGGCGCCTACGCGATGGCAGTTCATGGGGTTCCACGGGCGACCGGTGATATTGACGTTTGGGTGGAACCAACTGCAGAGAACGCGGCAAAGGTTTGGGAGGCATTGAAGCAATTCGGCGCTCCTTTACAACACATCACAATCAGGGATCTGAGCCAGCCCGACGTCGTGTTTCAAATGGGGCCGCCACCTCGGCGGATAGATATCCTCACCCAGATTTCAGGGGTGGAATTCGAAGTGGCTTGGCAAAATCGTATCAGCGGGATGTTTGGTGAGGTGGAGGCTTTCGTAATCGGGACCGATGAATTGCTCCAAAACAAACGCGCAACGGGCCGTCCGAGGGACCTAATCGATGTTGATATGCTCGAAGAATTCTTTTCGAAGCATATCTAAACACCAAAGGCACGCAAATGGGTCCGACGGCCAACTTTGGAGCCTCATTTTTGGACGACGGGCATGGTCCTTAGAGCGCGAACCGGAAATAATGAAAATATATGGTCCCATTCCTCGGGGCCATCCTCGCGGATACGCACAGGAACGACCGATAGGATATGTTTTCGGATCACGGTCATAATCGGATACACGCCTATTGCGGCGATGCGAACATCTTGACCGTCCTTCACGAGATCAAGATTGAACACGACGCTGCTGCGTCGCTCCAGCTCGCGCTGGTTACTCACAAAATTGCCCAACGAATGCATGATGACGGTCTTTCGACCGTCTTTGGTCAAATAGCCCTCCCAGGGCTGCAGTACATGTGGATGCGCACCAACGATGGCATCTGCACCGGCCTCTAAGAACTCCTTAGCCACTCGCCGTTGCTCTTCGTTGGGGTCCGGCGAGTACTCGTCGCCCCAATGGGGAAGAACGACAATGAAGTCGGCTTCAGCGCGCAGGACAGGCAACGTTTCTAAAATGGTCTTCCGGTCACGAAAACAGTAATTTACTTGGTGGAATTTGTCGGAAGGGCCACCCACGCCATACGTGCAGGCAAGCAAGGCAATTTTCAAATCTCGCACGTTTTGGATCGTATAAAAAACATCTCGACGACGGTCGTGTTTACGCGTGCCTGTATAGGGCATGCCGGCCTTATCCAACGCGTCGATCGTGCGGTTGACGCCTTCGCCGTCGCGGTCCATCGAATGATTATTGGCGGTCGACACGACATCGACACCGGCATTCAACAAATCACTGATTATTTTGGGATGGTAATTAAATCGAGGAAAACTCGTGTACACGACCTCATCGAATTTCAGGCCTGGGTCTTCGACCTCGTTGCCATCGACGTCCAGCCCCATAGCCGTTGGGCCTTCAAGGTTGGCGTACATCATATCAAACGACGAAATCAGCCCCTCCACCTCACCAAAGAGGTGCCCATATCCCCTCTTCCAGCTCGCCTGGCGCTGAAGTCGGCGATGCAAAAGCACATCTCCGGCAAAACCGAGGCGAATTACGGGTTCTTTCGTGGGGACAAATTGCAGGTCGGCACCCAGCACCCCTGACTTGAACTCGGGGGCCGGCGCGACAACCGGAAGACCTTCGTCGGATTTCTTTTGAGGACTGTCCGGGAGACCTGCTGCCTCAGCTGGAGGCTCACCGACCGCTTCTTCGACCGAGCCGGGCTGGCTCGAACTCATGCACGCCGAAACCAGAAGCAACAAGACCGGGAGAAGTCGTATCAATTGCCCACACTTGCCAGCAGTGCATCGACACCGACTTGTTTCGCGAGCGCGGGATCCAGGACTTTGACCTTCTCGAACATCTCGCGGGCTAGCGCGCGATCAGTCATTTTAGAGAACACAAAAAGGCCGATATCGTAGGACTGGCGCGCCGTAAGGTCTTTGCGAGACGCCAAGGTTCGAATACGCCTTGAAACCTGAGCTCGCTTGCCTTGGGCTCCCCAGCCTGTCTTTAATTGACCAAATTCGGCTTCAAAACCATTGGGCTTCAACGATTTGGCGATGATGAAGGCGTCTTCGGCGGCCTTGAACTTACCGTCAGATGCCAACATCTCTCCACGAGCGATGGCGATTCGGTACTGGGTTTCCTTGTCGATTTCGGGCGCAGGCACCGGCGTCGCCGCGGCCACGACTGGCACCTCAGGAGCCTCAGCGACTTCTACGGGGGCCACAGGTTCGGGGGCCACAGGTTCGGCCGTTTTAGGGACGACTTCAGCGAGCGCAGCCTCTGGCGCGCCTTCCACGATATTCTTGGCCGCATCGACGGGCGCAACGGCGTCAGCTTTGGCCGGAAGCTTCGAAAGGACTTCTTCCATCCGCGCAACCTGCTCCGCGATCATGGCAGCCGTGATGCTCTCGAATCCCCGAAAGCGTGGGTCAAGGGCGAGCGTCTTCTTCCATGCAGCAACGGTCTTCGCCTGACCTTCAGGGCTGGTGGGATCCAACTGCAACCAGTACGCGCCTTCTAGAAAATACGCGGTCGCGGACGGCTTTTTGAGGATCAATTCATCGATCAGCGCTTTGGTGGCCTTTTGTTGGCCAAGACGAATGCCGCCCCAAGCCAAACGTTCCGCGGTGGGGCTGGCCACACCATTGGCCTTAAAGTCTTCTTGATAGATCGCGTAGAGGTCTAGATACCTTCCGGCCTCGACGTAGACGTTCTCGATGCGCTCGAGCTGCCCGCTGATATCCTCACGCTTAAGAAGAAGCTCGTGGTTCTTCTGAAAGCCCTCGACGATCGGCTCATAGACATTCTTTTCGGTATCCGTTAATTGGGGCCCGTCATCCTTAAACTGTTGTGGTTTTGGGACCACCGTCTGGAAAGGCGCAAAATAGCGGACGTCCCGGCGTTCTGGATGAGCACCATCGCATGCCGTTGAGCCAAGGCTGAGAACGATGCCAAGGCCTATAGCCCATTTGACTGAAGTGTTTGCGGACATGACCTGATGACCTCTCAAGCGGACAGCCCTTTATTAGCCTACTTGGGCCTCGGTTCCAACCTTGGCGACCGAGAAGCGAACCTTCTTGGTGCGCTTGGTCGTCTGGAAATCCACGGCATAAAGGTCGTAGCCGTAAGCCGGTTTTTCGAGACTCCCCCTGCGTATGTGTTGGACCAGCCTGACTTCATCAACGCATGCGCGGCTGTCGAGGCATCCTGTTCGCCTCAGGACCTGTTGGAAATTCTGCTCAAAATCGAGACCGACATGGGTCGAGTCAGGCTTGTCGACAAAGGCCCGCGGGTGATCGACCTGGACATCCTGCTCGTTGGAGACGTGATTTTGGACTCGGAAGACCTGACGATTCCTCATCCAGCGATGCTCGAGCGTCTATTCGTGCTCGAACCGCTCTGCGATATCGCCGCAGACGTTTTGCATCCCGTAAAAAATGTCCCGATGGGCGAGCTGCTTGAGGTCCTGCGGACCGCTAGAACCCCCGAATAGGCGCATACGGCCTATATTTCCGCAATTCGCAACATTTCAGCATCATTGACCGATAACCTATGGGCTACGGCCGTTTTCGGTTTTCGTTCTACAGAGAAGCACGAGCCTACCGACGACGGATGTAGGTGTAAAAACCACACTGAAGCCTCGACATGTAGAGGGTGATTCGTTAGACAGACGCTGCCGGAGGTTTGCGATGAATAGATGGATCCTTTGTTTATTAAGTATTTGGCTCTTTGCCTGTGGTGAAGAACCTGCGCCACATGACTCGCAAACCATCGAGTTCACCGACGGTCCCGCAGACTCATTGGAAGACTACCGAGTACGCGCAGACGGCATGACCGTTTGGGCAGATCCGGTCGTCGTTAACGATCAGCTGCACGACGATTGGATTTTGGGTGGACGAACCAGCCATTCGATCTCGACGATTTCGGCCAAAGTCGGCGCTGATGCCGTCAATGTGGTGGCAACTTCTGCACGTAAATTTGAGCTACGTCTCAAGTCAAAACAGTTGGCAGACACGGTCGCTGATGAACCGCTCTTGGTCCGAATCGAAACCACCTCAGGGAAGGTTTTCCATCTAAATTTGGGACTCACTGCTCGGTTCCGAAACTCGACTGGGTCTTCAAGAATCTATCCCTGGCTGAACATGGTTCCGGTCGTGAATGCCGGTGAGACCTTCCTTCGAGCGCGTGTCACCACACGTGGAACCTTTGATTGGCTCGTCGGCTCGAACGACGACGATTCCGAACCCAATGCTTCGCAAGACGACTCAACGCATTGGTTTTTGGACTTCCCAACGTACGCGTTGGCATGGGCTGCAAGCCCAACCGAGGACGCGCTGGATATCCATGGGATTTATAACGGAAAATCGTACCGAAAGAGCGCTCAGATTCATTTCGAATTGACGCGCCTTGGGGTCACAAATGGCGACCCAGCCGCTACTTGGCCCGCTCCCACGTGCACCGATTCGATTCGTGATTGCATCGATGATCTTGGTGCTCATTCGGACCTTGAGGCCTGTGGCCGGGCCCACGAGGTATTGGCCTGCGATTTTCCTGACTTTGATGCCGAGACCCTGTTGGCGAAAAAGAAATTCGCCAACGACCTGCGCTCAGCCATCATTGCGCATTACCGCGTCTTTGGCGCCGATATCCTAGCTGCAGGCGGAAACACTCAACAACAAGCGCTTCTGGGTGTCGATACCAACCGCATTGACGAAGTGCTGGATGCCGAAGAAGACCCAGAAGCGCACGATCTTTCGACCATTCGTGTCTTCAGTCATCCTGACCTGAGCTTCCCCGGCTCGGATATCATGTGGTTTGGCGCCTACGACCGCATCACTGGCAATTTGGTCGGCACGGTCTACGGCTTCAACTAAGCCAAGCCGAAGCCATCTTATGCGCGAAATCCCTGCCTATTCAGGTTTAGTGAACGCGAATTCTTGAAACGTTCCTTGCGACGCATTAATGTGTGTAATCATTTGATTTTTGGAGCACACATGATCGCGAAAATGATTATCCTTGGGACGAGCTTATTCTTCATTGCATGTGGAGACTCGAACGAGTCGAGCACAAATAATGGGTCCAACACGCCGACATGTGCGTCACTGCCAATCGGTGGCGGGTTTTGCGACAGTTCAAGCGATTGTGACCCCGTGCCCTGCCCCTGTTCAAACGGAACGTCTTCCATTCAGTCGTGCGATAATCAGTCCTGCGGTGGAGGCGAAATCTGCGACGATATTTGTGCCGAATCCGGCGCAACGAATATCTGCGTTCAAAGCGCTTCGAACAACACCACGTCGAATAATACGGCCAATAA
>CAYMYJ010000041.1:16864-19520 GCA_964394615.1 uncultured Bradymonadales bacterium | reverse complement strand
GCAAATAATACCGCAAATAACACGGCCCCAGCCTGCACCGAGGACCTCTCACCATTCTCAGATTTTGAACGAAGTTACAGCATCAGCTGCCTCGAAGAAAACTGTTGCGAGGCGGCCGCCCTGTGCGCCACCTACCCCGCCTGCAAAGCTTATGATGACTGTTTGATTCCATGTTTTTCGGGCGCAGGCGTAGACCAAGCTTGCATCCAGACTTGCAAGGACACCCACACGACTCCCGAGTTTTTGGACAATGCGTTTGCGCCGTTTTTGAGCTGCACAACCGGATCTGCATATCAGAACTGTCGCTACCCGTGATCTCTCACTCGTTTTGTCGCAACGACTTCACGAGAGGTGCGGAATCTTCACACCACGCTCGACCGCAACTTCCTTGGCGCGGTCGTATCCGGCGTCAACATGACGCACGATGCCCATGCCGGGATCGCAGGTCAGAACGCGCTCGATTCGCTTGTCGGCTTCCAGTGTTCCATCACAAACGATGACCTGGCCGGCGTGCAGCGAATATCCCATTCCCACCCCGCCGCCATGATGAAAGCTGACCCAGGTCGCGCCATTGACGGCATTCACCATCGCATTCAAGATCGGCCAATCGGCCACGGCATCCGAGCCGTCGAGCATGGCTTCGGTCTCACGATTAGGGCTTGCGACCGACCCACAATCCAAGTGGTCACGGCCAATCACGACAGGCCCCGACAGCTCACCAGTGCGCACCATTTCGTTGAATTTCAGGCCGGCTTTGGCACGCTCGCCATAACCCAACCAGCAAATTCGGGCAGGAAGGCCCTGGAACTCGACTCGTTCACGGGCCATTTCAAGCCAATGAATCAGATGGGATTTTTCCGGGAACATTTCTTTGAGCGCTTCGTCAGTCTTGTAGATGTCTTCGGGATCACCCGAGAGCGCCACCCAACGGAACGGACCCGAACCTTCGCAAAATAGCGGGCGAATATATGCGGGCACAAACCCCGGAAAATCAAAGGCGCGGTCAAATCCGGCGTCGAGCGCGACCTGACGAATATTATTTCCATAATCAAAAACCACGGAACCACGGTCTTTAAAAGCAACCATGGCCTCGACGTGGACACGCATGCTTTCGCATGATTTCTGAATGTATTCGTCTGGATTTCCGGCGCGTAAAGTGGCGGCGTCCTCGAGACTGTAGCCCACAGGAATATAGCCATTCAGTGGGTCGTGCGCGCTGGTTTGGTCGGTCACCATATCGGGCAAAACATTGCGGCGAAGCAACTCCGGAAGAACTTCCGCGGCATTACCCAAAAGCCCAACGCTCAAGGCCTGACCGGCAGTCTTTGCCGCCATGATCCACGCCAACGCTTCGTCGATATCCGTGGTACTTTTGTCCAGATAACGCGTTTCTAAGCGACGCTGAATCCGGGTTGGGTCGACCTCGATCGTCAAACAGGCTGCGCCCGCCATCGTTGCCGCCAAAGGTTGGGCTCCGCCCATTCCGCCGAGTCCGGCAGTCAGCACAAATTTGCCGCTGAGGTCGCTTTGGTAGTGTTGGCGACCGGCAGACACAAAGGTCTCGTAGGTCCCCTGCAAAATCCCCTGCGTACCGATGTAAATCCAAGAACCGGCAGTCATCTGGCCGTACATCATCAGGCCCTTTCGCTCGAGCTCGCGGAAATGGTCCCAGTTGGCCCATTTTCCGACCAGGTTCGAGTTCGCGATCAGCACGCGCGGCGCATCCAAATGCGTCTTAAACACGGCCACGGCCTTGCCCGACTGCACCAGCAAGGTCTCGTCGTTCTCCAGGTTTTTGAGCTCGCGCACGATCACGTCAAAACACTCCCAATTGCGGGCTGCTTTGCCGTTCCCACCATAAACAACGAGGTCTTCCGGTCGCTCAGCGACATCGGGGTCCAGGTTGTTCATCAACATGCGCAATGCAGCTTCTTGCTGCCAACCTTTGCATTGCAATTCGTTTCCGCGGGAGGCTCGTATTGTTCGGGTCATGGACTTTCCTTCGTCAGATTTAACGGGCACACCATAGCGTTGCCGGGCGCTTCAAGCCAAGCGCAGCAAGCAGCAACGCCGCGGCGAAACCAGATTCGCAACATTTCGATGCCATTGACCGATAACCCCACGACACATGGAGGTTCAATGGTGGGGAAAAACCACGAAGCGATCATCGACCTCATAGAACGCGACGAAAGGGCATTGCTCAAATTCCTTGGGTTCGAACTGCCCGATGACGTCAGCGTTGTTATGGAACGAGGGCTCGACCTCACCGAGGCAGATCCAAAACAGTTGCTCGCCGATGGCCGAATCGTCATTGGAAAACCGCCGACTTTTGGGCTTGTGCTCGAAGTTCAAACCATGACCAAGAAAGTCTGGACGGAAAAACAATTCAAATGGCCTCACTATGCGATTGGCCTTCGAAGTGCACTCAGATGTCCAACCGCCACGTTGGTCATCACGATCGATCGTAGAATAGAAAAGCTGGCCAAAAAGCCCATTCACATCGGCCCAAACTCTTGGTGGCAAGCCATGGTTTTGGGTCCATCGAATCTGCCCCGCGACCTATCGGTCGAATTCACGCGCGCCAATCCTACGCTGGCGCTCTTGGCACTGATGGCACATGGCCGCACGTTTAAATCACCCGAAACCCCAGCCGCGA
>CAYMYJ010000041.1:0-16764 GCA_964394615.1 uncultured Bradymonadales bacterium | reverse complement strand
GCACACCCTTTTTTGATGATCATTAAGTCATCTACCCCGGCTCACGGCTTTCGATAGGCCCACACCGCGAGCCCGCCGCCCACCAACGTGACAGCCGCGGCGAACGCGTGGTGCCCGATATAGCCAAAGTGTTGGGCCGTGACGCCACTGACGATTGAGCCGATTCCAGTGGCTACAACCACAACCGATGCCAGAAGTGTGTAATCCGAACCGGTATGGTCTTTTCGGGTCCAATCCATCATGCAGGTGAACAAGATCACCGTCGCAATGGAACCCAGCATATTTTCGGTCGCGATGACGCCCGCCACCAACGATCGCTCAGTCGTGCCCAACAAGACCAGGATATAGACTCCGGCCCCTACGGTCTGAAAGATCACGCCCACCAGCAGCGCCACACGCCGAGGCAGCTTGTCGGCGACCAATGCCCCGATCGCGGTTCCAATCATCGCCGCCGTGAATCCCACACCGCCTACGATTTCGCCGATATCCTGCATCGTAAAACCGCGGTCGACCAACATCGGGCGAATCATCCCTCCGCCAAGTGCGTCTCCTATTTTGAACGCGGAAATCACAAAGACCGCACGCAAGATGCCGGGGTCTTTTAGAAAACTCCAAAGCACATCAAAATGCCTGCGCAGGCCGCGGAATCTGGGTTTCGAGGTCTCCGGGTCATCGCCTGTAGAGGTCTCCCGGACGATCAGAATGGGAATCATGGCCACGATCAACGACGCAGCGCAGGCCAACAGACCGGCCGTCCAACCAAAAAGATGAATCAGCAAAAGTGCTGCCCCGCCTCCCATCAACATTCCAAGTCGGTAGCCGCCAACCTGAATGCCGTTGCCGATCCCGCGTTCCTGTTCGCTCAGAATATCGACCGCTAAACCGTCGGTCGGCACGTCCTGCGAAGCATTCAGAAAGTTCACCAACAACACGATCGCCAGCAACCATCCCGTCTGGCTCCATGGGTCGATCATCGCCAAAGCAGCCATTGCCACCACGGCGAAGATCTGGATGGGAATCAACCAGCCCTTACGACGCGGTCCCCACGAAGGCGCTTCATCAAGCCAAGGTGCCCACAGGAATTTCAATCCCCAAGGCGCCGCCAGCAACGACGACAACCCAATGACCGCAAGCGACGTATTTGCCTGACGCAATACAACCGGCACGGCTTGAGAAAACAGGCCAAAAGGCACGCCCTGAGCAAAGTAGAGCGCCGTCAAAATCAGGTATTTTTGAGGTTTGGAAAGATGAGCGAGTTCCAAAGTCCACCTTCGCAAACTAGCGCTTTAATTTTCGCATGATCTTGCCCACGACGACTTCCAATTCCTGGGGACGAAACGCCAGAATCAGAAGAAGAGCCACAAAACCAAAGGCACCGGCGCCAGCGCTCAACGTCACCAGCTGTTCAGTGAACCCGACCTTTGCCCACTCGCGCAGGTTGTAGACGACGGCATGGGCCGGCAGCCCACAAGCAACCGCAAAGGCCAATCCACGCAAAGATCCAAGCACAACCGGCAGGACCGGAAGACCTCCACCTTGGATCCGGAAGACCACCAACGTCGCGATAGCATTGACTGACATGCCAATCGACGTCGCTGCCGCCAGTCCTAAGAGCCCAAACGATTGGTTCAAAAACCAGTAGAGCGGCAAGGATGCAACGGTAACCACGGAGCCCAAAATCATCGGAGTCCACGTGTCTTCTTGTGCGTAAAATCCGCGCACGGCCATGGTTTGAACGGCCCAAGCTGTGAGCCCAACCGCAAATACCGTCAGCAACTCTGCGGTCATCTGGGCGTCGTTGGTGCTGTAGGCCCCTCGGCGAAAGACCACAAACACGATCGGTTGAGCCAAAGTGATCAGGCCCACGGAAGCCACGACCGACAAGAAGGCCACGCGGCGCAAGCTTTCCGCCAACATCTCGCCCATCTCGTCGATTTTTCCTTCGTGGTAAAGGCGAGTCAGATAGGGCAGGGCGGCCTGGCCTGCGGCCTGACCGATCACGGCAAAACCAAACATCATCAGCTTTCTGGAATTATTCAGCCAAGAGATGGCACCTTCGGCGTGCATCGAACCAAAATACCGCAGCAACCATTCATCCACTGTGACAAGGCTTACGCCCAACATCAGCGGCACGGTCACCCACACAAATTTCAGGAAAGCGGGGTCTGTGGGAGCAAAACGAGGGCGGAATTTGATCTGCTTACGAGCCGCCCAAAGAGGAACGCCCAGCGGCCCCAACACAGCCCCCACGAGCACACCCACGGCGAATCCTTCGATCCCAAACCATGGCGCAAGGCAAACCCCGCCGAGGATGATCCCAAGATTGTAGATCAGCGGCGAAATCGCAGCGGGCCAAAAGGTCTCCCGGACAAAAAGCGTGGCCTGTATCAAACCGCCCAGATAGAAGGCCAGCTGCGCCGGAAGCACAATTCGGGTCATGCGGATGGTCAGCTCAAGTTGCTCCGCGTTCCCCGAAAAACCCGGAAAAAGATAGGGAACCAAGAAGGGTGTGAAAATCGTGAGCAGCACGGTGAACACCAGAAGCACCGAGCCCATCGTCGTGGCGACGGTCGAAAATAGGCGCCAGCCGCCGGCCTCGTCGTCCTTGCTCATGTGCGCTGAAAAGAGCGGAATGAACGTGATCGAGAGTGTGCCGCCCGCCAAGAAATAGTTCATGAGATCAGGGACGGTAAATGCCGCGTAATACGCATCCGTCGCCGCGCTCGCCCCGTGTAGATGCGCGATAATCGCCTCGCGCATGAATCCAAGCACGCGGCTCAACACCATGCTGACGGCAAGTATCAGGGCCGCGATTCCCATGCGACCAGCTGCAGATTTTTGGGGCTCATCCTTGAGCGGTTCTGTCATGGGACCTTCCTTGCGAATCAAGCTACATCTAGGTGATCGGCACAACAACTTATTCCCGTGAGCTGCGCCACTAGATCCATCAGAAAGGCCTTTCATGGCCAAATTAGACCATTATTACTTGACACCCCACCCACCCTCTGGCAGCTTTCCGCGTCCTGTTCGCGCATGTTTTGATTTCAGCGAACAGCAAGAAGGAGTCTCTATGGCACGCCGCTGTAAGTTGTCGAAGAAAGGGCCGTTGACCGGCAATAACGTTTCGCACTCGCATATCCGAACCAAAATGGTTCAACGTCCGAACCTTCAGTTGAAGCGCATCTACATCCCAGAGGAAAGCCGCTGGGTACGCGTTCGGTTGACCACTCGCGCTTTGCGCACGGTCACCAAGAAGGGACTTCTGGCTTACGTAAAAGACGTTGGCCTTAAGCTTTCCGACGTCATCCACTGATTTTCAGTGTTTGTAGGCAAAGCGCGCCATAATGGGGTGCGCTTTTCGTGTTTCTTGTTGCAGCATGCAACGCTAGATTTTGGAGCATCCAATGGCTGATCATCACGATGAACACCACGAAGAACTTCCACATCAGGCCCCATGGGTTATGTGGGTCACGCTTGGCTGTGTAGCAGCGTTTTTCTCATTCTTCATGGCCGTGAAATTTTCGGTTTCCTGAAGAGCTGAAGTTCTCGATCGACCCGCCCTGCGGGTTTTTTTCTGCCTTGCGCACGCGCGCACGGGGATTACGACTTAACACGAGTCTTCCCCAGAAGAGGCTATGGCCACTCAGCTAAACAGTATCGAAGTTGAAGAGCGATTGGTCGCCGCGCTCAAGAAGCGCGACGGCAAGGCCACAGCTGCGGATATTGCGACCGATACCGGTTTGCCTTTGGGCGACGTCGAGATCGAGCTTCGTCGCATGTTGGCCCTCTATAAGAGCCATCTGGACGTCGACGATGACGGCCTGCTTCGCTACCGCTTTGACCCCGCATTAGAACGCCGTGGAGAATCCGTAGAACGCGCACTCTATAAAGCCCGCAAGGTTTTATGGTCTGGGTTCAAATGGTTTTTCAAAGCGTGGATCATGATCACCCTGGTGGGCTACACGATCACGTTCATCGTGCTGCTTGTCGCGCTGGCGGTGGGCGCCATGGCCGCCTCAAGTAATTCGGACAGCGACTCGGACGGTTTGGTTCGATTGCCGATTCATTTGTTGGGTCGATTCCTTGAGTACATGTTCTGGTTCAATATCATCGACGGCAACCAATCAAGGGGCCGGTCACGAGGTCGGTCACAGGGCCGTTCCCGCCGCAAGAGCCAAAAACCCGAAAAGCCGTTCTACCAGAAGGTTTTTGATTTCGTTTTTGGACCCGACGCAATCGTTGATCCGCTGGCTGCTCAGCGAACCTTTGCCGCTTTTGTTCGACATAATAAGGGACGCCTGACGCCAGCCGACTGGGCCTCGAGGTCGGGCCAAACGCTGGAACAGGCCGAAAACGCGCTGACCGCGGGCATCATGCGATTTGGTGGAGAAGTCGACGTCACCGACGACGGCAACCTGATCTATCGGTTTGATGAGCTGCGGGCTTCGGCGCGTTCGTCAGGGGATTTTGGCCACGACATCGACCCGATTTGGCAGAAGCGCGCCACCGTCCGGCCGATGACAGGTAATCCCACAAGCACCAACGGCTGGATCATCGCGTTCAACGCATTCAATCTTGCGATGTCCACCTTTGTACTCGTCGGGCTCTCGTCTCCGGCTCAAGTCTCATTGGGGGTTACGATCGGTCTGGGATGGGTGCCGCTCATCTTCTCGTTGATGTTCTTCTCGATCCCGATTTTTCGTTGGATTGGACAGGCCTCTGCCAAGTCCAAAGCCGAGAAAGAAAACGAGCGACGACAGGCCTATCAGGCCGTGTATTCCGCAGCGCGTAAAGGTCTTCCGGTTATGTTGGACTCCAAAATCTCGACCGAGATCGCGATGGCGCTCGACGGCGAGCCCGATCTGGAAGGCGGAGGAGACCTGTTTACGTTCGAGACTCTGACCAGCCAAATGCGGGACGCCAGCGCCGCCCGTGCGAATGAAGCAGATCAGGTGGTCTTCGGACAGACGGTTTTTTCGTCCGACGAGGCCGAAAAATCGATGGAAGAAACAGACCTCGAAGAATTCGAACGTCGGCTCGCCTTCGAGCTTGGCGCGCCCGAAACTCAGCGTGTCGCTGCGGCGGCCCCGGTCCACGTGCTCAATTGATAACCGGCTGATTCCCCGCTAGTCTTCGCGCCTTACTCAGATACGTAGTCATCCAGGTTAAGCCTGTGGCTGCATTGCGATTCGAACGGACTCCAAATGAACCGAACAACGTTTATCATCCTCAGCCTCATCATTGCTGGCTGTGGGTCGGAACAACGCAAACCCAATGACACGGCAGACAGCGGGACGATGGACGTCTCTGGCGATTCGACAACCACCGATCCCGACTCAAGCCCTGACCTAAATAACGACATCTCGTCGCTGCCCAACAAATGCGTCACGGGTGAAGCTTGGACTCCCGGAGCAGAGGCGTTTCGTGATGCCAGTGCGGATTGGGGTCTTCCGGACATCAACGCCGAAGGTGTGCGCATCAGCGCAGTGGACTTTGACGGAGACGGCTGGCTTGATGTGTTCGCTCGACGAACAGGTCAAATCGGCGACGATTTTGACGCCAACGCTCGCACCACCTGGCTCTTAAGAAATACCGGCAACGGCAAATTCGAGGACGTGACAAGGTCTTCCGGGCTCGTACGTGGAAAATATGCGTTCGACGATAAAATCGGACGTCCGGCAGATGTGACGATTTTTGGAGACGTCGATAACGACGGAGACTTAGACGCATTCAGCGGCTTTTCGAACGACGGAACGGCCCCAGAAGGCGCTGTAATCATGCTCAACAAGGGCGATGGCACCTTTGAACAATACGGCCCAGAGGTGGAATTCCACGTGCCGCTGACCAAAGACGTGATCGGCGGTGCGTCGTTTACAGACATCAATCGCGACGGACGACTCGACCTTTGGGTTGGTCATGGCGCCGTCGACGGCACCCCGGCACAGGACCGACTCTACATTCAGCAGGCCGATGGCCGCTTTGTAGACTCGACGATCGTATTGGGCCTTGGCACTCGACCCTGGTCAAGTCTGGCCGATATCAACGGCGGCCTCGCGCACACCAACGCGTGGTCGGCTGCCGCTTGTGACCTCAATAATGATGGTCTGCCGGACCTTCTGGCTGCGTCTTATGGACGCGCGCCCAACCACCTGTGGTTGAGCGGCCAAAACAACTACAAAAACGCGAGCGTCGCATCGGGTTACGCCTACGATCAAAACCAAGATTGGTCCGATAATATCTCGGCACAATGCTATTGCGACGCCAACCGCACAGAGCCCGGTTGTGCAACGGTACCGGCACCCACGGGCATCAACTGCGCAAGCACCCGTGGCTGGAATCCGACCAACGACACTCAGGCGTTTCGCCTTGGCGGAAATTCGGGGACGACCGTGTGCGCCGACCTCAACAACGACGGCAACCTCGACCTACTGACCACCGAGATCGTGCACTGGGATGTGGGCAAAAACTCCGATTCCAGCGACGTTTTGTACAACGATGGAACAGGCACCTTCAATCGTCCGGGAGTCGAGGCCTTGGGGCTCACACGCGTCCACGAACCGGGTTGGAATGACGGCGATATCACGGCAGCCGTGCTCGACTTCGACAACGATGGTCGCAACGATATTTTGATCGCATCCACGGACTACCCGGGGACCCGCGCCCTGCTTTATTGGCAAAAAGCCGACGGGACTTTCCAGTTGGTCGCTCCAGAACAGAGCATCGTTCAACCCAGCGCACACGGCGTCGTGGTTGGAGATTTCGACAATGACGGCGACTTAGACACCATCATCGGCCACTCTGCAAATCGATGCTCTTCCGGAACCCATTGCCGACCCGTCGGAGAACGTCATATCCGACTCTTTGAAAACGTTGCCGGGCAGAAGAATAACTTCATCCGCATCAAGCTTGTGGGCACCACTTCCAACCGCGCCGCCATTGGAGCGCGGGTCACAGCGACCCTCGGCGATGGCACTCAGGCCATCGAGGTGGACGGCGGCCACGGGCATTATGGACTGCAGAACGAACAAATCGTTCATGTCGGGCTTGGCTCCGCGTGTGATTCAAACCTGACGGTACGGTGGCCAAACGCCGAGGGGACCACCCAGACAAGTCATCTTGTGGCGGGTTACACCTACGAATGGACAGAAGGCCAAGAGCCGGTCGTCATGCAAGAACCTTAAGGCGGACGGCGGTCCTGGTGCGCAAGGAACCAAACCGATCGCGACTGTGTTAAACTCCGGCGTGGTTCTGATAGCGTAGGGCTCATGAGACGTCTCCCGGTCATTCTTTCGATTCTGTTTTTGGTCGCTTGTCCCGACAACACCACGCGTCTTTGCGACCATGAGTGCTCGTTGGGCGAGGTCTGTGACTACGAAATCGGCCAATGTGTGATCCAACCTTTGGAGGCCTATAAGGGGCCTCTTCCTGGCAGAAATGCGCGCATTGGATCAGCTGGAAGCAAAATAGTTTATACAGGCATCTTACCGGAAACACTTGAGCTTTTGGCTGGCGACATAAGTGAAACCAAGCATGACATAAAGATTCTTACCAAGCTTACTCGTGAGCGTCCGCTCGCGATTGCCACCACCGCGACCCGCACCACGGTGGTCTGGCTCGGCGACGACGCGCGATTTAGTTTTGCCACTCGAACGCCAGACACGACCTGGACATTCGGCATCGCCGAATCTGAGACCATTTACGCGGGAACTTCAAACTTCACCGCAGCCTATGATGGGGCGGACACCCTGTTCATCGCCTTTCAGGCCACCGATCGCAAATTACGGGTCTTGTCCTCGGCAGATCTCACCGAGTGGGATGTGGCGCTGGTTGATGACGGCGGGATCGCCTCGAACGGCATTGAATGCCCGGACAGCGTTCGGGGAACCCGGCGGCCAGGTGGTGTCGGCATCGAACCATCGATGGTGGCAACCCCTGATGGCATGTGGATTTCCTATCAGGACGCGGATTGTGGCGACCTACGACTCGCAAGGTCTTCCGGTCCACAATGGAGCATCGACGTGGTCGACACCGGGACCCCAGATGCGAGTCCCGTAGCGCAGCGAGGCCGCACCGGCCGATGGTCAAGCATCGGGGTTGGGCCCTCGGGGCGGGTGGGAATTGCTTATCAGGATGAACTTCGCGGAACTTTGAAATACGCCACGCCCGCTGATCGCGCCTTTTTGATCGAGACGGTCGACGACGGCTACGAGCTGGATGTGAACGCCAACCAACGAAAGGACACCGTCGGCGCTTGGGCGCGACTTGCCTTTGACTCACGCGGCGCCCCCACCATCGTCTACATGAACCAATCGAGCGCCGACTTGCGACTCGCGCAACGACCTCAAGATGGGGCGCGCTGGGTGCAGCGAACTCTGGTGTCCGATGGCATCATTGGCTTTCATGCCGGCTTGATTGAGTTGGCTCAGGGGCGACTTGTGATTTCTGAGCGTCTGGTGCCCAGCAACGGGATCAAAGGGTCTGAACTTGTCGAGGTCTGGGAATGAAGCCATTCATACTCATTTTCCTTGCCGCGGCGGCCTGCCAGGACGTCAGCATTGGGGTCGGTGGCACTCAGGCCCCCATTCCTCAGGCTGACGCCATCCGAATTCAAGTCACTCCGGACGGCCTGACAAACCTCTATGACGTCGCGTCCGAGGACGGTTTTTTGCTCTCGGCGCCGCCGAAAACCATCTCAAGCGTGGGACAAGTTTGGGAACTCGGACCCGTGGAAGCCAATCTGCCGGTGCTGTCTCGAAATAACACTTACCTGAACGATTCGATGCGCATCGTGACGCTCTTTGGCGGTGTGAGAATCACAGTTCCCATTCGCGTACGAAGCGCCAACGACGTGGAAATCTGCCGTTTTCAGGTGCGCTTTGTCAGCGTTTCTTTGGATGCCGACATTTCGTTAGAAAACGGAAGCCTAGGCTCCGAGTCGACACCTCTCGTGACCCTTGGGGACTCGGTGATCACCCGTATCGGGGCGTGCTCCATCGATGCTTCGTTTCGTGATGGCGACGGGGTGACGCTCTCCACACGGCTCGCCGAATACCTGCAGGAGGGCTTGGTTTCATCCACCGTGGAAGCGATGCTCATGCGCCCGCTGGATACGATCGGGATCATCAGCGATGCAGCGTCTTTGCGCCGAGTGAGCGTTTTTGAACACCGACGCGGAAGCATCGGAGTCGTGATCGACGAATCAACGCCTGCAACCTTGTCCGCTGACGGCTTTGAAGCCTCATTGAATCTGGGCCTGCTCGCCCAACGAGCCCCCTGCGCGCCACCCGTGGAAAGCGATCGAACCGACACGGTCGCAACCCGGAGCATTCTTTCGTCAAAGATCGCAGCGTCAGGCGCAGACCTGGGAATCGCCATTTCGGGCTCCTCACTGCAACGGCTTGCAGAGTCGTTGACGCTGGGCGGCTTTGTATGCCGGGGACTTGAGGACGCTCGGCGCCCTGAAGAAAACTCTGAGCTTTTTGCGACCGATGACTTGGTTCTGGATGATCTGGAGCTTGGTTGGGTTCCCGTCGGCGCGTGGATACGGGCGGTTTCGGCCCCCGGCTCTCTTCCCGTGATGACCCTGCGCCCGACGACCAATGACATGGTGCTAAGTTGGAACGACCTCTCCATCGATCTTTACGGTGAGGTGCAGGGGACCCTCGTGCGACTTTTGCGACTGACCACGTCGGCTCATGCAACCCTGCGTCCGCAGATCGGGGCTGACCAGAGCATTCCGCTGAAGATCGATGCGCTCACGATCGACGACGCATCGATCACCTCAGACTGGCTACGTGGCGAGCTTAGCCCCGACGTCGTCGTTCCTTGGGCCAGACGCTCCGTGCTTCTGATTTTGGAAAATCAATTTAAGTTTCCTTTGCCGCTGATCACGTCGCACACCGTAAACGTCAAGGATGTCGAAGTTCGGCAAGATGATGTGGTGTTGTATCTAAAATTCCGCGACTAACCGCCCACCAGAATCTCGCGTACCGCGGTGCCGACGACCTCTTCGACCACACGGATCAAACTCGGACATCCCTCGCGAAATGTGGGACGTGTCTCGCGCGACGAATCCGCTGCCAACGCCACCACCAGTCTGGACGAAAAGAGCGCTCTAGAATGCGCAACTTCCCATCGATCGGGGTCGAAATCAGTCCCACACGAAGCGCAGACTTTCACCACCGTGAACTCGCCGTTCACCGTCAACACAGCCCCGTCACTCGGCACCAGATGTGCACAGCAAGGGCAGCGGCTCCACGGTCCGCGCGGAGACAAAAACGTGTCCGAAAACTCACGGGCCTGGTCAAACCAATCCACCTCGATGGTTGGGTAAATCAGCCCTAATTGCTCCGAAAATTCCGCCAACTCACCGCTGGGGCGAAACGGTTTCCAGGTGGCACCTTCGCCACCGGGTCCCGTCGCCAAGCCAGCCCCGCGCAAAGCCTCTTCAAGGGCCACAACCACCGCAGTGGAGTACGTGATGCCATCATCAGGGACATAGAGATACCTGACAAAACCCCTTACCACGCCCACTGCATCCCCACCTGCGGCCCGTCCTGCCACCCCATGGTTGGGGTCGCAACTTGAGTCGGCTGATCATTCCAAAGAATATACGCCCAAACCAGCGCACCCACGGTCACGCCAGCGGTCACGACCCCAAGCGTCAGGTTCGTGTACATCGAGCTCTGGGCATCGTCGTATTCCTGGCGAGAGACAGAATCCTTATCGGCGTTCTTTTTCCGATCCAAGATATCGAGGTCTGACGATGCCGAAGAATACCCATTAAAAAAGATCGCCGAAGCAATACCTGACGCCGCTCCTACCGCGATCAAAGCGACCACTTTTGGAGTGTTTGGATTGGACGGCGTCTCATCGGCTTTCTTGACGGCCGTTTTCCCGGCATCGAGTTGATAGCGAAGCTGAAGGGTTTGGCCTGACTCTACGGACACCAACTCCTCGATCGGTTCAAAACCTTCTTTTTCAACGATAATCCGGTAATTACCCGGCTTAACAGGCAACGCCGTCGGCGTATATCCAGCTACGCCATTGGCCTTGTCATCAATATAGATAACAGAACCCTCAGGGTCCGTACTGATGCGGATTTCACTGCGGGAAATCCGAGACTCAATGATCGTGATCGTCTTCTCGATTCGAGGCCGCTCGGGCGCATTTGGCACCTTCTCAAGAAACTCTCGATAAAGGCGAACGGCGGCCTCGTCTTCACCCAATCGCTCGTAACAAAGACCCATGCGATACAAGATGTCGGGATGCGGATAAATATCATAGCCGCGCTGAAACGACTCCAAAGACGACTCGAAATTCCCGACGTCGTACTCCTTTTTTGCGGCGTCGATCAACGCCGCGAGCCGTTGTTTGTCGTCCGGCGAGAGCTCTTCGAAAGAGCTCGCCTGCGCCCAAGACACACAGGGAGTCAGAAGGGTCCCAATACTCAGGATCGAGAGCAGACATCGTATCAGGTATGCGTTCATAAGTTGGTCCTCACTTGCCACATCCTTCTACAACGGATCGGCGCATCTCGAAAGGGATTGCGGGTCGCACGGACAGGCTCGTCGGCGGCAAAATTACGACCGCTGAACAGATTGGGCGTGATTCCTTGGGCCTTGGGCCGGTTTACGACTTAGAGCCCTGATTTTGACCATGCAGCCAAGCAAACAACCTGACATCTGAAACAACCTGAATAATCCCAGAATCAGAGGACACCCGACGCCGGTCCCGCTATCCTTCACTCGTCAAAAAGGCCACATCCCGCTTTTTGTGTGCCTTTGTGTCGAGGTCGAATGAACTGCTAGTCTGTCTTGCATTGATTTTTTTGCCCGTTTCGACGGGAGGTTTGATGAATCCGTACCTAAATTTCTTGATACTGCTCTGTGCGAGCGCCACTTTTCTGGGCTGTTCGGCGGCTTCCGATTGTTCGGCCGACAGCCAGTGTTTTCAGGGTGAGTTTTGCTCAGATGGATCGTGCACGGTGGGGGCCCGTATCGATATTGGGACCAACGATGTTGGACAAAACAACCTCGGGAACAACAGCACCAATGGTGGAAATAACCAGATTTCTGACGCCGGCGAAGATGTCACTCTGACCAATAACGGCCAGCCCGACATGGGCGATGACACTACGAATCTGCCGGATACCAGCAACCAGCTTTGTGTCGTCGACCGAGTGACAAGCGAGTGCATGGCAGACGAATACGAACCCAATAATGCCTGGACCGACGGTGAGCGGCTTTCGGCCATGATGTCTGGCTGCACAAGCACGACAACATTCGTACCGCTCGACCTTTCACTCGACGCAACGCAGTGCGCCCGCGACGAAGAGGACTGGTACTACATCGACTTTTTCCCGTGCGTGAACAACGACCTCGAACTGATTTGGACTCTGAACTTCCCCGAACAATGCGCGGATACTCTATTTTTGTTCGACTCCTTGAGCTTCGATTGCGGAACCGAAGCCGCCTGTACATCGACCGAAGACGGTGCTGAGATCCGCATTCAGATTCCCAAAACCGGCCAACGACAGTCCCAGCTTTCTTATGTCGCACTTAAGACGCTGACTTCCGGATTTCAATCCGATTACACCCTTCGAATTCAAGTGAGGCAGCGATGAAAATCGCCTTCATTATCGCGCACCTTGCCTTGCTGGCTGGCGCCTGTGGGAGTGACGCCGACTGTTCGATCGACAAAGATTGTTTCAAAGGCGAATCGTGTCTTGACGGGCTATGCATCGAAGTCGAGACGTCAAATAACACCCCGAATAACACCGCCGCGAACAACACGATCAATAACACTGCCGCGAATAACACGGTCAATAACACCGCCGCGAATAACACGGTCAACAACACACCGGTCAACAACACACCGGTCAATAACGTGACCGAAGGCTCCTACACCGAACTCAAGGCCCAATACCCCGCTTCGGCCTGCATCGTGGACCCTTTTGAGGCGGTGTGCGCTGCGCCCGACGATAATGAGTCGTTCTACACCTATTTGTTTAGTGGTAACGGCGCCGGAGGTTGCAAGGCAGGCGATGAGTTCAATAAGATCGACTTCACCAACACCCTTGAGATCTGCACGACGGAAACGACCGATAGGTATCAAACCAATCTTTCGCCTTGCTCCTCCAAATCGTTCATCTTCGAGATTTTTGTCACGCCCAAGGTGAAATGCGATCCGGACCTCTACACGTTGAAAGTATGGGTCGCTGGCCACACCTGTGAAGACCAGAGTGAGACGTTTAGATGCACGCTTAACGCTGATGGGAGCTGGCATATTCAGGGCATCTTGGAAAAAGGCGGCTCAATCACGTCAGCGAATGTAGAAATCACTCCGAACTTCGGAAATGTCCTCAGTTTTGAATACGACCTCCGATTTTTGACACGAGAATAAAATGAAAATAATGACCTTAATAGCTGCCGCCCTCGCATTTGCGGGGTGTTCGGATGCCGCAAACACTTGCACCCGACAATCAGACTGTTTCTCGGGAGAATATTGTGTCAACGGCACCTGCGGTACCGATGCACCCAATACCAATAATTCCACCACCCATAACGCCACGAACAACGCGTCGAATAACTCGACGACTTCGGGGTCAAATAACGGCACGGCGGGTACGACGAATAACGCCACGACCGGATCGACCAACAATACGACGAATAATTCGACCAATAACGCTACGAATAATTCGACCAATAACGCCACGAATCATTCCACGAATAATTCCACGAATAACGCGACCAATGACGGTTCGTACACATACCTGAAGAACGCATACCCCGACTCGGCATGCGTGGTGGACGTGTTCAGTGCGACCTGCACCACACCTGACGATAACGGGAGTTTTCCGGATTATCTGCCGAGCGGAAACGGTGCGGGTGGTTGTTCGTCAGGAAATACCGCAAACCCCATTAACTTCACCAATTCGTTAGAAATGTGCGCCACGGAACTCAAGGACCGATACCAAACGAATATCGTGCCTTGTGACAGCGTCGATTTTATTTTGGAGGTCTTCCTGACACCCAAAATCAAATGCGACCCGGACCTGTTTAACGTGAACCTCACCATCATCGGGAACGGAAGAAGTTGTGCCGACAACGATCCCACCTTTAAGTGCGAGTTTCTTGCCGATGGCTCGTGGCATGCTCAGGTCGTGATCAAACCGCAAAACAGCGTGTTATCGGCCACGGTCGAGATTGAGTCGGCCTACGAAAACGTGATCGATTTCGACTACGACCTTCAGTTCCTGACACGGTGAGCGGTGGGCGGGCATGCTGAGGCGCCTCTTTGACTTGGCGCCAGAAATTCTGGCAACCGTTTCGGGCCTACTTTATCACTTCTGCGCTTGGTACGCAGGCCCTTGGCCTGCATGCGAATCATACGATTATTCAGACACATGCGAGCCATAAGGCTCGCGCACCAAACAGCCTCATCCTGCCCGCATTCCCTTAGGCCCGGACCCCCTAAAAATCGTCGATTTGAGCCAGCAATTCCGGCCACTGAATGAAGGGCTGACTTGAGCCCTGAAACACTTCGATTCGCTCCGCGCGAATGCGCTCGGCGGCGTCGATGGGGTCTTCTTGCGCCCATTTGCGCAACACGTTTTCCTGATCGTCGTCGATCTTCTGCTGATAGACCGTGGCAAAATAGAACATCGCACGAGCGACATTTCCCTTATGGACATTCTGGGGCTCGAAACAACGTGTTCCGTGCTCGTCGTAGCCCAGGAACGCGCCCTCAACCTCTCGGATTACCGAAACCACCTCGCAAAAAGGATTCGCGCCGCGGGTCGAATTCACCATGCTCGTTACCGGGAAAATATGATGCAGGTCTGATCGCGCCGCCCCGCTGACCGCGCCAAGCGACTGCGGCCAAGTGTGTTCGGCGTTCATCTGCAGATTTGAAGGAATCGTCAGCGTGTCGACCCACTTGCCGGTGTAGACGCACTGCACTTTCCCGTCGACATTATCGAGCGACGAAAACATCTCCATTCGGGCATCGTGGTACGAAATCTTGAGGTGGTTTTCCTGATGAAGCTCAACCAGCGCAGCTCGCAGTTCGTCGTCGTGCAACTTGTGCACATCGTCATACGTGATCGTCGCTGGTCCTTGGTCGGGGTAACAAGGCCCTCCGACACAATCGAGTGAGAACTCGAATTTCCCGGCGATATCGTTGGTGTTCTGCAACAAGAGCGTGAGCGAAGTCTCTTCTCCAAGCTCCCAGCCACGGCCGACCTCGTCGTTCAAAACAGGGAGCCTGGCATCGGCAGTCCCCCAAGGGTTCACCGTCGCGACCTTGTCGCCTGCCGCGTTTTGTACCGTGATTTTTGGATTCCATTTTGCGTCCGAAATCTTGCGAAACATCAGCAAAAGACGGTCGCCCTGCGCCCCGGTGAGCGGAATCTCAATCGTCTCTTGGGCGGCGATATCCCCGCGAACGACGACCGACTCCGTGCTCGTAACCTGAACCGGAATCTCATTCGAGATTTTAACCTCGTCCCAGATGATCAAATCGGCATCGTTCACAAAACGACGCAATCGCTGGAACGCCGTCTTGCCCACAAAAGGGACACGATCGAGTTCGGCCAATGTAAAGACAACCCGGTCATCTTCCGTATTCAAGCGCCCATCCGGGCCTTCTCTCCAATCCGTAATCTCAGACGCGCTTCGCCAATAAAGGTCCGTTTTTTCGATCAATTTATGGCGAGAGTACGTGTTGACGACCCGCAGAATCGCTCGGGCTTCAGGCGTATTCTCGTGAATCGTATTGGGGAGGTCGGCTTTGCCGTCGACCGTCATGAAGACGTCGTCGCGGCCATCGTGCTCGGCCTCTAGCTCGACATCGCCGCAACCAAAGGCGAACAACGTCGTGAACAAAGAGGCGAGAATCAGAGAACGGGTGGTGTTGCTGGTATCAATCATACCCCTGTCTTACGCAACACCCGTACCAACGCGACCCGAATTCGTTTTTATGGATTTAAATCAGTGAGATAGACAGCATCATTAGATCGGAGAAATCACGATCGGAAGATCCACCTTCCGGTCGTCTACGAGCCAACGGCAAGTAGACTCGCCACTAGGCCTGCGGCCGGTTTTCGGTTTTCAGTTCTCTGTTGGACAGATTCACTGCCGCCGCTTGGGGCCAGAATATCAGGAACGCCTCGGACCAGTTCAGGCTCTCAGTTGCATTTCGTCCAAACGCCTCTTCGCGTGTTGCACAGCTTCTTGCAGCAATTCAATTGGAAGGTCCCAAGGTTCACCGTCAGTCCGCGGATAGACGATGATTCGGTATGGCGGCGGCTCCTGAATTTCAGCAAAATATTGATCAAATACAATTTCAGCAAACAAACGATCCGAATCTGGATCATCCCCAATCGAAATTCTAAACGTTTGATTCATTGGATTGATGGTCCTGATTCGAGAAAATGAAGGAACTTAGCATCCTGATGGATGGCGAATATGTTGGCCAACAAGGTCAACTACGTCAAACACCTGGCCAAACTGTATGTTTGGCCCATGGACTACGAAATCGTCTGGATGAGTCAATACATCATCGACTTGAACCATTGAACTTCATCTGCTTTGACATCCCGGTGGTCGCCTCACGAACTGTTCGAGCGGGCAAGATGCCAGCGTACCGAATAGCAACGCCGACAACCGACAACCGACAACCGACAACCGACAACGTCGATCGAATGCCTCACCGCTCACCGCTCACCGCTCACCGCTCACCGCTCACCGCTCACCGCTCACC
>CAYMYJ010000040.1:0-56945 GCA_964394615.1 uncultured Bradymonadales bacterium | reverse complement strand
TGTGAGCTGTGAGCTGTGAGCTGTGAGCTGTGAGCTGTGAGCTGTGAGCTGTGAGTTGTGAGTTGTGAGTTGGAGCTGTGAGCTGTGAGCCGGCGGCAGTCGCAATTTGTGACCGGTATTTCCGGCATGTGGTTTGGGACTGGGACGCAGCCTCGATGAGGGATTATATGATGGATATCCGATAACATTCTCTGCTTTGATTTATTTCTATTTCCCAATTAACCTACTCACCTCGTCACCAAGTAAATTGGGCGGGCAAACAAAGCCGTTCCAGAGGCGATCTGTTTGAGAATTAATTTCGATTAAATGGGTTGGCGACATGGAGACTAGGTTGAGCAGTTTTATCATAAAAGTCGTAGGTCCTTTGATCATCTTTTTGGGGGCCTGCTCCTCCGACTCCTAATCCGCTACTCCACAAGCTGATCTCGGTGACACCGAAGCATCGGTCGACGCCACGAAAGACTTGCGGGACGAGGCTGATGCATACGATGGCCCTTGTCGTCAGAATTCGGATTGTCCACGGGGCCAACGTTGTGACCCGCCGCTAGCTTGTTATGGGTCTACCGGCTGTGGTGTGATTTGGAATGACAGTGTGCCAGACGATATCGGCTGTGTATTTGAATATGACGGAGATCCCAGTGAATCGGCCGGTCTTTTTTCGGGCAAAGAATGCGATACCGATGAAGACTGCGCACAATCGCCCTATGGTCCGCATTGTATCCGTCGTGTGTGCCATATGAACGGACCTTGCGAAACAGATGACGATTGCGGGGAAGGTCTTGTATGTGTGTGGTCGATTATATGCGTCGATTCATCACGGGTTATGCCAAGATAGCCTTATGCGGGTTTCGAAAAACCATTTGTATCGATTCATCACGGGTTGTGCCGCAGTAAACATGATGAGTTGCGGGGCAGCGCAACCACCAAAAACAAATCCAGAACCGGAGCTCGACCCGGCTTTTGTCGAGTGTTTGACCAAAAACGTATCGCCGCCAGGAGAGCACTCAGGACCCATACGGTGGTTTGCGGGCTCCAAGTACGGCCTTTTGGATATGTGGGGCGGACCATGGACACGATGCGGCCTTAGTCTGATGATTCGAATGGATACGCCACGTGGTTTATTTGTTCGTGATGCCGAGGAATTTAGCGTACGAATACAAATGCACGATCGGCCACCCAGTCGCGCAATCCTTTGCAGCATGGGAACTGAACGCCGTTATTATCGTATCGACGAATACACGGTTCGATGTGGGCCGGTCGGCCAGATCTACCTGTTTTTTCCTGCAGATGTAGACTCGGACCTTACACGGGCCATTTTGCCACCCAAAGGGAAGCTGTGTTCGAGTACAAACGTTTTTGGTTTTTTGGACTACAGAACTATTGAATCTGAACCTGTTTCTAAAAGGGCAATATTTGAAGTGATTCAAATTTCCGAAAAGGTTTTCCGGGGCTGGAATCGAACCGATGCTCCAACCGAATGTGAACTCTATTGGAATGGCGATTTTGGGTAAAAAGAGTTCCGGGGTCTAATAACACTTACGAAATATATAGGGGTCGGTTTTATTTTTAGGGGCTCTGCACGGCGTCCATAAGCCGATCGGCATGAGCAAAGTGCGGGATGTCACCAAGCTGGGAACTTGACCCCGAGCCATATTCGCGCGAACTTAACGGTCCAAAAGAAACACGGATGTTTCACGGGGACGGATATGTTTAGAACCAAGTCACGAAGCGACTTGCTGCGTAGGAAGCGCAAGCGAAGCTCGCTTATCCCAATACTCTTTACACTCGGCGCAGTTGCGACGGCCTCGTACGGCTACGCGACCCTGAAAACCGAGGCAGGACCCGCTCTGTCGGCAGCGCGCCTTGTGGAGCCGATGCCTGCGGTGGCCGAGGAACCTGTTCAGGCCGACCCGCTTGCGGTTGAAACGACCGTTGAAGAAGAAGTCGTCGAGCCGGCCATTCCCAACACCTGGACCGAAGGCAACCTGGCGAGCCTCAAAGGTGAGCTTGCTCCCAACGAGTCGGTCTTCCTCGCGCTGCAGAACAAGTCTGTTCCACAGGCGTCCATTCAGGCCGTGGTGAGCTCGGTGGGTGAACATTTCGACTTCAGAAAAGCTCGGCCGGGCGACCAATGGAGCGCAACGGTCGACCCTGCGGGTTCGGTCCTTGAATTCCGATACGAGTCAGGTCCGGAAGACGTTTACGTTGCAACACGTAGCGACGACGGCACTTACACCTCAAAAAAAGCAATCGTCGCCGTTGAGACCAAACGCGAGACGTTAAACGGCTCTATCCAAAGCAGCCTCTGGGGTGCCTTTGATAGCGCAGGCGCCAGTCCAAACCTGGCTCAGACTTTTATCGATACCTTTGTTTACACCATCGATTTTAATGAAGACACGCATGAAAACGACAAGTTTTCTGCCGTGTATGAAGCGGTCTATCTCGACGGCGAGAAGATTCGTGACGGCAAGCTGCTCGCGGCGAAATACCAGGGGGAAACGGGCACGTTCTACGCATTTGCGGACGAAAAGACCGGCTCATTTTATGATGCAGACGGTGACAGCCTGAAACGTCAGTTCCTGAAGAGCCCTTTGCCCGTGACCCGAGTCACATCTAAGTACGGGCGACGTTTTCATCCCGTGTTGGGAAAAATGAAGATGCACGCCGGGATCGACTATGGTGCCCCTGTTGGGACCACCGTATTTGCGGCAGCAGACGGTGTGGTCATCTACGCAGGCGCCAAAGGCGCGAACGGCAACCTGGTCTCTATCCGGCATTCTGGTGGCTACGTGACGCATTACGCGCACCTTTCGAAAATCCAACCAGGAATTCGAAGCGGTAAACGAGTCAATCAACGCGATGTCATCGCCAAGTCGGGCAATACGGGGCGTTCGACGGGCCCTCATCTTCATTATGGGATGACGTTGAACGGAACCCATATCAATCCTCTCAAGGTTGATTTCACCCGTGGTGAGCCTCTGACCGGTCGGGCGCGCGAGAATTTCAAAGTCCGAGTGGCCGATTTGAAGAAAATGCTCAACTGACATCCAATTTGGATACTCAATCTATCCAAACACATCCAACCTGGATGCTTAAGTTGGATATTTCGGAAATATCCAAACTGGTCAAATCCGGCCTTCAGCCGACACAGATCCAACAAAGCCATACAAATCAAACACATCCGGAGATCGACTTAGGTTGGCACGCTAAGTGTATATAGTTATGTCGACTGACAAAGGATGGCTATGAACACGCAAATCAGAGAAATACCCGACTACTCACACGACGCCGCACTCGTGCAACGCACGCTCAGCGGTGATTTGGACGCTTTCGACACGATCGTGCGAGAACATCGTGAGACTGTATTCCGCGTGGCGATGCGCTTTGTCAAAAATGAGACCGAAGCCGAAGACGTCGTTCAAGACACGTTCATGAACGCGTTTCGAAAGCTCGACTCGTTCAAGGGCGATGCCGCTCTTGGCAGCTGGCTCTACCGTATCGGCGTGAACACTTCGTTGATGCGTCTTCGTAAGAAGAAGCGCCGCAGCGAGGTCTCGATGGAATCGATGACGACCGCAGGAGAACGCCCTACTTCGCATTTCGAAGACACACGCGCTCCTCGCCCGATGCGAGCCGACGAAGTCGCCCAGAATAACGAATTGCGCGCCAAGATCATGGAAGCCATCGACGAACTTGAGCCCAAATACCAAACGGTATTCATGGCCAAAGAATTCGAAGGCATGAGTCTGGAAGAAATCGGCGAGTCGATGGACCTCTCGGTTCCAGCGGTAAAAAGCCGCCTTCATCGAGCACGACTTCATATGCGGGCCACCCTTGAACGCTACGTCGAAGCAGTCTGAGCCCCACGGCTCAGGCGAGTTTCTCTTCCATGAGTTCTTCGGAAATTCGAAGAAAATCACGCTCGGTAATAAGGCCGACGATCTTGCCAGCCCGCACAACCGGCAGACAAGAGACCTTTCGCTCCCGCATCATACGGACAGCCTCGATGGTCGGAGTCTCAGGAGACACCGTCACCAATTCCCGAACCATGATGTCCGAAACAGGAGCGTCCATTGACCCCTCGTTTCGGTTCATGAAGCGAACCACGGTCAGGTAGGTCAGCAGGCCCACCAGGTTCTCGTCCGTGTCTTCCACGGGGATATGGCGAACCTGATGCCAGTCCATCACTGAAACCACGAGCTCAATGGGCTCGCTTTCCACGACCGTGACCAGGTCGGTCGTCATGAACTGCTCGACACGACCAAAATTATCCCTCCAAGACGCGCCCTCACCGGGCTCGACCAAAGGCCAAGTATGAACCGGATCTCCGGTTTGTTGCCGGGTGATGGTGGCTGCCGTGAGTGCTGAGAGCCGTTCGGGAATTGAACGCTTGCCCGTCATGCCCTGAAACGAGTCGATCATCCACATCGCGCCGGTGCGGCCCGTGGTGACTCTCTCTTCGATGATATCCAGGTAGCGGTCGACGTCTGCGGAATCAACCCCACGCTCAATCAGCCCAAGGCGTGCTGCGGGCAAGAGCCGGTGCCGAATCAGCTCACCAGCCGGTGCAACCACGCCGTCTGTCCACTTGATCTGCGCCGCCAAACCTTGGCGTGCAACCGCCAGGAAATTTGATTTGGCATCGTCAAAATCCATGTTTTGTCGGATGTCGGGATGTTCGTTCGACACTGAGGTCATCAAACCAAACCAAAACGCGGCGTTGGCCACTTCATCGACGGTTGTGGGGCCTGAAGGCATGATTCTATTTTCGATGCGCAAATGCGGCTTGCCGTCCGAAATCCCGTAACAGGCGCGGTTCCAACGATAGATGGTGCCATTATGCGTGCGCAGCGCTTTGAGGCTTGGCGCTCTGCCTTCGGCGAGTGCCTCAAAGGGGTCTTCTTCAATTTCGGTGTTAATCAGGACTCGAAAACGCGCGATATCGTCGTGAAAAATCTCGAGCACCGAATCATCAAGCCAACGGTGGCCAAAACTCACGCGCGGGTGACGCTCGCGAAGTTGGGTTCCCGCTGTCCGGGTGTCCACCGATTGCTGAAAGAGCGCGATTCGGGTTTCTCTCCAGAGGCGTTTTCCAAACAGAAGTGGACTGTTGCACGCCACCGCAAGGGCAGGTGCAGCAACGGCTTGCGCGATATTATAAAGCTTCGCGAACTCGTCTGGGTCCGCCTGAAAATGCACCTGAAAGCTGGTATTGCAGGCTTCCAACATCACGTTGTCGTGATGCCCAATGAACTCGTCCGCACCTTTGATATGGAACGAGTATTCTCCGCCACGCATGCGGTTCAGAGCGTCGTTCAACGCAAAGTACCGGGGATTGGGAGTCATGTTTTTAAGGGTGAGGTCAGCGACCTTCAACGTCGGAAGAATGCCGGTGAGGACAATCTGCGCGCCAACTTCCTGCGCCGCGCCCCTAGCTTTGTTCACCAGAAAATTCAGCTGTTTTTCTAAATCGCTAAGACAGCTCCCGCCAAAGGTGCGCGGGTCCAAATTACATTCGATATTAAAAAGCCCGAGTTCGGTGGTGAAATGTTCATCACCTTTGAGTCGGTCGAGGACCTCCATGGCCAGCGGCGCGGCCTGGAATGCAGCATCGACAAGGAACACTTCCTGCTCGGCACCGATTCGTCGGACGCCGGTTTCCATGGTGCCTTCGTCGAGCATTTTTTCGAGTGCACGAACGTCTCGAAGCAATAACTTCATGAATCGGCGCAGTTCCTCGGGATCTGCTGGTTTAACGTCGTGCAAGCCCATGAAGCCTCCTGGCGCTGTCCTCGTGATTAATCTTCAGGCGTCTCAGACTCGTCCGGTTCCTCGGCGTGCGATTCGGTCGCTGTCATGCCGGCGGGAAGCTCAACAAGGGTCTTTTCCGTGGGGGCAGCGGCTGGAGGGGCCACGATGGCAAGATCTTCGGCCGAAAGTTCAACCGTGCTTTCACGTTGGCGATTTGGGACCAGACGGGCCTGTGACGGCTCGTCCAGAGTCGCCTCCGAATCGCCTGGCTTGGGAATACGCAGCGACGGAAGTCTTGCAAGCGAGGCCGGAACGCCGATGCCGATTTCGGTCTTTTTACCCACCTGCGGCAGCGTCAGGCCTCCGTTTCGGGGGGGATCGGTTTTGGGCGATTCGGACTGGCTCTCACCGTCTTTATCTTTCTTTGACGAGGGCATACTGACGGCGCCGGCCATCGCCGTGTTGGCCTTTTTCGACGCCAAGTCCAGCCCGGACATCGCCGCGAGCTCACTGATATCGGTCAACGAAGATTGTTCGCTGAAACTCGTTCGCGGCATCGCGTCGAGTTCCTCGTCGGCGGCATTTTTTGGCTGCGTGAAGTTCTCGGGCCATCGTGTAAGCAAGTCGTACTCGCACGTCTCGAATTTTGCGCCATCCAAGCGGGCATGAGTCAAATCCACATCCCTTAAGTTCACCCGTGTGAACTTCACATTCCTAAAGCTCGCCTGCGCCACCGCAGCCTCTTTGAGGCTTACGTCCTCGAAATGAACGCCGTCGAAGGTCGATTTTTGCAGGTCGGCCTGCTCCATTGTCGCCCCTTGAATTCGGGAACCGGTAAAATCTGCGCCCGATATCTTGGCTTGATCGAGGTTGGCCCCGGTAATTTGGGCACCACGAAGGTCCACACCGCGCATCATGGCACCACGAAAGTTCGTATTATCGAGTTGGGCACGCTCAAGCAGCGCCTTATCAAGCTGAGCCTCGCTCAAATCGGCCCCACCGAGCGCGGCACCGCGAAGGTCGGCTTCGTTAAGTACGGCTCCCGAAAGCTTGAGCCCGTGCAGGTTCGCGTCTTTCAACACTGCGCGGAGCAGTTTGGCTGAGGCGAGCACGGTATTGCGTAGGTCCTGGCCGGTCATGTTGGCGCGGGTCAGGTCTGAACTCTCAAAATCTGCCCGATGAAGTTTTGCTCCCGAAAAATTGGCTTCCGTGAAGTCGGCCCGAGTCGCAACCAGTCCCGTAAGGTCAGCCCCGGTAAAATCAGCTCCTGCGGCGCGCCCGCCAACCATGTTGGTCTCGGCCATCTCTGCGCCCTTGAGCATGGCTCCACTCAAATCCGCTTCGACCAAGTTGGCGTTTTGAAGCGACGCTGACTCCAGACGCGCGCCTTTCCAAGAGGACTTTTCGGCCAAGATTCCGGCAAATTTCGCGCCCGGAGCCACGATTCGGTCGAAGCGCGCACCATGAGCCGCCACGCCGGCGGCATCGACTTCTTTCATGCGGGCGCCGCCAAAATCGGCGTCACGAAGCTCGGCTCCCGCCAAAACGGCATGGTCCAAATTTGCGCCCGTAAATTTCGCGTTCTTCAGGTTGGCGTCTGCCAAGACAGCCTCGACCAGATTTGCGCTCGAGAAGTCCGTTCCATCAGCCACGGCCGAGGTCAGGCTCGCCTTATTCAGGTTCGCCCCAACAAAGGATGCCTGTGACAGCACGGCTTCATCAAGGTTTGCTTCATCAAAATTCGCGCGATGCAGGCTTGATTCGGAAAGGTTTGAGCCCGAAAGGTCTGCGCCCTCGAAATTGGCCTCATCCAGCGTGATTCCCTGCAATTTGACGTTCTGAAGAACGACGCCAGGCAATTGAGCCCGAACCATCGAGCCACCTTGTCGAGCAGCAGTTGGCAGGCTTGGCGGAGGACTTGTGCGGCTTGTCGGCGGCGTGGTGGGTTCAGACCTGTGAACACTGGTCTCGATCACCGGCTGCGACTGGGCGACATAGGGCCGGACTGAGGTCAGTTTTTGGAGCTCAGAAAACCCAAAAAGAAGGCCCATCCCAAGCATGATGTACACCACCTGCTTCACGCTCTCGGGAAGACCAGAGCTTCCGATCAGAAAGAGAAAACCGATGATAAAAACAGCTGCGACACCGGCCGAAGCGATGATTGTCAAAGCACGTTGGCTAACCATGAAGTCCCTCTCATGTGGTCCTAAGACCGATTCGTCCGCAAACACCCTGACGGGCTTATGTTCATCGTGGCTTGTGGTAGAAACCAGCCTTGTCAGCAATGGTTTCGATCCCCCCCGCCAACTTCGCGGAGTAAATTCGGTTCTTTCCTGCCAATCCGACATTCGAGTCGCGATTGGCCATGAACCAATTGGGGTCCGTGTGCATGGGATCGACCACTTTGGCGGTCAGGAAGATGCCGACCAATACGGCCGACCCAACACTTAATGCCAAAATGATCGAAAGAAGCCTCTGCAAACGCTGTGAAAACAAAGGAGCACTATGCTGAGTAAATGCGCTCGCCGCTACGACAAACGGCAACACTGACGATAAGCCAACAGCTCCCCAAAAACGGATGGCGCCCTCGGTTTCCAGGACGGTTCCAAAGAGGCCCCCAAAAACCAGAAAGGACGAATACATTCCGAATATCGTGATCGGGATGAGAACTAGGACCGCAATATAATCCAATACCGACGCCTCTTCGACGTCTGCGCCACGCAATTCCTGCATCTAATACCTCCAGAGGAGGCTGCATTTTGCAGTTCTTCGCTCGGTTTTACAACCGGGCAGAATCGAAGGTCTGAACCGAGGGTTGTAGTCGCCATAGCCCGCGGTATGTTACGCACGATTTTTCGAGAGGAGATGCAATGAGTGAAGACGTTTCGTTCCTAGATGTTCAGCTTGCCGAAAAGACAGCCACTGCCGAGGCAGGTGGTAAAGAGAAATACCACGCAAAGAACAGCGAAGCCGGCAAGATGTTCTGTCGGGAACGCCTGAACCTGTTATTTGATAACGGCTTAGAAATCGAGGACGGCAAGCACGCCAATAACCTCGCTGGCGATTTGCCCTCAGACGGCGTCGTCACTGGCATTGGAAGCATCGACGGGCGGCGCGTGGCTGTGATGGCCAACGACTCGACGGTCAAAGCAGGTTCTTGGGGTTGGCGAACGGTCGAAAAGATCATTCGAATCCAGGAAACCGCGGAGCGCCTTAAACTGCCTTTGGTTTACCTCGTAGACTCGGCAGGCGCGCGCATCACCGACCAGATCGAGATGTTCCCAGGCCGTCGCGGCGCCGGAAAGATCTTCAATAATCAGGTGCGTCTGAGCGGATTTGTTCCTCAGATTTGTCTGCTTTTTGGCCCTTCGGCAGCCGGCGGAGCCTATATCCCCGCGTTTTGCGACGTCGTGGTGATGGTCAAAGGCAATGCTTCGATGTACCTGGGCTCGCCGCGTATGGCCGAGATGGTCATCGGCGAAAAGGTCACGTTGGAAGAAATGGGCGGCGCAGACATGCATTGCCGCGTTTCAGGCTGTGGGGACGTGCTTGTAGAAAGCGAGACCGAAGCCATCGAGTGGTGCAAGAAGTACCTGACTTTCTTCCCATCAAATTGCCACGAAGAAGCGCCATTTGAGGCCCCGAAGCCTCCACAGGCTCAAAAGAAGACGCTCGACGAGTTGATTCCGGTCAACCAGAACAAACCCTTCAACATGAAAAGAGTCATCGCCCATCTGGTCGACGACTCGGAGTTCATCCAGATCAAAGAACTCTTTGCTCAGGAGCTCCTCACAGGCCTTGCACGCCTGGACGGTCAGCCCATCGGCATCATCGCCAGCCAGCCCAATTACAAAGGCGGCGTGCTTTTTGTGGACTCGGCCGACAAGGCCACACGGTTCATCAACCTGTGCGATGCGTTCAATATCCCGATTCTGTTTTTGGCCGACGTGCCCGGTTTCATGATCGGCACCAAAGTCGAGCGCGACGGCATCATTCGTCACGGCGCCAAGATGATTTCGGCTGTGACCGAGGCCACTGTTCCTAAAATTTCAGTCGTGGTCCGTAAGGCCTACGGTGCTGGACTTTATGCGATGTGTGGCCCTGGATTTGAGCCCGACGCGTCGTTGGCGCTGCCTGAAGCGATGATTGCGGTGATGGGCCCTGAAGCCGCCGTGAATGCCGTGTACGCCAATAAAATCGAGGCGATGCCCGAAGGTCAACGCCCCGAGTACATCGAGAAACTGCGCGCCGAATTCAAGGAAGACATCGATGTCTACCGTCTGGCCAGTGAGCTCATCGTCGACCAGATTGTCGCCAAGGATGACCTTCGCAACGAGCTGATTGCACGCTTCGACATCTATTCGACCAAAGAAAAAGACTGGCCGCTGAAGAAACGAGCAGTCACTCCGGTCTAGTCGGCGAGCGGTGAGCCGTGAGCGGTAGAATCGCAATGCGGGCAAGATGCCCGCGGACCAATCGCAATGCCAGGCTGGAGCCTGGCGCACCAATCACAACTGCTCACTGCTCACCGCTCACTGCCTTGCTCACCGCTCACTGCCAACGCCAGCCGAAGGTGACGGTGTCGTCTTTGACATCAAAGCCGACGACGGGCCAGTAGTCGACCTCGAGCTTTTGGAAGAATTCACGGTAGAGGTCGGCGTTGATGCGATGGGAATCGACCACAGCATTCACGATGGTTCCTGAATAGAAGCCAAGTGTGATGACGCCGCCGACGATGGCGAGCGGCAGGCTGTCGAGCTTGTCGTACGCGTACCAGGTGCCCACGCCGGATGCGGCAACCAGCAAAAAGCCGACCAGGCCATCGATGGGGCGGCCGTTGTAGACCTGGCCTGCCCCAGGCAAAACGCCCGACAAAAGTCCAGCAGCCAACGGGGATTTGGTGGGCAAATCATCGAACTCAAAATGGCGCTGAATCAGGCCCTTTGCATGTTTGGCCATCTCGGCATCGCTAAACCCAAGGGCTCGTTTTTTGTCGATTTTCTGCCGCAAGACGACATCGGTGTAGAGCACCTGATAATCGACCAATTGGCGTTGGTCGCGGCTTAGCTCCAGCTTCTGGAATTCACGCAATTGTTTGGTGCAAAGCATGTAGTACGAGAGCGGAATGCAGAGCTGGTTCGCACTCAGGATCGACGACCAAATCTTCGCATCCAAGTTCGGCGCGGCGTGAGCGGCACGGTCGAACTCGGGCGCGGCCAATTCGGCCTGATCATTCCGTCGGTAGATCTCGCCGATGATCAACGACCCCACAAACTCGCCGGCCTGAGGATCCAGAATCCGAAACCGTTTCAAGGCGGTCACGGCGCGGTAATCGTCGCCTTCGTCATAGAGCTTCAGACCGATCTGTGACTCGTAGGCGCCCAATTCCTTCTGCAACGCCCGCGACGCATCTTTGGCCGGCTCCAAGGGGGCCGGAGCTTCGTCTGGAAGGCATTCCGCAACGGGTTCTTGGGCAAACCCGGTGGCGCAGAGCAGGCACAAGGCCAACACCATCGCGAATTTCCGGAGATCCATCATTTCTGCCCCTGCATGGCGTGAACGTGATGATACCAGCCAAAACGTGGATCATCGCGCATCGTATCCGGCCGGTCATCTTCCAGGAAAAACAGGTAAGCCGACAGCGGGTCTTCCAGATGTTGGTGATCGGAGCTCATCGGGTAGAAGGACTCGTCATTATGCGGCCGACCAAGGCGGCCAAAGACAAAGGGCAGCCCCAAAATACCAAGCTCGCTCACGGCATCCACGGCAAAGCCGGAACACGTCGGATGAAAACGACAGGTCTGGCCATCCGCCCGGCTTAAAGTGTGTTGGTAAGCGTGCAAAAAGAGCCACGCTGCTGCGGCCCCTGGGCCTCTTTGCGGGGTCGTGAGTCGGACATCAGCCTTGGCTTTTATCTGCCAGGGGCCAAAGGATTCCCGCGGCGGAGACGCCGGCGGGACCTTGTTGATGTCGAAAGACCCGGCACAGCCGGTGACCAAGAGAATGGCCCAGAAACGGGTCACTCGACCGGCGCGTCAAGGATAGCCCGGTTGGCTTCAATCAACGCCTGATAGAGGTCGTCGCCCTTAAGCTTGGATTCCGCCTGAAGCTTGGTGGCAAGTTCGATCTGCTGATCCAACACCGAAGCGAATTCCTCGATCGGCTGAGCACCGCTCATCCTGATGCCATTGATGAAAAACGCGGGGGTTCCGCGGACACCGATTTCTGTGCCCATCGCCATATCGGCCAGCACCGGCATGTTGAAGTCGTCGGTCGCCAGCGCCTCTTTGACCAGAGCTTCGTTGACCCCAACCTGCTTCGCGTAAGCCGCCAGATTATCGGCCGTGAGCTCTTTCTGATGGGCGAAGAGCAAGTCGTGATATTCCCAGAACTTTCCAGCTTCAAGAGCGACCAAGCTCGCCACAGCGGCAGGCATGGCGTTTTGGTGGAATGGCAGCGGGAAATGTCGGAACACAAAACGAACTTTTGGATATTTGGCTCGGAGCTCCGTCCACGTTTCTTCGGCACGACCACAAAATGGGCATTCAAAATCGGTGAAAGTCACCACCGTCACCAAGGCATCGTCGGCCTTTGCGCCACGTGTTGGGGCTCCAGCGATGTCCACGTTTTCTACCAACGCCTCGACCTCGGGCTCAGGCATGTCTTCGACGGCTTCGACAGGGAGGGGAGCTTCGTAGTTCAAAGCCACCGTTCGCCAGTACATGTCGTTTTTGTCCACGCCGGCTTCACGCAAACGCTCCACGAGTTCGCGCTGCTCATTGATCAGGTCCTGAAGGTCTTCTTTGCTCGAAAATCCCTCGACGCGCACACCGTTGACGAACATCGACGGCGTGCCGGTCACGCCCAGCAATCGACCAAGATCAACGTCAGCCTGGATCAACGCGATTTGAGCTTCGGTTCCAAATTCTTCGGTGAATTTTGCCGTGTCCAACCCAAGATCTTCTGCAAATTTCTTGAGCTTCGGTGGGTCGATGTCTTGTTGCCCTGCAAACGCAAGGTCGACGTACTCCCAAAATTTGCCTTGTGATCCTGCCGTCAGCGCAGCAATCGCCATCGGGATCGCGGCTCGGTGCATAGGCAGCGGGAAGTGTTTAAACACGACTCGCAAGTCGTCGTTTTCTTCCATCACTTCCTTCACAACCAAATGAGCTTTCGCGCAATAAGGACACTGCAAATCCGTGAACATCACGATTGTGACGACCGCATCATCGGGTCCAAGGCGAGGCGAATCACCCAGTGGCACGGGATTATAAGACTCGTCGCCGGTGCGTTCGGCCTTTTGAGCCTCGGCGTTGTAGACCGCCAAATCTGCCGAATCCGGCGAGGCACACATGGTGATGAGATTGAGCGTGTCGGCCGAGGTGCAATTGACCTTTTGGGCCACGTCGCTCGAACATCCAACAACAAAAAGAAGCGCCGTCAACCAGGCAAGGTGTTTCATGCAAAGACCAATCGAGGGAGTCCAAAGAGGACAAAAATCGTAATAAAAAGATAACTCACACGTAGATAAGACAGCCATGTCTTCATACGTGTCAGGCGTGCATACAAATCGCGTTCAAGCTCAATGCTGGGGGTACAACGAGGCACACTTGCTCGCGGTACCATCAAGACCGCAAGGATGACCGGGACGGGTAGCCAAAAGACGATCGTTTCATTTTTTGTGAGCACACCCACCACGCCAATAATCAGGCTGATGCTGAATAGAAGACCGGAAATCGCAGACTGAATCAGTGTGCGACGATACTGCTTTTGCCATATGTCCATGAAACTACAAAATGGGGGTAACGGCTCAATCCTCGTCTTGGACGAACTCCTCAATTTCTTCAAAATCCTCAGCGTCTTCGCCAAGGATTGCACGACTCCAGCTCACTACACCACCGATGATGCCGATGGCGATGTAAAGCATCATCAGCACCACGAACGCCACACCTGGCTTAAACGCCATACCCACAGCGGCGCTGGCGAATATCAGACCGATAGCTATAAGACCAGCGCGCCCACGAAAATTCACATCTTTGAAGGTTCGGTAGCGAACATTGCTGACCATCAACCCACCCAAAAGCGTTCCGAGCGCAGCCACACTGCCTGAAGCAAGCGTTGTCATTTCGCCGGTCATCGACACGTGGGCCAACACCACCGAAACCACAGCACCTGCCGCCAACGGCGAAGGCAAACCCAAGAAATACTTCATCACGCCGGCATGATTCGCCGCCATCACGTTGAAGCGGGCCAAGCGCAACGCCGTGCATCCCGCAAAAACAAACGCAAAGAACAGGCCCATGCGACCAAGAGGTTGCATCCCCCAGTTGAAGAGCAAAAAGCCCGGTGCCACGCCGAAGCTCACAAGATCGGCCAGGCTATCGAGCTGGACGCCGAATTCGCTCTCGGATTTGGTCATGCGCGCGACACGCCCGTCCATCCCGTCACAGACCATCGCAATCACGATGAACCAGGCGGCCATCATCATGTCCGAAGGGTTTTGAGCGGTGGTCGAAAGATGAATACTTGAGATACCGCAGTAGATGCTGCCCAGCGTTAAAGCGTTGGGCACAAGGTATTTTGCCTTGCTCAGATCCATGTTGACTCATCGGAAAATGGGGACACGCCCCAGTGTGTTTTGATCCGCCAATTGATAGGCGAATCGAATCGCGAATGTCAAACCAGCGCTCCGTGCTTTCCAATTCCAGAGGCCATGCGGGCAGGTTGCCCGCGCACCGAATCACAACACGGCTCGTCAGGTGTTTCATTTTGACTCAGGCGGTGTCTCAATCCGACACACCTTCGCCCCAGCTAAAGACGCATACACTAAACATTTCAAACGCTTAATAAAGTCCAATCCTCGGCACTTCTTTTGCTCTTCTTCACAAATATCAACAGGAGAGGAGGCGCTATGAAATTGAAGTTATGGGGTACACGCGGCAGCATTCCGGTGGGCGGGCCGGCCTATATTCGGCACGGCGGCGCTACGACGTGCCTCGAAATCACACTCAAGAGCCCAGACCTACAAACCCCGGAACGTGCCATGATCGATTTTGGCTCTGGGGCGGTCGAATTGGGTAGAAAACGATTTAATCTGGGACGATGTGTGGCCCTTCAGAGTCATCTGCATTGGGACCATATTCAAGGGTTTCCGTTTTTCTCGTCCCTTTTCAACCCCAAGAACCTCATCGACTTTTATGCCGTTCGCCGCGACGGCCAAAGCCTAGAGGCCGTGTTGCGCGAGCAAATGAAGGTGCCCACCTTTCCTGTGACCCTCGATGTCGTGCCTGCAAAGCTGGCCTTTCACGAGGTCGCAAATACCGCGAAATTTCAGCTTGGAGACCTCAAGTTGCGGGCCGCCGAAATGTGCCATCCCAGCGGAAGTACCGCATGGCGACTGGACCATCATGGCGCAAGTCTGGTTTTCAGCGGTGATTGTGAAGTGCAAAAAGGGGGAAGGAACGCCCTTGTCGAGCTGGCCCAAGGCGCCCAGGTGTTGGTCATGGATGCCCAATATTTCCCCGATGAGTACGCGATGAAACGCGGATGGGGGCATTCCACGCCAATTGACGCGGTGCAGCTCGCCTTGGAGGCAGGCGTCGAGCGCCTAATTTTGACCCATCATGACCCCGCACATGACGACCAACGGCTCGACGAAAAACTCGCGATCGCCAGGCAATACGCGGGGAGAGACCTTCTGGTCGATAATGGATTCGACGGGATGGAGGTGGAGATCACAGCCCAACCCCAACGACTCGCAGTCTGACTTGCGCCGCAGCCAGAGGTTCGTACGATGACTCATGCTGAATTTTCGCCACCCCAAACCACGATGCATCCGGGCATGAAAGACCTTCTACTGACAACGCTTGGGGAGCTCGTGCGAAAGGAGGTCAGCGCCGACCTCCTGCTTAAAAGCATCATCGAGGCCATGGCCCGTGCGCTGGACGCGGACCGAGCAACGGTGTTTTGGCTCGACCATCAGCATCAAGAGCTGATCAGCGTCGCCGGACATTTCCCTGAGATTGCTCAGATTCGCGTTCCCATCGCCGAGGGCATTGCGGGTTATGTGGCGCGCTCGGGCAAGACCATCAACGTACCTTTTTCCCAAGACCATATTTCGATCTGGCGAGGTGTAGACAAGGAGACCGGCTACGAAACGCGCACGATGCTGGCTGGCCCGCTCATGGACGAAGATCGCGTGATCGGCGTGGTGCAATTCCTGAACAAGCGCGGCGGCTATTTCACGGCCGAAGACGAATTTTCGATGAGCCAACTGACGGCTCAGGCGTCGTTGCTGCTCAAAGAGACCACCCTGCCCAGGCAGACGACCACCGCCAGCGACCTCGACCTCGGTGAGCATTTTAACCGAATTTTGGGCAGCGGCGACACCATGCGCGACGTGTTCAAATCGGTGCGCAAGGCGGCTCCAACCGACGCCACGGTCCTTTTGCGTGGAGAATCCGGCACCGGGAAAACCCTTCTGGCTCGAGCCGTCCATCATAATTCGCGGCGAGCGGATAAACCCTTTGTGGTGGTCGACTGCACCACCTTGCCCGAAGGGTTGATGGAAAATGAGCTCTTTGGACATGAAAAGGGAGCGTACACCGGCGCCGACCAGTCGGCCGACGGGAAGGTGGCCGCAGCCCACGGCGGCACGCTATTTTTTGACGAGATCGGAGATCTGCCGCTTTCACTTCAAGGAAAACTACTGACCGTCTTGCAGAACCGCACCTACGCTAGGGTTGGCGGACATAAGCGCCGTGACGCCGACATTCGAATCGTCGCCGCGACCAATCGGGATCTTGAGGCCATGGTCGAAGAAGGCAGATTTCGTGAAGACCTTTACTGGCGATTGAAAGTCGTCGTGCTCGATGTGCCACCGTTAAGGGTGCGAGAAGACATCGTCGAGCTTGTGGATCACTTCATCGCCACAACCGCAAAACGGCATGGACGCGAGGTGAACGCCATCACCAAGGAAGCCATCGTAGCCATCCGTGCACACGCTTGGCCCGGCAATGTTCGCGAGCTGGAACACGTGATCGAATCGGCGGTGATCTTTTGTGATGAAGACATCCTGGGCGTCGAAGATCTGCAGCTGGGCACTTCGAAACAAAAATCAGCCGTTTTTGCCGATGAACCGACGATGGAGCAACTGGAGCGCCGGTACATCGAGTTTCTGTTGAGGCGACATGACGGGAACCGGACCGAATGCGCCAAGATCCTCGGAATCGGACGCACCACTTTAATCCGGAAAATCGCGGCATTGGGCCTGCGTTAGTCCGAATTCGGCTTATGTTGCGCCGTAATACTGGTGATGGGCGGCAAACTGGACTCGATACCCTCCCCGCGGTTAAAGTGCGGCCAAGAGGGTTGAATGGACGAATTGGGCGAAGACAGAATTGGGGAGACGGTCGACGGAAGGTATCGCTTGTTGCGTGTGCTTGGCACGGGCGCGAGCGGAGTGGTGTACGCGGCAACCCAACTGGCCGTTGACCGCGTTGTGGCCATCAAACTTCTGCATGAATCCGACGACCCCAATTTCCACCGCCATTTCGAGACCGAAGCGCGCGCAATCGCGAAGATGAACCATCGTAATTGCCTGACTTTGCACGACTTTGGGTATTGGGAAGCGGCCGACACGTATTTCATGGTCACCGAATACGTCGACGGTGAAGTTCTGTCCGAACGCATGATGGACCATGTTCCCGTTGATTTTGTCACCCATCTGGCGATCGACATCGCGCGAGCACTGAACCACGCACACTCTAATGGGATCCTCCATCGGGATCTCAAACCTGAAAACATCATGTTGGTCAGCGAGGATCAACGCTGGGAAAGCGCCAAGGTTCTGGACTTTGGGCTCGCGCATATGTTCGACAACACAACACGCGCTCCTGGCCGTTTGCCTCCACCGATTCCAGGGATGAAAGCGCCTGAAGAAGAGGCTGTGATCCACGGAACTCCAATCTACATGAGCCCGGAGCAATGCGGCGGGATTGGCGCGTTGACGCCAGCTTCAGACATCTACTCCCTGGGAGTGATGCTTTTTGAACTGCTTGAAAATCACGTGCCCTTTGATGGCGAATCCCGCGCTGAAGTTTTCGAAAAACACATCGGGGCACCTGTGCCCGAATTCGAAAACCCGGAGGTGCCTGGGGATTTCCGTCGGCTCGTGGCTCGAATGTTGTCCAAATCTCCTGAGAGCCGCCCCACCGCACGCGAAGTGGTCGATGCTCTGAGAGCCAATGTCTCGATGGAGTTCGCGCGGGAAGGCTGGGAGAACGAGGAATTTCAATTTGAGGAAGTCGGCTTCGAAGACCAAGAGGACGACGAACCTCTGGCTCGACCGAAGTCGTTCTTGATTCCCGCTTTGATCGCTATTTTTCTGCTGGTGGTTGTGGCTCTTGTCGGGTTCTTTACGTTGCGCCCCGACTCGTCAGAAATCGAAACCACGCCAGCGGCTGCCGCGGTCGACACGACGCCGACGCCGGTGGAGGAGCCGATCGAAGAAGTCAGCCCTTCGGCTGCCCAAGAAAATGCTCACGAAACCGTCCACCGAGCCAAGGCAATCGGGGTCACGGCGAGTAATTCGGTAAAAAATCAGATCCGGATCAAAGAAGTAATGGTGCGTGAAAAGAAGCCAAAACCCGAAAAGTCGGATAAGCTAAGAGAACTGAAACTCTCCCTTTAATTGAGTCGGAATGCGCCACATCATCATCGTGATACTCATGGTCTGCTTGTCTTCGGGCACAGCATTCGCCAAGAAAAAGCGAGGCTTGGTCCAACAACTCAACGACGAAGGGATCACGGCGTTCGAGGCGGGCAACTACGAGTTGGCAGCCAAGAAATTCTTTGAGGCATGGAATATCGATTCGGACCCAACCCTCCGAAAAAACGAAGCCATCGCATGGTTCAAAGCCGATAAATGCAAAGAGGCCAGCGAGGCCAGCGCCAGCTACCTCGATTCGGGCGCGGCGGATAAAGAAACGCGATCCGAGATGAAGTCGATCTTGGCCAATTGCCGAGTTACCTACGCTCGCGAGGCCGCAAACGCCCGCGACTTCAACCTCGCCGAGAACTTTCTGGTCGAGGCGGAAGAATTCGCGGAGACGGCCGTCCCCAGGGAAAATATCAAGCTTGCTCGGCTAGAAATCGCGCAAATCCGAGACGAATATAATCAGGAAATCAGGCGACGGGCCAAGGTTGAGCCTACCCCAACGGAGTCCGCGGCTTCGTGGCCAGCGGTTGTGGCAGGCACGGGCGCGGTCATATTAACCTCGGCGATTGTCTACCATATTATCGCCGCGACCTATTATGCGTCAGAGTACGACAATGCGGCGAATCAAGGCACCGACAGAGCTCGATACGATGACCTCGCGGATTCGTTGGACACCGCACGCTGGCTTGTACCGACCCTCTACGCGATCGGTGCCACAACGACGGGCATTGGAGTCTGGTTTCTGTATAATGAACCCGCGGACACTTCCGCCGCGCCCTCATCGGGCGGCGTGACCTTCTCGGGGCACTTCTAATGATGCGTTTTTTATTGTCGATGAGCCTGATGCTCGGCGCGTGTATTCCGGCAGGAGATTCCGCGGAGTTTAAGTTTGCCGCGCAGACCGACACCGGGGTCACGATCACGGATTCGGGCAATACAAATAGCGATTCCGGCAATCATTCCAGTGGGGACGGTGGAAACACGGCGACCCAAATGATGGACGCAGCCCCGGATTTACCCGAAGACATGAGTTGTGTTCCCGAAAGTACCGAGGCGCTTTGCGCAAGAATCGCGGTCGAATGCGGAACGGCACGAGGCGATGATAATTGTCTGGAGACCCGCGATGTGTATTGCGGAAGCTGTGTTTTTGGGACGGGCTGCGCCAGTGGTGAGTGCATTGAAACAGAATGCCGCGACGAGGCCGACAACGACGGGGACGGCATGGCAGACTGTGCCGACTCCGATTGCGTCGGCCAACGCTGCTCTCGCACGAACGGTTCAAAACGTTGCGGAAACGATGGCTCCTGCGGTTAGTCCACCGGTAAATTGTGCCCACGAAATTGTAGTGGTATCGTTCCCCAAAACCCTTCCCAATTTTTCTGAAGTGCAATGAGTCAGGATACGCCTTCACTGCAAGTGCGTTGCACCGGGTGCAACACCTCTTTCAAGATGAAGCTCAAACGTGGGCGGATTCCAACGAAGGTCGTGCCTTGTCCAAAGTGCAAGAGCCCCATCGACCTGAAACAGTACACCGATGCAGATATTCAGACCGAGCAGCCTCTGACCGGGTTGGCCAAACGCTTGCGCCCCGCAGCCGAACTGCTCAAAACGATCATTCCGCAGGCGCGGATCTTTGATCGGTCAAAAAATCGGAAACGTAAAATCGAGGCCGCCGTTAAAGAAGGGCCTGGATTTCATCTCCAAAAGGGGGGGCCGAACGAAGCGGTCACGCTGCCTGATAAGCCATTCAATGTCGAAAAACCGAGCGGCTTGATCGTGGGTCGTATGGCTCAAACTTTGGACTCGCCAGAACCCGAAGATTTGCGTCAAACACCGTACATGGGGCTCGAACAGGTACGAAGCGCGCTCCCCATCGACGAATCGATGGAACTGCTCGATTCGGGAATGCTGACAAAGACGCCTGACAGCGCCGAAATCGATCTTGGCCAGGCCACCCCGCGACACACCCCGGTGCCCACGCTTGATACCGATTCCGACGCCTCAGCCGATATTCTGGCCGGCCTGATCGACTCTGAGGTTTTCGATTCTTTGCTCGACCCACCCTCTGTGCCGGAGCTTCCCGTGACCGCGCAGGTTGCCGAGCATGCGTCCTCAGGCGACCTGCCGTCGCTGCCGAAACTGGACCTGCCAAAAATCCAGGCCCCAAAAATCGCTCCAGCAGACTTCAAGCCACCGCCGAGGGCTCCAAGTTTTAAATTGCCTGCTCCGATCTCTGGCTTGAGCGAGTCTTCTGAGTCGCGTGAGGCCGTGGTTGAGGATTCGAAGATTGAGGTCTCCGACGCCTTGAAGGATTCGGTCGACATGCAACGCTTTGAAACCATTCGTCCGGCAGACGAACAGAGCCTGGAGATGCTTAGAAACGCGAGTTTTTCGAACGAACTCGAAAATGAGCAGGCCGACTCGTTCTTCAAATCAAGCGTCGAGATCGCCGAGAGCATGGAGTTCGAAATCGAAGAGTTTGACCTCCAAGAACAAAGCCGTGCGCCCTTCTCATTATTCACCGCGATCGTGGTGGTGCTGCTGGTCTTTGCAGCGCTTGTTGGCTTCCTCACGCTGACCTGACGACATCAAGTTCATTGAAAATCCTGCCCTTCGGAATCCAAATCGCCATTCGATTTGTTGAACTCCTGCAGGATGTCGTTTCTCCAAAAATTGGAAGCAGTATGAAACATCGGGATTTGTGGTTAGCGCTGGTGGTCACAGCAACTGTGATCGGCGGCTGCGTCAACGATTCAACGTCTGTATCAGCAGCCGAGTGCCTCTCCACCGAAAAGTGGACGGGCGGCAACAGTGGTTCACAGGACATGAATCCTGGGCAAGCCTGCAACGCCTGCCATGCCGGTAATGGCGGCCCGAACTACAGATTTGCGGGCACGGTTTACGAAGATCTATCGCAAAAGAACAACTGTTTCGGAATCGACGGGTACACGATCGAAATCACCGACGCCAACGGCGCTGTCCACAAGGCAACGTCAAATGCAGCGGGCAACTTCATGTCGCAAGGGTCAAAAGTCGCCACGCCGTACACTGCCTTGGTCCGCGGGCCCGACGGCTCCGAACTCCCGATGCTGACGGCGCAAACCAGCGTCGACTGCAATTCGTGTCATGGAGCGGTTGGCAGCCAAGGCGCTCCTGGCCGAATCATGATCCCCTAACAAAACATCCTCATTTGAAAAATATCGGCATTTATTCGAATCTGTCTGACCATATCGCCCTCTAATGTCTTGGACGGTGCTGATTTTTCTCCAGACAGGATGTACATGTATTATCGCAATCTGTGTTTGGCTCTCCTTACAGGAGCCTTTGTTGTCACTGGATGCGGCGACGATTCTCAATCGGTGTCTGCCGACGAATGCCTCTCTACTGAACAGTGGATTGGCGGCAACAGTGGTTCGCGGGACATGAATCCCGGACAGGCCTGCAACGCCTGCCACAGAAGTGATGAGGGCCCGATCTTCAAGTTCGCAGGCACCGTCTACGAAGGTATTTCGCAGAAGGACAACTGTTACGGAATCGACGGGTACACCATCGAAATTACCGACGCCAACGGCACCGTTCACAAGGCGACATCGAACTCGGCGGGCAACTTCATGTCCGAAGGTTCCAAGGTGGTCGCGCCTTACACCGCGCTGGTCCGCGGACCAGATGGATCCGAGCTTCCGATGTTGACCGCGCAAACCAATGTCGACTGCAATTCGTGTCATGGAGCCGTGGGCAGCGAGGGTGCTCCGGGTCGAATCATCATCCCTTAGGCTGCGGGCGTTCGCGCCGCCGAGAGATATCGTGCATTCTGGCTGCCACGACTTAACGAGCGATGCGTGAATCACGAAGAACTCCAACGTCTTGTCACGCAAGTGGATCAAGCCGTCCATGACCCTCAGCTTTCAGAAGCCGACATCACGACTCAGGTGAGAGCCATGCATCACGACGAGCGTGTGCTTGGCGATGCAATCTGGGCTTCGCGAAAGGCGCGCTCTACCGCTCGCACCGCCAGTGCTTGGTTCATCCAATGCATGGGACAAGCCGCACCTCAGAGCTTTAATATTGGGGATTTCCAACGACTTCTGGGTGACCTTGGAGGTCGGTCGGATCTGGGTGCGCTCGCGGGCTCAGGCGGATTGATTTGGAACCACTCGATGGAGTCGATCGCCGAGAAGCTAGGCCGTGAGCTTCTGTTGCTTGACGTCGAGTCACTGGCCCCACCGATACGCCAGGCCGTGAGTTTTTTCATGATGCGAGCGGGGCTGGTGTCGGCGGCTGATATCGAGCCATATGACGTGGAACCGTTGTTCGAGTCACTGGTCGTTGGCTGGGAAGACGCACAGGACTTTGCTCGTGATTGGATGCGACTCGCCCCGTCGCCCGAGGTTGGCAATTTCATGGCCAGGGCGTTGTCGACAGTGCACTGGTCTCAGGTGGAGCCGCTGGCGTTGGCGCTGCCCTTCGTCCACCCGGACGAGGCCATCCAAATCGTCACCCAGATGGCAGACATGACCCACGCCGGCAGCGTGATCGAAATGCTTGACGGGCTGCGCGACGAGGTCTTTCTGGCGCTCAATGGACGGGCATTGCCATGGTACGAGCGCATGTTCGGCCCGACGCCAGAGAGCTGGATCTTCGGCGTGACCGGTATCGTCGGTCCGCCCGGACTCATGGGCGTGATCGCCGCTCTGGCCGCCTATCAAGCGGTCGGGCACCTGGCACTTTTCTGGATGGTTTTGGTCGTCGTCTGCACGGCCGCGATAATCAGATTTTTGATTCAAAAAAACGTGGCACCTCGGTTTTCCCCTCAGGATCTGAACCCTGTTCGCCCTGGTGGTGGCGCGCTCTTGGCCGCGTGGTATCTACGCCAGCGACGACTCAAGAAGCTCAAGGATCCACCTGCATGGGTTGACCTGCTTCGTCGCGGCGCCTCGGATCAAGGCGAGTCATGGCGGCCTCTTCTAATCGCCGTGAACGACCTCCTTCCACCGCTGATTTCGCAGGTATCAGACCCCCAAGAAACCACGGTCGATCCCCTGCGCCTCTTCAACGAAGTCGAGTTCGGCCCCGCCGACGCACGCGCTGCCGCCCATCAAAAGCTTATCAAATTCGCAAGCGCCCATGGGCTTGAACCCGCCGAAGCGCTGGATCGCTGGTTTGCGGAAACGCCCTTTACCGAGGCGTCTGCACCTGGCTTCATTCGGCATCTGGAAAGCTCCTGGCTGACCCGACGTCGGCTTTCCCCGACCAGCTTTCGAGCCACCTGGGCGACCAAATCATTATGGTCGGTGTCCACCCTTTGTTTGTTCGGCCTCTACAACGGTTATAACGAGCTGGTGACGGTATTTCGCATCGACGAGACCGGTGAATTGGTCGACGCCGACGACCGAGGAATCGTGATCCCTGGGTATCATACCGTTGGACTGGTCGAAGCCGACGCAATGTCCAAAGCCGATACCGACCGATGGGCCAGTGTTTTTGCGGACTATGAGCTTGTTTCGCCTTTTGAGCAGCTCCACGCAACAAGCGCAAAAATCCCCATGAAGCTTGGTGACCACGCTCTTGAATCGCTCAGTGAAGCAGGCTGGATCGCTGACGAGGATGGGTTTTCGTTGCGACGACCGATCTGGATCCTCCAGATCACAGCCTACATCGAGGTTGATCCGCCCCTGCTCGACGCTGGCCCCTCTCAAATCGTGGCGTTCGATTTCGCCGAAGGTCTTCATTTTGAGCCAGAATCCGTCATCAATCCCTTGCGAGGAGATTCCGACATCGAGCGCTTATCCGAATACTGGCTTTCGGAACTGCGGCGACTGGCAGCCGTCTAAGTTCTACTCGGTTTGTGTTGGGCGTTCTGGTACTTTGTGGGTCTTGACTTGCTCTCCCGGAAAACACCATGATTCGACGCTTTCGACCGTTCGCATCGGTTCTGCTTGCCGCCTCAGTTTTGGCTTCGGCTTTAACAGGCACAGGCTGCAATAAGACCTACGACTTTGACCGGAAAGACACGCCGACGTTGACGCTGGGCCATGAGCTTTTTGTCATCTGGAAAAAAGACGCCGAACGCGCGGCGGAGCTGGCCGAACCCAAGGCTCAGATGCTCGACCAGAATTACGGCGAGTTTGTGAACGCGGTGAACGTGATCGCGCCTGAATCTGAACTGCGTGCGATCGACGAATTCCTGATCAATTTGCTGAAGCTCGTGGATGAAGGCGTCCTGCCAGCCTTGACGCGAAAAATTCGTGTCGTTCTGCAGGAAGCTTCTCAGGACATGGCACTGTTGGCGGCACTGGTTCAGCCCACGGGTCCCGACGCCGATTCCTACGTCGACCCTGCCAATAAACCCAATCTTTTGGGTTATGTCACCGCCTATCCTCGATTGCCTGAGCTGCTCAAATTGATCGCCGATATCGGCCTCAAGAACGACGGCTACACCGTCGGCGGCGTACGAACCTTTGACGAATCACCCGCAGTCACAGACCTGACTCGAGTGCTTGTCCGAGAGCTCCGTAAAGCCACACCAACCACCGACGAGCCACTCGCCATCACCTTCCGCGACCTGGCGATGGTTGAGGACTCCAAATATGTGGGGGACGAGGACATTGCCCCACTCTGGGTCGTGCTCTACGACGAACGCGGTTACCCGCTACCGGCGAAAAACGGCGACCAACTGGCGTATCCCTTCGTCGACGCCAATCAGGACGGACTGGCCGACATCAACGAGGCCGGCGAGTTTATTTTCTCGAACGGTGGAAGCGGAGAATTGCCGCCATTTTCGTACACACCCGATATCGACGAGCCCGTCGTCCGAGACTCGATCGGCCGAGCCACGCTGCCCAATAACCAATTTGCGTTTGAGTACGTAGACCTTCATGCGACAGGGCTTGGCTTCTTGGTGCGCGAGTTCCGCGGCCTGTCCAACAAAGACACGCTCTACGACTTGCTCTCGGCGTTCAAAGCGATTCTGGGGCCCAAAGGTGTGCTCACCGACGAAAATGGCGCCTACGAAGGATACTCGACCGACCAGCCACTCATGGAATTGTCCTACGCTTCGATCAGCATGATGGACACGCCCGCCATGCCTGACGTGATGGAGGACATGGCCGAACTGATGGAACGCAAGCCCGACGCCATTGCAGGCCTTGTGTTTGCGATGAATCAGACGATGGACATCCTGGGCGAATTTCCCGCCGCTGAAATGAGCGACAATCAAACCGTGATGTACGACCTTCTGCCTTACCTGAAGGAACTCGCTGACGACCCCGCTCTATTTGCCGACGTCATGGATTCGTTGCGAGCCCCCATCAACCGTCGTACGGGCGAAGGCCTGGCGACCTTGTTGCGATACAGCGACAACGATACGATTCCGACCCCTGGCGGGCCCTACGACGCGTGTTTCCTGGGTTGCCGCGACCGATTCACCATCGGCACCGTCAACCGTTTTGAGTGCATTCGAGCCTGTCCAAACGGCGAGATTTTTTCTCAACCCATCGACTACAGCGCTCCGGAAACCGAAAAAGGACGCAGCCTTCTGCAAAAATTCCTGCACCTGATTCGCGACGCCAAAGGCATGCGATACAGCATGGACATCACGGAAGCTTCATTCAACGGCAGCCCCCTTCCCAACCTTCCGCCAATGCTGGTTCTGCCAGGCGCCGGCGAAGCGTTCATGGCCTCTGTGGCCGGAAACCTGGACCTCGCCGAGTACGTGCCGGATGAACTTTGGACCAGCGATATCGGCGAACTCCTGGACTATCTGGGTGTGAGCAACGGCAATATCGCTGCGCTCTTGAGCACCCTCAGCCCGCTCTTTGGTGCTGAACTCAGCCAGAGGCCGACGCCCGACCAGATCACGCGGCTCTTCAATCAAAAAGACATGCGCTGGGAAACCGACAAGATCATTTTGGATATTGCAGACCCCGTCTGCAGGGACGGCTTCGTGATGTCGCACCACCTTGCGTACGGCCTATTTGTTGGCGAAGCGTCAGGTGTCATCGATACGATTCATCCGCTTGCCAAAGCATTTTCTGACCACGGACGTGAAGACCTGATGGGAGGCATCTTCGAAGTGCTTCACGACCACTACTCGTCGAATGCCGCGCTCTACAAAACCAAGTCCGGCTCGCCGTCCGAAATGAAGGGCGCGAACATGCGCTCCTACGAAGAAGCCTTAGAAAAGGTATTGGCCAACGGCGAGCTCTTCCGCGCGCTCAACGATTTTGCGATCGCCCTGCACGACACGGAAGTGGCCACCGGCCGGCCGATTCGCGAAGATTTGCGGAAGCTCCTTCAGCACAGCCTCAAACAAGACGGCTTCAAGAATTTCAAGGGTGACGACTACATCGTCATCGAAGACACGCGGACGCTCGCCAATCCGTCGCGGATGGCCTTCATGTTGGCCTCGTTGGGCGACGGGCAGAAACGCCTTGATAACGTCCCTGACAGCCGCGAACGCCTGCGAGGCAGCATTGGCAATATCCTCGACGTGGCGGTTGGAGCCGAAAAGATAAGCGGCGGACAAGCGACCTTCATTCGAACTGGCTCACCTGCCTTGGCGGCCCACCTGACCCGTTACGCAGCCGCACGCGCCCGCGAACGAATCGCAAGCGGCGATCTTTCGACGTGGCTCAATGACGAGATCATCCCAGACCTCGCCGACCTCTGGAGCTCAAGAGCGTTGGCAGCCTTTGTGGATCTATCGGACAGCACGCTCGAAAACGACGCAGATAAGGCGCTGATCGATGATTTCATCAACTACCTTTTGGGCTCGGCTGAGGGGCGAGGCAACGCCTTGCTTGGAGTCCACCAGCTGATGATCAACTCGGTCAACGACGAGGTCTGGCTGCCGGTTGGGAAGTTCCTCGCCTCGGCCATCGACCCCGACCGGGTCTGGACAACTGCCCCCTTCCCCGACGCGCCAGTCGTGACGCTTGGGGCCATGCTCTTGGCAGGAACCTTGGAATACGACCCGACGAATACGGGCATTTTCTTGATTCATCGTGGACTGAACCGCCAGGCAAACGGAGACTCACCGTTCTCGGTTTTGCTGGATATTATCGCGGCCTATTTCAGCCCTGATCCGCTTTCATCTACGCTCGAAACGCCGCAAGACTATCAGGCGTTTTTGAAGTCTTTTGACGAGTACATGGGCGATGAGCTTCATGGCATCGAACGCCTCTACGACCTTGTCAGCCAACGCCAGAATTAATTCATGCATCATCTTAAAACGAAGATTCCAGCGGCGCTCACGTGCGCTTTGGCACTGCTGCTCTCTGGGCAGGCACTCGCCTCCGGCTTCTATTTGCCGGGCCACGGTGTTCGGCCTTTGGGACGCGCAGGCGCGTACGTCGTAAGTGGCGAACAAAACCTGAACAGCCTTTGGCATAATCCCGCCAATCTTGCGGGGATGGAAGAATTGCAGCTGACCATCGATTTGGCGCTGATCAACCTGTCCTTCGATTTTCAGCGGGCTCCGCGCACTCTGGACAACGGCGACATCGAAACCTACGAAAAGGTCTCCAATGAAGCCGCTCCCAAACCCGACCCGCAGGTCCTGATTGGTGGAAAATTTTTCATCAAAAACATGTCCTGGGCGTTCGGCGTTTACGCTCCCTACCTTTCGGCCCATACCTTTCCTGAAAAGGGCGCACAACGTTATGCGCTCGTGGATAACGATGGGTCGCTTGCCGGTTTCTTTCATTTCGCGCTGGCCTACGCCCTTGGCGAAAACATGCGTTTTGGAGCCGGAATTCAGATCGTGCCGGCGAGTTTCAAGTTCGTGAATGTGGCCTCCGGGTACACGGGGCTCTTTGGAAAACCCGAGGACCCGGATCTGGATATCTTGAGCGAAATCACGCTCACGAGCATCCTCAACTTCTCGGGCAATATGGGCTTCTGGGTCCGTCTCGCCGAACACGTTCAAGCCGCGATCAGCGTGCAATTACCAGTGGTTTTCAGCACCGACGACTCAAAGATGCGAGCGCGCTTACCTTCGCATCCTGCATTCAACGACGCCAAATTATCTGGCGACTCGCTGGCAGGCTCATTGGAGTTCCCTCTCGTCGTTCGTGGCGGCATTCGCTACGTAAATGATTCATTCGATCTAGAGTTGGCACTGGTCTACGAAAATTGGTCCGCGTTCGAGGAAATCCGCGCCACACCTAATGAAATCAAGGTCGACGGTGTCCCAGGATTAGGCTCTATTCCTGTCGGACCGCTCTCGATTCCCCAAAATTGGACCGACACCTACAGCGTTCGATTGGGCGGAGACTTCAACGTCGCTAAAAATCTGATTCTGCGGGCCGGATATGCGTTTGATTCGTCGGCCGTGCCGGACGAGTATTACAGCGTGTTCATCGCCGACGGGAACAAACACTTGCTCAGCCTGGGCGGCACCTATGAGATGGGCTCATGGTCGATCGACGCTGGTTTTGGCTACTATCTGATGGGGGACCGAACGATCACGAATTCGAAGGTCCGCCAGATCAACCCCACCGATGAAGAAAATGCACTCACAACCGTGATTGGCAACGGCGAGTATTCACAGACGTACATGGCGGGCGGCTTGGGTGTGAACTACACATTCTAACCCGTGATTGCACCCGCAACGTACTTTCGTGCATCCTAGGGGCTCGAACCAAGACGGATGCGACGTGGACACTTACGAAATCCAAGCCGAACAGATTGCCGACGGAAGCTCGGCGCTAGACAGGCTTGCGCCCCGTTGCATGTTCACCAACCCAATTCTATCGGTCGTGTATGACGGACGTTTCATTCATCTGAAAGTCTCTCCGACCTCGGCGCAACGCGGCTCATACGTGGTTCCTGGGCAATACGTCGTGGCACGCTTCAGCGACGGAAAACCACGCTTCATCGCCCTTCATGGGCCACCCAACGAAGCGGTTTGGGAATTCCTATTTGAACCCAAAGCCGAGTGGGAGTTGGCTCAATTCGCCCCAGGTTTTTCGATCACCACCTCGATGGCCGAGGGCCACGGGTACCCCATGTCGTTCTCGGGCTACAGCGATGTTGCCATTTTTGTGGGTGGTTCGGGCATCGCCGGGATTTTGCCGTGGCTCTCAAGCCAACCCAGCGTCGAAAATATCAATGTATTTTTTGCGCTCGGCGAAGAAGCCCCCTCGACCGTTTTGCGAACAGAACTCGCCGCTCGAGAGGTAGGCGCCGACTTGTCGTTGCTTGACCCGTCTCAGATGAAGTCCGCGGCAGAACGGTTTCCGCCGCATCCCGAGGGGTACGGCGTGCTCTTGTGCGGGTCTCCGCGCATGATGAGAGACGTCGCGCATGTCCTGCTTTCGCGAGGCTTTCATCGCGATCAGATCTTCACAAACCTGTCTTGAAAATCCTTCAGGTTTCAGATTCTTTTAGGACATCTTGCACGTCTTGGCTGATACTACTGAGGCGTAAAGATCCTTTGAATTGGTGTCGCCCATGAAAACCTCGAACTTAATGATTCTGGCTCTGCTCGCCATGATGTCGATGGCCTGCAATCCGGGCGCAGAGGCCGAGACCTCGCCAGATTCCGAATTTGGTCTTGAAACTCTGGACGCGAAAAACGACTCGGGGGTTGTGCAAGCTGGCTCGTCCGACGCCACTGCGATTTTGGAGTTTTCGAATCAGCCGTTGGAAAACGACGCCGAAGGTGCCGAGTTTCTTGAATTGCTGGATTCGCAGCTTTACGCCAGGGCCGCAAAAAATATCGCCAAGTTCCGGGCCGGCACCGACGCCAAGTTTGGGACCAACGACGACAAAACCTTCGACGATTTGGAAGCGCTCGACGCCGTCCCATACGTCGGCTCGGCGGCCCTAGATGAGCTTCTTGGCCTTGCAAAGGCCAACGGCTACCCGCTTGCTCAGGGAGTCCGAGGCGACCTCCAGGCGAAGTTCTCGCAACACACTTACCTTGAGTATCGCCCCGCCCGAGAACATATGTTTTCGACGATCGACAACCGTGATGGCTGGGTCGAAGGCGTCTACACCGGCCTGATGGTCGAAACGGCGGGCATTCCCGACCACATCATCATGAATTGCGAACACACGTGGCCAAGGTCAGAGCTCTTTGGCGCGGCTGAAACCGACCTGCATCACCTTTTCCCGACGTCGTCGGTGGCCAACAGCAAACGGTCGAGCTTTCCATTTGGAATGGTGGCCTCGACAACGTGGGAAGACGGCGGCTCGAAGCTTGGGTTGGACGCCGACGGCAATACGGTTTTCGAGGTCCGCCCGTCCAATCGCGGCAATACAGCGCGCGCCAAATTCTACGTCTCGGTCATGTACAGTCTTGAAATCCCAGACACCGAAGAAGCCACACTGCGTGCATGGAGTCAGGAAGATCCGGTCGATGCGACCGAACAAGCACGTAACACCGCCGTCGAAGCGGTTCAGGGCAATCGCAATCCGTTTATCGACGACCCGTCCCTGATCGCTCAGATCGCCGACTTCTAAGCCTCCATCCCGGCGAGCCTCGCCCGTCACGCTTAGCTTTCAGGTTCTTTCAGTTCATATTCAGGCCCTGGGTGGATATCTCTTAATGCGTCAAGACAACCCGCATTCGGTGACGCCCATGAAAACCCTGAACCTCCTCGCTCTTCTTTTCGTAAGCACCATGTCGATGGCCTGTAATCAAGCCATGGAACAAGAAGTTGCTGTGGATTCGGAGTTCGGGCTTGAGACCCTTGATGGCGCCAAAAGCGACTCGATGGTCGTCCAGGACGGGTCAACTGACGCTGAGGCGATTCTGGAGTTCGCCAATCAGCCCCTGGCCAATAACGCCGAAGGCGCCGCATTCCTTGAACTGGTGGATTCGCGGCTTTACGCCACGGCCGCCAAAAACATCGCAAAATACCGTTCGGGCGCCGATGCGACGTTTGGAACAGCCGACGACCAGACCTTTGGCGACCTAGAAGCGCTTGATGCCGTCCCTTACGTCGGTCCGGCTGCTTTGCGGGAGCTACTAACACTTGCCCAAGAAAACGGCTACCCACACGCTCTGAGCCTGCGAGACGGCCTGCAGCGCGACTACGCACAACACACCTACCTTGAGTATCGCACAGCCCGCGAACACATGTTTTCACATATCGACAATAATGACGGGTGGGTCGAAGGCGTCTACACAGGCCTGATGGTCGAAACCATGACGATTCCAGACTCCACGGTCATGAACTGTGAACACACCTGGCCAAAATCGAGGCTTTCGGGTGCTGCAGTGACCGACCTGCATCACTTGTTTCCCAGCTCGTCGTACGCCAACTCGAAGCGCTCAAACTTCCGTTTTGGCAACGTCATCACCCCATTCTGGCAACAAGGTGGCTCGAAGTTGGGCCGCGACATCGAAGGCAACATCGTGTTCGAAGTCCGCACCTCAAATCGCGGAAACGCCGCCCGCGCCATGTTCTACATCGCTGTGATGTACAACTACGAAATCCCCGCCAGCGAGGAAGCAACCCTCCGCAATTGGAGCGAAGAGGACCCTGTCGACGCAGTTGAACAAGCACGAAACAACGAAGTCGAAATCGTTCAGGGCAACCGGAACCCATTCGTCGACTCACCAGCACTCGTTGGACAAATCGCGGACTTCTAGTCGGTGAGCGGTGAGCAGTGAGCGGTGAGCAGTGAGCGGTGAGCGGACTCGTTCGCTCTGACTGGTAAGCAGGCCCTTTGGCCTTCAGGTCTCAGCACCGAAGCGTCGTCGCCGTAACCGGTCCGCAGGCCCTATGGCCTGCATTGCGACTTGTCGTCGCGCACCCCAATCCGCCCGAATCGTTATCATTCGATTACATTTTCAGGTTCTTTCAGTTCACCTTCAGCCTGCCCATCGCTATATCTTGTCCCACCAAGGCAACAACACATGTTGCCGCATTCTCTTTTTCTGGCAAAAAGCGAGACCACTCAAATGACGAATATTTCCATTCACACCCGCGATTTTAACAAGAACTCAAGAAGTGTAGCCAAGCTGATCGACGAAGTGCTCCTCAATGGAATTCCCGACGATGTTCCCTATATGGAGGAGTGGCTTCTGAGCCAGGCGCTTTGTAAGGGATATAACACGCCCGAAAAGGAAGCTAAAAAGGCACTGAAGAAGCATGGCAGCGAAAATATTAAACAAGCCCTAAAGCTGAAATCACGAAAGAATTACGCCGGTGATACAGGAGCCAGCCAGGTGTACGACGATCTGGTTGAACTCGCCGAAAACACCGGCATTGCGACGCACCAATTTGCGAAGTTCCTCTTTCTCAAGGAAAGGAATACGCTCGTGCGTGGCCTCGTCTACTTCTTTGAGCACGCTTCCGATGAAGAAAAAGAACACTTCTTCACCCACGGATATTATCTCGAAGACAAAGATCTTTATGTGTTCAACGTCATCAGAATCCTGCTGAGTGATGAGACTTTAAAAGTGTTATTTAAAGTCCTTCAGCAATTCTCTGAAAAAGTACTTGAAATCACCTTCCTGGGCGGGGAAAACGTCTCGCTCAATGAGCTCGATTTCTCGAAATTCCCGGTCTTAAAAGATTTAAGTGTCTACCACTACAAGGGGACAATTCCTGAAAGCCTTGCCAAGGCCACAACGCTCCAAAAAATCTCCTTGGACGGAAAATTCAGCGACTTCCCTCCCATTTTCAGCAACCTTAGTGCGATGACACACCTAAGTCTGAGCGGCGAGTTCGAGTCGCTCCCCGAGGATATCCTAGGGCTGCCCCAATATGGCGTCCGTCTCGATGGCGCAAAAGTGAAAAACCTTTCCCCTAAGTTTTTAGACATCAAGTTCGTGAAACAAGAGAATATTGATCATTTATTGAAAGCAAGGGGAACCGATATTCCCTACGACACCGTGTGCGACTACTTTGCGGACAGCATCAGCATGTACTACGGAGAAATCCCTGTCGTAAGGCAGACGTTGGATGAATATGGGAAAACAAAGGATGCCGTAAAATCAAAAATGCGCGAACTTGTCATGGCCTACGCCAAGGCTTCGTATGACGATGAGCACGGCAAGGACACGAACACTTTTTGGTCCAAAAACGTAAGAGATTCGGCTCCTAACGAGTTGGTCAAGATTGCCGTCCTATTGAGTGACCGCATCTTCCTTACACGAAACGATCTTGATTACATCAAGGTACATCTGGGTGAGCAACCGAATTTCGACGTTGCCGCGTTCATTGAATACGTCCGTGAAATCTCGGAACAAAATCACCAAAAGTATGGGTCTCCAGACTTCTAGTCGAATCGGATCTTTTTCAGGTTCTTTCAGTTCGGTTTCGGGGTGGCCACCGATAGATTGTCTCCAGTGGTTAGCGGCGCTGTCGCAACCCACTCAGGCCGGCGGCAACAGTGTACGCCAACACATTTTCAACCCAATCGTCATCGATGACGAAACCCGAGGTATCCAATGGCTACGACTGCTCCAGGCGTCTACCAAAAAGGCGAAGTTCGCGACCCCATCAAAACTCTTCTGATCTGCTTGCTCACATGTGGCCTCGGCAACATGTATATGCTTCTCAAATGGGCCGAAGACATCAACGGCGGTCTCGGTGAGAAAAAATACGACGGCATGAAAATCCTGCTTATCGGCATGCTGACCTGCGGCATCTACGCCATCTTCCAGCTTTGGAACATGTCGAACGACGTCGAAGAAATTCAGCGTCGGTGGGGTGTTGAACCTGACCAATCAGGCATGAACATCTTCCTTCTGCACTTTGTGTACGTAGGCCCAATGTTCTTCCAGAAAGGTCTCAATAACGCATGGGAAAACGGCCAACAACCAGGCTAATCGCCTACCGTCCTAAGACATCAAAAACACCCGGAGCTTTTTGCTTCGGGTGTTTTTTTTTGAAACGTATGCCCCACCACGCCTGCGATTTGCGACCGGTACGCGGGGGCTAGCACGCCTGCGATTCTGCGACCGGATTTGCGATTTCCAGACGCCACCTACACCTTCCTACCTCCACACACATCTTTCAGTTTGTTTCAGTTCATCTTCAGGATGCCCATCGATAGGTTGCTTTCCATGAACAACGACTTATTTCGAGGCACCCAAATGAAGACACGCAACCTACTCCCCCTCCTGCTCGCTGGTTCAATGATCGTCGCTTGCGGCGAGTCGATGGATGCGAACGATGCGCCCCTTGATGCTGAAAACGGACTCGAGACGCTGGACGCCAAATCCGACTCATTTGCAGTTCGTCCTGGCTCACCGGAAGCAGAAGCGGTTGTCGCTTTCGCTAATCAGGCTCTTGCCGACAACGCCGCTGGAACCGCATTCCGCGACTTGCTCGACTCGACCATGCACAAAACAGCCGCCAAGAACGTCGCGAAATACCGCGCCGGCGCCGACGGCACCTTTGGAACTCCCGACGACAAGACTTTTGCCGACCTGACCGCCCTCGACAAAGTCCCTTACGTCGGCCGAACCGCACTTATGCAAATGCTTGAGCTCGCCGATGCCGCTGGCTACATGAACCGCACGTCGTTGGATTGTGCCGACTACATCGAACACGATGCGCGCAACAACTACTATATTCGGTCGTACGCAGAGATGCTTGAGATCGAAAACTCGCACTGCTCGACGATCAACGGAAACCTGACCATCCAAATCAGCGGCACCGACATCCTACCTCCATCGGCGCGCGAGATTCAGTCCCTTCAACACTTGGAGTCGGTCACCGGCAACATCACGATTTACGCCACGCCGATTTTTAACAGCATTAACTTCAAGTCCCTCAAAACCATCACTGGCACCCTGACCGCAACTTATGGCTCGGAACCGATGCACACGCTCGAGTTTCCTTCGCTTACAAACGCGCCGGCCATCCAATTGACGCGCATGAAAAAGAACACTTTTTCTAAGCTGGAATCGACCGTCAATCTCACGTTGCAAGACAACACGATGGAAGGCTTTACTGCCCTGAAGACCGCCGGAACGATCAACATGCGGGTGACCTCGAACGGCGCATTCCCAGTGGATTTCCCATCGCTAAGCGAAGCCACCAACATCTACTTCGCGCATCAGCCGCCAAGCTCGTACGGCACCAATATCGCGGAATTCACCGGCTCCTTTGCCAAACTGACCAAGGTGAAGGATCTGGCGATGTCGATGGGTTCATACACAAATATGACCATGCCGAAATTGGCTCGAGTAGAAGGAACGCTGAACACGTCGAGCGCAACAAACCCCTACGACGGCATGAATAAACTGGATTTCGTGAGCCGGTTTAATTCCCAATACGACCAATTCACGAGCCAAAATAATGCGGGCCCCAAAGTCCTCACAAGCGTCGGAAAATTGGCCATCACGAGCCGCGAATCCGTCTATGGATTCGAGAAGCTCAAGACGGTCGAATCCGACCTCGCCATTAACGCAGTGGCCGGCATCACTGGTTTCAACGCACTTGAAACAGTCGGCGGCGCAGTTTCGCTCACGACTGGGAACACCGCCGCTAAGCTCGGTGGCTTCAATAAATTGAGCAACGTTGCTCGCTTGACCATCAATTCTCAAAATAACGCCGTGACGCTCGAGCCCATCTTTGAGGCCCTCGAAAATGTCGAAGATAATCTGTTCATCATGGGAAACCGGGCATTTAGCACCGACATCCAATTCCCAAGGCTTCTGAGCATCGGTGGCGCAGTCCGAATTGATTATTTGTTGGGCCAGCGCGACGTGTTCCCAACACTCGAAATCATCGATGGCTCATTGGAGCTAAACTACGCTCCTGTTAACTTCATCGGCATGGACAAATTGACCCACGTCGAAGGAGACCTCTCGATCGGCGGCGCGCTCAAGACCATGAGTGGATTGGCGAAACTGAATTCAATCGGCTCGAACCTCTTAGTTCCTCGGGGATTCAACGGTGCCAACCTGGATGCCTTCCTGAACCAGTTAACAGAATTCTCGGGCACGATTACTTATCGCTAATAAGTATCTGAATATTCTTAAATCAGGGCCGTCGATGGCGTCGACGGCCTTCCTTGTTTCTTGGCCTCAAAATACTAACGGAGACCGATATGAAAACCTGGTTGCACACCTTCCCACTCATTTTTTTGATCGCGCCTTTTGGCTGTGCCGATGACGCAAAAGAAGAACAGCCCATCATCGTCCAGGCCGACCTCGATTTTGGACAAGTCGATAAAGAACAGGAGATGTCGACCGCCGACGATATGAGCGAACCAGATGTAGCTGCGCTCCCCGATATGACGAGTGAAGACGCCACACCAGATCTAACCGTCGTGGAGACAGGAACGATCTGCCAGAACGCCGAAGCGCCCATTCAGCTTGCCAAGACCTGCCAGTTTGAGTGGAGCAGCTGCGAGGACGGTGTCGACTACAAATTTCGATGCGATATCCAAAACCTCGCCGGTAATATCTTTTCGTTGTGCAACTGTTACGAAAACGGTGTGAAAGACCCGGCCGACAAGATCGTAGACGTCTGCACGGCCGCGGACTGGGCCGAAGTCAAGGCCATCGTTAACGAAGAATGCGGTTGGGATCTGCGCTGATCCGCCGTGGATGTTTGATTTGTGTGCACCCTCCAGCCGCGCATGCAGTTGACGTGAATCACCAATCCACGCCTAGCGATCCACTGGATAGGTTGTATCGTGAGTGCTGTTGCTTAGCCGTAAAGTCCGCGCCTCTTGGTTATAGTCGATATGGAGTGTCTCTCCCTCCAGCCAAGCCGGCATGTCGCCCTGCACAAACTCGTATTCTCCCGAGGCCAAATGGATATAGTTTATCGTATATTGGTCTCCACAATTCGTGCCTGTGTAGGGGCAACCGCATAGTGGGAGCGCAAGCAATAATAAAAGCCATTTCATTGGAGCCTCCTGAGTTCGGTGGTTGTGCGGGTCCCGTCTGCTGCCTGGCAAGTCACGGAGACCTTATCACCCCGTTGCGCAGTGAAACTGCACACGGCCTCGCCCAGCAAGCCGTTTTCAATGACTCCACGCGTCGTGACGTCATCCTTAGGATTGGGATCGCACGCTGCGTAAGCGGTCCAGGCTCCTACAAGCATCGCTGTACACAACAAAAAACCAGTAAAAATTCGCATAGTTGTTCCATATTCTATTATTCGCATCATGCACCACGAGCAACCAATCGATCTGGTGAAGGCTCACTGGTTAACTGAAGCATAGAACGAAGGTCTTCAGGCAGAGATCTAAGTTTTCCGTTTAAACTTAGCAGTTCAGCCCTTGAGATTCGGTCTGCTCTGGCCAAGACTGGAAGTATCGAGGCCATAATCCATGGCTGGGACCGTCAGTGAGCGATGAAACTTCATTATAGAAACATCGAGCCCACGAGCTCGCACGAACCGTTCTTAGGCCTTGTGCTCGAGGTTTCCGGCGTCTCGACTGCTTGGGTGTCGGTGAGCGTTTGTCGACGACGAATTCGATTGGCCACGGGGATGATTCCTCGTATCTGGACGAAGCTCGATGACGACTATTACGGGTACGAACTTCTGCGCTCGGCTGAACGCCAGTTGAACGTGATTCCTCCTATCCCGTTTGATTTTGTCTCCACTATTTCCGGCCCGGATTCGTTGGAAAAATGGGCCAAGGCTTTTGCCAAAATGCTTCGGGATGGACCCGAGTCCATGCTTCATAACGGCATCTGGCGCCTAGCACCGATTGCCTCGCTTCAGCCCGCAGAAATCAGCAAGATTGTCGAACAAGACGCTTACGCCCACGTGGATTGGGATATCGGAGACTACCTTTATCCCATCACTTTGCGAGACATGTCGGCCGCGGATTCGGGACGCGTAAAGGCTTGGCGCAAACACGCACGTCTTGGGACACTGCCGCCCATCCTGCTTTATTGGGTGAGTGGGCTTGATGCATGTGTGGTCCTGGATGGCCACGACCGCCTTTTGGCGGCACGCCTAGAAGAAACACCGATACTCGCCCTAGAACTCGGTCGCTACCGCGAGGAATATCAGGACGACCCGGTCAAAGAGATCGCGCTTAATCTGGTCGGAAACGCCTTGGACTCCGAAGACCCATCATCGCGAATCGCTCGCCTAAAAGACGCCAAAAACGCCAATCCACTCTTGCTTAAGGCCTTCAGTCCACATGGCATGACAGTCCCCACGCAGGCGCGGGTTATGTCCTTGCAAAATTGGTCGACCGAGGTCCAAAAGATGCTTGCGCGGCGTGGTATCTCGGACACCACACTCTTGGCCGACGGCAGGTGAGAATCGTGAAAAAAAAGTCGGTCGAGCCAGTCCAGAGAATCGTGATTCGAAACGCGGATTTTGAGGTCATACGCGAGGTCGTCGAAGCCGACGAAATTGTTGAAATCCAACGTCTCTTAACCGACCGGTCGAAGGTTCCCAGACCCGATACCGTAGCCTGGACTCATAAATTCGATTTCGTTCCAGGGTCGCGCTGGCTCTACTCCACAGACGGCTATTTCTGCGTTTTATCCAAGGCCAACGTGCCCTTTTTCAAGATCGCGGACACGGCTGAGCTTAATGATTTCTTAGGCATCGCGGATCTGCCGGAAAGGGCCTAAACTACAAAACGTCCGAATCGGCTAGGTCATTGGTGCGCGGCCCGCAAAATCGCAATGCCGGGCTGGAGCCCGGCGCACCAGTCGCATTAAGGTGAAAATATGAGTGGATACGATAAAAATCAGGAACGAAAGCTCGCCATGCAAGACCTAGGAAAAGACCTGGCGCGGCGAGCAAAATCAAAATGTGAGTTATGCGAGACCAGCGGACTCAAGCTGCAGCCCTACGAGCCACCGCCCGTGCAAGAAGACCCGACTTTGGAGCGAACACTGCTGCTCTGCGAGCGTTGTGCTGGCGCGGCCGACGGCGGAAAGATGGGGGATGCAAACGAATGGCGATTCTTGGCGGATATCGTCTGGACCGAGTTCGTACCTGCACAGGTTGTGACCATTCGACTGCTTCGTCGATTGGTCAAAGAAGCCAAAGCGGACTGGGCACGCGACACATTGGACATGGTTGCGCTGGGAGAAGAAACGCAGAATTGGCTGGCCGATTAAAAGTCCTTAATCCTTTCCACATATTCTGGATGATCGACAAAGGGGTTTCGATTGCCCTGAATCTTCTCGATCGCGTCGTTCCGTTTGCGCTCGAGGTCATCAACCGGATCTTGAATATGCCATTGGCGCAGCGGTTCTTCTTCCCAAAATGGAATCTCGTAATCGTAGATTGTTGCAACGTAAAACATGGCTCGAGCTGTGTTTCCGCGCTGTTCAGGGCGAACCTCGAACGCCCGTTTTTTCCGAATATTATCGCCCAATTTTGATCCACCTTTTTCCCAGACCGTTTTTACAACATCACCAAAATAAATGTTGGAGCGCGTTTTATTTGCAAACGCATCGGCGGGAAAAAGATGATGTAAATCCGAAGTCGCCGCACCAGAAAGCCTGGACCGCGGCCAGGAATGTTCACAATTCATCACGTTAGGATCAGGAATCCGACTCGTCTGAACGCGAGCCCCTGTGTAGACGCCCTCGACCCAACCATCCCGATTATCGATTGTCGAAAAGATATGCTCACGCGCCTTTCGATAATCCAGTGTGGTGTGTTTGGCGTATTTCGCGCGCAACTGGCCGCGCACGTCCCCACTCATAAGCTCGACTTGAGGTTGGAGGGCGGGATCGTCAGGGGCAACGAGAGGCACTTCGGCAACGGCGGGCGGAGTTGGGTCGACCGCCACCGCTGTGGGCGTGACGACGTCGCTCTGACGCGCTTCACAACCCACCGACAAGAGAACAACGAAAAGGACAGGAGGCAGTGAGCAGAAGGCAGTGAGCCGCGTTGGGTGGGCCATGGATTGTGTTCCGGATTCTTTGACGATGGTCGATATCTTGACGGTCGTAGTGAACCATATAGGGCCTGCGGACCAGTCGCAATGCCGGGCTGGAGCCCGGCGGACCAGTCGCAATGCCGGGCTGGAGCCCGGCGGACCAATCACAAGTCACAATGCCGGGCTGGAGCCCGGCGGACCAATCGCAATGACGGACTGGAGTCCGGCCGACCCATCGCAATGCCGGGCTGGAGCCCGGCGGACCAATCACAACGACGGCACTAACCTGCTAACCGCTCACCGCTCACCGCTCACTGCCTACATGACAATGCCGCCGTCGACGTCGATGCAACGGCTTGTGAAGAATTCGCATTCGACGATGAACTGCACAGCCTGGAAGATTTCTTCTGGCTTGGCGGCACGGCGCAGCGGAACTTTCGAGAGCATTTTTTCCAGCATTTCTGGTCGCATGCCATCGAGCAAAGGAGTCTGCACAAAACCGGGAGCGATGGCGCCCACGCGGATGCCATGTTTTGCGAGCTCTTCGCCCCAAAGTTTGGTATCCGCCACAAGGCCAGCCTTGGCCGCCGAGTAGTTGGTTTGGCCACGGTTGCCGAAGCGTGAGCATGACGAGATGTTCACAATGCAGCCCGGCACTTTGTCACGGACCATCTGCGCTGCGACTTCGCGAGCAAAGAGGAATGGTCCCGTCAGGTCGACGTCGATCACGGCCTGCCAATCGTCGAGTGACATCGTCGAAACTTCGCCCGTGGTGCGGTCCTGACGGACCAACAAACCATCGCGGAAAATACCGGCATTATTGACGACGCAATTCACGCCACCAAAATATTCTTTGCATTTCACGACCGACGCGATCACGTCGGCTTCAGAAGCTACGCTTCCCTTAAAGGTCTTAATCTCTGGATTTTCAGCGACCAAAGCCTCAAGTCCTGCGGCATCCATATCGAATGCCAAAACCTTTGCGCCGTTTTGGGCAAAATTAAGTGCGAAACAACGACCAAGGCCGCTTGCTGCGCCGGTCACGATGACTTTTGTGTCTTTTAATTGCATGTCAGATCCTTAAGGTTTTTTCGAACGAGTCGTTCGACGAGTTTTTGTTTTGGTTGCGGCGGGTTTGGTGTCCACCACAGTTGGTTTTTCCGCGGCTTTTTGGTCGACGACGTCAGCTTTTGCGGCTGGAGCTTCGACCACTGCCGGGGGCTCACTCACAACGCGAACGCGTTTTGCTGAAGCCCGGGGAGCCAAATATTTATCGAACCAATCCGTCATCTGCGGATAAAGTTCCGTGGCAGCACGGCTGCCCACGACGGCACCGACATGGCCACCGCGAACAACAAGCATCTGCTTCTCCTTCGAGCCCACGTGGTCATGAAGACCCTGTGCGGCAAGCGATGGACAGATATGGTCTTTCGACGTCGCAACCGTCAGCGTGGGGCATTTGATGTCCCCAAGGTCCACTCGGCGCCCATGTGCGTAATGTTTTCCTGCCACCAGGTTATTGGCCTGATAGAGCTCTGAAATATAGGTTTCGTAAGCTGCCGCTGGGAACGGGATATTATCGTCGGCCCAGGTATTTAGCGCATCAAACGCTTCGCGTGCTTCGACATTATGGCGTTTATCAAGCCAGGTGACCCATTTGCCAATCTGGCTTGTGGGGCGCATGGAAACAAAGCCACTCTGCATTTGTTTAGGTGAAACATTTCCGGCAGCCGCAACCGCTGTCGCGTCAAACCACGCTGGATTGGTCATCAATCCCAAAGTCCCGGCATGCGAGAAATCAAAGGGGCCGGCGAGGTTCACAAATGATGCGACGTGTTCTGGATAAAGAGCCGTGTAGATGCCCGAAACCGTAGCGCCCATGCAATAGCCGAGCACGCCGATCTTTTCTTCGCCCGTGACGCGCACCACGCGCTTCACAAAACGATGCATTCGCGAAATCACGTCGTCCCAAGTCAGGTAGCGATCTTCGTCCCGTGGAACGCCCCAATCCAACAAATACGTATCGAATCCGGCGTCTACAAAGGCTTTCGCGACGCTCGCTTTTTCGTGCAAATCCATCACGTACCAACGATTGATCATCGAGGGAACCAGCAGCACAGGGCGGCCAGGGTTTGATTGTGCACTGCGAAATCTAAGCAGCGACGCGATACCGTCTCGGTAGATCGTGTCATGAGGGGTAGGTGCAATCGACATGGGGTCTCCATCTTGTTGAAAAACAAAAGAGGTCAACCCGCTTGCCACTTCAATGTCCGCTGAAGTCGCGTATCAGGTTGACCTCTTTAGTCGTGGCGATCAGCTACGAGGTGCCATCCAGTCCATGGACCGTTTGGTGGCCTCGATCATCAGATCGCGCATGTGTCCCTGCATTTCGGCGGTGTAGTCGATGCTCGACTTCCAAATGCGGGTCATTTCATCAATTGAAGTATGTGTCTGATCCAGCGACTTCTTCTGAAGCCGCTCAACCTCACCAAACGCACTCTGCATGCGCTCGGCTGAGTCTTTCATGTTCTTCTGGAAGAAGTCGGTGACTTTGTTTTCTGCTGCCATGATGGTCTCCGTTTTTGTGCCGCACAAAAATGCGCGGTGTTGTGTTCACGAAGGCCAAACTAAAGACCAGTCACCTCAAGGTCAAGTGGCTTTTGTTGCAGTGCACAACAAAAATTAGGTGGATTCGTTTTTCATGTCTCTAATCATCGACTTAAGCTCTGCAAGTTCGTCACGCAGCGCATCAACGTCGGAAATATCGTCACGGCGGCTGACAGCTGACTTAATCAGCCCAAGGCCTTGTCGTGTCATGTCGAACGGCAAAGTGGCCATCGCCATGTAGCGGTGAATCATGTCGCTCCCCAAGGATTCACCAGGCTTGGCGGCACCTGAAGCTCTATTATACATGTCCAAAGCCCACGACATATATAGGGTAAGGAACTCGGTGAGCGCCTTGTCTTCCATCCGAATCATCTGAACCAGGAGCGGAACAGGCAGAAGCTTTGCTGCACCGCGAGACTCCACGACGATCTGCGCCAAGGTCGCCTGCGTAAGATCTCCGCCTTCGCTGGCGTCGACAACCTTAACATCCGCGCCTTTCCTCACGATTTCTGCCAATTCATCCAACGTGATGTATTTGCTGGCGTCGGTGTCGTAGAGGCGACGATTCGAGTATTTCTTGATCAGTTTCTTTGCCATGTAAGCACTCGCGATATGTAGCTGTGGGCCACACTACACAAAGGCCTACGATGATGCCACCCCATCATTATGTTGCGAGTGCACATTTTTATCGTTGCAGTCCTTGACATGTGTATGTTGCTTCCCTACCGTCCAGCGCTATGAAGACTATGTTGCACCGCAGAAAAACCATTCTCTTTTTTGTCCTCGGGCTCGCAGCGTGCGGCGCGGACGATTCACGAAACCTGACTCGAGACGACGTGGGCCAAAGCGACGGGGGATCCGACGCGACCCAAGACGACACCTCGGTCGACTTCGATATGGCAGACGCCGGTGGCGATGTTGCCGACATTGACACAGGCACTCCGACTCTTTGTCTGCCCAATAACGACGGGACGATTCAACGCTCCGAAGTCCCTGTGGCTGCCGATTTGCGTGCGACTTTCAAGATCGCTACCGACGCGACTTTCGACACGCGTGGAACGACCGTGGCGGGCGAAACAACCTGGGACCTTTCCGGGGAACTCGAAAACGACGGACTTGAAATCGTCGAGCTCAAGCCCCTGACCGGAAAATGGTTTGAGACCACTTTCCCAGCCGCCCTTTATTACTCAAAGATTTCCACGACGAGTGACTTGTTGGGCGTTTTCGGGGCCACGGACACGGCGTTAAACCTGCTCGGGGTCGTTTCTGCGGAAGAAGGTTTCACGAAGACTGAACTGACTTATTCGCCTGCCGTTCCTGCGTTGAAATTCCCCCTCTCTGAGGCTTCGTCATGGACAACGAATTCGACGGTACGCGGCACTGCCAGTGGCATCTCGAGCCTCTACACCGAAAAATACATTAGTATTTACGCGGGATCGGGAAAGCTGATCACCCCCTACGGCACGTTTAACGTGATTCGGGTTCGCACTGACCTTGAGCGCACGATTGGTGCGTTCGTGACCAAGATTCGCACCTATTCTTTTGTCGCTGAGTGTTTCGGAACGGTGGCCGTGATTCGCTCCACGGATAACGAGAGCGACATTGAATTCACAGACGCTGCCGAAATTCGAAGGCTCGCACCTTGAGATTTTTCCAAACCAGCTTCTGGCTCGCCGTGGTCTTCGGGATCACCGGATGCCTTTCATTCAGTCCGACCACGCCGGCTGGCGCGCCCAAAGACGCGACTTTCCTGAAGGTTTCGGACACGACCGTGCGTTATGTCGATGTGGGTCAAGGCCCGGCAGTCGTGCTTCTGCATGGGTTCGCATCATCGATGGACAATTGGAACTCGGTGATTCCAGAATTGCAGACCAATCATCGTGTCATCGCATTGGACCTGAAAGGATTTGGTTACACTTCAAGGCCTGAGGGCGACTATTCGCCACAAGCACAGGCTGAGATGGTGTTGGCGCTTTTGGACGAGCGTGGGGTCGACACGTTTTCGATCGTTGGGCACTCCTGGGGTTCTTCGGTCGCGCTGCAGGTCGCATTGATGGCTCCAGAACGAGTCGACCGAATTGCCCTCTATGATGCCTGGGTTTATGCCGAACAATTACCGACCTTCTTCTGGTGGTCACGCGCATCTGGCGTGGGTGAAACGCTCTTTGCGTTGTTCTATAATGAACGGCCCGACGAAAAAATGAGCTCCGCTTTTTACGACCCGAGCACCATCGACCAGAAATTTGTAGATTCGGTCGAAGAATCGCTGTCGCGGCCGGGGACTCGCGCTGCGGCGCTCGAGGCCGTGCGCGGGCAGCGTTTTGAGGAATGGCAAGAAGACTACAAAAAGATAGAGCAGCCGACCTTGCTGATTTGGGGACGCGAAGACGCCGTCACGCAGCTGAAATACGGCGAACGGCTTGAGCGCGATCTGCCAAACGCCGAGCTGGTGGTTTACCCGCGCTGCGGACATTTCCCGATGAAAGAAGCCAAAGAAGCTTCGACTAAGAGGTTGCTCGACTTTTTGACACCCACAATCCGCCCTTGTTACCAACGCAACGTTTTACTCAGCGGAGGTACCTCAGCTTCTGCCCCTGCCCAAGAGTGCCCAAGCGATATCGACACACCTGAAGATTCGTTCAAGCCCGTCGAAGGAGGTGCAGAATGAGGCACCTAACGACCTTGACCATCATGGCAACCTGTCTGGTTTCTACCACCGCATCAGCTGGAAATCTGCGCGAAGTCGGCGATGATTTCGATGTGTTCCGCGAAAGCGTGATTCAGGTGAACGGCTATTTCCGCGCTCGCGGCGAGGCCTTTTATAATCTGGATTTAGACCGCGGCCTCACGCCATCTGGAAATGCGCTTTTTCCTGTTCCAATCGACGATCCGACAGCGCAAACGCTCACCTGGGCGGACATGCGCCTGCGCACCGATATCGCCGCTTATTCGCCTGTCGGAGATGTCGCGGTCAAAGCGCGAATCGACGCGATGGATAATGTCGGATTTGGCAGCATGCCAGACGATCCGCCCCAAACCACGACCAGCCAAACGGCCGGTGTGTTTTCGGTCAAACGCGCATGGGGCGAAGTCCTGACGCCATTTGGTCTGCTTTCGGTCGGCCGAATGGGCAGTGATTGGGGCCTTGGAATGCTGACGAATTCCGGAGATTGCAGGCAATGCAATTCAGGAGACGCAGCCGACCGAGTCGCCTTTGTGACCCCAGTTTTGGGCCATATTTTTGCTGTCGCCTACGACATCGGATTTGTCGGTCCAGAACAAAGTCGTGCCAATAATCGTGCAATCGATCTTGCGACTTCAGACGATGTACGTGGAACAACCTTTGCGGTCATGCGCTACAACACCGAAGAAACCCGCGTACGGCGTGGTAATGCCGGCAAACCAACCTTCAATTACGGCGCGTTTGTATCTTACCGATGGCAAGACACGGACGTTCCTGCCTCGTACACGCCGACCACTCAGGCGGTTCCGATCGAACCCTCGCAAGTCGTGCAACGAGGCTCCAAGGCGTTGGCCAGCGACCTCTGGTTGCGCCTAGACCTGCCCAAAGCTCGTTTCGAAGCCGAAATGGCCGTCCTTTGGGGATCGATCGAAAACGGTTCGTTGATTCCGGGCGTCAGGGTTCCTCAAGAACTTACCTCGCTTCAATGGGGCGGAGCGCTTGAGAGCCACGTACAGGTCATCGACGCGCTCACGGTGGGCGTCGACCTAGGCGTCGCCAGCGGCGACTCAGCGCCGGGCTTTGGAGCCCAAGTCGACCCATTTGCCGATGCTCCGGTGGCAGGAGATTTGGACGGCATCCAGGCCTCGTTACCACGTGACACCACGGTCGATAATTTCCGCTTTCATCCCGACTATCGCATCGACCAGATTCTGTTTTCTGAAATCATTGGAACCGTCACCGACGTTATCTACATCAGACCTCACGGCGAATGGACCTTGGCAGCATTCAATAAACGAGAGCTTCGTTTATCGATTGCGGGTATCATCTCGCAGGCGATCGAGCCGACGTCCACTCCGGGCGGCGAAGCGTTCCTTGGTGTCGAACTCGATCCATCCCTGAAATGGGAATCACCTGGTTTTAGTCTGGCATTTGATTATGCAGTCTTTTTTCCTGGTGCTGGTTTCGACAACGTGGCGGACGGCCTATCGGCCAAAACCGCACAGCTTGGGCGAGTCAGCGTCTGGATGGAGTTTTAATGAAGTACCTTATTCCACTCATTCTTTTGGCAGCGGCCTGCGGCGACAACGCGACTCCGAACGAGCCGCTCGACCCCTTTGAAGGCAACACCAACAACGCTTTAGAATGTGTTCCAAACCTGGATGGCGTGATCGATTCCGAAGAGATGAACGTCACGATGGGCGCGACCGCACGCTATCGCTACAACACCGGCGTCGACGTCGACTTAGCGGGTCTGCGCGACGATATGGGCACCCGCGTTTGGGACTGGAAAAACACCGACCCCGGCGACAAAGAACTGAGCGTCACGGCAACTCGTGTGACTGATAAATGGTACGCCGCGCAGTTTCCAACCGGCGAGTTTGTGACTCCCTTGGATGCATCTGGCAACAACGTTGCCATCTACCGCAAGAACGCCAACGGCCTCTACTTGCTAGGCCTGGCGTCATCCAAAGAAAACGCCGTCGGTGGCCAGACTTTGATCAAATACCAGGACCCAGTTCTGGTCAATCCGTTCCCCCTCAAAAAGGGCGATACTTGGGTCAGTGTCGGCGTTGTTCGAAACTCGACCTTCAAGGGCCTGCCTTACGCGGGACGCGACACGTACACCGGCAGCGTCGAAGACCAAGGCGACCTTTGGTTACCCGATGTCGAATTCGAAAATACCCTCAAGGTGGTGACCAAAGTCACTTCTGAACCTTCGGTCGGCCAATCCGTGACACATGTTCAAGTCTCGTGGCTTTTCGAGTGTTTTGGTGAAGTCGCCCGCGCAGTGAGCGCAGACGGCGTGACCGAAGCTGACTTTACGAATGCTGCCGAAGTCCGACGACTCGGCTACTGATTTTTAATAAAGCACAGCCTTTTGGCGTGTTCTAAAAGGGAGAGAATCATGATGTGGGAAATGTGGAAAAAGGGATTTAATGCTTGGGAATCAAGCACCGCTAAACTCATGGAAGACGTGCTTAAAAGCCCACTTATTTTGTCACCCTCGGGCAAAATGATGTCGAGCATGATGAAAGCCAAAGCCAAGTCCGACAACCAGATGGCCGATGCTTGGGGCCGAGTCGGCCTGCCCACCAGGCGCGACCAGGAGCGCACCCTGCACGCGCTCAACCAGCTGCAAAGCCGGATTCTGGACCTCGAAGAAAAATTGGATTCAATGAAGAACTGAGGGCTTCGTCATGGATGTCAGCGCATACCTCGACCTAAAGATCGCCCCACGTGCCGTATTTGATTCCCTGCCAGAACGCAGGTCTCGTGTGCGATTCATGGTGCCGACCGATAACGACTGGACCGCCGTGACTTGGGGGGCTTTTGCCGACCAGATTCGCGAAATTTCTTTGTTTATGGTCAGCGCTGGCGTCAAGAGTGGCGATCGCGCAGCGGTGCTGGCTCCAAACCGAGTCGAATGGATGTCAGCAGCGCTGGGGATTCAGTCCATTGGCGGCGTGATGGTCCCGATTTACCCCAACAGTACGGCCGAGCAAATCGGCTATATCCTGCGGCATAGCGACGCTCGGGTCGTCTTTGTGGACACCCCAGCGCTGCTAAGCAAGCTCTATCAAGCTTGGGCAGACTTGGACGGGGTTAAAAAAATCGTGCTCTTGGACGACGTGGTGGACCCCGTGAAAGTCCTGCACGGGTTGCGCACAGACGGCCAAAAAGTGCCGTCTTACGCGGATGTCGAACCACGGGTCATTTCGCTGTCGAGTGCTCGTGAAATCGGCCATGCGCTTGGCGAAGAGGAACCTGCCCTTTTTGAAAACCTGATGAATTCGGTGTCGCTCGACCAGTTTGGAACGATGCTCTACACCAGCGGCACCACCGGCCCGCCTAAGGGTGTTCCGCTGACCCACCGTAATGTGGCCGTGAACGGCCGCGACTGGCTTCAAAACAACGCCTCGCTTGTTGATGAGGGTTCGGTCGACCTTTTATGGCTTCCGATGAGCCATATTTTTGGATTTGGCGAAGCCTGCCTTGGCAACACCCTAGGCTTCATGACCTACCTGTCAGACCCAGTCAGCGCCTTGGCGAAACTGCCCGAAGTCCGCCCCAACGTCTTCATGAGCGTTCCTCGATATTTCGAAAAAATCGCCCATGAAGCTGCGGCCGAAAAAGACCCAGAGCGACGCAAAAAGAAGCTGGCCGAGATCACCGGTGGTCGTTTCCGATTCTGCCTTTCCGGCGGTGCGGGCCTCAAAAAAGAAGTCAAAGAATTCTTTTGGGAAAACGGGATTTTGATCATCGAAGGCTACGGGCTCACCGAGGCCAGTCCAACGATTACGCTAAATCGCCCCGACGCCTTTCGTTTTGACTCGGTGGGCCGGCCCTTCCCGTCCGTCGAAGTAAAACTGGCGGAAGACGGCGAGATCTTGGCCAAAGGCGAGAGTGTTTTTTCGGGGTATCATAAAGACCCGGCAGCCACCCAAGAGGCGTTCACCGAGGACGGCTGGCTTAAAACCGGTGATTTGGGACGATTTACCGATGACGGATATCTACAAATCATCGGTCGCAAAAAAGAGATCCTGGTCACCGCAGGCGGCAAAAACATCTCGCCGGTGAACATCGAAAACCGCTTCATGGACGACCCCTACTTTGCCCAAGTCGTGCTTTGGGGAGACGGCGAAGGCTATCTGGTTGCGGGGGTATGGCCCAACGAGGCTGCGATCGTCGCCAAGCTGGGCGCCGAGGCCTCGGATCAAGAGATCCACGCCTTCCTAGCCCCACGTATCGAAAAAGCCAACGCCGAGCTGGCACGCTATGAAACCATCAAGAAATTTGTCGTGATTCGTGAACCCCTGACGGTCGAAGCCGGTTTCCTCACGCCAACGCTAAAAGTTAAACGCAAGCAGGTTTACGCGACGTTTTCGGACCGCGTCCTGCCGCTCTATAAAGGTTAGTTATGGCCAGTCGAATCATGAATTTGGTGCGACATTTCGCAAAAAAACCAGAAATTGGGATGACGCCCTCAGACGTTGTTTTTAGCGAAAATAAGTGGAAGCTATTACGTTATCGCTCAGAAGGCACAACCGGCCTGCCCATCCTGCTGGTGCCCTCGCTTATCAACAGGCATTACGTGCTCGACCTGAAGCCGGGCAAGAGCTTTGTCGAATACCTGCTGGCTCAGGGCCATGATGTTTTTATCGTCGATTGGGGCACTCCCGGACCTGAAGACCGCTATCTAGAATTCGATGATTTTGCCGACAATTATTTAGGCCGTGCGCTGCGCAAGACCTGCAAAGCCGCGAACGTCGAAAAGGTCCATGTTTTGGGTTATTGCCTAGGCGGCACCTTGACCACGATTCATGCGGCTCAACACCCAGAGCACATCGCAACGCTGACCAATCTGGCCGCGCCAATCTCGTTTGATGACGACGGTTTATTGGCCAAATTCAGCAATATCAAGACCTTGGATTTGGAAGCCATGACGGCGGCTTTTGGCAATATCCCGTGGCCTTTGATGCAATTTGGTTTTCATTTATTACGTCCCACCAACAACTTGAGCAAAGCCGTATTTGTGATGGATAAGGCCACCGACGACGAGTTCCTAGACGGCTTTTTTGCGTTGGAAACCTGGGGCAACGACAACGTGTCGTTCCCCGGCCGTGCCTTCGTCCGATACATCCAAGAACTTTATCGGAACAACGCGCTGATCCGTGGTGAGTTCACGTTGAGCGGCGAATTGGTGGACCTGAAGACCATCGCAATGCCGCTGCTGAATATCGCGTTCCAACACGATAATATCGTGCCGGTCGAAAGCGCCGCGATCTTGAATGATTTGGTGTCCAGCAAAGATAAAACGCTGCATCGCCTGTCTGGTGGGCATGTCGGCGCGGTCGTGTCCAAGAAGGCTGCCAACGGCCTTTGGCCGTTGATTTCAGACTGGTGGCGTGAACAGGACGCGGTCCTAGAAAACAAAAACGTCACACGCATCGCCGGCTGATTACTTTAGAGCCTCTGCACAGAAATTCGACGTAGAGGCGGGATACGGGAATGCCCCGCGGTCTGTGGGTTCCAGCAATGCCGCCTTAAGGGCCTCGACGGTCATGCCTTGGAATGATGCAGGCAGGGAGAGACAGGTCGATGGCAAGTCGAGTCCTTGAAAGCTGATGACACCATCATCCCCGACTTCACCCATGGGAAATACCGTCGGTGTCAGCCCGCCATTATCATTCAAGAACAACACCAGGCGCTGGCCTGCCTGTAAGCCGGTATCGCCCGTCCAACCAAGCTCTGCGGACGTCAAAATCTGAGGTTCTGGCTCGCCGTTAAACGCCGACTCGTCTGGCAACCATAGTTCGTTGAAGAGATACCGAGGTTGTGACGCCCAGTTAAGCGTTTGCCCGGCACCAATCATGAAGATCAGGTCTTCGCCGGTTCCGTGCAGGTTTTCGACAACACTGGCGTGGACCTTCAAAGTCAGGCTGACGGCCACTTTGTCGCAACGTGTCAGCCCATCTTCAAGGCTCGAGGCCTCGGCAAACGAGTCCGCAATGCCAACCTGAGTGACATCGACAACGACGATGCGGTCGGTCATCGCCACCAAATCTCCACCGCTGAGTTCCGCCTGGTTGTCTTCGGGCAAACACCCGTTTCCGGGACTAAACGCGGGCAGGCGGACGTCTTGAGCAATCACGTTATTGGTGGCTGCGTCATTGGACGCATCTGCGACATTATTGCCTTGCTGCTCGGTCCCATCATCATTTGAGCATGCGGACAAAAGCACGATCGACAAAACTAGAACACGCTTCATTTCCCATCCCGATTTGCAGAGGAAAGATGCTTCAAGAACATCGGATGAGTGGCAGCTTGCCCAGCAAGTCGACAGATATCAACTAACCTCGAATCGCCCCGCAATTCCGCATCTGCTCATCTATCGTCCTCACTTAGTCGTCGTTGCCATCGGCATCATCGTCTTCGGCGAGTATTCGGTACAACGAGCGCCGGACATCTTTCAATAGCTTCTGAGCGTGTGCGGTTTGTTGCTCAGTGCCTGCTTGGGCGACTTGCATGGCTGCCATGGCAACTTGTCGTACAAGCTGTCCAAGGGCTTCTCCTGCGGATTCACTAGCATCCTCGTCGATCCACGGCGTGCGTTCCTCGATCGCCTCGGCAGCCTTGGAACCTGCGTCGGTGAGATGGCAGGTTTTGCTGCCGTCTTCACTGACCTCAAGTCGCATGAGTGCTTCATCTTCGAGTTGCTGAAGTGCTGGATAGACCGAGCCTGAGCTTGGGCGCCAGGTGTTGTTGCTGCGCTGGGCAATCTCTTGGATGAGCTGGTAGCCGTTACGCGGTTCTTCGGCCAACAAGAGCAGGATGGCGCTGCGAACATCGCCGCGACGGCGTCGAGACCGACGTTTGCCGAATGGAGGTCCATCAAAACCTCCAAAGCCGCCGCGGTGTCCGTGTCCACCACCTGGTCCATGTCCGCCGCCTGGCCCATGCCCACGGCCACGACCGCCGCCACCGGGTCCACCAAACTCCGCGTGACATCCGTGACCGTGGCCTCCTCGATGATGTCGACGATGATGTCCGTGGTGTTCATGTGAGTCTTCGCAATGACCGTGATGGCGCTCGGGGCCACCGAATTTATTGAATGGATGCATGGTTAACCTACCTGTGTTTGGCGGGTTTTCCGCCATTTCATCTGATAATCGACAGCATGTCGACCACCCTAGTGACACACTAACGATAGGTACCGATATATCGTTAGTCAACAGGTGAGAGTATTTTCTATAGAGATATCTGGAACGCTGAGATGGGTAGGACATCAGCGCCCACTAACCCCAACTAATCGCATGGCTTTCCATTTTCGATGATTTCAAGCGTGCCAGGCGGCTCGTCCAATTGATCGACGATCCGTTGCACCTGACATTCATCAAGCCCTAGGTTGCGATAGGCGCGCAGATAATCGACCTGCGTCAGATTCTGAAACCCATCGATGGTCTTCAGATTATTATGCTTGATAACGACCTTATGACCACGTTTAGTCGCATGTTTTGCCATTCTCGCTAATTTCCAAAATCTCGGGAATATTGGTGAGTTGATCCACGATTCGCTGCACCTGACATTCATCGAGTATTCGATTTCGATAAACGTAAACTGACCTCGCCTCCGAGAGATTCTGAAATCCATCGACCGTTATGAGCTTGTTGTTGTGCTGAAGCACAAGCGCACCTTGTGTTTCATAGGCATCAAAGCCCGAGACCCTCTCTAGAGTGTCGTTGTACTCGATGCGTACGGTTCCGGTGCTCAGGTTATTCAGTCCCTCCACCACTTGAAGTGAACCATTATGGTTAATATCGATCGTTCCGACGGTTTTCAGATTTTTTAGGGCGGATACAGAATTAAGGTTGGGGTTACCCCCGATCTGAATCACATTTCCGCTTGTGAGTTCAAATTCCGAATCTGTAGGAGGACCCACACGAACAAGATTTCCCAGGCCATCAAGGGATTCAAGTCCAGAATTATCTTCAATTCTAATGATTCCCGCTTCATTGATAGTTTCCCAGGCGCGTAAGTCTCTAACTGTTGAGTGCGATGCACGGAGTTCCAACACACCTACATACTTAAAACCTTGGATTGCCTTCAAAAGTTCCGGATCACCACCACCGATTGAGATTCCTTTGGCACGGGTACAACTCGTTTCGCATAGTGCCTTGGCCTCTTCGAGATTTCCATTATTCACAATAATGAATTTAGCCTCACAGTCTTCACGAGGACGATCCAAATCGCACCATTCAGCGATAGGCGGAGTGGACGGTGAAGCGACCTCATCGCCGCAGCCAGAAACCGGAATCAGGGCGAAAAGCATGGGGATCATCGGTATGTTTAATGACCGATGACGCCCCGTTATGGCCAAACCTAGTCGCATGGCTTTCCATTTTCGATGATTTCAAGCGTGCCAGGCGGCTCGTCCAATTGATCGACGATCCGTTGCACCTGACATTCATCAAGCCCTAGGTTGCGATAGGCGCGCAGATAATCGACCTGCGTCAGGTTCTGAAACCCATCGATGATCTTCAGATTATTATTGGTGAGGATCGCCAACGACCCGTGGGTCTTCATGGCTTCAAAGCCCGATATTCGAGTCAAAGCACCATTATATTCAATCCTTAGGCCTGCAGAAGTCAAAGAATTTATCCCATCGATCACCTTAAGCGCCTGATTATTGAAAATCATGATGCTTCCAGCAATTTCGAGATTCTCAAGCGCCGATACTGAGTTCAATTTCGGATTGCCGGAAATCTCAATCTTATACTCGCCGGTTAACTCGAGTTCAGAATCCTCTGGAGGTCCAACCCGAATAAGATGTTCTAGCCCCTCAAGAGACACAAGACCTGGATTACTTGAAATGTCGATGCTGGCGGCGCCTTCGATTTCACTGAACGGCTTCAAGTTTTTCACTGACTCATGTGAGGCGAACACATTAAAAGTGCCCACAGTTTTGAACTCTCGTACGGCCTTAAACAACTCCGCATCGCCACCTCCGATCGAAATGGCACGGGCTCGTGTACACGGTGTTTCGCAGAGTGCTTTCGCCTCATCTAAGTTACCATTATTAATATAAATATTCCCCGCCTCACAGTCCTCACGAGAACGATCCAAATCACACCACTCAGCGACAGGCGGAGTGGTCGGTGGAGCTACCTCATCGCCGCAGCCAGAAACCGGAATCAGGATAAAAAGCATGGGGATCATCGGTATGTTTAATGACCGATGACGCCCCGTTATGGCCAAACCTAGTCGCATGGCTTTCCATTTTCGATGATTTCAAGCGTGCCAGGCGGCTCGTCCAATTGATCGACGATCCGTTGCACCTGACATTCATCAAGCCCTAGGTTGCGATAGGCGCGCAGATAATCGACCTGCGTCAGATTCTGAAACCCATCGATGGTCTTCAGATTGTTATTGGTGAGGATCGCCAACGACCCGTGGGTCTTCATGGCTTCAAAGCCAGATATTCTTGTCAGCGCATTATTATACTCGATCCTAAGACCCCCAACCGTCAACGCATTTATCCCTTCGATCGCTTTAAGTGAGTGATTTCTGAAAATCATAATGCTTCCAACAGTCTCGAGGTTTTTGAGTGCGGAAACTGACTTCAAGTTTGGATTCCCTGAAATATCAATTTTATATTCCCCCGTTAGCTCAAACTCGGAATCTTCGGGCGGACCTACACGAACAAGATTTTCCAGTCCCGCTAGCGATTCTAATCCCGGGTTGTCTGATATATCGATACTATATGCCTGTGTAATCTCGCGAAAGGCGTTTAAATCTTTAACCGATTCGTGTGAGTCAAAAATATTCAATGAGCCGGCAGTTTTGAAGCCTTTTAATGCCTTAAACAACTCTGCGTCGCCACCGCCTATAGAAAGCCCCTTAGCATGGGTGCACGGCGTTTCACAAAGCGCCTTTGCTTCCTCCAGATTGCCACCATTAATATAAATGCCACCTGCGTCGCAATGCTCACGGGGACGGTCCACATCACACCATTCTGCGACCGGCGGGGTCGTTGGCGGTGCGATCTCTTCACCGCATCCCAAAGCCAGAAGAAGACTTAATAAAACTATGAATCTCATCGTTTTCCTTATTGATGCAAATCGATGCATCGAGCCACTGCACGGAGTGGTTTCGCGAAAGTACAGCCACAAGCAATCAGTGGAATTCCACAGCTACAGTCATCGGTGCCGCTAGACCGCGTTTGAAGCACCCAGGAGCCGGACCGAATTGAAAGGTCAGCAACCTCGCCTGCCCCGTCAAATTTGCCACCCAAAGACGTGAGATAACAAAACGCTTGATTAGCAGGCGCTAGAGTAAGTTCAACGGTCTCATCGGCACTGGCACTAATATTTGACCCAATGGCTTCATAGGGTTCCTGCGCACCTGGTGAAAGTAAGGCGAATGAATGAGTTGCACCGTCAGTAAGTAATGTGCCGGTGGTCCATCCGTTCAGATAGCCTTGTTGGCTGCTGACCTTGGTTTCAGCGAAACTATTAATATTCTTCTGACTAACAACTACCTTCTCGCCCAACCCGCGGGTTTTTCCGCTCATCCCCGAGAACATGGCCAGATAGGGTTTATCTGGAAGACTGTATCCCGACGGCGGGGTAATGGTCGTTGAGTTGGAACCATTGTTCACCGACAGAGAAGTGGTCTCGGTGGCATCATGATAAGTCTGCGATGGCACACAGGTTCCTGCGGAACACGTCTGATTCCATGGGCAAAAAGTCCCGGAACATGACGGTCCACGTGTGATTCCATCGGTACAAATGATCGAAGCCCGAAGTCGCGTGGAGTTCGCTGTCTGTTGCGAGAAGGTCTCGAAATCCCAGTTGACCCAATTTCGGCGAAGAAAAGCACCTTCGCCACCACCCTCGAGCTTTCCGCTTAGTCGATGAAAGCCGCAGAACGTATCGTGGATGGTGCCAGGGCTCATCGCGTCGTTATTGGTCAAGGTGAAGGTTTTGTACTTAACATCCCGAGCTGTTGGGTGGTCTGGATGGACCACTGGCCGAGGTTCGGTGAGGCTGTTGAACTCTTCAATCACATCGTCACTCGCATCCACAAAAAGCGGATACTGACCATTTTCGGGAACTAGGTCGTGAAGGGCGGTGACTTGAAATTCAACGTCGGGATATCGTGTCGCAAAATCGTCGAGTCGCTGAAGCGAGTCCGTCTGATTGGTATAGTTTTCAACCTGTAGAATTCGGATCGTGTCGGCCCACCCTTGCTCGACCTCATTATTGAAGCCTTGTTCTAAGTCTTTGACCGTTGTCGAAAACAGGAAATACTGCCCCAATTTTTCTTCTTCAAGGTATTTAACACCGCATTCTTCGACCCATTCGGCCAAGTTTCCGGGCTGGGGGCTAATGGGGGTGCCTT
>CAYMYJ010000039.1:46419-57136 GCA_964394615.1 uncultured Bradymonadales bacterium | reverse complement strand
AACCGACCACCGAAAACCGACCACCGAAAACCGACAACCGACAACCGACAGCGGCCGAAGGCTGAACCGTTAATGAAAATCCCGGCTCGGTGCACCCTCTGGGCGAAATCCAATATTGGGAAGCCACAGGTGTTCGGCAAGCAGATGAACCGTACCATCTTGATTCTGCACACGTCCCGAAACCCCCATAAATATCTGCGTCTTAGCCAGGATTCTGTATTGCTCATAAACAGCTGGAAAAAGAACCAAATTCACAAATCCGGTTTCGTCCTCGAGCGTCATGAATACGATTCCTGAGGCTGTTTGGGGACGCTGCCTGCAAATCACCATGCCCGCATAATGGACATAGGCCCGGTCTTTCTTGGTCCATAGCTCCTTGGCAGACGGAAGGCCTCGCTCGGCAATTTTGTCTCGAATCGTCGAGAGTGGATGGCCGCGAGGACTGTGGAATGTGGTCTGATAGTCCCAGGCAATGGTTTCGAAGGCATCAAGTTCGCGAAAGGCTGGGCGGACATTATTCGACTCAAAAGGAAGGTCGAGTGTTCCTTCCTCATAAGCTTTGATCTCCCAGAGCGCCTCGCGACGAGAGATGCCAAAGCAGTCAAAGGCGCCGGCTTCGGCAAAACGATGAAGGATGGCTCGATTGATATGGGTGCGGTCCACAAAATCACGGATCGACACGAATGACTTTGCCTCACGAGCTGCTTGAATCTTGGACCAATCATCGTCGCGGATTCCTTTGATATAACGCAGGCCCATCCGGATCACAAAATGATCACCGATCGGCTGTTGAGTGCAGTCCCACTCGCTGATCGTGACGTCGATGGGCAAGAACTGAACGTCTCGGCGCTTGGCGTCATCGATGATCGTCGCGGCCGTATAAAAGCCCATCGGCTGAGAATTAAGCAGACCGCAGGTGAACTCGACCGGGTGATGGCATCGCAAATACGCGGTCGCGTAAGTGATCAGCGCAAAACTCGCCGCGTGGCTTTCTGGGAATCCGTATTCACCAAAACCCTGAATCTGGGCAAAAACACGTTCGGCAAATTCGGCCTCGATTCCCTTGGCAGTCATACGTTCGACCATGCGCGTGTGATGTTGATCGATCCGCCCCTTGCTCTGCCACGCCGCCATGTCTCGGCGTAATTGGTCGGCTTCACCTGGGGTGTAGTCAGCCGCGACCACGGCCAGCTTCATGACTTGTTCTTGGAAAAGCGGGATACCCAGAGTTTTTTCGAGCACAGGTTTCAGGCTGGGATGTGGATAGGTTACGGGCTCTTCGCCGTTACGGCGGCGCAGGTAGGGATGAACCATATCCCCCGAGATCGGGCCGGGTCGAACGATGCCGACCTCGATCACAAGATCGTAGAATTTCTGGGGGCGAAGCCTTGGCAACATCGACATCTGGGCACGGCTTTCGATCTGAAAAACCCCGATGGTCTCGGCGCGGCAGATCATGTCGTAGGTAGCCCGGTCGTCGGTCGGGAGCGTCGCCATCGTGAGTTCAACCCCCCTATGATTTTTGAGCAAATCAAACGACTTACGGATATGAGTCAGCGCTCCAAGCCCCAATAAATCGACCTTAAATAGATTCAGATCTTCGACGTCGTACTTATCCCACTGAATCACCGTTCGGTCAGCCATCGTGGCGTTTTCGATGGGGACAAGATCATGGACGGGTTCATGGCCCAGCAAAAAACCGCCGGGATGAATCGAGAGATGCCGCGGAAACTCCAGGATCTCGGTCGTGAGTTCGAGCAGGAGCTTTCCGGTTTTGCCATCCAGATCGAGACCTGCGTTGATCAGGTCCTCAGGTCGAGGAGCCGAACGATGAGATAACATGCGGGCGATCCGGTCGAGCGAGGTCTCGGGCACGCCTAGGACTTTGCCCACTTCACGGATCGCAGAACGCGGGCGATACCGAACCATATTGGCGACCATCGCCGCGTGGTTGCGCCCGTATTTTTGGTACATCCACTGGATGACTTCCTCGCGCCGCTCATGCGAAATATCGAGGTCGATATCGGGCGGCTCGGCGCGCTCCAGCGAGATGAAGCGCTCAAAAAGGAGGTTCATCTGGATGGGGTCAACGGCGGTGATGCCTAAGCAAAAACAAACGATCGAATTGGCTGCGGAGCCCCGGCCCTGACACAGGATATTATTGGTGACGCAAAAATCGACGACCTCCCACATCGTCAGGAAATACCCGGGATAGTCGAGGGTATCGATCACCGACAACTCGTAATCGAGTTGTTTTTGCACGTTTTCAGGGATGCCGTTTGGGTACCGAAAATCCGCTCCGTTGGCGGTCAATTCCCGTAACCACTCCATCGAAGTTTGACCGCTGGGCAGACGCTCGTTGGGATAGACATAACGGACCTCAGCCAGCGAAAACGTGCATAAAGCTGCAACCTCCAGCGTGCGTTCCAGCGCTTCGGGTTCGTCTTCAAAAAGGGTTTCGAATTCGGCGACCTCCAGGAGGCAATTTAGATGGTTTGGGCGCAGCAGGTCGCCGGCAGCATGCAATGTGGTGCCATGTCTGATGCAGGTCACAACGTCTTGAAGTCGACGTCGGTGGGGTTCGTGGTAGAGGACCTCGGTCGAAGCCACCAGCGGCAGCCCATACTCTTGAGCATGCCCCCGAAGCCTGACCTCTCGGGCGATATCTTCATCGAGCCGATGCCGCACCAGACTTGCGTACAGGCGAGGCCCAAAGGCGTCTTGAAGCAGCGGTGCCATGGGTAGGAAGTTCTGGGTTGCGATCGCGCTATCGGGTCCACCCCATAAGGCGATCAGGTCGGTCGCATGTTCACAAATCTCTTCCCAGGTGACCTCACTCGAGCCTTTTTCGCAGCGCAAACGTCCAATCGAAATCAGGCGCGTGAGGTTGCGATAACCTTCGCGGGTCTGGGCGAGCAAAACGATGGTGGTGCCATCGGCCACAGAGATCTCGGAGCCGTAGATAACGTGAATCCCAAGCTCTTTGGCACGCGAAAACGCCCGAACCACTCCGTACACGCCATCGCGGTCAGTGATGGCGATATGGCCGCCCTCTCCTGCGACTTTATGCCAGGCTTCGACGTATTCCTCGGGATGGCTTGCGCCTTCTAGAAACGAGTAATTTGATTTGCACCAGAGTGGAACATACATCAGAACATCTGAACACATGTTCAGATAACTTCAAGAGTGAAATTGCGTGCACCAACCACCAAGAACGAAGTAGAGTGAACAAACACTCACAGCCAGTAGGCGAGAATGGATTTGTTAAAAGTCGCGATTGCTTTGGGCTTCGTGAGCATCGGGCTGGTTGCTTGGTACCTCAATTCTGAAAAGGAAAAGGAGTTCGAGGATTTACTCCTTGAGGGTGCAACGCTCTCAAATTTGCCGTCGTTGTACGAACTTCTGAATAATCCGAGTGCACGCGACGCGATCAAAGCAAACGTCGTTGAAATTGGGTTCAATCCTTGTGTATCCGTGAGCGAAGGGCGTCACGGGGAAGAATACGTCAAAGCAGAAGCGTTCCTGATCGATGATGGTGGCGGTGTGCATGTCCTCAGCACAGTCACGGCAATCACCCTCGCCGAGGGACCCATCGCGAAGCTCGAAACCGACTCAGCCGAACTCGCTCGACTTTTCGCCGTGCCACTGCGCACCTGAGAATGGAGACGAGCTAGACCATAGGACGATTGAGAGAACGCCGAATGTCGCCATTGAGGCCAGCGCTCGCTACGGAGACGATTTTGTTCGAAATGCTTAAGAAGTGGTGGGCGTTTGATGCCGCCTCGTATAAGGCTCCCGCAGATATCCCGAGCCCGGACAAGCCGCGCAAGCTCGTGCTCTACAAGTCGGATAGTTGCGGCTACTGCATGCGGGTCATGCGCGTCTTGGACCAGACCAACGTCCAAGTGGAGTTACGGGACACGCGCAGTAGCGCAGAAGCACGCCAGGAACTTTACGACGCGACATCGCGGACCACGGTGCCCTGCCTGTTCGTCGACGACGTCCCGATGTTCGAGTCAAAAAACATCTCGCACTGGTTGCTCGCCTACTCCGAGCGCAGCGGAACCTGAGCAACACGCTCAAGCACGGTGTCGAGCACCTCATAACCCAAAGACCATCATGGATTTGTTTGAAATCGCGATGACATTGATTGGTATACGTAGGACTTGTCGTCTGGCATTTCCGATCACAACGTAAAGCACGCTTCACTGAACTGCTTTTGGAAGGTGCAACGCTGTCCAACTTACCCCCGTTAGACGAACTGCTGACCAACGCAGATGCACGGGATCGGAAGAAGGGAAAAGCATGCTCTTAATCGTGATCTCAACTGGCATCCTCTTCGTCGTAATCACCGCTTTGGTCGCGTGGGCCCAGATCAATACTGGCCGCAGCCAAGCGATGGAAGATGCCCTTCTAGAAGGCGCAACCCTTTCCAATCTTCCTTCGCTGGAAGACCTGCTCTACGAGGCAAATGCCCTCGACACGATTAAGGAAAACGTCGTTGAGGTCGGGTTCAATTTCCAAGTAACCCGCGAAAGATATGGGAAACACAACACTGCTGAAGTGTTCGTGATCGATGACGGTGGCGGTGTTCATATCCTCAAACGAGTTGACCACACGGACTCCATGGCACCAATTGCACGACTCGAAACACAAGCTGCCGAACTCGCTCAACTTCTAGATGTGCCACTGCGCTGACCAAAATTCAAATATGGCAATGAATACCAAGGCTCATACCGGCGTCTAACGCGGCAACGCAAGCCACCAGGTCCGCCCGCACAGTTGGAACAAAATGGATATCGGCACAGTTATTGTCTATCTGGGTGGACTCGTACTCTTGGGTTTCATGGCCAAATCCGAGTACGAAAAATACCAACGCGACCAAATATTCAGGCAAGCGACCAAGCGATCCATTCATGGAAATACGCCACGTTTTTCAACACTGTCTCGGCTGCTTGAAGACGAGCAAGCTCGTGCCGCATTCAAAAGCCAAATCAAAGAAATCGGCTTCAATCCGCGAGCAAATGTGATTCAGTCAGGAATGGCGCGTGGTCTGTTGCCGGGCCCCCTACGATACGTGGAAATGACGATCGCCGAGCTCTTCGTCATCGACTTGAACAACAACCTTCATATCATCGCCACGGCCAGTGGAGTCGATGAGGTGATTGACGGTCCGATCACCGTTCTGGAGCATAAGGCGATCGAACTATCGAGGCTTCTTGAGATGGATTTGCAGACTTGATGATTACGACAGGCGCAAGGCTCGAGCGGCCGGGAGAGCACTCAACTGATTGGGTTCAATTCTCAGACATATGGGAGTCTCGCACTCGTTCCAGGTCTTGGAACTCGAAACGAAGGCTATCGCGCTAGCCAAGCTCCTCGACGTGACGCAGCGGACCCTATAATCGTGAGGTTGGGATACCGTGAGACAAAGTTTTCGAAAGAAGGATCAAAAACATGCTCATCGTCTTGATTTCAACTGGCATTCTCTTGATCGGAATTACCGCCCTCGTTGTATGGGCCCAGATCAGTACCGGACGCAACCAATTGGTGGAAGATGCCCTATTGGAGGGCGCAACGCTTTTCAATGTCCCCTCCTTGGATCGATTGCTGTCGGACTCGCATGCTCGGAACGCCATTAAAGAACAGGTCGTTGAGCTCGGCTTCAATTCATGTGCGGATGTAGGGCAAACCAGAAATGTGGAATATCAAACGGCCGAGGTTTTCCTGATCGACGATGGAGGCGGCGTGCATGTCCTTGAACAAGCCATCTCGAACACGATGGCGGGAGGAGACATCGCTGCCCTTGAATTGAAAGCCATCGAGCTCGCAAAGCTTCTGGGGGTGTCGCTGCGGACCTAATATCGCGACAGCGAGAACCGGAAGCGTAGGCCTCGGTGATTACCTTCGCCTTCAAAATCAAGGCTTCCACCGATTTTTTTGATGTTCTGCACAGCCTTGGTCAATTTAGAGCCCGCGACTGGGACAAGCTGCATCTTTGGTTCGGCCAAGGTCCCGTAGAGTGGATGCCGCACGTAACCGTCCACCATAGAAAACGTCCCACCATGGGCGTTGTGCGGCTCGTACCCAAGGTAGGCCACACCTAAACGCCGAGCATCTTCGGCCGTCGTGATGGCGCCAGGCAAACCAAAAACGAGCTCCTCATAGGCCCTTTCACTTATCGCGTACTCTGCGCCGATAGCGTCTTCGGCCATGATGAGCAGGGCCCGTGACAACCAACCTACTCCGAGTCGAGCTTCGACCATGGTCTGGGTGTCGGAGTCCGCGCCTTCTGCGGGCGCAGGCCAAGCTCCGTCAAGGATTCGGTCGATTTGAATCTCCAGCGTGGCGCGCTCGACGGCGACCACGAATTTGTCCTGATAAATCGCGTAGTGAACCGCAAGGTCACCCTCGGGGGCGCCTGGGTTGGTGCCGACACGAACGATCGGAACGTCACGGTAATGGGCGGTTTCTTCCCATCGAATCATCCCTGGTGCAGCACCCGAAGCCAGGCCTTTAAGACCGGTCAAAAATGCGCCTAACGCAATCGAATTCGCGACGTGCGCGCCGGCGTAAAGGGGCGCCCTAGACAGCACCTGCATCATCTTCGCCTCGGTTATGTCTTCTCGCCCCCTTGTGGTCGAGAGGCCCAAGATGGCGAGGTCCCACAAGCCGCTGCGATCTTCGGCCCCTACGGTGACCCAATCCCCAAGCCAGCCCACGCTCAAGTTCAAGCCGGGGATCATCGTTCGTGAAGTCTGATCGAGCTCACGTCGAAGCCGAGCATCTTTGCCTACGGCAAAAACGTATTGGACTCCTGAATCCACCTTGGCGGGCTGCACCGTCGCTTTGCCCACCAGTTCGATGAAATCGTCGTAATCAGAATTATTGATGAGCGGCAAAATCCGCCCGTCGATATTCCAGCCCTTGCCGTCCTCGTCTTTGTTGATGCGAATGCCGATGGGGTCGATGAAGGCTTTCCAATAGGACTGATAAGTGTTGCTAAACCGTTCATAGCTGGCCTTTTCGGTGGCGGTTACGGTCTTGACGCTCAGGTCACGAATCGGGGTAAGAAACGCTGTGCGTCCCCATGCCGAAAGCGCGCCTTCGTCCGAAGAAAACTGAATCGCTTGACCGTCGGTATGCTTGAGGTTGGCCTGCTGCAGGTACCCGGCTGCGACGACGTCTTTGATGCCAGTGGCGCGTTTGCCCTCCATATAGCCGTAGAGAAGCGTTGCGTATTGAGGCAGCGCAAGCTCGGACTTCGCCACGACCCTGCGTGACTCAAGGATTTTGACTTTGGGCGACACGGCGCGAGCGACAAAGGCGTCGCTCAAAAAGACGAACCCGGATTCTTTGGCATCAAAGGGGTATTTAGCCCTTAAATACTGAAAATCCCCTTCGTCGGCGAGCTTGCGGCCGCCTGGTTTCTGGGCGTCCAAGAAGGCACGGATGGCGCCTCGTGAGTTCGAAATAATCAGGACATCACCGAACTCGACACGGTTCTGTTCGATTTCTCCGTCGGGTGTGAAGAGGCGGCGAACGATGGTCGTGCCGTCTTTCCAGAACGCTTCTTCAAGGTCTGGGTGGTTTTTTCGGGCGTTGGCTTCAAATTGATTGAGCGCCGCAATCAACGCCGGGCGGCTTTTGACCTTGAACACGAGCGAGAGGTCCGAGCCTTCGCGCAAATAGGGGTCACTCGTGGTCAACGCGACCCCGTCGGCCACAACATGACCTAGCGCCTCGGCCAGACCGGTTCTTTCGATCACGAGCATTTTTTCATAACGCTCCATGAAATGAGACGTACCTGGGCGGGTTTCCAGCATTTGGGTGGCAGGCGTGATCCAGTCGTCAAAATCACGCGCCAATTTCACAAAATCACGCAGGTCCGAGAAATGAACGTAGGCCATGTCGGCGGGGATATACGAGGCCATGGGCTCCACCACCGGTTTGACGCCCAATTCCTTGATCATCTCAGGCCAAGGGTGTGCGGGAAGCGGCACGCCTGCAAGGCTCTCAAGTGGAATATCGGCTTTTTCGGCAGCCGCAGCTGGATTCAGGATTCGATCGGCCTGCAAGGCCTCGTTGATCGAGGTCATCCCGGTGTATATCGACATCAGGTCATAGAGTTCCGACCGATTGGTGTTTCGAGCCGGCCCCGCAGTGGCTGGCGCACGCTGTGCCAATTGCAATTGTGCAAAACTCACGAATTCGTCTCGCGGACCGCCTTTTAGAAACTCTGGTCCGACATTCTCCCAAAACTCAGCCTCAAGCTTCGAGTTTTTGGGCAGTTTTTCTGCGATCGTGATGAAGGCGTCGCCATAGGCACTGGCTATCCACGCTTGATTGTATTCAGCGGATAGGCTGGCGACATGAAACGCAAGCGACTTTGGAAGTGTCGGCCCTACGATCCGAATGATTCCGGGTTCTGTCCACACTGCATGCGGTTGCGTGCCAAACCCGACTCGCCGAGCGATTTCAACTTGAGGTTCAACGCGCACAAAACAATGTGATTTGGTGCAAAACGACTCTGTGGCCGGGATGCGACGTGGCTCATTATGAACCACACGTGGAGGAGTCGTGTTCATTTTTAAAATCGTCAGCAAATCCGGATGCGCAGGAAGCGTTGGCGCTTCTTTTACAACCGGTTCTTCAACCGGCTTTTTGGTGTCCGAATTGCCCGAACCACAAGAAACGGCCAGTGCCGCGACGATAAAAAGAAGTTTGTTCATGCGCTAAAATCCCAGTGTTGATTCGGGCGACCTTAGTCGAATGGGGTCATTTGTTCACTCTTGTATTGCGGGTTTTCGATAGGTATTCTGCTCGGGAATAACTGGAAATATGGGGAAATATGACAAACGCAACGCAACGCAACGCAACGCAACGCAACGCAACGCTGCTCGTGCTCTGCTCTATTTTAGGCTGTGGCGATATTGCCGACTCGGAATTAGAGCAGCGTCAACAATCTATGGTGTCTAAAGGCACCGATCCCGTGGTTGGACTTCGAGATTATAATGTCGAGATCGCGCAACGCGTTCCGACATTGATGAGTGGGTTATCTACAGTAAAAACTACACAGGCTTTTGCAGCCATGATGGCCGCCAGAACCACGGGTTTCCAACTTAACCACAATAAAAACGAGGCCGGCCAATGTCCTGCCGAATCCGAGTTTGCGAGCTCATTTTCGTCGGGCTACACGACAATTATCACGGCACATCATCCGACCGCCGTGAATTCATCCGAAGTGTTGTACCGGTTTATGTTGCCTGCGCCAGCGGAACCACGAGCAACGACAATGGACCTTACGCCAATTTCGGATCGTATGGTTTATGACCGACTGCATCGGATGGGGTTTGATGGGCTTTGGAACTCCGACTGGGAAACGGTTGAACGTCTAATCTCGACCTGGCAGGTAGCGTCTAAGCCAGTGGTCGATTGGCATGCCAAGTTGGGTGTCGATGCCTTGGTCTGGAAAAGTCGTCCAAAATGTCTGGAGGTTTTTGGAGGGTCTGGCGATTCTGTTTATGCCATGGGACCTGGGCTTTTTGTGGACTGGCTTCATCCGATCGTTGGTGATCTACAATCCACACCCGTAGGCATTCCGCTTTATGCAGCTCATGTTAATGGATTCCAACATAGATCGGCAACTTTGTCTGATACGGTCTGGAAACCACCGTTGATCGAGCTTTTTACACTTACAACACTCGACATGTGGCATCTGGCGAGTTTCCCTGGCTATCGCGGCAATCCAACGACATGTGCACCAGTTAAAGTAGGATGTGCTAATACTGTTCTCACCTATAAGGGATGTGATGAGAGTTCATTGGACCTGAATAATGGTTCAAGTGGTGGCGCTGTCCATGTCGTTTCTTCACTGCACCGTGCTGGCGCCGTCGGCGTCGTGCAGGGCGGATATCATGCGAACGGAAATGAAAACTTTTGGGGGTTGCTTGACGACGTCGCGACAGGTGGCTCGAATTTCGATGAAATGCCAAGCCCTCAAGCCCACACACTATTCACGCCCTTCACCAAGGCCATGATTCCTGACTTTCCAATAAATCGTGGACCCGCAGCACAAGTGGAAGACGGCAGCCCATGGGTACCTAATAAGGACTTATGGGATATCGGAACTTATTCAACGTGCCTTGGCACCGATTGTCTAAACGGTTGTCTAGGCAATTGCAGCGATCCAAACTCAACCCGACATGAATTGAAGTGCTCAGATATGTACCTCGCCGACGTCGCTTCCGCAGGCGGCGCGATAGGAGTCACCGGCGGTCTACGAAAGACTCTAGTTACCGTGGGAGATTTTGGTCTGGTATGTGGGCCGCTTAGCGCCTGGTCGTGGACCAATTTCTGGGACCGTGTTGGTTATGTCACATCTAATATTGATGACTTGCTTTATGACGCGGATTGCACCGCCGGAAAATGCAGGATTAGGCCGTTTTCACGAGCTTTGGTCACAGACTGGATCGATAAATTTGGTGAAGTCGACTCACGCCCGTTTCAGCTTTGTCCGCCAGGATTTATGTTGAGAGGACTTGAGGTAAATTTCAAACAGGTTCTGCATGGCGTCACTGCCGTCACGTGCGTTAATCCAGCCGGAAATCACTATTCGATCAATCTCGAAGAAAGCGCTCCTGGGCCCCATAAATACGATATCTCGACATGGATTGGCCGTCCTGATCCAACGCTGAAGAATCATGAAATCGAATGC
>CAYMYJ010000039.1:0-46319 GCA_964394615.1 uncultured Bradymonadales bacterium | reverse complement strand
CTCGACATGGATTGGCCGTCCTGATCCAACGCTGAAGAATCATGAAATCGAATGCACGGGCGCAGCACCTGTTTTGACCGGGATGCAGGTTTATCGAGACCCCAACGATGCCATTGTCGGATTGCAGCCTTTATGCAGTGAAAGCCCTCCGCCTCTGTCAAAATCTGATGAATGCGCATTGCCTATCCCGGCCGGTGTGACCATCCATGGAGAGCCTCAAAAATGAAGATTTTTTTAATTATTGTTATATCTTTTTTTGTAGGCTGTTCCAGCGGCGAATTGGTCGATCCCACTGCGTGGCCACTTGCCGAGCCCGTGGAAATTGGCTTGGATAATTTAAAAGAAGATATGGGCACGGACATAACTTCGCCGGATACCGACCCATATTATTTTGCGGTATCAGAACGGCTTGACACCTGTCTTCCTCATAAACCGAGGGTGTGTCCGTCAGCACCACCGTTTTCTTCCAAAAAACTCGTACTTTTGAGTTTTTATACCTCGGCGATCCTCAATTATGGTGCGGAGTTTCACCCAGCCTATAAGCGGATCCTTGTCACGATCGCATTTCCCGACAGTCCTGATCCTCATCCACGAAAATTTGAGCGATTTGGTGGTCGATGGGCTTATGCCAATCCGTGGCCAGGAGAGACATATTTTTATGCCGAAGATGTTGTATTTTTTGGGGAACCCAATGAACATGGGTTGCCTGAATGGATGGGGGACGAGTCGTCGCTGAAGTCTGTATATGTGCGGGTCGAAGATCTGGACACGGGCCGTTGGGCAGAAAAAACCTGTGTCGATAGTCAATATCGTGGGGCGGATTTTTTTGACGGAGAACAATACTTGTTTTGGCGGGTTTATTGCGCACCGGATGAAATTCATGATCCCTAGGCAACACTCGGATGCATTTGTTGTCTACAACGATGAACTAACTATTCATCGAAAGCCTCAAAAATGAAGATTTTATTCATTATTATCGCATCTTTTTTTGTGGGTTGTTCCAGCGGCGAGTTAGTCGAACCCACCGCATGGCCACTTAGTGAGCCAGCGGAAATTGAACCGGATATCTCAAAAGAAGATGTGGGGACGGACGCACGTATATCTGCGTGTCGAAGATCTGGACACGGGCCGCTGGGCCAAAAAAACTTGTGTCGACGCACAGTATCGCGGGGCAGACTTTTTTGATGGCGAGCAATACACTATTGGGCTCTTCGTTGTGGGCCTGAAGAGATCCACGATCCTTAGGCAACCTCTGGGTTGAACTGCGGGCACTCCGACCTCTCAACGACCATGATTTACACGCACATCGTCGATGAGGAGCTGGCCGACGCTATGCAGTACCTTGGAGTGTAAAAACTAACCTGCTTTAATGTAAGACTTCAGCCAACGATTAGTCGAATACCTGGGAGGCATAATGCCGTGGCCACGTAACTTGAGCACGATCCACCTCGAATCAGAAGCACACCTCTTGTCCGACGGCGCCTTCATTCAAGAGGGCTGCGCGCCCACGGACGACTTGCTCCTAGTTGCCTGCACCGTGGGCGACGACGAAGACAACCCAAAGAACGAGCTGGTGTTGATCTCTTCAAAGCACCGGCTCCGCTTCGGCTTTGAGGGTGAGGCGTTCGTTTCAGTCGATTGGCATGCCGATGGGACCGCCTTTGTCCTGGGAGAAGAAGGGTCGGTGATCCGCTTTACTTGGCGCGACATCGCCTCAGAAAAGGCGCTCAAGCAGTCTAGAGAGCTTTTCGAAAATGAGCAGGCCGTTGAAGCAGGCCCGATGCGTCGAATACGGGTGGTCGACGGCGTTCCACTTTGTGTGGGTTCTCTTGGGCAGGTCTACTCCCTGACGGACACAGGCTTCGAGAGCCTTCCGCCTCTAAAAATATATGAGGACGACGTCACGATAAAGGACATCGCAGGCGGATCGCTGAGTGAGCTCGTCGCGGTGACCCAGCAGGGCTACGCCGCGCGCTTTGACGGCGCTCAATGGACCGATCTGCGCCTCCCAAGACGCATGAAGCTCTCAGGCGTCGCGAGGTCGACAGAGGGCGTCTACGCGCTCGTCGGCTCAGGAGGGAATCTATTCATAGGCAAGCAGGACCACTGGACTCAGCACCGGGTCGTCGAGCGCACGCGCGACTACTACGGGGTGGCGGTCCACGACGCGCTCATCTACCTGGCGCACATCGGCGGAGTCGACGTCTTCGACGGAGAGAGGTTCGAGGAGGTCACCTATGACGACAAGCGCGGCTTGGAGTTCGCGTTCTTGAGCAAAGGTGAGGCGTGTGTCTGGTCGTTTTGCGGTTCGTCGATCGGGCGCATCGTGAACCGTAAGTGGACGACGCTGCATAATAGAAGGCACCATGGGCGCTCAATGGAAGCAGAAGAGCCGGACTGAAAACGTTGCTGCCAAGGGGCGCGTCTTCGGCAAGCTCGGGCGGTTCGACGTCGCGAGGAACGGGAGTGTCCTTGGCGAGTCCGAGGTGCGCGCGGTCGTTGTGGTAGTAGGTCACGTACCTCCTGCGGCTCCAGGCACACCCGCACCACCTCGCCCTGGACTCAGGGTCACGTTTGTCAAAACCAAACCGTTTGTGTTCTCGGCCCAAAGACCGAAGGTGTTGGCCGCTGGAGTCGTCGCAAACTTCGTGCGCAACTCCACATTCTTAAGATGTGTCGTTTGCTCAACATTGATGGCACGCGCGGCAAATGCGTTTATCGTGGTGGCATCGTTGTTGTTGATAAAGACAGGCTTGTTGGCAGGCGCTGGTGCGAAGTTATTCTCGAAGCCTCCGATGATATGAACGCCGTCGACAAGTTCTAATGGGCCATCCAGCGAGTAAACTAGGCCATTTCCACCCACTACGATCAAACGCTTGTTGCGGGCATCCGCATCAGCCACATCTTCAAGAAAACGGCGAAAAGGCGAGACCTTCGATCCGGCGCCATTGTTCGGCTTATTAGCTACGAAAACCGTATTGAAACAAGTCAGCGCCTCGATGCCTGGAATCGGCATCTCGCAACCGTCAAGACCTGTCTCATTCGTCTCACAGGTCGAGATTCCGATGTCACAAGCGCCACAGGTCGGGGGCCGTGGGCTTTGTTTAAGCGGCGTCGGAGTACTCAAACTCACGGATGATTTTTTCGGCTTTGGCCTCCGTCAGGCGATTTCGCAAGCGTTGAGACTCGTGATTATCGCGGATGGTTTTGGCCAGCGTAAAAGTGGAGGCCACCGTGAAGAGCACGCTCATTCCCATAAAGCCTCGGATCCAGCCATCGACAGGCAGGTAGTAGACGCCCAGCACTGTGGAGCCCATGGCCAGGGCAAATGAAATCCAAACCTGAAGAATCCATGCGTTCGTGTCTTTTTGTTCACTCATCGTCGTCTCCTTGTTGACTCGATGTCTTTAGGTATCGCACGGGCTGTGCCAACCCAATCAACACGAAGTAAAGCACTGATTTAAAAGACATTCACAACATCTAACTCAATTCCGTGGCCACTGGACTCGGTATGAAATATGTGCAATTTTTGCACGCCACCAGACATCGTACGTACAGAAGGTCCATATGCCGATTTCCTTATCCCAAGATGACCGTGAGTTTTTTGGATTGATCCACCAGGCAGCGTTCATCAATCCGTTCTCGATCGAACGGACCGATGTTGACGCGCGTATTGCTGCGAGCGGCCCTGAAAGCACTCGTGAAGAAGTTTTGTCGACGATGCTCACGCAGTTATGGCTTCGCTTGCACCGGCTGGGCGAGCGACGCTCCAGTGATTTTGCAGGCAAGGACACCGAGCTTTACGAGACCGCGGCCTTGTTTTCGACGTTCCATCGCTATTCGCCCGAGATCGACGCGCATATCAGGGCGCAGCTGAATGCGGGGACCAAGGCCATTGTGTTTGATGCGGGGAAAACCATGATGACCGAGCTGATTCAGCAGGGATTCCCCGACGCGCGCGCTCAACGCCTTTTGAGTCTGTTTTTCCAAATGCGACGGGCTTTCTTTTTTGTCGCACAATCGCTGGTCGGTGAGTCCGAATCGATGCGTAAATTACGCGAGCAGTTATGGACCAACGTTTTTACGCATGATGCTCGGCTTTATGAGCGGGTTTTATGGAATCGCATGGAAGATTTCAGCACCTTTTTGGTAGGCGAAACGGGAACCGGAAAAGGCGCGGCTGCGGCTGCTATCGGCCGTTCCGGCTATATCCCCTACAACGCGTCGACTTCGCGTTTTGAACATAGTTTTGTGAGTGCGTTTAATTCTGTGAACTTGTCTCAATTTTCCGAAAACCTGATTGAGTCTGAATTATTTGGCCATAAAAAGGGCGCATTTACGGGAGCGATCGAATCCCACCACGGTGTGTTTCAACGGTGTCAGGAATTGGGCGCAATCTTCCTAGACGAGATCGGGGATGTGTCCGCGCCTGTGCAGATTAAATTGCTGCGGGTGCTGCAGGACCGCGTGTATTCGCCGGTCGGCGGGCACGAGGAGCTCAAGTTTTCTGGGCGGGTGATTGCGGCAACAAATCGGCCTGTGGACGATCTTCGGGCCGAAGGGAAATTCCGCGACGACTTTTTCTATCGTCTTTGCTCCGACGTGATCGAGGTCCCTACTTTGCGGCGACGAGTTCAAGAGAACCCGAACGAGCTCGAATTGATGGTCGAAGTGTTGGTGAAACGAATCGTAGGAGACGAGCACCCAGGGATCGTAGACCAGGTCATGAGTGCCGTTGCTGCGCTTGGGCCTTACGCTTGGCCCGGCAATGTGCGGGAGCTTGAGCAATGTATTCGGCGTGTGATTCTCACTCGTCAATACACCCCAACAACAAGCCAACGTCCAAATGGACTCGCCGAGCGTTTTGAAGCTGCAGAGATGACGGCGGACGAGCTTCTTGGTGAATACTGCTCGCTGCTTTATGCGCGGCTGGGTTCGTACGAGGAAGTTGGGAAACGTGTGGGGTTGGACCGGCGGACGGTCAGGAAGCACGTCGTAGGACATGCCGATTGACGTCTTACCCTTGAGCCATGGCTCCGGGAATTCGCAGCGTAAAGGTCGTGCCGTCAGGGGTGCTTTGAACGTCGATCTTGGCTTTAAGCATGTTTACGTATTGGGACACGACCGTAAGCCCGAGCCCCACGCCCCCGAATTGTCGTGAAGATGACCCGTCGACCTGCCGAAAGGGCTCCCAGATCGTTTCGACAAATTCATCGGGAATGCCGACGCCATTATCTTGAACCGTGATCACCGCGGTTTGACCTTCACAGACCGCATCCAATACGATTCTTCCCCCCTCGGGCGTGAACTTCACGGCGTTGGAAACCAAATTCGTCAAAATATGTTGCAAAAGGTACGGGTCCGAAGCCAGCAAAAAGACGGCGCTTCCTGTATTCTCGATGGTCAGCGCTTTTTTCCCTGCCATCCACTCCCCGCTCTCTTTGATCTCTAAAAGCAGGGCCTGAACATCAACGCCCTTGAGCGAAACCGACACGCGCGACTTGTTTACCCGTTCGAAGGACAACAAATCATCGACGATATGCAGCAGGTTTTCGGCACTTTTACGAATGCCCTGCAACGCAGTTTCTTGGCGAGTCGTCACTTCCCCGTAAATCCCTTCTTCAATCATCTCGGTCAGTCCCAACACGCCGTGAATCGGCGTGCGAAGCTCATGCGTCACGTTCGCGACAAATTCGTTTTTAAGGCGGCTCGCCTCGATCAATTCCGCGTTGTTTTGCACGAGTTGTTTTTGCTGACTGGTGATCAGGCGTAACGCGGACGTCAATGCGGTAACGAGAATCCCGAGCATGAAGAGCATTTTTATGGATTCGATGCCAACGAACCAGGCCGAGAGTCCTTCCTGCTGGTACGCACTCGACAAAAAAGCGGGGAAAATGGGTATAATTTCGGCCGACATCAAGATCAGCGTGGCTACGTACGAGACGAACATCAACACGGCCGTGGTCGCGGTGACTCCCACGTCTGTCATGGTGGCGGTGATCGCCAACGCAATGAAATAGAAAGCCAGAAATGGGCTGGCTGGACCACCGGTGAAGTAGACGACACCAGTCATCAGCAAGATATCGACGCCCTGGCCAAAAACTGCAAACGACATGATTTTTGGATGTTTAGTGCGAAGGGCCCACCAGGAAGCGGTCCGCACGACGAACTTGATTGGGGCGAGTCCGAAAATAATATAGGGCGCCTGCGGCATCATCCCGATCGCCCAAAAAAGCGCGGAAATGAGGACAAATCCCGTAATCACGGCGTAGCCAGCTGGCACCCCGTATTCAAGTTTGCGAATGGCTTCGTCGCGATCCAAGCCCTCGATATATGCGCGCCATGGAGCTTCAAGCTTCATCAGCAAACACGGCTCGAACCCTTTGCAGGAGTTCTTTGAGTTTAAAAGGCTTCCCAATGAACCCGGCCTGAAGGTCGTTCTCGACAAATGCACGTGCACTTTCATCGTTGTAGATGGCGCTCATCACCAAGAGCGGAATGGATTTTCCGACGAGTCGATTGACCTCGAGGCACACATTAAACCCATTCTTCCTGGGGAGCAGAAGGTCGACGATCATCAGGTCTGGTGCCAATGCTTGGAATTTTTCGATGGCATCCTCGCCGTTCATCACCAGCGCCACGTCGTACCCTTGCGAGGTTAAGTAATCGAACACCATGGTCGCGTTCACAGGATCGTCTTCAACGACGAGTATTCGCTTTTTCATGGCGCCTCACTTGATTCTACACACTCTACGCGGACGAAGATTTCCTTTCAATTACATCATCTTGTGGTGAAATGTGGGTTCGTGTGGGCTTTGGCACACTAGACACATGAACATGCGTTCAGTATGATTCCAGAATGAAACTTCAAGAGTCCTACAAGTCTTTCGTCACAACTGGACGTGAACTTGAGAAAAAGCAGGAAGAATCAAGAGGATGGTCTTTTGAAAATATGCGGGGACGGCTGGTCGAACTCCGACAAGTCGAGGCCTCGGCGGTGCTGACCTGCGCATTTTCTCTGGTGCTTGAGGCCCAACAAGCGCTGGAACCTATTGCGTGGATCATCGCTGGCGACTCGTTTTTTTATCCGCCAGATGTGCAAGAGAACGGCGTGGATCTGCGAGCGTTGGTGGTCGTTCGGGTTCATGGCGCCCGAAACGCAGGGCGAGCGGCCGATCATCTGATTCGGTCGGGAGCCTTTGGTCTGGTTATTTTGGACCTTGGAGCCGATTCGTTTTTCCCAAGAGCCCTTCAAAGTCGACTGGTTCATGGGGCCACGCAGCATCATGCCGCTGTCATTTGTTTGACCGAGGAAGACCCGTCTCAGCCTCGTGCCGAAAGCCTTGGGCCGCTGGTGTCCTTGCGCGCCGCCGCGCATGGCGCCTGGAAAGACGGACAATGGGAGTGTGAGCTTGAGGTCGGGCGTGACAAACGACGTGGGCTTGGATGGAAGAACAAGGAGGTGTGTCGTGGACCCATTGGCATGCGTTAGTGTGCCCAGCCTGGCACTTCAAATCGCGATAAAACGGTATCCCGAACTAAGAGACATCCCGGCGGTGATCGTGGATGTGCATAAGCCTCAGGGTTTTGTCCTTGAGGTGAACCGAGCTGCACGCAAGGCGCGAATTCTTCCTGGAATGCGTTATGCGGCGGCCCTTTCACTGAATGGGAGCGTGCGAGCCGTGGTCATTCCCAACGACGACAAGCTCGCCGCCGTCGAAGAAATGATCGAAATATTACGAGATTATTCGCCACGATTCGAAGTCGCCGACGATCAGCCCGGGACGTTTTGGCTGGATATTCGAGGCCTTGACCGACTTTTTGGGTCCCTGGATTTATGGAGCCTGGCATTGCACGAAGCGATGTCTGAAATGGGCTTTTTATCAGCGGTCGTGGTGGGATTCACCAGATTTGGAACCTACGCTTTTGCCCAGGCACTTCGCGCTCGTGTGCATGTGTTTGCACGGCCCGATGACGAGACCCAAACCGTCCACAAGCTACCGATCGACCGCATCGGACTGGACCCAAAGGCTCTTGGGTCGTTCAAAAAGCTTGGAATCGAAACCGTAGGACAATTTTCGGAACTCCCGGCAGGCGGAGTCCGGGAGCGTTTTTCTGCGCATGCCAGTGTTTTGCACCGCATGTCGCGCGGCGAACTGGTGTGGCCCCTGCGACCGATACAGATCGAGGACGCGGCCGAACGCCGTGTGGAGCTCGACGAAGCCGAGTCCGACTCGAACCGACTGCTCTTCATCATCAAACGCGAGTTGCATCCGCTGCTGCTAGAGTTGAGCGCTCGGCATGAGGATTTGAAAACACTTCACCTTAATTTTCATCTGGCCGACCACGACACCCACACCCATACGATATCGCCCGCCCGCCCTACTCTAGAGGACACCCGAATTCTGGAACTTGTGCGGCTGAAGCTTGAGCGCATGCTGATCCCCACGGGCGTATGCGCCCTGAGCATTCGTGCGGAAGGGGTGCCTATTCGACGCGAACAATCGCGCCTGTTTAAGCGCTCATCGCGAGATCTGGAGGCCGCCTCACATGCGCTCGCGCGGCTGCGTACCGAATTTGGAGAAGGATGCGTTTTGCAGGTCGTCGACACCCATGGGCATCTTCCGGAAGAACGCTTTTCGTTGGAACCGCGTATGCAGGTTCCCCTGCCTGACTCAAAAACAACGGGGCGCACAGCAATTCGACGTATTCGGTTCAAACCGGAACCTTTGCACCGGTTCCGAAATATCCCTCTGACGGGTTGGCTAGTTCGTGGCCTGGACGCGGGGCCCATCGTGGAGTCATGGGGTCCGTACGTGCTTTCAACAGGTTGGTGGGGCGAAAACGAGGCTCATCGTGAGTATCATTTTGCCCAGACAAGGCGCGGAGACCTAGTCTGGCTGTACTGGGATGGATGCCGACACCAATGGTTTTTACACGGGGATGTCGAGTAGAACGCGAGCGATGTTTTTGCTAATGTCGTCAAAATCCAAAAATGGAGGGGATGATGTTCTCAAAACGAGCCTTGTTGGTTGCCTCATTAGGCCTTGTCGCCTGCGGTGCCGAAGAGAATGCAACGGAGCAACCGATAACGATCGATGTCGGTACAGACGTAGATGCGCCGGATCTTGGGAATACCGACACAGATACCGATTTGGCGGACACAGGGGCTCCAGGCCCAACGCGGCCGTTTTGCTCGTTGAAAACGATCGACTACGGCAAAGATGGCATCGTCGACGACCGCGTCCTCTCGTACGCCCGAAATGGCGATCTGAAGTATCTGCTCAAGGAAAACCGTAAGGTCAACGGCTACAACCAGACCGTCACCTATGAGTGGAGCGACCATAATCAAATGCTCTCGCAAGGCGTCGATCAAAACAGCGACGGGCAGCTAGAATTTCTGCTGACTCAAACGTTTGTTGGCGACTCGATGAAAGTTCACGAAAGCCTTCTTGATGTCGGCAACGACGGCAGCATCGAGTACAAAACCCGCAATGATTATGACGAGTTTGGTAATCCAACCTATCAAGACCATGACGGGGTGTTTGATTTTTCAACGGCCCAGTTGATCACGCCAGCGAACGGCGTTCCAGATGTGACTTACACATGGGAACGCCTTGATGACGGGCGCCTCGTGGCGTTCTACATCGACCTAGATGGCAATAACCAAAAAGACTATTCGGCGGTGACGACCTACAACCCCGAGGGCCAACCCATCGTTTACGAAACAGATGGAGTCATCAATAAAAACAACAGCATCTATCAACGCGCCGACGGCGTGGTGAACGAGAGGCACATATTTCAATACGACGCTCAAGGTAAATTACGTGAGACCACCCGCGACGGTTTCACGTTCTTCGACGTGGCCAGCTACACGCCAGTCAACGCCGACGGCGAGCCCGATATCATCGAGCGTTTCACCGACTACGACGCCGCCGGCCACAACATCCGCAAAGAGATGAGCGGGCGTTTGGCGATCGATGGGACCTTCGGCTACCCCACCAACGGACTATTCGACGTCTATGAATACGATTGGGCTGGCGAGACGATGACGCGGATGAGCATGGATCAACGCGGAGACGGGTCCGTGGACTTTGTTGTGGAGCGACAAGTGAACCCGGAAACCCAAGCACTCACATGGCGACAGGATGGTGTGATCAACGAACGGATGCAGGTCCTGACCCGTTCGAATGGGACATGGAATGACGTCACGAACATCACCTACTCGCCGGGCGGCAACATCATGACCTTTACACGTGACATGGATGGCGACGGGCAAGCCGACGCACATTACGAACGGGAGTGGATTTCGACTTTCCTTGGCGAGCAAATGCTATCGGGCTCAACCGACGGATCACTGCCTGAAACGTATCAGGGCTACACTTACGGCGAATTTGGTCAGGCTGATGGTGTGATGGATGAAACCATGAAGGGCACCTACAACGAAGACGGCTACATCATTGAAAACGACTATATGAAAAACGGTGAAACGACGCTTGTCACGTTCCAATACGGTGATTGTGCGGACTTCGAATAGCTCCAAACCACGACCTAAATCGCTTGGGAGCCTTCTAGTTGGGTGCGAAACTCAGAAGCTTTTGAACCACCTGAGCGCGATGAGAGATCGTATTCTTCTGGTCGAGGGGGACCTCGGCCATCGTCAAATCCCATTGCGGAATCAGGAAATATGGATCGTAACCAAACCCGCCCTCACCGCGTGGTTGGGTGATAATCACGCCTTCGCAGGTGCCTCGGAAAAGCAGCACGATTCGGTCGCGCTGTCGCACCGCCACACCCAATGGTGGGGTGCCTTCGAAAGGTTCCGCGTCCTGAATCCCAAATCGCCGGGCCAAGGTTTGACCTTCCGCGTCGGGCGCCAAACACAGCGCCAAGACGGCGACGTATCTTGCCTGCCGTTGGTCCACAGGAACGCCTGAGACCTCGTGCACGAGCTTCAGGTTATTCGCGTGGTCATCGCCCTGCTCTCCCGCGTACCGAGCGCTGTAGACTCCTGGACGGCCCCCCAGAGCGTCGACCTCCAACCCGGAATCATCGGCGAGAACCGACATGCCGGTGAAGAGCGACACCTCGAGCGCCTTCTTGAGCGCATTGGCCTCGAACGTGTCGCCGTCTTCCTCGACTTCAGGGACCGCAAGACCGCATTCAGCCAGGCTGATAAGCGGAATATCCCCAAGAACTTCATGAAGAAGCGAATTGAATTCCCGGACCTTTCCGGCGTTTCGTGTGGCAAGAATCATATCAGTTGATGCACATGCCGCCGCCGTCCATACCAGCGTACGGGCAGTAGAGTGCGGCATCGCCAGGGGCGAGGTTGGCAAATCCGATACGACAATAAAGCGTGTTTTTATCGGTGTCTGCGGCGAGCCCGACCACCATCGTCTGGCACGCTGCGAGGCACGCGGCGTTGTCGACGTAGATCTCGTTGCCCGCCGTGCAATTGGCGGTCGCGGCATCGCAGTAGGTGGTGCAGAGGTCCGCACAGTCACCGTCGTTTCCGGGCGTACAATTTGAGGGGCAGCATTGGTCTGCAACGGCGTTACAGGCCGTGATTGCCGTAAATGAGCATTCTGATGTGCACATCGTAGCCACGCCCATGAGTGCGTCCGTGGTGCAGGCATTATTATCATTGCAGGCTGTTGGGCAGGTCGCAATCGGGTCACAGGTCTCGCCGGTTTCGATGGCGCCGTTATCACATACTGCCGTGCAGTCGGTGTCCATGGCTGGGGTGCATCCTGCCGGACAGCATCCGTCACCCCCTGTGCAAGCCGTGATCGAGACTCGATTACAGCTCGCCGAACAATCGTCCTCGGTGCCGGTGAAATTCTCGGTGGTGCAGGCGTCAGCGTCATCGCAGGACGCAGCGTCTGCCGGACACGCACCAGGGGCACCGTCAGCGATCGCAGAGTCACATTTCTCGGCGCCGGTGACGGCCGAGTCGCCGCACGTCGAGTCGCAGTCATCATCATTTGTCAGATCGCACCCGAGGGCGCAGCAGCCGTCGCCATTAACACACTCGGTGATGGGCAAGTTAGCGCATTGTGCGCTGCAATTTGCAGCCGATCCCGTCAGCGAATCCGCGGTACACGCGTCTGCGTCATCGCAGCTGGCAGCGGTCGGGCAAGACGAGGGTGGGTCACAGGTTTCGCCTTCGTCGATCAACCCGTTATCGCAGTTGGCCGAGCAGTCCAAATCGTTGGTTGGACCGCAACCAGAAGGACAACAGCCGTCGTCATCGACACAGGCGATAATGCTGAACGGAGCGCACCGAGCGTCACAATCAGCGGCGGTCCCAAAGAAGTTCTCATTCGTGCAAGCGTTGCCGTCGTCTTCGCAGGATGTGGCACAGACTCCAACGCCCTCGGTGATGGCGGAGTCACAGCTTTCGCCGTTATCGACCTCACCGTTTCCGCAGAATGACGATACGCAAGCTCCGGCGACGCCGCATGCCAAGCCAGGTCCGCAGAGTCCGCAGACACCACCGCAGCCATCCGGACCACATGCCTTGCTCGCACAGGTCGGTGAACACTCGCGGTTGGTCTCCACGTCCCCTTTACATCCAATAAGGGACACCACGACCGACGCCAAAATCCAAACCAGCTTCATCTTTTCTCCAGTATTGCTACACGCATTCTAAAGGAACCAATCGCGAGTTCCTAATGTTTCAGAAGCTTGAGCCAGGTTGCGTCAAAAACGCGCTTTCTTGTTCGGAATTTACGCGACCCAAAATCGCGTTTCGGTGAGGAAACCGCCCAAAACGAGCGATAATATCTCGGTGTTTCACGGCATAATTCAGGAAGCCACGATACCCTTCCCGTGCAGCATCTGAAACCTCGTCGGCAAGTTCCTGGGCCAACTCCACACAACGGTCTTGATACACGACGTCCTCGGAATGCTCCAAAGGCAGGTAAACAAACATGCGTTCGATGGGATGCAGCGCCTTATCGGCACGAGTCTCGATCAACGCCAGTGAAACCGAGAGCGCTTTTGGGTCCGCAGCATACATCTGCGGTGAGTCTCGAAACGCGTTTCGAGAAAACTGGTCCATCAAAATGATCAACGCGACCGCGGATTTCGGACTGCCTTGCCACGCGTCGAATTCGCCAGCGATGGCGAGCGGAATATGCGGCGCAAAGGTCTCGCGGATATGCCGATCGACCGCTTCGTCTTTGCCGTACCAAAGCCCCATCTGGGCCTTAGAGGCATTCGGGGAATCAGGGCTGAGGTCTCCCAGCCAATACTTGCGTATGTCGTCGGGTGTCATGATGGCCCCTGGTTCAGAAGTGTAGAAAATCAGTCGCGATAAATCGTCCCGAGCGAGAACTGAAGATAGTCGCCCTCAGGAAATGCAGCCAAGGTGGTGTGGTCGACATCTGCCCCCCAGACGCCCTGTAACACGTAGGAAACGCCCGCTTCTTGAGCTGAGCGGATGACGAGATCGACGAATCGCTCTCGCGAGATATGAGAGCTGCACGACGCCAGCGCGACACGAGAGCCGTTGGGCATCACGTCAAAGACTTTCGCAAAAAGGCGAAGGTAAGCCGTCGTGGCCCGTCGAACGTCTTCTTTGCGATGCGCAAAGCTCGGAGGATCGCATACCACCACATCAAAGGGGGCTTTTCCGGTCCAAAAATCCTCAAGATATTTGAAGACATCAGCAGCCACGAACTCGTGAGCTTCTGGCGCTAGATCGTTCAGATTAAAATGGCGTTCCGCGTCGACGAGGGCTGGCTTAGAGAGGTCCACAGTGGTCGTCCGCGCAGCTCCCTGCATCGCTGCAGCAACCGAGAACGCGCCCGAATAACCAAAGAGGTTAAGCAGCCGTTTACCCCTTGAAACTTCCGCAAGGCGTTGCCGATTGGCTCGCTGGTCCAGGAAGAATCCGGTCTTCTGACCTTTGAGTGGGTCTGCCACAAAGGTCATCCCCAACTCCAAAAACTTCACCTGCTCAACGCCGCCCACGATCCACTCGGAGCTTTCGTTATCGCCTGCGTAGATTTCGCTGCGGCGCACAGCGACGTGCTCAACGCCAAGAAGTTTCTGAATCAGCCTTGAAGCCGGCTCAATCCAACGCTCAGCGCCTAAACCATCCACGCGAAAGACAGCGACATTATCGTAGACGTCACAAACGACGCCTGGAATGCGGTCGCCTTCGCCGTTAAGCGCGCGAAAACCGGTGGTGTCATGGGTTGGAAAGCTCTTCGATTTGATGGCGGCTCGAATCCGGCTCTCCAACGTCGCATTGTTGACGGGAGTGTCCGGATTCAAGGTCCACATGCGAACCCGAATCGGTGATTCGGGATCCCACACGCCACAACCAATAAACGATCCGTCTCGCGCCAAGAGGTCGACGGGCGTGCCAGGCCGGGCGTCTCGAGGTCCATGAACGGCATCGTGAAAAACCCAAGGATGTCCCCTGCGAATCACGTCTTCGAGGGGTTGGGTCAGTTTTGCTGTAAGATTCGACATCGGATCAAGGATTCACAAGAGAGATCACGCCGGTGGCCGGCATGGTTTGTTGGTTGATGACAAAATGAGCAATCATCAACGAATCAGGCGCGCGCAACAACGTTGCAAAGAACCCGTGGCTTCCCACGTAGGGAGTCCTACCAGCGAGTTCTTCCACGGTCCATCCACCCGCGCCACGACGCGCAATATGCAAGGTGTGACGGGTTGCATCTTGGTACGACACCATCAAGGAACCATCGGCTTCACGCCGCAATTGAACGTCTTCACCAATGTCGTTGATCATCCATCCCTCGGTCGAATCGCGCACACCTTCGACGATGACCTCTTTTGCTCCAGTGGTCAGATTTTCATACACCAAGGTGTCGTTGACGATGTCCATGTAGGCCACGTGCAATTCACCTGCGTCGTCCACCAAACCAGAAGCGTATGGCCCGCCCGAGGTTTGACGACTTGGTCCCCAGGTTTTCGTCGTGGAATTCCACTCGGTGGCCACGACGGTATCAGCGATTCCATCCCAGTTGGTCACCAGGAGTCCGGTTGGGGTTTTCGACAATTCATTCAACACCGCGATCGACTTGCGATAGGTCGCAGCTGGCGCCTTCCAAGTCGCACGACAGGTTCCGGCGAGGCAAGCCGTTCCATCGGCGCATGCTGCGGCGCAATCATCGGCCGGAGCAACACATTCCGAGACGTTGGGGAAGCATTGGGTGCCGGCCGCGCATTTGGAACCACATGGGTTGCTTGAGGCGCCTGTTGCGACGTCCTCAGTGGCCACATTCAGAGCGTTGACTGCGTCGCCGGGCAAGAAGCTCGCGTGGCGCAAAACCGAGTCGAAACTCGGCGTCGTTCCGAAATTATCGACGAGGTAGACAACGTGCACTTCACCGTCGAGGAGCACCGCGTCTGGAAAGAAGCCCGATTGTTTTGTGGTGTCAAACTCACGAGTCTCAAACGTCCATTCTGTGCCCGTTCCGGTACCGCGGGCGTACCACATCGAGTCTGTTTCCTCGCTTCGGTAGAACGCGTGAATCGTGCCGGCATCATCGACGACCACAGAAGTATGCGAACCGACCTTCGGACCGCGGTCTTTAATTCCGCCGCGTGGGCCGTCGATCGCACCTTCGATGTCGCCACCGTCAGGCAATCCATCGACATAAAAGAATGTGGGTGTCCCGGCGTTCACGACGCCAATCATGAGGTCTTGATAGGTGAGGTTGAAGGCGCTGATGGCCGTCACGCCCGCGTTTTGATCGATGTCGAGGTATGAACCGATAAAACCGGGGTCAATTGGTGGCATGGACTCGCATCCGCAGGTTCCAATCGTCACGGCACAGGTGGCTTCGACGCCTTCTGCGGGAGTCAGAACTGCCGGCTGGAAACCAGGTTCACAGACCTGCTTTCCGCAGGGGTCTGGCAGGTCCTGACAGGCGTTATCGACTTCGCAGCAATACTGGTTATCCCCGCAGCCGCCTTCGCAAAGCACGACACAGGTACAATCAGTCTCAGTGACACATTCAGCCTTCTGTCCGGTTGGGCAACGAAGTGTCGGTTCGCATTTGTGGTCGGTGCAAACTTCGCCGGTCACGCATTCATCGTTGGTCTCACAACCGATGACGCACTCCCCAGCAGCGCAGTAGGTCCCGGCTGAACACGCTGGGTCGCATGTGTTGGAGGCCGTTTCTTCATCCTCACAAGAGCAACCCGCCACGGTCATGAACGCAGCGAGCGTCCAAACCGGAGAGATGCGCCGACGGCGAAGGAATGCAAAGAGCCCAAGGGCAAAAAGAAGCCCGAATAGAGAAGTGTTTCCTTCAGTCGAATTGCACCCGGTCTGTGGCGTGCCTGCTGGCGTCGAGGAAGGCGCAACATTGAGGGCAGATCGTCTCACCGTCTGCGTGTCGGCCGTCACATGGCCCGCTGCATCACGTGCTTCCACGTCAACTCGAACCAATTCCGGAAGGGTCAGGCCCGCCAGCTTCAGTTCACGTTCCTTGCTCCACGAAGTCCATTCCGCGGAGAGGCCTTCACCAACAACGCGGAAGCGCACCATTGGCGCGGTATCAACAAGGTCGGACACCTCGGCATGCATGACTTCACCCGAGCGTTCCAGGGCCACGCGCGGTGAATCCCAATCGATCATCACGTCTGTGGAAACGAACGAACCTTTGGAGTCGGGCGTGTTTTGATAACGCGCACGCAGGTCGACGACGTGTTTACCCGGCAAAAGGAAAACAGGGTCATCGATACGTGGTTGCTCGGCAGACCACATGCTCCAGAATCCCGAATCAACGCGATACGACCACTCGACAGGCTGGGTATGGGCGAGCACTCGGTCGCTGCGAAACGCTGCGGCTGAGAGCGAAACTACGGGTTGAACCAGTCCGCTCAGGCTGCGGGCCGAGTAGTCCACCGTCGCACCCGAAATCACAGGTTCCAACGTGATACTGAATGCCTGAGGAGCCACGCCAAGATTGGCGTAGAGCGCAATCATCGTATTGTTGTTGACGCTGGTGATGTCTCCGTCACCAATCTGAATCTGCAGACCAAAAAGTTCAGGCAGCGTGATGGGGTCGACCAGCGATCCCGTCAACGAAGGCAGCAATGCACCGATCAAAGTCGGCAGCAAATCCGCCAACCGTTGAGGGTCTTCGGAAACGAGTTCGGCCCCCACAGGACGGATATTCTTGAGCGCATCTGCAAGATCTCCGATCACCGGAACGATCTGGCCCGCCCCGTCGTAGACAATCGCAACGGGCACTTCAAGGTCTCCCCGCAACGTGAACAAGCGCATCCATCGTTCCTGAGAAAACGCGTAGACGTGGATATCCAGATCCTTCCAATCGATATTCATCAACGGGTCAACAATATCGTAAGTCGTGCCGTTAGGCGTAACGGTATTGGCGCCCAGAATCACGTCGGGCGCGGTCTGAGGAACAATCTTGATGTAGATCGACGAGTCGCCAGGCACGATGGATTTGAGGCTTGGAAGCAACGCTGTGAACAGCGAACCGGTCAACGAAACCTGCGAAATCGAGGCTCCGTCAATGAGCATGCAGGTCGCGCCGCTTCCCCAAAGAGACCAAAGGAGGTGTTGAATGGCCTTCTTGTGGTAGCCAAATCCAAGCATGAAAGGTTGGTTATTGGGCTTAAGATTTCCGGTGATCGCGGGGTCGAGGGGAATCGGCAGGTAGTCTGGGCGACTCGTTGGGTCGGCCGGGACACAGCGACGAATCGCGTCCGGCTGAAAACCCGAGCGCATACCCAGCGTCAGACCGTCGTTTACCGAAGCGTGGTCGGCGACCTTGACCAGCATGTCCATGCCGGACTCTGGATTCTCGGTGTAGCCGGCCAACGCGTTTCCAAGCAGCAAACGGCCTTCTATGCCCAGCGGTGCCGGCACACAGGTCCCGTCCGGGCGTTCGCAAACGTCATCGGCTTGGCAGGTCGAACCCGCTCCACACGCGTTCACATCACATTTGCGACAGAGTTGACCGCGAACTGCGCCATCGAGCGCATCCTGAATGGTGGGCTCAAGGTACCCCAGAAGGAGGTTCCTGACCGCGCCGATATTGGCCACCGCGCCGGTGCCGATGCAGACGACATTATCCCAGAAGTCCCGCCCTCGAATCACGAGTTTGAGGTCGGACAGGTCGCTTGAAACCTGACCAACATCGATTCGGACGTCTTTGGTTGGGCTCTGCGCATCGACCGTAAATTTTACGGGAACGCTGGCGAGCACCGATCCCGGGATGGTCGAACCTTGCGGGCTCTGCATCTTGATCAAACAGTCCGAGCCCGCAAACCGCACAGACAGTTCTTCATCGAGTCCGCCAAGTCGCACGCCGACGTTGAGCGTGTCGCTAGGGGCCGGCGTGATGGTGGCCTCGTCGATCGACACCGAAATATCGCAACCCAGCGCACCACTGGAACACACATTGTTGTCGTAACAAATCTGCGGATTGCCGTTGTCTTCAGGAAGACAGAAGTTCAACCCGCCTGGCATCGCTTGTTCGACCAAAGGAGTCAGGTTTTTCTCAAGGAAATCCAGCCCCGTGGGAGTGATGCGAATTTGGCCGCTCAACTTCACCGTCTCGTCATAACGATCCGCCGGGTAAGGTCGGTTTTCCAAGCCGCCACAGCCGCCACATGCCGAAGAGCAATCACCGCTGCATGCAGCGAGAAAAACGGCAAAAAGCAGTTTGAAGAAATTCGGAGAAACATCGAAACCGACGATTTTTCTGACTTGTTTACGCACGGCGCACTCGTCAAGCAAAGCCGTCGACAGACGGCGGGTTTTTCTGAAGGTACTCGAGGTAAAACTCAGCGGACTCGCCGCTGGGAATATCGCCCTCGATGATTTTTTCTTCTAATAGACTCTTGTAGTGGCCTACGACCGGCCCCGGACGCAAGTCAAACGAGCTCATGATGTCTTTTCCAATACCCGCAGGCAGCTCCGGACGAAGCTGCTGTGCTGCATCCAACGCCCGAATTCGTGCTTCTAGGTCATCAATTCGGGCCAACGCAGCACGGCGCCTGGCGTCGTCTCCCGTACCCAGATCGATACGCGAAAACGCGAGAACGAGTTCGACGTAGGGGTCCATTTCTCGGACAAATCTGCGCACAGAGGCGTCGGTCCATTCCCCGACATCCTGGGCAATTCGAGTATGATTCTCGACCACAAATCGTACTTCTGTGGCCAAACGTTGATCGAAACGGAAACGCTGGGCGATTCCCTCGATCATCATCGCTCCATGAGCTTCGTATTTGGGAAATTGAACCGTGTCCGCTCCGTCGATCCGAGTCCATACTTTGCCGATATCATGCAGCAAAGCAGCCCAGCGCAACGTGTCATTGGGCGGGCAGTGATCGACGAACTTGAGCGTGTGCTCCCAGATATCCTTGTGTTCTGCATCCGAGGATTCGTGAAATCCCACCATGGCAGCCACTTCGGGCAAGATGATTCCCAAGATTCTGACATCGAGCAAAAAACGCAAGGCGTCGGTAACGTGGTCGCCTTTAAGGAGCTTCGTAAATTCCTGCAGCCAGCGCTCTCGGCTGATGTCTAGAATATGATCGGCACGGCTATCAGCGGCTTCACGAAGGGCGTCATCGACCTTGAACCCAAAGCGCGCCACAAACCTGCCAACGCGAAGGATTCTCAACGGGTCTTCAGCCAGAGTTTCCAAGGGGTCGCCGACCACACGCAAGATTCCGGCGCGCAAGTCGTGCAGTCCATCGTAGGGATCTACAAAATGTCCGGCATGGTCCAGCGCGATCGAATTGATCGAAAAGTCACGGCGCTTAAGGTCCTGCATGATGGTGTCTCCAAAGAGCACCACCGGATGGCGCGATCCTCGCCGGTAATACTCCTCGGAGCGGTAGGTCGTGACCTGGCAGTCCTTCGGAAAACCGGCGGTCTTGGGTCCTGTTAGGACGCAGCCCACGGTCCCAAACTCAAAGCCCATATCGTAGGTCGCAAACCCAGATGATCTGAGTAAATCGAGCGTTTCCTGAGGGCGAGCATTTGTACAAAAATCGAGGTCATCGAGCTCTGACATCGGGATGCCAAGTGCGAGGTCACGCACGGCTCCACCGACGAGAAAGAGCTCCTTCCCGGCTCTTTCAAACGTGTCAAAAAGTCGCTTCATCGTTCCATCCATATATCGGTGGAATTTTATACCACAGCGGGATTCAACGTGCGAGCGATCGCCTCATTCCGGCTTTCTGGGCCGCACGGGCTGGGTCACAAGGTCCGATTTAGAGATGGGCGTGGTCTCGGGAACTTGAGTCTGTTCAGGCAACCGGTCCATGGGAGCGGTGTCTTGCACCGAGGCCTGATCCAATTCTTCGCGCATGCGCTTGAGCAACGCACCGCGATCAAATTCGGTCGTGGCCGCCCGACGCAATTCCTTGAGGCCCTTGGCCACATTGACCAAGGTCGGCCGGTCTTCCGGAGCCTTCGCCAGCATCGACACCACGAGCGTGTCGAGCTCAAAGGGTAGACTCTCACGCAGGGCGGAAGGCAGGGGTGGTTTGGCGTCCAGATGCTGCCGCACCACCTCCATTTTCGAGCCGTGATACGGAACTTCACCGGTGAGGGCTTGGTACAGGGTGCAGCCCAGGCCATACACATCAAACGCTGGCGAGGGATCGCGAGTGCCAGAAAGCTGCTCGGGACACATGTAGTCAATCGTCCCAACGGCCTTGCCGGCCGCCGTGAGTTCAACGTCATCCGAGGCGAGTCGTGCGAGTCCAAAATCGCACAGGACGGGGTCCATCTCGCGGGTGTTCCGCAACAAAATATTATCGGGTTTAACGTCGCGGTGAATCACGTCACGCGAGTGAGCAAAACTCAATGCATCGCAAAGCCGCTCGAACAAAACGCAGGCATCGATCAGACCCAAAACTCCCGCGGTTGCAAGCCATTTATCCAGGGAGGGGCCCTCAATCAAATCGGTTGCGATCCCCAAACGGGGAAAGTGTATGAGGTCACGCACCGCAAGAATATTGGGGTGATTGAGTGACACCAAAATCTGCATTTCTTTTTCGAGACGAGTCTCAGCGTGATCCTGCTTTGGGTGGGCCGAGAGCAATTTGATGGCAAATACCTTCGACCCGTCCAACGACACGCCACGGTAGACCTCAGAGGTCGCCCCCCGACCCAACATCTCTCCCAAGATATAGCGTTGTGAAAGCCCCTGAACTGTCTGTGCGACATCCGTTTTCATGATGTCCGAAATCTAACAGGGCGCCCCCGTCAGCGCGAGCCTCGAAACGTCGCTGAAATTTCTTTCAGGCGACTTCGATTCGCAATTCTGAGTGCCAGAATGGATTCATAACCAAGGTCAAGGAGACAAAATGAATGCCATCGCGCCCCCACCTCCCCTGTTCAGCAAGAGCCGAAAAAGACTTGTGATTGTCGCCGTGTTGATCGGCATGTTTGCAGCCGCACTCATGTTCTTGTACGTGCGGCAGCATGAAATCACCGCCCAAGCAGAGGCCGGTGCTCCCGTCGAAATCATCGTCGCTTCCACAGATATTGCCCGCGGCACGCCGATTCAACAGTCGCATTTCTCGACCCGATTGGTTCCCTCGTCGTACCTACCGCCTAACCCCATCTACCCTGACGACATGGCGATTTTCATCGGTCAGCCTATCTCGGTGAACATCGAACGTGGCGCGATGATTCTCACGAGCGATTTTGTCACGGAAACACAGGTGTTCAAACTGAGCATGCGGATTCCGCCAGACCAAAGAGCATTCACCATCCCGGTCGACGCCATGTCAGGCATGGCGGGCCTGCTCTCCCCAGGCGACCGAGTGGACGTGGTCTACACGCTGCCTCTATCCACCGACCAAGAGGTCATCAACGAGGATGGAAAACGCGGGGAAGGTTACGTCACGATGACACTCATCCAGAATGTGACGCTGCTGGCCGTCGGTGCGCAAATGTCCGACGCAGGCCATGACGACCATCGGGCGGGATATTCCACCGTCACGATTCTCATCAGCCCTGACGAAGTCGAATTGCTTACCATCACCCAAACGCGTGGCAGCCTGGGGCTCTCGCTACGCGGCCCCGAAGACTACACAGAGCTTCCGTACCAGAAGAAGTCGTTGCGCGACGTACTCAAGACTCTGGACCTGATTCAACGACCTAAACGAAAGAAGGAATGCGTCAAATGGGGACCGGAAGTCATGATGGGAGACGGCGTCACTCGCAAGAAATGCATGAACTGGAACTAGAGCAGCGACCGCCCAAGGAGCGACAATGAGGCCAAAAGAAGTATCCCCCAGGTCGCTATCTTGAAGGTTTTTTCGTCCACCGCAGCATGGGCTTTTTCACCGAGCCAAAGTCCGAGAATCAGCGCAGGAAGCATCCAAGCCGAAAGCCGGACTGTGTCCGCAGTGAAAAGACCGCTCTGAACGTATCCAAAAACCAACACCAGATTGCTGGCCAACCAAAGCGCTGAAAGGGTCGCTCGGAAGGTCGTCTTCGATGGCAACTCTCGCCCGGCGACGTACACGACCAGCGGCCCACCGCTTCCAAAAATCCCATGAATAACCCCGCCGAGAGTCAAAAGAACAAAGGCGACAACGGGGGACAACGCCCGCACAGGCAAAAGGCGAACGGGTTTATAATAGGCGGTGAACATCTGAATGAGTTCTCGGACCGACACGGCACATACGAAAATCCCAAACGCGGTGAGCAGGTTTTTTGAGTCGATGGTGCGAAATAAGAACATCCCGATGCCCATGCCGACGGCCATTGCCGGCATCAGACGCGACCATAAGAAACCGCGAGCGATATGCACCCAATTCCGAGAAACAATCGAAAGCGAGAGCAGCACACCGAGAGGCACGAATGCCGGGAGAATTGTATTTAGTTCTAAAAAATTCGCGGCCAGCGAAAGGGTGATGACCGTCGATCCAAAACCGACGACCGCCTCGGTAAAGAACGCCACGAACACGATCACAACAAGCGCGAAGAGCGCGACAGTCGACATGGTTTTTTCGTGGATTTAAGGCGGTGGGGTCAAAAGAGGAAAAAGGCTCCAGGTCTCTCCGAGAGCTCCTTTTCCTCGACGATTCGGACGATTCGTAACCCCTGATTCTGCTCCAGCGCAAGATCGATAATGCGTTCGGTTCCATCGAGCATCCGAATGATCGGACGCACTGCATTCGAAATGCGATTCTCGGTGACAACTTCCGGGCTTCGCATCACCACAGCGCGTTCGCGCGAGGACAATTCAATCACACACCCAACCGGGTAGATGCCGACCACGTTCACAAAAATCTTCATCAAATTTGGATCGTAATGAGACCCCATCGTCATCATCATCGCCTGAAGCGCGCGATCGGGGGTTTTTGCGTCGCCCTCAAGCCCTTGGGTTGCAATGTCGTAATGCCGTGCAATCTCGACAATTCGGCTCAGAAGGTGCGGCCGGAGTTCCTCACGGTACCAAGATGTCGGCAACGGCTTATTGAACGGGAACCCGCGTTCATAGCTGGTCACCAGCCGAAGCGCGGACAACACATCAGTCGCGCCGATTCTGCTCATCGACGTCACGGCAGACAGATTCGTCCTGAAATGGGTTTCATCACCGGTCGAAAAAACCTCCTCGGTTTCTTCCTCGACGACCTGAAGGCGATCGATGTCCTGAGTCAATGCGGTCATGCCGCATCGCACGACGTCCATGCGCTCTAGGCGAATCGCGTCGGCCAGCATCATCGCGTAGATCGAGGTGTTAACGGCGTGAACAAAATCTTGCCCCGTCACCATCCGCAAATTGATCAGCCCGACAAAAATATCCCCTTGGTCGGCCAGCCGGTCCGCAATCTGTTGCACCAATCTTTTGATGTATTTCGAGGACGGCTGCGCTCCGCGGCGAAGTCGATGAAAATAAACGCTGGCTTTGACCAACAACGACGCATAGATCTCGATGACCGCACGGCGCTCATCCGAAGTCTGAGGAACATCAAGCTCCTGCTCGGCCACATTCGCGAGCTCAAGATGAGGCTGTCGAAAGTCTTGAATCGAGAGCATCCCTGCACCGCGGACTTCTCTTAGCAGGCGAACAAACTCAAGAAGCTCCGTCGGAACAATCCCTCGACTAAAGCTGATTTGATTGATGGAATACCCGAGCAGAGTCGTGCGAACTTCGAGAGTCATCGCGTAGGCTCGTGCATCCATGCGAATGAGTTGCCCGTTGATGAAATAATTGGACTCGGTCATCTGAAGTTGCAGGAACTCTTCCGAATTCGCCCGCATGGCCTCATCCAACCACTCGGCAAACTCACGACACGCCAACACGGTTTGAGCATGTTCCACCGCAAAAATCTGAGCCAGCTTGATGATCCTCGACAGGAAAACGCAGATCTGTGGCCCAATCTCACGAACCAACACGTCGTCAGTTTTGGCTTCGCGTTGCTCCAGGAAGAGCGTGTTCTGAATGGTCTGAGTTAAGGAATCGCTCATGATGGCTCCTTGTCCGTATTCGGCTCGCTCTTCAGAGCGTCCAATCCGGGCACTTCGGCCCATGAGTCCCCGCGCTCCCCAATTCCCACAAGAACCTCATCCTCATCCCACCCTTGCTCAGGAACCCCATCGACAAAAAACACGCTGTTTTTGTCAGGTTCGATGAAACGGCGTTCCGCCGGCCCGGTCTTGCTCTTCAGAGGGTCAAGGTCGTTGTCATCGGGCGGAAGTTCTGTCGCAGGCGTCGGTTCTGACAAGACTGACGGTCCAGAAAACCGTGCCAATGTATGCTTCCAAGAGTCGCGCAAATCCGCATGGGTCATGGCGCTTTCGGAACGCTCGGTGATGAATGTGACGGTCTCTTGGTCGCCGAACTCGATCAGCACCGCCGCGGCCATCTTTGCGAACTCCCGATGGGCTTTGTTCAACCAACCCCGGGTGTCGAGCAGGTTTCGCAGTTGCTGTGTGGAGTCCTCGCCAGACTCCAAAAAAAGTCGCATCAAAAACCGCAATTCAGCATGGGTTCTCCCCTTGAACTTCCTCGCCAGCACCGACTCACGAATCGCGGCACGAAACCGCTCGGCATGATGTTGCCCAAGTCTACGCAGGGCCAGCTTGCGCAATTCCTCATCGTCGTGAGTTGAAAGCGGCTGAAGATACTTGTCGGCGAGGATGTCGTCCTTCCAAACCGAATGCTCCACCAGGAGTGCGGCAATGACGACCTCCCGATCTTCGAAGTGCAAAGCCGCACGAATCAAACGCGGCATGGGCTTGAACGACTCCGGATCACGGTCCGCCAGCACTGGCAGCAGCCGCTTGAAATACGTCGCAGTGGTGACCTCTTTCGCCAGAAACTGAGCCTCATTATCGGGCTGCAACGTCTTCAAAATCACATCGACCAGCTGGGGAACCGCGACCACCTTCCGTTTCTCGTCCGCAAGAAGCTGCAGGATCTGTCGCTGAACTTTCGTGGGCCCCAGCATCAAGAGCAGCGAAACCAGCTCCTCGCGTTTCGCGGTGTTCGTCTGCATCGTATAAATCAGAGCCTCAAGCCGCATCGGATCTGAGAGTTCGTCGATCAAGTCGCCCATCGGATCGTAATCCAGATTTGCGAAGAGGTCCTTCCGATCGTGCAGAAGCTCAAGCACGCGAGCCGCTTGAGCAAAGAGGTCTTTGTCCAACAAGTTGTGGGTGACTTCCATGACCAAGCTGGCCGCGTTTCGGCCTTCCTCGCTATGAGGCGAGGTACGAACGATGCTCAGCAACGCCTCGATCAACCGATACTCAAGATCGACCCCTGACGACCACTCGCCCATCAACTTCGAGATCACCGCGTCATCGACACCAAATGCATACGCGAGATCACGGTCACTCAACGTAGGAACCGCCATTTTTGCCTGGGCGGTGACCTGCATGCGCGTGAAGAGGTCCAGATGAACAAGATTCAAATTCGAAAACATCGCCATCAATTTTTGAGCTGCCGCACCGCGCGGCTCGATTGCGGCGTTCGTAACCACCTGAGTCGCCTCAGTTTCGTTCATGTCCCCAAACGACTCCATCGCGCCCGTGTCGACAAAACCTTCAACGGCAACATACGTAATTGTGTCGAGATCAAGCTCCCAGAGCAGCGTCACCGAATCGTCGTCGGAGCCGATTGCCCCCCTGCGATGCACGATTAACGACCCCCAGAAAATCTTGAAGATCTTTTGACGAGACCCCCTCATGGAAGTCGACACGAATCACCCCATCCGCATACGTATTATAATAGATGAATTGTTGACGTTCGGACTGCGTGGCGCTGAAAAAAGCCGTACCACCGGCGGTTTGCAACTCGGTGGCACCAAGGTTCACCTCCAAATCCCCAAACGTCGCGATCGCCTGACGAATCCGTGAGATAATTCCCTGCGCAATCTCGTCCAAGATCGGATGCCCCTTAGGGTACACGCGCATCATGGTCACGAGACGATCAAGCTGATTGAAAATCGTGCCGAGCTCAGACGCGATTCTCTGGTCTAAGCGCTTTTCTTGCTGTTGCTCTTCGATCACGCCGTCCACAGACAGCGACGAACGTTCCAATGGCTCGTCAGACACTTCCACACCACATTCGACTGAAGGGAACACTTGACAGCAAATTCATCTGCCGAAACTAAGTCACTAATATCCGGGAGAATACAGGATGAGTCATCACAAAGGCAGGGGAAAATCGCACCGGGTCGGCGAGGGCATTTTCGATTGGCCCGGCGGCTCCACAAAGACTAGTAATTGCCTTTGCCGCACCAACGAGCAACGCCGAGATGCACTCAACCATCGAGAAATCCACGCAAGAGCGGACCGAATTGCCTCCGCTCGAATGGGGTGAACTTGAACTGGTGCGTTTGTTGCGGCGTCTGCCAGCTGAGTCGATTGATTCCTATTGCGATGCGATTCGGACGTGGCTCACGGGCGAAGGCGAAATCCCAGATGAGTCGCTCCGGCCGTTGGAATGTGAGCCACACGCATTGGGATGGGTCCACCAACATCAAGGCGAACGTAGGCGGTCCTTGGCCTTCGCCGAGCATCATCGCGCCGAAAAAAAGCATTTTGACTCGACGTCGACAACCCAGCTTTTCACCCCAAGTTGGGTGGCTCATCTTCTGGCGGAGTCCTGTTTTGCCATCGCTGGGGCGGTCGACATGCTCGACCCGGCTTGTGGAAGCGGCCAAATGCTGCTCGCCTGGGTCGATGTCCTGATCAAAAACGGAACGCCTGCTTGGGACGCTTTTGGAAACGTACGAGGTGTGGACTTAGACCCAGACGCGGTGCGAATTTGCCGGCAGGTGATGCTGCTGCACGCCCACCGAATTCTTGGTGCGCAAGCCAAGGAACTCGAAGAGGTCTTCGTGGCCAATATTATCCATGCCGACGGGCTATTTGGTGCGGTCCGGCCGGCCAGCGTGGTGATTACGAATCCCCCTTATATGGGGGCGCGTTCAATGCCCAAACATACCCGAGAAGCATTACGAGAATTTGCTCCTTTCGACGGGGATTTATCGGCCGCTTTCATCCAGCGTTGCGTTGACCTCGCGACCACCTGTACGGCTGTGCTCGCCCAACAAAGCTTCTGGTACGTTCGGCAATTCGAAGAGGCGCGAAGGCGCCTTTTAAACGACCGACATCTGGATACGTTTGTGCATTTTGGCCCAGGTGTTTTCCGCGCGTTGAGCGGAGAAAAAGCCTCCGTGGTTGGCTTTGTGTTGGACCACTTTGAGGGGCCAACCCATTTCTATGACCTGCGCAAAGGAAAAGCCGCGGAAAAACGAAATAGTTGGATTTCTAAATCCTCAAAAAAAATGGATGTGTCGCGCTTCAGTCAAATTCCAGGAAACCCAATCGCACACTGGCTTTCCGACCCGCTGATCACACAATTTTCGAAGATGCCCAGACTCGGCGATTTCTTTGAAATCCCGCCTCAAAATAAGACCGGAAAGAACTCTGAATTTGTTCGGAAAATTGACCAACTTCCAGACGACCAGATCATGAGTTGCGAGTTCTACCACGACGAATTTCTGGATGAGTTGACCATCTGGGCCGCGTCCAAAGAAAATTGGATTTCAGCGGAGCTGCCGTGTTCCGCCCAATGGGCTCTCTACAGCAAAGGCGGACCGGCGGCGCCTTGGTGGGGAAACTGGGAGCACGCGGTAAACCTAAGTCTCGAAGCGCGCACATTTTATCAAAAAAACCGAACGTCGAATCTGGTCAGCCACCGCAGTGTTTTTCGAAAAGGAATCACGTACACCGATTTTGGGGGCCTGCAGTTTTCGGCACGCGTGTTTCCTGTTGGAGCGGTCGCAGACATGACCGGGCCGGCCATTTTTTCGATCGATGACAACCCGGTCCACTTGAACGCCGCGATGGCGGTCCTGAATTCAAGCGCGCCGCGTGCCCTCTTGAACGCCATGAACCCCACGCTCCACTACCAAGTTCGCGATGTTCGCAACCTGCCCTTTCCTGAACCCGGGAGGTGGTGTGCCGACATTTCCCCGCTCGTTGAGACGCTCGTGGTCACCGTGCGTTCACTGCTGGCTCAGGCCCCGACGTCCACGGAAAGCCGATTTGGCATCAGGCCATCCGGCGATTTCGAGACCGTTCGACAGCTTGAGCATCAAATCGAAGCGACGATTTCTGCACTCTATGGAGTTTCGCCCGGAAATTGCGCGACGCATCACGGGCTCAAAGCGTTGAAAGGAACCAGATGAAATTACGACTTCGTGGAAACTCAATACGACTCCGCCTCACTCAAACAGAGGTCGGCGCTCTTGCTGCTGGGGATCAAGTGGCGGACTCCACCAGTCTTGGTCAGGGGCACTCCTTGGAATTCGGTGTTCGTCCGGGCACCCATGAAAGCGTTGCAATATCTGCGACCGACCGTGGTTTCTTCATTCTGATCCCGCAGAATACCCTGAGCCAGTGGGCAGCTGGGGACGACGAAGGAATCGAGGCAGACGTGCGTATTTCCGACTCAGAGACCACACGAGTATCGGTGCAGAAGGACTACGCCTGCTTGAAACCACGCGGCGAAGAAGACCACGACGCCTTTGCCCACCCAGACTCGGAAACACAAAAATGCTAAACTTCGACAACCGATTTGTGGATGAGCTTCCAGCCGATCCCAACTCCGAAAATACCCGTCGTCAGGTGCACGGTGCTTGTTTTTCAAGGGTCGTTCCAACCCCGGTTCGTAAGCCGCGCCTGGTCGCCTATTCGAAAGAAGTCGCCGCTGACCTCGGGTTGGATGACGACTGGGTGAAAAGCGACGAGTTCGCTCAGGTATTCGGGGGCAACACGCTCCTTGAGGGCATGAAGCCGTTCGCGGCATGTTACGGCGGTCACCAATTCGGCCACTGGGCGGGACAACTCGGTGACGGACGCGCGATTTCACTGGGTGAGGTCGTCAACGAAGCTGGCAATCGTTTTGAACTGCAACTCAAAGGTGCGGGCCCAACTCCGTATTCACGTACGGCCGATGGGCGTGCCGTGATGCGCTCGTCTGTGCGAGAGTTCTTGTGCAGTGAGGCCATGTTTCATCTTGGGGTGCCCACGACTCGAGCCCTCTGCCTGATCGACACGGGCGACCTTGTCGTGCGCGACATGTTCTACGACGGCCGCGCTCGACCTGAGCCCGGCGCCGTTGTTTGCCGGGTCTCTCCGTCGTTCATTCGTTTTGGCAGTTTCGAGATTCTGGCGTCGCGAGGCGACCTCGAGACGCTTCAATCCCTTGTCGATTTCACGCTCAGTCGAGATTTTCCAGAATTTAATACCGACGCTCCTGAACGCTACCAAGACTGGTACAACGAAGTGTGCCGTCGAACGGCGGTGCTGGTCGTCGAGTGGATGCGAGTCGGATTTGTGCACGGAGTCATGAACACGGACAACATGTCGATTCTCGGATTGACCATCGATTATGGCCCCTACGGTTGGCTCGAAGATTTCGACCCGGATTGGACCCCAAATACGACCGATGCCCAGATGGGACGCTATCGTTACGGACACCAACCCTTTGTCGCGCACTGGAACCTGGCACGACTTGGGGAAGCGCTGATGTCGATTCTAGGCGTCGAAGGAGTCGAGGCCGGCTTGGATGTTTTTGCGGAGGCACTCGAAGAGTCGCAAAAAGCGATGATCGTGCAAAAACTCGGTCTGGGAGACTTCCAGGAAAAAGACGAAGTCTTGGCATCCGAGCTCTTCGGCCTTCTGACCAAGTCAGAAGCCGACATGACCCTGTTTTTTCGGGAGCTCGCCAACGTCGATGTGGACGCTCCTTCGTTGGAAACGGTTCGGGCATCGTTCTACCGCCAGGCAAGACTAGACGAGCATCGCGAAGCGCTGAAAGCATGGCTTGGAAGATGGGCGGCGCGTGTGCGCGACCTTGACTCCGCAACACGAATCACCACCATGAACGCGGCAAATCCGCGATTTGTGCTGCGCAATTATCTGGCCCAGCTGGCGATCGACGCCGCCGAAAAGGGCGATTTTTCGGGCGTCGAAGAACTGCTCGACACGCTTCGGCGGCCGTACGACGAACAACCCGGACGTGAGGCCTTTGCCGAAAAGAGGCCTGAATGGGCTCGAAATCGCCCCGGCTGTTCAACGTTGTCGTGCTCTTCTTAAGGACAAAGACCTCCGCGTCAGCGGCAGGATTGTACATCTGCAACGGCGGTTCGAGTCCCGCCCGTGCAGGTCGACCCTGATTTCGTGTAATTGGCGCAGGTCGTGTAGATCGCGTTCGCGCCGCATGCCGGCAGGCCTCCTGCCCAGGCAGTCGCATTCGCGGGGACCACACATCGGGACCCAGTCCTGGTAAGCATATAGATGGCTGGCGGACAGGGATCGTTGATATTTCCAGTGAACACGTCGGTATCAAAACGTTCTTCAACGCCACTGCAATTATAGTCGTATGCAGGCGACGAGGGTGGACTTCCCGCAGACGTGAAGTACGCGGTTTGACCGGGATAAAAGTCGGCATCAGCATCGTTGCAGTCGAAATCTACGCCTGCCGGCGTCTTGGTGGTCCAGGTGGCATTTGCCGCACCACCACACAGGAGGCCGGCTGCCGAATCTAAGGGTGCTGCGCACGCCGATATCGCGTTGGAGGAAGTCGCTGGATAAGTGTCGCCGTCGCAATCGACATAATACGCATTTCCATCTGTGGGTTGGTCATCAATCTTGTTGTTGCAATTATTATCCACAAGGTCACAAACCTCGGGCGCACTTGGATTGATATTGGCATCGCCATCATTACAGTCGGCGCCCGCCTTTGTGCACACAGAAGCGCCAAGGTTGCTGAAAGCCATGTCACAAAATCCGTCCATGTCGTCGTCGCAGCCTTCGTCAACTGAACCATCGCAGTCGTTATCGAGGTTATCGCACGTCACTTCCGAGCTGATCGGCGGAGTCAAAGCGATCCCGTCGCAGCTGTAGCTTTCTCCTCCCTCGGCGCAGATTGTGTTGCCCGGCTTAGCACAGACGCCTTTGCCCGACATGCAGGGCTGGCCCAGATCGACCCATCCTTCATCAATTTCACCATCGCAGTTGTTGTCGATCTTATCGCATAACTCCATGCTTGGCTCGCCTGCCACAGCGTCGCAGGCGGCCGTCAGGCCATCGGCCGAACACTTGACGATTCCGGTCGTCAGACAGGCGCCAATACCGGCGTCGCAAGCTTCGCCGACATGCAAAAAGTCCTCGTCGATTTCACCGTCGCAGTCGTTGTCCAGTCCGTCGCAGATTTCCGCAGAGTCAGGAGTTCCCGGCACCGCATCACAGACCGCCACACCATCCGGTGTACATTGCATCGTGGCTACCACAGCGCACTCGCCGACACCGACGGTACATGCCGTCCCGACGTCAAACCCTTCGTCGATCTCACCATCACAGTTGTTGTCGACACCGTCGCAGATTTCAGTCCCTCCCTGCGTTTCAACCGAGCACACCGATTCAATACCGGACGAAGCGCATTTCAACACGCCAGCTCCCATGCAAAGACCTGATTCCACGTTGCATGCCTCACCAATATTAAACCCGTCGTCGATGGTTCCATCGCAGTTGTTGTCCACGCCATCGCAGATTTCGACGCCCCCTGCGGTGGGTTTACAGTCCCCTGTGACAAGCCGATCGACAGGAGTCGCACCGTCGTCACCACACGCTGAACTCAAAGACACGATGTAAATTAGAAAAACAAAAAAACGTTGTGGATTCATTGCGCACTCGTGGTCGTAACCGTGATTGAAATTTGAGATGTTTCGATACCGCCAGCCGAATCACTGACTGAAGCACTAATAATATGTGAGCCGACCGGCAGATCCGCAGAAATAAAGGCTCCGACACCAATGAGTTTGTCGTCTGATTTCCAGACAATTTCACCACTGAGGTCCCCATCTTCGGCGTCCGAAGCCGTGCCAGAGATGACCACCGGGCTTTCCACACTTTGCGCATCCTGAGGGGAGTCGATCACCAGAACCGGCACAGCATTCTGCTGACCGTAGTCGAGGTCGTAACAGCCCAAGATGCAGAGCAATGGCCAGAGCCTTTTTAGAAGCGCCATGAAATGCCTCCACCCGCGGGACGAATTTCCTCAGGAACGTCGTCATCGACGAGCCGCCAAACGCCCCACGCCAACGCCACGACACCCGCCCCAGCCAAAGAAACCCCGCTGATTCGAAGCGCATTGGCTTTGGTTCGCTCGCTGTCGAACTCAGACTCCGAAAGCGGAATCGGTGCGCCACTGCAATCGCCCACATCAGGCTTCTGCTGTGCGGACCCCGAACACAAAATATCTTGTGCCTTATTTTGCCCAAGGAATATTAAGACGCCCCCACCAATTGCGGCCATCGCGCCCCCGCCCACCAAAGACCAAGCAAAATAATCCGGCGGACTTTCTGGGTTCGCACCTGCGGCCACTTGAACATCGAAGGTTTTTTCAACAAACCCCACAAATGCGGGAACATCACGAGTTTCTGTCCACGTGACATGCCCGTCTCGAAGGTGGCCAAAGAGCGTCGGGGCTGTCTGTTGCGTCGCCGGTTGTCGAAGCCCAACCACCTCGTCAAAGCCCCCCCAAAAAGCAATCGCCTGCATGACCAATTCGGCGTCGCGACGTGACTGGTAAGAGTCGTCGGACATCGCAAAACCATCCTGATAACCCGGAACGATGGGGACAACGACATTCCGCCCCGGTTGAAGGCGAAGTTCCCAGACGGCCGAACGACGTCCCTGACATTCAACAAAGACATAAACTGGAGTTTCAGAGGCGACGGGATAAGACCCATCCTTGACAGGTGTGCCGTTTAGATACCGACGGCAGCCTTCCACCCCATCAACCCTCACCCCGACCTTGGCCCCATCTTTTTCAAGCACGCTCGCCTTGGCATTTCGCATCATTTCTAGGACGTCAGGCGGGGCTGTTTTTAGGCTGGGCGAAAGCGCAGGAAATAGCCTCGCAAGCAGTCGCGCCGTCGCCTTAACGTCATCAGGGCGCTTTAGACCTTGATAAGCCCTCAGAACAATCAATCCGGCTTCATAATATTGTGGAACTAAATCTGGGCGCGACGCCAAATAGGCAAAATTCCGAACGCCGAGTTCCAAAATCGGTGAGAGGATCTCAAGAGCCTGGGCCTCTCCTTTATAAAAGAAGTCGTTCCCACCTTGGGCGATACGTTCACTCACGCCCACAAACTCGCTGGCGATTTCGTTTGGGACATCAATTCGATGTTGAGAAACCGCTTCAAACACAGGATCGCCATTCACGACATCTCGCCCGGCACCGGCGAGCATCTCGGCCATACGTGATGCGGCCGCCCTTGAACCCTCGGTTTGATCGAAAGGAATGACCGCAACCCTTCCTTCCTGCGCAAACACCGGTCCACTCATCAGAATAATCAACAAGATCAAAAACTTCATGGGGTCTCCTGAGTCGACGGAAGGACCTCGGGATCGTCGGGTGCACCGGCAATCCACCAATAAATGGCACCTGCAAGGGCCCCTACGCCCAGCGCGCCGACTCCGACACCAAGGGCCGTCGATGGTTCTTCCAGCTCGATGCAGTTGCCTTGGACGCTTTCCACCTGGCACGTCTCAGACACCAGCAGCAAGACAGAGCCAACTCCAAGTCCCAGACCAACGGCTCCCAACAAGATGGGCCCAACGGCATTCAAGGTGGTGCGCTCGGGAGCCGCGGGTGTCGGAACGACGACAACGGCTTTTTCCCGCAACGATTCACGCAGGCGTTCTTCGACCAAATAGATGTCCGGCACCGAACCAAGCAGATCGCGGTTCTGCTCAATGATGTCGAGCGCCAAACGTGGCTCTCCCATCGACTCAAGCACGCGAACCCGAAGCGCAAGGGTTTCTGGCCTTTCCTCAAGCCGCCACGACCGCTCCAACTCGAGGATAGCCTTGTCAAAATCCCCTGATTCGTGAGCGGCTTGTGCGTTGTCAAAATGCGCCTGAGCACTGATCTCGGGAGTGGTTTGCGTCCACGCCGGCGAGCTGATGCTCAGGAGCAAAAACAATGTCATTATTTTCATTATTAACTGTCCAAAACACAAAGACCCCCGGTTATCGGTCGAAGTTCAAAAATGTTGCGAAAAAACACAATAATTCAACACAGACAAACGATATCAACGCGTTAGGTATCCTCGTCCTTATGTAAATGATCATGTTGGTGCATTGACAGAGGCGGCCAAAATCGCGTCTGATGGCGGCAACTAAAAATTTCCTCGAAAAAGGGGGGAGAAAAATGAAGAACGTATTCCTTATGATGTTCGCCGTCAGCGCCTTTATCGGCTGCAGTGACTCGACCAATCGCTGCGAGAACGGCGAGTTGTCTCAGGCAGAATGCTGCGCAAGTGATTCAAAATATTGCGGGAGTGACGCAGACACAGACATCACCGTGACGGACGCAAGCGATGTCGGTACGGACATCACAACCGACGCCGAAGTGGATGCCACGATGGGATGTGACCCGCCCTGCACCACCGGGGTGTGCGATACCAGCACCCAGACGTGTGTGGGATGTGTGGGGAACCTCGACTGCCCAACCGCCAAACCGGTCTGTAATACGACGACGAATATGTGTGTGGGATGCAGTAACAGTGAGGATTGCTCCGGGGATACGGGCGTTTGCAATCCCTCGTCCAAGACCTGTGTCGCGTGCGTGGGCACCGAGGGATGTGGCGTCGATGAGGTGTGTGACACGAACAACACCTGCGTGGAATGCCTCAACAATACTAATTGCGACGACGGCGTCTGCGACACCACAAGCAATACGTGTGTGGCGTGTCTTGCCGGGGCGGGATGCAGCGGTGAATTGGTGTGTAAGGAAGAAGGACCAACCAGCGACAACGCCTGCGTGGCTTGCCTTGATAACGATAATTGCACCACCGCGGCTGCGGCCAAATGCGACCCTGGGACCAACGAATGCGTGAAGTGTTCGGTGAAGGCCGATTGCTCACATCTGGCGCTGGCCAAAAATCATTGCGACCCAGTGAAGGGATGCCTTGAATGCACGACCGCCACCGAGGCGATAGACTGCACCGATGGAGTCGATCCCACCGCATGTAACGTCGTCACAAACATGTGTTCATTAATCAAAGTAAAAAGCGGCGGGACGTGTCAGCCTTGTGTCAGCAACTCAAGTTGTTTTGATGGATATGCGTGTGTACCCACCACATTCGGCGCAAATGCGACTCCTAGCGGAAACTACTGCATGCAGGTGTATGACGGTATGACAGCTTGTCCAAATCCTTATGGACCAATTGAGTCTGTCCGGAATGATGTGAATGGCAATTCTGTCACTGTTTGCATGATTCGTGAGTCCATTATTTCGTGTGCCGCCTATAATCGCTATGAAGATCCATGCACTCCCGTAGCTTGTGACACAACGTTGGGTGGTGTTTGTAAACAATTTGGGGGATCGGTTCGCGCTTGCACATATGAGTGTGCTTCAAACAATGACTGCACTAATGGGATTACGTGTAAATCTATTACGGGCGGAAAGTTCTGTGGCGCAACAGGTCCTTAAAAAATATAGTTCAGTAGGCAGAAATTTGCCCCTTTTCCCCTGTTCGAACAGTTGAAAATGCGATGGTTTATCCCGTTGGTTTTTATGATGAGTGGATGCTCGTCGGATATTGAAAGCCCAGCACTCAAGACTCAAGGACGCGGGCACAAATCTCACTGTGATCGACGCAAGCGGAGGTGGCGGAGGATGTCCTAGCGGTGGAGATATGGGTGGGTCAAGTTTTGGTCTTGTGCTGCTGAGCTCGCCTGGATTTACGTTCACTAGTTTATTTTTGGCACCTTCAGGCGGCGGGAAAGGTGGTGATGGCGGACGAGTTGGTGTTCCTGGCCATGGCGGTTCGGGCGGCCTTGGCGGAGGTCTGTTGGTGGCGGCTGATGGGACCACGAAAACTACTTACGTAACGAGGGGCGGAACCGGAGGCAGCGGTGGTTATGGTGCCCGCGGTGGCCATGGCGGGGGCGGATCTGGCGGTCTTTCGATTGCAGTATGGTGTGATGCTCCGACAGATGTGTCACAAATGAATCGACTCCCCGGCGCGGTGGGATTACCTGGATTGAGTATGGGAAATAATAGTGCGATGGGGCAATCATTGGCAGAATTCGGCTGTAACTAAAGCTTCGCCACCACGTCGCGTTCACCCCTTCTACAAGTCGAATCATCGGGCGGGCATGTTTGCGAACCCATTCCCAACTCCGCGAACCGAATCGCAATGCGGGCAAGACGCCCGCGCACCGAATCACAAGGCGGGCAGGATGCCCGCGCACCGAATCGCAACTCCGCGAACCGAATCGCAACCCAACTGCACTTGCAAAACAAAAGCGGGTTGGTATTGTACGCGCCGCCATGCTGACGGGTGGAGGGAACTGGCCCTTTGAAACCCGACCAACCTGCCTTTGGGCAAGGTGGTAACGCCAGCGGCAACGCCGACCATGGAGCCTCAAAAACTCCCGGCAATGAACACTACTTTGCAGTGAGTGAGAGATGAGCAGAATTTACCCATTTACATCTGAATCCGTTTCGATGGGCCACCCGGATAAAGTTTCGGACCAAATCTCGGATGCTATCCTTGACGCGATGCTGAGATTGGACCCCAAATCGCGCGTCGCGTGCGAAACCATGACTTCGACCGGAATGGTTGTGGTCAGCGGTGAAGTGACCACCAACGCGTATGTCGATATCCCCTCAGTGGTCCGCGAAGTCGTTCGCGACATCGGCTACACAAGCGCTGAGATGCGATTCGACGCCGCTTCGTGTGCCGTCCTTGTGGCGCTCGATGCGCAGAGCCCCGACATCGCTCAAGGCGTTGATACCGGCGGCGCTGGTGACCAAGGCCTGATGTTCGGTTTCGCATGCAAAGAAACAGACACGTATATGCCGCTTCCGATTCACCTTTCGCATCGACTTGTCGAGCGACAGGCTGAGGTTCGTCGTGAAAACCTTGTGGAAGGTCTTCGACCCGACGCGAAGAGCCAGGTGACTGTGACCTACAAGGGCAACACACCTACGCATATCGACACCGTGGTTCTGAGCACTCAGCATGACCCGTTGTGGACCAACAAGATGCCAGAGCTTCGCAACCTCGTGCGTGAGCACGTGTTGAAGCCAGTCTTGGGCGAGCACTGGCACGACGACATTAAGGTGCACATCAATCCAACCGGTGTTTTTGAAATCGGTGGACCGCACGGTGACTGTGGCCTCACAGGCCGTAAGATCATCGTCGACACCTACGGTGGACGTGGTCGTCACGGCGGCGGCGCGTTTTCGGGCAAGGATCCAACAAAAGTGGACCGCTCGGCTGCGTACATGGCGCGTTATATCGCCAAAAACATCGTGGCAGCAGATCTTGCAGAGGTTTGCGAAATCCAGCTCAGCTACGCCATTGGCGTCGCCGAGCCGACCTCGGTCTACGTGGATTGTCAGGGCACAGCCAAGGTTGATGAAGACAAGCTCAGTGATGTGGTTCGGGAGCTTTTCGAGCTGACCCCTCATGGCATCATGGAGTCCCTCCAATTGCGCAACCCAATCTACTACCCAACTGCGCGCCACGGACATTTCGGACGTGTTCCCTACACCGAGGACGGCATTGAGTTCTTCACGTGGGAAAAGCTCGACAAAGTCGACGCGCTTCGAGCAGCGTTCTAAAGAAACAAGGCGGGCCTCGGCCCGCCTTTCTTTTTGTGGCTCATGAACAAGACCTACTGGCTCACCGGCCTTCCCGGTTCAGGAAAAACCACGCTCGGGCTCGCCCTTGTGGCTGAACTCACCAAGCGAAATCAACCTGCCGTGCTGCTTGATGGCGATGAAATCCGTTCGGGTCTTTGTCGTGATTTAGGCTTCAGCCTCGCCGATCGAACCGAAAACGTTCGCCGAGTGGCCGAAACGGCAAAAATCTTGAATAGTCAGGGAATCGCCGTCGTCTGCGCGTTGGTTTCTCCGATGGAGTCTCATCGCGCGCTTGCCCACCAAATCTTGGCACAGGATATATTTCAGGTATTTGTGGACTGTTCGGCCCAGGAATGTGCGGCTCGCGACCCCAAGGGGCTCTGGGCCAAAGCAGCGAAGGGCGAAATCCCCGATTGGACTGGAATTGGGCAAGCCTACGAACGCCCGGAACACCCAGATTTTCATTATCTTAGCGAAGTCGACCATGCAGCGTCGGCGGCAATCCGGATTTTGCATCTGACAAACCATCGAGATCTCCTATGAAACTCAGCTTCTTTGTCGTCGCAGCACTGCTTAGCGCCTGCTCGTCCGCGCCCATCACGACGACCCATCCCTTGGACTCACCCAACCAATATTTGGTGACCGATGGGACCACGAGCGCGTTGATCTTGGACGGACCAAAAGGATTTGAAGTCGTGGCCAAGCGAGATGGTGGTGTGGTCTCGAGCGGCAAAGAAATCTGGCTCTATGAGACGCTGAGTGAAGACCAGCCCGAAGCTGATTGCGATTGTTTTATGGCGGCTTTTAATGAAGGCGCCGAACCATCAGCTGAGTGCACCAAAACGGTTAAAAAACCTTATATTTCCCTCACGCGTCTTCGGGATTCGAAGGTGATAAGGCCTTTCCCTTCTTGGTCATCGCCTGACTCTGAATCGGGAACATCCTTTTCGCTCAATGGTGTCGTAGAAAATCACGTCATCGTTGAGGCGTGCGGATCGGCCTATTCTTGTGGTGCGGCCCATCCATCGGGCTCCTGCGAAGTCGTGGCCATCAACCTGAGCACCGGCGAGCCTACAAAAATCGACTCCTTGGCCCCAAATGTCGATTTAAAGAAAGCCTGGGCGGCCATTCTTGAAGCCAATCCTGATATCGGCGCCGAATGTCCAGAGGACGCGACGTGCAAGGACTTCGATTCGAACGAAGTTTCGGTCACAAGTGTTCGCACTCGGTTTTCGGGCAGCGCAGCTTTTGTCGAAGCTTTGGTGACCACACCCGCGTGTTATGCGTGCTCCGATGGGAAGTGGAGCTCATATACGGTGGGCACTTGGCAGGCCGTGTCAGCCAGTGAGGAATTGCCCGCTCCGGTTGCCGCGTATTTTAGCGCCTCGAAGTCATCCCCGTCTTGGACCCAAGTGAGTTCAGAAAACCGAACAGCCATTGAGGCCGCTTTTGCGAAGTAAGTTTCAAGACAACACGTTCGAGATTCTGCATCAGGACGATTCGATCCTGGTTTTGAACAAACCGAGCGGCCTGCTGGTTCACCGTGGCTACGGTCGTGATGACATCACGCTGGTGGACCTGATTCGCGATTATCTGGGATCAAGCCATCCCGTGCATCGACTCGACCGAGCCACATCCGGAGTGATGGTTTTTGCCGTGAATGGAGACGGCGCGCGAATCCTCCAGGAACAATTCCAAGCGGGAACCGTCGTCAAGACTTATCACGCGCTGGTTCGGGGTCTGGTTGCCACCGAAATCATCATCGACCACCCGGTCCCCAAAGCCGAGGGCGGCGAGCGTATCGAGGCTCTGACCTCGATCCACCCCATTGAGCATGTTGACGTCGAACCGCGCGAAGTCACCTGGGTCGAGGCGCGGCCAAAAACCGGTCGTTTCCACCAAATTCGACGACACGTGAAGCATATCAATCACCCCATCATCGGTGATTCGAATTACGGCAAAGGCGCCCTGAATCGCGAGTTCGCAAAGCGATATGGCCTTTCACGATTGGCCCTGCATGCAAGCCGCATCGAGTTCACGCATCCCGATACTGCGGAGCGCGTAAGCTTCACAGCTAACCTGCCCGAAGACTTAAGCGACGCGTTGTCGGATATGGGCTTCACCTTCTTGACCGTTGAGTGAACCCAGACGCGCTTAATCGTCGTCCAACGAAAACGCGACTTTTCTGGAAACGCCGGCACTGAAGCCACGCTGAACCAAATGACGATAGGCTTTTGCCGCCTCACCCTTCAAAAAACGCCCACTCACACGATCCCGCGCAACGTCTTCCCAGACGACCTCAAGGGCATCGACGGCGCTGCGCGCAACGCCCCGCTCGACGCCATGATGCACCAATTTCGCCTGAATCTGGACGGGCCCCCACTGTTTCCGTGCCAAAATCCCTGCTTGAAGCTCGGCGAACCGCACGTCGTCGAGCCAACCTCGGCGCGTGTATTCGTCCAAGACCTCATCCACCAGACCCACGGGCAACTCTTTCTTGATGAGTTTCCCGCGTAGCTCCTTTCGCGAATAGTCCCGGCGAGCCAGAAACATCGCTGCGGCGGCATCGACGTCTTCCTTCGAAAAATCCACTTTGCTCCCTGTTGATAGTGCCGCTATGCTCCGCCCTCATTTCGGCTTCTGGCGCGGGATTGGGACGTGAACGACACCCCTAAAAGTACCATCGGAAAACCGGCCATGTTTGTGGCGTCGGTGTTCCTTGTCATCCCGGCATTTATCCCATTTTATTTTGCCATTGGCGAGGAAGACTCCTCGACGTTTTGGCTCCTCATCGGCGTAGGGATATCGGTCCTCGTGGCCAATATACTTGCGCTGATACTCATCTACCGTTGGATATTGCGATTCACTCATGACTGACTCGAAACCCATCGATGTCTCTATCGTTATCCCTATCTTTAACGAAGAAGGCATCCTTTCCGCATCGATCGCAGATTTGACCGAAAAACTCGCCAACGACCCCGCGTGGACGAGTTCTTACGAAATCATTTTAAGCGAAAACGGCTCCACAGATGGCACGATTGAAGCTGCGAATGAGCTGATGTTACGCCATCCTGAGCTGCGTCTGATCTCCACAGGTGAGCCCAATTACGGCCTTGCGATGCGTCAGGGCATCCTCGCTGCAAGGGGCAATTACGTGATTTGTGACGAGATCGACCTTTGCGACACCGATTTCTACGTACGCGCTTTAGAAAAGCTCGACGAAGGATTCGACATGGTGATCGGGTCAAAACGACTGAATCCCGACTCTGACCGTCGACCTGGGTACCGCAAACTTGCGACCTTTGTGCTGAATTTCATGCTGCGAGTTTTCGTAGGTTTTCAGGGCACGGACACCCATGGATTGAAGGCATTTCGGCGAGATCGATTGCTCGAAGTCGTGGGCAGATGTGTGGTCGATAAGGACCTCTTCGCCAGTGAATTCGTGATTCGAGCCGAAAGAATGAAGTATCAGGTCGTCGAGATTCCGGTCACGATTGTCGAGAAGCGCCCACCGTCGATCAACCTTCTTCGTCGGGTCCCAAACGTCCTGAAGAACATGGTTCGCTTGGCCTGGGTGATTCGAGTCCGACATCGCTGATATGGGAAGTTCTGGACACCTTGAAAACCCTTGTGCTACCTTCCCGCGAATGCCGAAAACACTGATTTCTCTTATAGAAGCGCACCCTCCGAGGGGACTACTTCGATGACTGATCAAAACCGTAAAACGCTACGCAGCTTCTACTGCCGCGATTACCTCTGGGAAATCTACGAGCAAATGACGACCGATCTCGGTTGCTCGATGGATTATCTGATTAACGAGTCGATGCGCCTTTATGCGCGCAGTCGAGATTACGTGCCGGCCAACGACCCCGCACCACCTCCCGGTCCTGGCGACATGGGCGGCGGCGCAGGATTCGGTGGATACGCTGGAAACGCTCCGCCACAGCAGCCTCAAGCGCCGCAGCTTGGTGGAGGTTTTTCGCCGATGGAACATCGGACGTTTAACCAGATTCCGCCCATCACGCAGCAGGCTCCACGGCCGGTCGCGCCACAACAGCCCCAACCTCCCATGGGAGGCGTGCAGTTTGGTCAGCAACAGCCGCAGCCGCGTCAGATGCAGCAGCCTGGACCACCGCCACCGCCACGGCCGTCCAGCCAATGGCAGCAAGCTCCGCAAGCTCCCCAGGCTCCGCCTCAAGCCCCTGCATATGGAGGACAACCGTCCTTCCAGCAGCCTCAAGCGCCGCCTCAGCAGCCGCAGCATGCGCCCCAAATGGGAAGCGCAGCGCAGCCGCCTCTGTATTTGATGTTCAACAACAACAGATACGTCATCGACAAAGATAAATTTGTGATCGGACGTGGCAGTCAGCAAACGGATCTCACGATTCGTGATGGCAACATCTCGCGTAAACACTGCTGCGTGATCTTCAGAAACGGCGCGTACTACATCAAGGATCTCGACTCCACGAATGGAATCGAATTCCGAGGTAACCGCATCGAATCGAAGAAAGTTGAAGAGGGAGACACCTTCTATCTCTGCGATTATGAGCTTCGGTTCACCTACAGACCGTGACTGTCTCAACCATCCGCCCCATTCAGCTTGGGAATGCATTCGACGTTGAGCCCATTGGGCAAGGCGTCAATGCGTTCTTGGTGGGCCCACCTCTGGGCCTGATCAACGCTGGGCACCCGACGCAAGTCGATGCGCTGAAGGCAGCGATCCGCCAGAACGGAGCGGATGCTTCGGCCATCGAGCGCATTGTCTGCACGTCCTGGGCGATCGATTCTGTAGGTGGCACCCGCCATTTTCCGCGCGCAGACGTCTTCCTTTTGAGTCCCGACGGTCGGGCCCCCAAAACCTATCGAGACTGGGTAGACACGCAGAAAGCGGCCCTGGAGCCCTACTTGAAGCATACCGGGGCTGATATCAGCACGTTTTTTAACGCCTGGTTCGGCGCGGCCCCTTCAAACCTTGAGTTCATCCCGCTTTCTGTGGGCAATTCGCTCATGATCGGTGGCATGTCGTTCGACGTCCTGCCACTGCATGGATTCGACGAGGGCGCGTGCATGTTGCACGCTCAACCGCAAAGCGCGCTCTTCTGCTCGGAGCTCTCGCTGAACGGCTTGCCGCCTGACGTTCGTAACGCTCAGGCGTTTTTGGGCGACCTCGATCGCGCCGCGGCAACCGGCGCCGCCAACGTCTACCCAACGCATGGACGGCCGAGTACGCGCGGTGAGATGGATTTACGGCGTGCGGCCCGCTGGGCGAATAACCTCCTCAGCAACGCTCAACACGCCATGCGTGGCGGCGTGACTCTGGCTGGGTTCGTGGAACGCGATCTTGGCTACCCGCCTGAGGATCCCGTTGAGTACGCGCTTCGGATGCACGCGATTTACCCGTTTTTGGAGGAGTTGGTCACAAGTCACGTGATCGAAGCCGCAGGAGAAGGGTTTCACCGTGTTTACGCCACCAATATTGAGCCACGCGTATGACACGCGGGTGGACTCTCTTGGTCTTTCTGTCACTGGTGATCGGCTGCGAGCAAACCAAAGCGCCCGCACAAAAAGTATCCCCGCCCCCAACAACCGAAGCCCCCAAGGCCCCAACGCCTGAGGTTATCGGTCTGGTCGAGCTACGCGAAACCGAAACGCAACTCATCGAACAGGTCCTGACCCGACACGGAGTCCGCGCGGATTCCGTGGAAATCCGCCTCGACGACGCGTTGAATCTTGAGGTCACGGGCCCCACTGGCACCAAGTGCTCACGAAAAGTGCCAAGTGCGTTTGTGCCTGCCGAACTGATCACGAACTTCGATCACACGCTTGACCACTGCCTCAGGGACGTCACAGCCGCCCCTTGATGGTCGCTGCGATTTGACCCACACACTCACTTGCCGTATCTCTCTGGCCGGGCGCATCACGTGAAGGAGAGTCATGTTACGTACGTTTGTTTTTGTTTTGGCAACTTTGTCTGCCGGTTCTGCTTTTGGTCAAACGGTCTACGAATGGCCAAGCAAAGAAGTTCCTGTGTTGATTCACAACGACTCGGGAGTCCTGTTTCTGGGCAAAGACAAGACCGTCTATCGTGTCTACACATGGTCGCAGAGCAAAGGTGACGAGAAACTTGGCTTGATCGTGACCGATCTGGACGGCGACGGTAACCCCGACGTGATTGGCGCCGGCAAGCCAACATTTGTGGTCAATCATAACGCTGACCCCGTGTTTACGCTGAAGAGTTGCGATCAGGTCATCGTGACCGATATCGCAGCAGACTCGAATAAAGACCTCATGTGTCTGTCGGGCAATCAATTGTCGGTCTACACCCATGATGGTCAGATGATTTGGACGACCAAAACGCCAAATCGCTATGATTGGTGCAAGGCTGCCGACATCAACGGCGACCTGAAAGCCGACATCGAATGTAAAATCAAAGGTTCGAAAAAATTCGCGAGGCATGACGGCGCCAACGGCGAGTTGCTTGCTGCGTCCACCGAAGGCTCCGAAGTGTCGGAGACTCGTATGAATCTTTACCCAGCGTTGGCACCAGCCGAAGGCGGTCTGATTCTTGAGCGCGATTTGGACGGTGATAAAAAGCCCGAAAAGATTCTGATCGGCAAAGACATCTCGATCGACGGGACCTCATTCTCGTTGAATGCCAAAAAATACAAACGTGTTCCGGTCGCTCGGCTCGAGAGCGTCTACGCCACCGGATTCGAGTCCGACGGGGACGCGCAAAAGGTCGTCGAAGCGCTCAACGATAAATTGTCGTCCTGCTACACGAGCCAAGTGCGCAAGAATGCGTTTGCAGGGCAGGGACAGGTGCTCATCGACCTTAAAATCGACAAGAAGGGCAAATCCAGCTCAGCGGATATCACCTTCAACGGCATCCCTGATAAGAGCGTTTCGAAATGTGCTCAAAGCGCCTTGAAAGGCGGCAAATATCCCGCGCCATCGGCTGACGAAGGCACGATGAATGTGCGACTCTTTTACACCTTCCGCGATCAATAATTGCACACGCCCCTACCTTAAACGTCCGTTCAATCTGAATGGGCGTTTTTTTATGGCTCGCGCCCTCGCGATGCCAAACGACTCATATTTAAGCCAAAAGGACGACCAACACCTGGTTGTAAGCCGCTGGCCTAGGGGTTGCGATACTTGAATCCGAACTTTCATTCGGAGTCCTCATGCGTCGTTCACCCTTCCCTTCCTCTGGCACCGTTACTTTCGCGGCGTTCGTCACATTTTGTACGTTGGCGGTGTACGCGATTCTGATTTGGCTGGGTCATCCGGCCGGGTCGTTCACCGACTGGATCATTGGGCTCGGCGGGTTCTGGTGGTTGCTCGGTGTTGTGACCATCCCATGGAATATCCACTTCCGGGCCAAAGAGGTGCGGCGAGACATCGAGGTCTCCCAGGACCGAAATCTTTCGTCCAACCCCAAGGACAAAGCGCTTGTGGAGCAAATCGCTCGACGAAGTCTCTTCGGGGCGTTGTTGATTCACGCGCTCACAGCGATAGGTTTTGCGTCGTTATCGTATTTTGAAATCACCCAAATCGGTTGGGCCGGTTGTATTGCCGCATTGGCTTTGACCGGCGCTCGCCCCGCCGCTCGGCTCTATGCCTACACGTTGAACCTGCTGTCTCAAACGAGCGAACGCATTCGGTTTCCTATCGACGATATTCGCGAAGTCAAAGATCGGCTGGCCGAACTGGAGCTGAAGATTCAGGCGTTGGATCTTGAAAACCCCGATTCCTGGGCGTCTACGGTGAACCGCGACGCCGCCAAAGTTGGCGCGCAGCTTCATACGCAACGGGTCGCCGTAGAGACGCTCAGCGAAAATAACGAACGGGATCACCGGTCGATGGCTCGGGATGCCGAGCGGATCGGGGAGCGAGTTTCTGAAGACATCCAGTTTCTGGGACACGTCCGCGAGATGATTCAGTTTCTGAAAAACGCGTAGAACGGGCCAATCACAATGCAGGCCATAGGGCCTGCGGACCAATCACAATGCAGGCCATAGGGCCTGCGGACCAATCACAAATCGCAATGCCAGGCAGGAGCCTGGCACGCCAAGCGCACCGAAAACCGAAAACCGAAAACCGAAAACCGAAAACCGAAAACCGAAAACCGAA
>CAYMYJ010000038.1:0-58437 GCA_964394615.1 uncultured Bradymonadales bacterium | reverse complement strand
TCCGAAGACGGGCAAACCCACACGCTGCTCGAACGGTTTTCGAGTTGGACGCGCAAAACCGGGCCCTTAAAGGTCGGCAGATGGACGATGGTTATCACCGTCATCTTAGGGTCGTTGCCACTTTTTGCCGGAACCTCGATCCTGAAGGCGACCACGATCAGCGGGACGATGGTGATTGGATTGGCGCCGGTTTTCCTCTTTCACATGTGGAAATCCGCCGGGCGACTGGCCTTCCATCTTTCGTTTTGGCCCGGAGTCGCTCTGGGTGTTTGGTTCGCATTCGGCACCATCCCCGAGGCCTTTCATATCGGCGGCGGAAAATACGCAGGGCTTTTGGGAATCAACGTCTTTGGAACTCTGCTGGTTTTTGCGCTCTATATTTTTGGCGCGCTAATCGAGACCAAATTCAAGAAACCGAACCTTGCGATTTTGGCCGTTTATTAAATAGACCGCTCTCGGTGCCTTACTAAAGACTCTAGCGATCGACACGGCTAGGGTCGCTCACGCCGACGTACCCTCAGGCCCAGATATGACCTTGGATCAACCAATGAACACGCTCATCACCACAAACGAAAAGGTCCGATATTTTCGGGCCCTACGCTCTCACTTGACCGGCCCGGGGGCTGTGGATGCCGTGGCGTGTGCTGCAAACATCGCTGGCGCACAAGCGCAGGTCGAATCTTGTGCTCTGCATGCCATCAGCCTGCGCACGAGCGGAAGGCCAACCGCCGAAGAGGTTCGGCACTTGATTCTGAATGGCGACCACGCCTTGGTCAGAACCTGGGGGCAACGGCACACCTTGCATCTTTATGCGGCAGACGAGTGGCCGCTTTTTGTGACCGCAGGCAAAAAATGGCCGCCAAAAGGACGACGTGAAGATGTGCCGCCTGACTCTTTGACTGACCATATCGGGCGTGTATTTCTTGAGGCAGACCGGCCTCTGCTACGGTCGGATTTTTTTGACGAGTTGAGCGACAAGTTTGTTGAATCGTTTCAGAACCATCCAAGCGCTGGCAAAGACCCACGTCGTTTTGCCGCTTCTCAGGTCATTCGGCGACTGGCCTGCCAGGGACACATCGTTTTTGCCCACAAAGAAGGCAGCGAACAAGCCTACGCCCATCGGAGCCTTTGGCACGACCACATTAGGTGGCCAGATATCGATGCTGATGAAGCCTCGACTCGAGTTTTACGGCGGTACCTTTCTGTCTTCGGCCCGTCGACGGTTCAAGATATGGCTCATTATCTGGGGGCTTCGGTCACAGACGCGCGCAAGTGGGCGGCCAGGCTCGGCAAAGACCTTGTCGAGGTCAAAACCGAGGATAAAACCAAGCTTTTGGCCTTGGCCGCTGACGCCGACGCGATTCGCCAACCACCCGCAGAATGGCCAGCTCGTTTGATGCCGGGCTACGACACGATGTTGATGACCCATAAAGACAAAAGCTGGGTCATCGATTCCCACGAAGAAAAGCAGGTCTGGAAAAAATCTGCTGTCGTGATGCCCACCGTGATTGCCCATGGTCGGATTGTGGCGACCTGGAAGCAAGAGATCTCGAAAGGCTCATTAAGGCTCAGCATCGAGCCCCTCACGGAATGGCAATCGTCCATAATTCCTGACTTAGAACGCGATGCCGAAGACCTTGCCAACCACCTTGGAGTGGTGCTGAACAAAGTTCAGGTCATCGATCGATAGCTCGACGATCGACTGACAATTTTGAAGCGCCATGCTATCTGCTCAGACATGAATACTGCGTGGCACGCCCTAAAAACAAACGAAGCACTTGAGCACCTGAAGTCCACGACTGAAGGCCTCACAATCGACGAGGCCCGCCTGCGACTGGCACGCGACGGGCGCAATGAATTCACAGCAACCAAAGGCAAATCGCCGTTCATGATGTTCTTTGATCAATTCAAAGATTTCATGATCGTGATTTTGATCGGTGCTGCTCTGGTTGCAGGTGCAACCGGAGAATGGGTCGACGCGATCGCTATTCTTTCGATCATTTTGATCAACGCAGTGATTGGATTTGTGCAGGAGTACCGGGCCGAAGAAGCCATCGCCGCCCTGAAAGCGATGGCCGCGCCTAATGCTGTGGTCTTGCGCAATGGCAAACGCACGACCCTTCCCGCCTCTGACCTCGTGCAGGGGGATATTGTCCTTCTGGAGGCCGGCGCGATCATTCCGGCCGACGTACGATTGCTCGAGACCGCCGGCTTCAAAGTCGACGAATCCGCCCTGACCGGCGAATCGTTTCCGGTAGAAAAAGGCGCCGAGACGTTGGCTGCTGAAACGGTCGTCGCGGACCGCGACAATATGGGCTTCAAGGGCACGGTCGTGACGTACGGGCGAGGACGTGGACTGGTCGTTGAAACAGCCATGAGCACGGAATTTGGAAAAATCGCGCAAATGCTCCAGGAGGGGGAAGAGGCCAAAACTCCCCTTCAAAAATCGCTCGAGGTTTTCGGAAAACGACTCGCACTGATTGTCTTGGCGTTATGCGGAGTCTTTTTTGGTGTTGGAGTCATGGACGGCCAACCCATGCTCGAGATGCTCCTGACCGCTGTGTCGCTGGCGGTTGCGGCGATCCCCGAGGCGCTGCCCGCGTTGGTGACCGTCGCGCTGGCTCTGGGAGCCCGCAAGCTCGTTAAACAAAACGCCCTGATCCGAAAACTTCCGGCCGTCGAAACGCTCGGGTCGGTCACCTATATTTGCACCGATAAAACGGGCACGCTGACCATGAATAGCATGGAGGTGGACACGGTCTATGTCGCAGGAAAGGTGATTCGCGCAAAGGACTTCGAATCTACAGACAACGTGAACGACCTTTTCCTGATGGCGCTGGCACTTTGCAACGACGCCGACATGGACGCCAATGGCGAGGCAGCGGGAGACCCAACTGAAACCGCGTTGATGGTTTTTGCTGCGGAACACGGACACGCCAAGCATAAGCTCGAAGAAAACCACCCACGAGTCGCAGAAATCCCATTCGACTCCGATCGCAAGCGGATGACAACGTTTCATCGCCGACCTGATGGCAGTATTTTTTCGGTCACCAAAGGCGCCGTCGAGACGTTGAAAGCCGACGAAAACACGTTGGCGGCGTCGAATGATTTGGCCATCAATGGATTACGAACGCTCGGCGTAGCGATTCGCGAATGGGACGCGGTCCCAGAGAATTTGGATGAATCAGCCGAAGACGAGCTGCGCGTTCTGGGGGTGGTCGGCCTGCTCGACCCACCAAGACCCGAGGCCGCAGAAGCCGTGCGAACCAGCCAGGCTGCGGGAATTCACGTGGTTATGATCACGGGCGACCATCCCGGCACAGCGGGAAATATCGCGCGACGCCTGGGCATCCTGAAAGAAGATGGCGTGGTCATGACCGGCGCTGAACTTTCGGCGTTAACGCTCGAAGAATTTGAGGCGCAGGTCGAAGATATTCGTGTCTATGCGCGGGTCGCCCCCGAACAAAAACTCAAGATTATTCAGGCGCTCCAGGACCGGGGCCATTACGTGGCGATGACAGGCGATGGAGTCAATGATGCTCCCGCGTTGCGACGGGCGGATATCGGCGTCGCGATGGGAATCACAGGCACCGACGTCGCCAAGGAAGCCGCGCACCTGATTCTGCTCGATGATAATTTCGCCACGATCGTGAACGCCGTTCGAGAAGGTCGGCGAGTTTTCGACAATATTTTGAAATTCCTAAAATATATTGTCACCAGTAATTCCGGCGAGCTTTGGACGATGTTTTTGGCGCCCCTCCTCGGCTTGCCCATTCCCTTGCTGCCGATTCATATTCTCTGGATCAACGTCGTGACCGACGGCCTTCCCGGGCTCGCGCTCGCCGCCGAACCCCCAGAACCGGGCATCATGGAACGCCAACCACGAAACCCCAAAGACTCGGTCTTTGCGGGCGGCATGGGCATTCATATCGTCTGGGTAGGCTTGCTGATGGGACTGGTCACGATCGCCAGCCAATGGCTATTCTTGCATGATAACGACGTTCACTGGCAAACGATGGTCTTCACCATTTTATGCATTTCGCAATTAGGTCATGCGGTCGCGATCCACGCTGGGGATGTGTCTGTTTTCACCAAAGGCTTTTTTGCGAACAAGATCTTTTTTGCCGCAATCACTTCGGCTTTTTTGGCGCAGATGGCGGTCGTGTTTATTCCGGCGCTCAACCCAATCTTCGAGACCCAACCCCTCACCATGCGTGAACTGGCCATGTGCTTGGTGGCGTCCGCGGGCGTTCTGGTCGCCGTAGAGATCGAAAAAACAGTACGCCGATGGCGTAAGTGAGCTTAGGCTCGGAGCTTGTCAAATTCGCCTGAGTCGACCAAAGCCTGGAGGTCTTCGGCTCCTCCAATAAGCGTGCCTTTGACAAAGATCATCGGAAAGGTCGGCCAGCCGGACCACATCTTCAACGCGAGGCGCTTTTTCCAGTCCGAGGCGTAGCTTCCGTACTCAAGATAAGTGTATTTTACCGAAAGGCTATTGAGCAGCTTTTTGGCTTTTCGGGGAAATGGATTTTGTTTCATCCCCACGATGAGCACGTCGTTGGCATCAACGGCTGCTGCGACCTCGTTGACAATATCGGCGTGGAACGCGTCCATTTTGGTGGTGACGGCCGCAAGTTTTTTGGATTCATCCAATCGTTTCATTTTCATTCCTTCTGATGGTCTATCTGGGATGCGTCTTCTAAGGTTAGGTCTCGAAAGAAAAGCGAATATCGACGCGTGAGTCCGAATGACGAGCCTTCAAAGCCAGATTGTTGCGAAGTATATTGAGTGGACTCGGGCCAAACACTGGCGGAGTGCGCAAGCCGTTCAGGCGTCAGTTCAAAAAAGGGCCCCCTTCTGTAAACCCACCAAGGCTGTACAGACGTGCGGCGTCATCGCCCACGACATAGACGGTCAGCTTTTCTTTGAAATCCCCGCAAGCAGGCCTTCCGCGCCGACGGTCTATTATTTTCACGGCGGTGGTTATATCCACGATATCGCCGAAAAACAGTGGAATTTTGCCGCGGCATTGCATCAGCGAATGGGAGCGCGCGTCATTATTCCTGCCTACCCCATCGCACCGGAAAGCACCTGGAAAGAATCCATGAAATTCGTCGATGCCGTGGTGGACCGCATGGTCTCCGACCCCGCAAACACAAGCTTTTGCGGTGATTCCGCTGGGGGTGGAATGGCGTACAGTTTAGCGATGTACCGCCGGGATTTGGGTAAATCGACGCCTGCAAATCTGGCCCTAATTTCACCCATGTTGGACGCAACCATGATGGACCCGGCATGTGAAACGACGGGAGACAGGTGGTTAACGCCAGAAGGGATTCGCGAAGCGGGACGACTCTATGCAGGCAAAGACGCCGCCAACCCCTACGTCAGCCCACTGAACGGCTCGTTCGAAGGCCTGGGTCATATCTCGTTGATGATTGGCACGAGGGATGTCTTCCATCCTGACTGCGTCACCCTCGTGAGCCGGCTGCGCCAAGCCAACCATCCGCATGCCCATGTCTTTGCCAAAAACATGATTCACGTGTGGCCACTCTTGCCGATTCCAGAAGCGCAAAGCGCCATGCAGTGGCTGGAGCGTCAGATTCGCGCCACCTGCAGGTGAACACAGTGTTTCCGGAAGCCCGCTTGTCCTGACGCTCATCAGGCACCATCTTGAATCCATGAAAATCGATCGACGTCATATGTTGCACTTGATCGGGATGAGCGTCCCAATCGCCGCCCAGGCTGGCAGCTTAGGCGCGCTTGTGCTCTCAGGCTGTGACAAGCCAAAGGATTCTGCCATGACTCACGAAACGACGCCCATGACCCCAAATTCTTCGCAAAAGATGCCTGTCCTCTTTGTCGGACATGGCTCTCCCATGCACGCGATCGACGATAATATCTGGAGTCGCGGCTTTGCTGCGCTGGCCTCGAAGGTTCCGTTGCCCAGGGCCATTTTGAGCGTGTCCGCCCATTGGTATGGCCCTGCAACGTTGCTGACCGGAAACCCTCAACCACGCACAATTCATGATTTTGGCGGCTTTCCACAGGCGCTCTTTGACGTGCAATACCCAGCCCCCGGCAGCCCGTCCCTTGCCGCCAAAGTACGAGGGATGATTGGCGAAGATCGTGCGCAAATTTCTGAAGATTGGGGGCTCGATCATGGCACATGGTCGGTGCTTCGACACATGTTTCCGAAAGCCAATATTCCGGTGATTCAGTTGAGCATCAATTCTCATCTGTCGCCGGCCCAACACTTGACGATCGCCCAAGATCTGCGCGAGTTGCGCGAAGATGGGGTGTTGATCTTTGGGAGTGGAAACATCACCCATAATCTTCGACACGCCATGACTCAGATGCGCTCGGGAAACCTCGGAACTCCGCCGTGGTCCCAGGCGTTTGACAGCGAAATCGTCAAAACACTCGAGCAGCGTGACTCCCAGAATCTGTCGAAAATCCTTGAGACCGAACATGGTCGCATGAGCCACCCTACCCCCGACCACTATCTCCCGCTTGTTTACGCGTTTGGTGCGACTGGGGACGACGACAAGGTCTCGTATCCGATCGACGGATTCGACATCGGACTTTCGATGAGGTCGGTGCTCTGGACCTGAGGTCTACACAGGCCTAAGATGCGCGTTATGAAACGACGCGACTTCATCAAAGTGACCGGTTCAAGCGCTCTTGCTTGCTCGGTATTTGGCCTGATGGCCTGCAAACAAAAAGAGACACCTCCAGCCCCGCCCAAAGTCGCGGCTGAATATCCGTGGCGGTTTTTTACCGACCGCAACGAAAAAGACGTCGCCCGCACCGTTCTTCTGCGCATCTTGCCCGCCGACCCAGAATCCGGCGCACCCTCGGCCGACGACCTGCATGTGCTGGAGTACTTGGATGGCCAGTTGGCCGAACCTCATTTCCGTGAACTTCATCGAATGATGCATGGCGGCTTTAATTTCATTGACCGAGTTTCCACGAAACGTTTTGGCGGAACCTTTTTGAGCCGAAGCCCCGAAGTTCAGGACAAAATACTCGGACAATTTCAGACCGGTTCGATTAAGGGTCTCAAATTTCCGCAGGAGCGCTTCTTTGAAACCCTGCGTTCCTTCGCGCTGGAAGGCTATTGGTCGCATCCAAAATACGGCGGAAATTTCGAGAAAAAAGCTTGGACCTGGGTCTCGATCAACCCTCATTGTTCCCATATCCATGGCACCTGCACAGAGTGATAAATGACTGACCCTGCCGCTACCATGAAAGTATTTGGGGATGAACCTGTCGACGTCTGCATCATTGGATCGGGTGCAGGTGGTGCGCCGATGGCACATGAACTCTCCAAGTCCGGCGCGCAGGTCCTGGTGTTGGAAAAAGGCCCCTGGCATAAACGCGACGATTTTGACCACGACGAAATCAAGAACGCTCGACGTGATTTTTGGGTTCCCTATGTCAGCGATGAACCGCATATGTTGCAGTTCTCGGCAGACTCGGGCCCTTACCAGTCGAGCGAAGGCTGGACCTCAAATTGTGTCGGTGGCGGAACCGTCCACATGAGCGGTTTTTTCTATCGATTGCATCCAGACGACTTCCGGATGAAATCCCTCTACGGCGACGTCGACGGCACGTCCCTTGCCGACTGGCCGATCACCTACGATGACCTCGCGCCCTACTATTCTAAGGCTGAACGAGCAGTCGGCGTCTCGGGATTGGCTGCAAAAACCAAATATTCTCCACCACGTGACGACGACTTCCCTTACCCTCCGCTCGCAACAAATCCCCTTTCACGATTGGTCGAGGAAGGCGGAAAAAAGGCGGGGTTCACGGTCTATCAAACACCACGCGCGATTCTGTCAAAAGAAATTGATGGACGAGAGGCCTGTGTTTATTGCGATTTTTGTGGGTCTTACGGATGTGAATCCGGGGCCAAGGGCTCGACGCTAGAGGCGTTCATTCCTGGCGCAATCGCTTCTGGAAATTGTGAGATTCGACCCAATTCGATGGTGTATTCGTTCGATGTCCGGTCTGATGGGAGCATTTCCGCTGCCCATTACTATGATGCAGAGGGCAAAGAACACACGGTGAAAGCCAAGGTATTCGTTGTAAGCGCGACGGCGATCGAGAGCGCGCGGCTTCTGCTGAATCATAAGAGCGAAGCCCATCCGAACGGACTTGGAAACTCAAGCGGACAAGTCGGCCGCAACCTGACCTTTTCGACCTTGGGAAAAGGCTGGGCGGAATTCGACGTTGCGACCTTGCCCGAAGACCTGAAACCCCATCATCCGATACATTTTATCAATCGCTCGATTCGCGACCTTTATTTTATCGACGAATTAAAAGGCGAATATAATAAGGGCGGATCGATCGGCTTTTTGTTGCCCCACCGAAACCCGATCTTCACCGCGGACCGTGTGGCTAAGCGCTTCCTTCCTCCTCTTTGGGGCAGCGCGCTACAGCGACAAATCAAACGCACGTACACCGACGTTCGCGAGCTTGAATTTGAGGTTTACGGTGAATTCACGGCCAATCCGTTGACCTTCGTGAAAATTCACGAAGAGGTCAAAGACAAGTGGGGCCTGCCCGTCGCGCATATCAATGTCTACAACCATCCGCTGGACCTCCGAAATAACCTAAAGGTGGTCGAGGCAGGCATCGAAGTCTTAAAGGCGGCCGGGGCGAGCGCCACTAAGCAGGAGACGGTGGGCGGAACCACGTTCATTTTGCAGCACGGAACCTGCAGGATGGGCAACGACCCCAAAACCTCCGTTTTGGACGCAGAATGCCGGTCGCATGACGTCAAGAACCTCTACGTCGTGGATGGCTCCTTCATGCCCTCGAGCGGGGGGATCCCCACAACCCTGACCATCATCGCCAATTCGCTTCGAGTGGCGGAGAAGCTGATTGAACGACTCGGCAACGACGAGTTTGTCGCGCCATAAGCTCGGGACCAGGCTGGAGCCTGGCGGACCAATCACATGACGCGAAGGGCCAATCGCAATGCGCGCAGGATGCCCGCGGACCAATCGCAAAGCCCGGCGGACCAATCACAGCCTGGCCAATCACATGGGCTTTACATGCCGCAGCTAGGATGTAGAGTTCGCGTCAACTCCAGCCCGGACGGCGCTCATGGATATCCCGAGCTACCTCGATTTTCTGCCCGAAACACTGCTGAACCGGCTCGATGCCCTTTCGGAACCTGTGCCAGCTGTGCCTGGACTTAAGGTTGCCGCCGGCCTTCGAACGTCCTTCCCACACCTTGAATCCGACGAAGCGCTCGCCTTTGTTGCGGACGTTTACGATGAAGTTCGTGAACATCTGAATGACGTCCTCGAACAGCGAACAAAGGACCGTCACTTCATCGATGAAAACACGGCGAAATTTGTCGCCGAGAACGCCACCTTGGAGTTCCACAGCCCGGACTACAAAACCGTTTTGGGACTAAAGGATGATGCAGGACGAGTGGTGGTCGGCCCAAGCGGAGAAGCGTGCAATCCGCCTAAAGTTGCGATCCCCAAGGGATACGAGGGCACACAGGTCACTCTTTTTGGGCCTCCCGATTCGGTAAAACTTTCGATCAACGCGATGAACGCCATTCATCGACGGCTTCCAGACGAGCCCCAGATTATCTCTGACCTGGTGGACCGATGCGGAGACGCGCCACGTTGGGGAGCCGATAACGAAGATTCTAAAACCCCCATCATGAGGAATTTCCTGCATGCGTGTGAGAATCTGATTCGTTGTTATGACGGAAGCATCGAGCTCGACGATCCCCGCAATAGCAAACATTACGAGCTCGAAAATGACCGCCTCTCGATCCCGATAAAACGATTCCCTGGCATTGCGATTCCAGACGGGAACCACCTTCTGCGTGGCAATCCACTGCCGCTGCATCTCTACGATTTTGTGATGCATATGTTCCACAATCGAACACGTGCAGAGTCGTTGACCTTCTACGTTCCAAAATTGGAAAACGAAGAAGAAGCCGCGTACATCAAGCATCTTATCGACGTGACCGAAAGACGAATCAAAGAAATATATCCCGAATATATTTTGGATTCCGTGCGTCTTTTTATCGTGTTTGAAAATCCGCGTGCCATTTTTAGGATCAAGGAAATCGTCGAAGCGCTTTCTCCAAATTTCCTGGGTGGCAGTCTTGGCTGGCACGACTTTCTGGCCTCCACTGCGCGCATTTTCCGCAACGATCCTCGTTATCGGATTCCCGTGAAGGCTGACCCGAATATCGTCATCAATCATATCCGGGAATCTCATCGAATCCTGGTCGAATCGCTGGCTGAGTGCGGTGGAATCACCATTGGCGGCATGTACGGCGTGCTTTACGAGGACGGCAACCCTGCATCCTACGAAGTCAGCATGGTGGGTTATATCAAAGACGTCGTGACCCAGCTGAAACGAGGCCTTCAGGGATTTTGGGTGGCTCATCCAGATTTCGTGCGGGTGGGCATGGCATTGACCCAAGCCTGGAAAGAACAAAAGTCCGCAGGGAAAACGTCGAATATCCTGAGTGAAACGATCGTTTCTTTGGTGCCCAATCCAGCCGAAAACGCGCGGCTGATTGAGTTTGCTTTTGGCCCCGACGTCCCTGGGCTTGACCACGACGACCCGCTCTATCCTCGAGCGGTTCTGACTGCGACCCTCGAAAAGTCAGACGTGATATCCAACGATGACCCACGTGAGGTACGATACAACGTGTTCCAGGCGTTGCAGTACATCACGGACTGGCTCTGCGGAAACGGATGTGTCGCCCTTCCCGCCACGATGACCAACGCCGAAGGCGAAGCGGTTTTTGTTCGGGTGATGGACGACCTTGCGACCACGGAACGAAGCCGTTGGGAATTATGGGCCGAAATCGCTCACGGGCGAGTGTCTACGGAGCGCTTTGACCATATCCTGAGCGAGGAACTGGCGTTCCTAAAAGCCGACAAGGATTCCGACACCAAGCGAATTCAGGTTCGCTGGCAGGCAGATGCGGCCATCTGGTATCCCATTGCGGCCAAAATACTTAGAAATCTGGTCGTCACCGATGAGCCTGTGGAGTTTGCCACGCAGCTCATGTTGCCCTTCACTTTCGACCACGTTCGAAGCCGGCACCTCGGAGCTTAAGAGCGCCACAGAAACAGCGATAAAACGTCACGTGATTGGACCTCGACATTTCGGTGGTGAGTCGCTAGTTTCGCGCCCCCGATTCCCTTGGGTCGGTCGCGCGGAGGTCAGCATGGCAAGCGGAATTGAAGATCGTAGTAGCTTTGAAGATCGCATTCGATTTGAAGAAGAAGAGGAAGCGTGGAGCACGGAACGAAGTCGTGACCTCTATCAGGTTCAAGGCTGGGGCCAACCCTACTTCGCGATCAACGATAAGGGACACGTCGAAGTCCGACCTGACCCATCGCGTGACCAAACGATCGATATCTTCGAGCTGACGGCCCGCGTGGCTGAGCGCGGCCTCGACCTGCCTATCCTGCTCAGATTCCCGGACATCTTGCATCATCGAATTCGCTTGATGAACGAGAGCTTTGAACACGCGATTGCCGAGTACGATTATAAGGGCGTTTACCGGGGCGTCTTCCCCATCAAGGTCAACCAACAACGCCATATCGTCGAAGAAATCGTCGAAGCCGGCAAACCTTGGCGATACGGCCTTGAAGCTGGATCGAAACCCGAACTCTTGATCGCTTTGTCCGAGATGGACGATGAAGACGGTTTCATCATCTGCAACGGCTACAAGGACAGCGGATTCATCGAAACAGCGCTGATTGCGCAGCGTTTTGATAACACCGTTGTCATCGTCCTTGAGCGCCCCGACGAAGTTAAAACGGTCATCGAAGCCAGCGAGCGCTTGGGCATTCGCCCCGTATTGGGTGTTCGAAGCAAACTGGCCAGCAAGGGCATGGGCCGCTGGGCAGATTCAGCCGGAGACCGCGCCAAATTCGGGCTGACCACGCCTCAGATTATTGCAGTGGTCGACGAGCTCGCAAGGCACGACATGCTCGACTGCCTGCAATTGCTGCATTTTCATATCGGGAGCCAAGTCTCGTCGATCACACCCTGGAAAAACGCCCTTCGCGAAGCCGGCCACATTTACACCGAACTCGCTAATATGGGCTGCAAGATGGGCTACCTCGACGTGGGCGGCGGGCTCGCCGTCGACTACGACGGTAGCAAATCCGATTTCCATGCCTCGATGAATTACACGGTTCAGGAATACGCCAACGACGTCGTTACGGGCATCCAATCCGCATGCGATCAAGAATCGATTCCTCACCCAACAATCGTCACAGAGAGCGGACGTGCGGTGGTTTCCTACCAGTCGGTTCTGATTTTCAGTGCCGTGTCGGAAACCCGCGTTCAACTCAACATCGAAAAGCCCGATGAAGACGCGCCTAAGCTTCTACACGACATGTGGGACACGCTTGAGGGCATCGTACCCAAGAATGTTCAAGAGTCGTGGCATGACGCCAATCAGGGCCTCGAAGAAGCCCGTTCGCTTTTCCGATTTGGCTACCTTCAGTTGCGTGAGCTGGGTGCGGCCGAAACACTCTTCCGCGCCTGCGCCGAGAAAATCGTCGCAAAAATGAAGAATCGGGCACGAATCCCAGAGGAGCTCGCGAATATCGACGAATTATTCGGTAATATTTATTACTGCAATTTTTCGCTGTTCCAGAGCGCTCCGGACATCTGGGCCATGGACCAATTATTTCCAATCATGCCGATTCATCGCCTCGACGAGCAACCGACCTGCAAGGCCCGCTTGGCTGACTTGACCTGCGATAGCGACGGCATCATCAAGGGTTTCATCGATGTCGAAGACGTGAAACCCGCCCTTGAAGTGCACGAGTGCATTCCCGACGAACCCTATTTGATGGGGATGTTCTTGATCGGCGCCTACCAGGAAATCCTGGGTGATTTGCATAATCTTTTTGGTGACACGAATGCAGTGCAAATCCGCCTTACAGATAATGGGTACAGTGTTTCTGACGTGATTAAGGGCGACACGGTCGCCGAGGTCTTGACCTACGTTCAGTACGACGCCGAGAAAATGATTGAACGTGTGCGCAAACAGGCAGAACGAACTCACTCCGAGGGCCGAATGACCTTGGAGCAAATGCGAATGTTCATGCAGCATTATGAAGAGGCCATGCGGTCTTACACGTACCTCAAATGATGAGTTTAGCGTTGGGCGAATAGTGCCAGAGGCTTGAACACTCGAGCTGCCCACGCTGCCTCATTATGCGGCGCGTTGGGCTCCCACCAGTGCACAAGATCCACGTCGTAGGCGTACCCTTCCGCCACCAGAAGGGCCTCGAATTGTTTATTTTCGCAATAATTATCTGAGGCGCTCTCGTCGTCGTCTTGAATGCCGTCTGCGTCACTGTCCATGCAGTTGTCGCCGCCACCACCTGAATCGACGTAGATGAAGGTGTCGCGTTTCCCTTTGCCTGCAAAACGCTCGATGATCGTCTGATTATTCAGGCCAATCGAACCCCACCCAAGCGTCCCCGAAAGGCTCGCCGCAAAATCATATTCGCCCTCAAAACGGTCGGCGATGACGAGGCTAATCAAACCGCCCAGCGATGAGCCCATGACGCCTACTTTGGCGGGCTCCCCATAGTGCTCCCGCACGAGTTCCCGGACACGTGTGTTCACAAAATCGGCGTAGTCTTCACCGCGCCCACCGATCATGCCCGACCCAATATCGTCGCTAACATGGGTGTATTCATCCATACGCGCCGACGAGTTATCGATGCCGACGATCATCATGCCGGCCGGGGCCTGGTCAAATAATTTCCAACCACCAAAAATCGCGTCGGGCGAAAACAAATTCTGACCGTCATGGGCGTACAGCACGTGCGTGACTTGGCCCTCGGGGCGAAGCACAGTCACCTGACGAGGCTCGATGTTGGCGTCGCCAATTTCAAAAAACCTCTCAAGGTGTTTTGTCGTGGGGGCAACAAGCGTCATCTGCCCAAATTCATCATAAATATACGATCGACCCCATGGGTCCGCCTTAAACGTCGAGCCGTCTGAAAACTTATAGCGAGTGCCAGGTGGCACGTTTAATACGAGGTAGGAGAAGCCCTCGGCGTGGGTCATCGCGGTGCCGGAAAATCCGTCGTGGTCACCGCCCACTTTGTCGAAGGCGTCTTCGAAAGAAACAAAGAGATAGCCGCCTTCGACCGCCAGCGGCCAACCTTGAGCATTGGCGAGCGTCAAAGCGGCGTCTTGACCGCCCAAAACCAACTTATCGAGGACACTTTCCAAAATCCCCGCGCCAGAATCGGCGCCAGCGTCCGTATCTGTGCCCGCATCGCTGGTATGGGCGCCCGTATCACCTTTATTATTCGCCAGCGTGTCCATCCCGATATCTTCGTTTTGGAAATCACTGTGAACAGGTGCGTCGTCACTCGAACAAGCGCTCGCAAGCACCACGGTAAACACAAGAAAAATTCTGAAGTTCATAGGCCCTCGGTTCATCAGGCTTATGACTCTGCCCGGCCCAGTCGTACTTCGCAACTCCGTGGCCCTAAGACGACTTCTTGCTGAATTCCGCGAAGACCTGCCTTGAAATGGCGACATGCTCGCCCTTTTCGTTCCAGATATGGCTTTCAAAATGCGCGTACCCGCCGTGCGATGTCGTCAGACGGGAATCGAAGCTCCACCAAGCGTCCCGCGCAAGGTCCGTCCGATACGCCTGTGGAGTAAACGTCACAAACCACGACACCGAACTTCCTGGGTGAGGGTGGTCGACCATCGACCAGACTGGTGGCGGCCAAGCGTCGATAAGCCCCACGATGCCAGCAGGCGAAGCGCTAATGCCTTCTTTTGCCCGAATCCAGCCCTGAACATGGGGTTCCCCACCTGAGAAAGGAAACGAATTGGTCGTCCATAAATAGGAAAAATGCTGTGTGAACTCGGGAGTTAAGCCAGGCACATAAGGCATCTCGAGCGCTTCGCTTGGCGGAACCATCGATGGCGCAACCGGCCCGGCATAATCGACAGCTGTTTCTCTGGCCTCCCCAAGAAGAATCAATGCCGCAGTAACGACGCCGTCGGACTGCGTGATTTCGGCAGCGACATGGGTCGCCGATCGTCCCTCCCGAAGAATTCGCGTATTTATTTTGGCTTCACCGACCGCCAATGGCCCCACAAAATTCAGCGATAATGAGCGGATCGGCCGATCTGAACTTTGTTCTGCAGCACGCAAGACCAATGCACCGGAAATTCCTCCATAAGCTGCGCGGCCTTGACCCCATCCCTCTAGGATTTGGGCCGTAAAAATTCCATTTCCAGCAGCAACCACGCTACTTACATCATCAAAACTCATCACTTCCCCTTGCCGAGTGGGCAGACAAAAACATAAGACATGAAGCCTAATCCACACCAAGGATGCGCAGGCGACGACTTGGTTCCACACAACGGAGATATCGCTATGCACGGTCAAATTTCGTGGCACGAACTTACCACCCCAAATATCAAAGAAGCTCAAGCGTTCTATTCTGGCCTTTTAGGGTGGACCTTTGATGGCTTCGGCCCTGACGGCAAGTATTGGCTAATTCAGAACAATGAAGTGGCGGTGGGCGGTCTGATGCCAAAAACTGAAGAGACTGCCTTTCCCCAAGGCTGGCTGTTTTACGTTGACGTTCGGGATGTCGATCAAGCCATCGTAACGGCCACGAAGCTCGGTGGAAAATCACTGCTGCCGCCCTTCAATATGCCGGGTGTCGGGCGAATTGGCGTGATTCAAGACGCTGCGGGCGCCACCGTGGGAATCATGACTTCAGAAGACTCGAGCGAATCCCCCATGATGCGCCCAAAAACCGGTGAATTCTGCTGGCGCACGCTCATGACCAACAACACCGAGGATGCCGCGAAATTCTACCGAGAGGTCTTCGGATGGGAAGTCCAAGCATTGAACACTGGCGAGGAGAAACCGGCCAAGACCTTTGTCTGGCGCGGGGTTCCTGTAGCGGCACTCGATGAACTTCCCGACCATATTAAAGCGCCGCCCCATTGGGGAATGGCCGTCGCGGTCGATGACTGCGCCAAAAGCGCCGGCCGAGTCGAAAAGCTTGGCGGAAGACTCCTGATGAAACCCACCGTCCTTGGAAAAATGGGGGTGAATGCGGTGTTGATGGATGTTTCTGGAGCAGCGTTCCTTTCGCTCTTCCAGGCGGATATCTCTGCCATGGACAAATTGGCGATTAAGCTCGGTGCGCCTGCCTGAGGAGCTTCCGTCCGCCTATTGACGCAAACGATGTCGTGGCATCAAACGGAGAATGCATGCACGGAAAAATTGCGATGTACGAGCTGATGACCCCAGATCTGAACAAGGCCATCGATTTCTACGCCAGCGTCTTTGGCTGGCAATTCCCGCCCATGGGTGCAATGGGCGACCGCTATGCAATCGCACTGTGCGGCGGCACGTTGGTTGCGGGCCTGATGAAGCTCCTCCCAGAGGCAGAAGCCCGTCCGCGCTGGCTTCTGCACTTTGAAGTCGACGATGTCGACCAAACAGTCGCCTTGGCAACAAAGCTGGGTGGAAAGGCAACAACCCCCGCTTTTGACGTGCCGGGCATGGGTCGTATCGCGTTCTTGCAAGACCAAAGCGGGGCCGAATTTGGAGTCGTGACTCCCAGAGACCCCGACGAGACTGCTGAAATGAGCCTGCCAGGCGTCGGAGAATTTTGTTGGCGAACATTAATGACGCCGGAGGTTGAGCGAAGCCGTGATTTTTATGCCCAGCTTTTCGGCTGGACCATTTCACCGCTTGATCAAGAATTGCTCTTTCACGGCAAGCCCATCGCTTCGGTGACAGGCCTCACTGCGGGCTACCCGGCGCCGGCCCATTGGGGGCTCGCGATCGCCATCGACGACATCAAAAATACCACATCGAAAATCTCCGAATCCGGCGGCAAGGTGTTTGAACGGCACACGACCGTAACCGCGATCGGTATCAACACTTTATTAAAGGATGCCGAGGGGGCGGTCGTCTCGGTTTTGAAGCCCATCCCGAGGCCATGAACCGTTGACAGAAAACTCCGGGCAGCGCCGGCGAGGGCTCAAAAAATCCGGAATAGGAGGCCATGTATTGACGTTGATTGGCCGAACGTGATAGCGCCCCGCCTTAGATGGGGCGCTTTCGCCCCGGGAGGTTTGGGATGATTTCGACATCAGGTATTTCGGTAAGTTTCGGCGGCGCTCCGCTCTTTGACGACGTCAATGTCAAGTTCGTCCCAGGCAACTGCTACGGATTGATTGGCGCGAACGGCGCGGGCAAATCGACCTTTATGAAGGTCCTTGCTGGCGACCTTGAGCCGACCAACGGTTCGGTTCACGTGACCTCCGGTCAACGTGTCGCAAAGCTTGAGCAGGACCAATTCAAGTACGACGAACTGACCGTGATCGATACCGTGATGATGGGTCATCCACGTTTGTTCGCTGTGTCGAAAGAACGCGAGGTTCTTTACAGCAAGCCCGACTTCAACGAAGACGACGGCGCGCGTGCTTCCGACCTCGAAATGGAATTCGCCGACATGAACGGCTACGAAGCCGAATCGGACGTATCGACGCTTCTTTCGGGTCTTGGAGTGCCTCAAGCCCTGCATCATAAAACGATGGGCGACCTCGAAGGCGGCGAGAAAGTCCGCGTTTTGTTGGCACAGGCGCTCTTTGGCAAGCCCGACATTCTGCTTCTAGACGAGCCCACAAATAACCTCGACGTGCACACCATCACGTGGCTTGAGCAGTACCTGCAGCGTCAGGAAACACTGATCATCGTCATCAGCCATGACCGTCATTTCCTGAACAACGTTTGTACGCACATCGCCGACATCGATTTCCGGAAAATCCGAATCTACGCTGGCAACTATGACTTCTGGTTCCTGGCCGCGCAGCTGGGTCTGAAGCAAAAACGCGATGACGCCAAAAAGACCACGGATAAGGTCAAAGAATTGAAGTCGTTCATTGAACGATTCAGCTCGAATGCTTCGAAAGCCAAACAGGCGACTTCACGAAAGAAATTGCTGGATTCGTTGACGATCGACGACCTGCCTATTTCGACTCGAAAATACCCGCACATCGTGTTCAAGAGTGAACGAACATGCGGCAAAGCCATCCTGACCGTGTCGAATCTGACCAAGACGATCGACGGCGAAAAAGTGCTGGACGACCTTTCGTTCACCATGCAACAGGGCGACCGAATCGCCTTTGTGGGCCACGACGGACGCGCTGTTTCGACGCTTTTCGAAATCCTGTGCAACGAGGTGAAGCCAGATTCGGGAACTGCTGAATGGGGCGGGACCATCACACCTGGCTATTTCCCGCGGGAAAACGAGGAATTCTTCAAAGACAACGACATGAACTTGATCGAGTGGCTGCGCCAGTTCATCAAGGATCAACACGAAGAAAATGTCCGCGGATTCCTGGGTCGCATGCTCTTCAGCGGCGACGACACCCAGAAGTCGGTCAAGGTGCTTTCTGGTGGCGAACGTGTCCGATGCATGTTGTCGCGAGTGATGCAGCAAGGCGCGAACGCGTTGGTATTTGACGAGCCCACCAACCACTTGGACCTTGAGAGCATCACCGCGTTGAATAACGCGATGCGTGACTTCGATAAAGACAACGTGATTCTGTTCAAATCGCATGACCGCGAGCTCGTAAATACGGTCGCCAATCGAATTCTGGAAATCACGCCAGGTGGATTGATGGACCGATACATGACCTTCGACGAATACGCCGAAAACGAAGAAGTGAACGCCGAGCGCACCAAGCTTTACGGCCACGACGTATCGCTATGATTCGAGTCCTCGTAACGGGCCTGCTTTTGGCCGCTTTCGGTTGTGGGACCGATGATGCCTCTGTCCCAGTCGACATGGGCTCGGACACGACCGTTCAAATGGACGTCGGCGTTTCGGATGCATCTGTTTTGCCTGATTTGGGCACCGATGTAGAAATCGACGCCGCACCCGATATGCCCGGATTGGAAGTCATCGCGTCGAATTATTGTGAGCTTACCGCTCAAATGTTCTGCGATTATTACCTGCGCTGCGGTCGAATGGCCGTACCTGACAACGCCACGTGTTTGTCGGTTTTTGCCGAGACCTGCGAAGGCGTGTACGAGCCCCATTATGCAGCTTTGGCCGCGGCGGGTTCGTTGACCTTGTCGTCGACCGGCATGGCGGCCTGTGCGACCCATCTTGAAAATGTCGCCTGCGAAAAACAGCTTTTTGACCTTGATGGTGGCTGTTCGGAAATGTGGGTTGGCACTGTGGCTCCGGATGGAATTTGTGCACCCGGCATCGAAAGCTTCGTATGCGAGCCAACCTCGACTTGTGTCATCACGACGACTGGCTGCGGAACTTGCATTGCTGCAGGCCGCGAAGGCGCACCATGTGGTGGTGATCTGGGTCGTTGCGACGATGGCTACGGCTGTGTCGAAAGTGCCTGCGTGAAACGCGGTGGTGTTGGCGACGCGTGTTCGGCCACCGCGCCCTGCGGCGTCGGCATGGGCTGTACCGATGATAAATGCACCGGGTTCACCGTCGTGGCGCTTGGCGCTGCGTGCGGACAGAGCCTTCGCTGCCCCTACAACTCATTCTGCAAAGACAGCGTCTGTGTGCCCCAGAAAGGCCTTGGCGAGTCTTGTTCGCCGACAGACGACTGTCGGTCGGGATATTGCGAACAAGGCACCTGCGTGGCTTTCAAGCCCGATGGTGGCGTTTGCAACTCCGGCCCACAATGCATCAGTGGCGTGTGCAATCAGGGAACCTGCGGAAATCTACCAGGCCGTTGTTTCGAATAAGCGGCGAGCAGTGAGCCGTGAGCCGTGAGCGGTGAGCGGTGAGCAGTGAGCGGTGAGCAGTGAGCGGTGAGCAGTGAGCGGTGAGCGGTGAGCAGCTGGCAGTGATTGGTCCGCAGGCCTGCTGCGACTTGTGACTGGTCCGCCTGGCTCCAGCCTGGCTGCAACTTGCGCCCCTGAAACTCATCTCCCCTGACCCCAGAAACCCGACACCCCAGAAACCCGACACCCTCAGAGCCCGCAGGCCGTCTCCGAAGCAGCTTGAGCCACCGCGTCCGATATACCTTCTTTATGGATGACCATTCGGTCGATCAGGAAGAAGTCGGCACGAGCCGCGAGTTCAAACGTGTAAACACCCGGCGAGTCAAATTCTGCCATCACTCTTGAGGCGTCATTATCGCTGGTGAAGGTGGACCACTTCCAATCGTTTGCACCAGACGAATAGACCTTGATCCAACCATCTTTTGACGATCCACGCACGCAGTCTGCTGTGTCGACATCAGCGGATGCGGTCACGGCTGCCATGGCCGCGGCATCGTCGCAAATGGGTTTTGGGTAGCGCCGAATCTCGGCCCCGGGCTGCCCTTTCAACCCGTAGAAATCGGCAGCACCGGGAAACCTAACCCAAGCATCATTATGCTCGGTGGTATTTGAACCCATGCCAATTTTTGAACGCCATTGGAATTGATATCGACCGGGCTCATCAATCTTGATGTCGATTTTGATCACGCCATGGGTCGGGATGTTGTTGAAAGCATTGCCCTCCCAGACCATGTAGCCCGAACCATCAAATCCATTGGATTGGGTACGAACTTTCCAGTCCTCGTTCAACGGCAAGGATTCGGCTTCAAAAGCGATGATGCCGTCGACGGCCCTGAAATCACATGGCTGGGTGACGGTCGTCTGGTTATTTGTTGCGGTTGTCGAGTTGTTTGTGCCTGTCGTGGCGTTATTCGTCGTGGTGTTATTTGTAGCCGTTGTCGCGTTATTCGTCCCTGTCGTGGTGTTATTCGTCTCGGCGGTCGTGGCGTTATTCGTCCCAGCGGTCATGGAGTTATTCGTCTCCGCGTTCGTAGAATTATTGGCGCCGCTGGTGGTGTTTGCGTCATCGGCACACCCAGTCAGGGCCAAAGCAATCAGAATCCAAACGAGATTAAGTTTCCGAGTATTCAAAGGATCTCCAAAGCGATCGTCGAGCGCGAAGTGTTGTCGCATTTTAAGTCGTTCCCAAATGCGTATCGCCTAGCGCACCTGGCAGTCTATCCGAATCCATCAACAAGATGATAGGCTTGCGCATCCTAAAAGCACCCCGTGAGAACCGAAGACATGAACCTAAGCGTAAATGAGCTCACCAGGCATTTTGACGAAGAAGTGATCGAGAAAGACGACTTAATCGATCTTTGTCTCTCTGAGTTCTTGACCGCGAGCGACGACTCAGAAAAAGCGGCGTTCCTCATACTCATCGGGAGGTGTTTTCGGTCGAAAAAGGAATATCACTACGCCAATCATTACCTTGATGAGGCCATCAAGCTTAACGCCAGAACTTCAGAGGCCCTATTCTGGAAAGGTTGCATTCAAAATAATCTGAATAATACGTCGAGCGCTGCTTCTTTGTTTGAAGGATCCATCGAGGCCGATTCAGAATATGACCTGCCGCACGTGATGCTAAGCGTCGTCTATTGGCAACAAGACCGATTTCCTGATTCGAAGGCGCACGCTTTGCAGGCTGTCGAGCTGAATCCAGAAGCTGGGAAAAATCACTTTTGGTTGTCTGAAGCGCTTTTCAGTTTGAAGGAGACTGAGTCAGCTGAATATCACCTGCGAAAAGCCGTCACGCTCGGATTCAGTGCCGTGGCAGATACATTGCAGAAGCGCTTCAAAATCAAAACAACACAAGAGCGCCTCGCCTACTCGGACTTTCTTTGGGATAGTTTCAAGCGGCGAAAGGCCTACCCAGACGTTAACAAATCCCTAGATCAGCTTAGAATGGTCATCTCAAAAGGCGAGATAAGCGCTGCGACTGACCTAAGCGACCTTCACACAACGCTTTCCGAACGTTCATTGGCGCTGCCCAAGGTATCGGACGAAGCGATAAGCAACATCGAAAAAGCGGTCGAACTGGCACCGAACAACGCGAAAGCTTATTTCATATGGGCGTGTCTCATAGAAAAACGGAACACCGTCGACAAAGAAAAGATCGAAAGCCTGTATGCTAAGGCGGTCGAGTTGGACCCCACAAACTATAAATTCTGCAGTCAATTCGCCAAGTATGCAGCGACAATCGGCAATTCGGAAAAGGCGCTTCGCCTCTACGAAAGAACGATGGATATTTATGCTTTCGACCCTAAAGCCTGCGAATATATTGGCTCTTATTATGCCGAAAATGGGCAGGTTGAAAAAGGACTAGACTTGCTCAGAAGAGCGTCTCGGTACAAGGCAGGGGGCGCTCGACGGAAGATAGAAGACCTGACCAGCAGGAAGCTAGCGATTCCATCGGAAGATACTCCGCAAGAAGAGCGAGACAATTACAACCACGCCCTGGAGATTTCGGAGCTATTTGCGCGGGGCGAGCAACAAGCGAGCGGCGGAAAGTGGTCGGTCGCAAGCTATTATTTTCAGATCGCTAAAGAAAAACTTGAAACGGAGGACAGGATAGAGGGCGGGAGATTGGACCGTTTGTTGACAGACGTGTACGCAAAAATCGGTTGGGTCACTCCGCAGCTTGAAGGGAACGAATGGCTATCGAAAGCGATAGCAAAGGACCCATTGCACCTTGGTGCCATCAACACTTTGGCGTCACGCCACCTTACGTCCGACCCGGAAAAAACCGCTGAGCTTTACGCAAGAATTCGAGCGCTGAACCCCAATGATAGCGCGGCAAATATGCATGCTTTAACAAGTCTTTTTAAGAACAAAGAGTTTCGTGAAGTCTTAAACGCGGGGCCCGATATCATCAGAATGATGGAAGATGAATGCAAGGTGCTCGTGCTTGCCAGAAAGTCTTGTCACACGATTAATAAACAACTTGGGGATTCCCGATGGTATCTGGCCAAATCATTCGAAGAGACAGGCCGTCTTGATCGAGCGAAGGAACTGTTTGACGCTGGTCTTTTCCGCGAAGATAGCCAAAGAGTTAAAGAATTGATCGCCCAAAAACTCAACAAGAATGAGACTGAACAGGTCGGCTGGCATGAGATGCCAGAGAAGTTTGAGATCGAAGCGGCGGTCGCTTCCTTTTTTAGCAAGTATGGAAGCCAAGAACACAAAAGCATCGCCAAAAAAGTTAGGATAAGTGACCAAAACCTTTGGCAGCTCTGGAAGAATGTGAAGTTCCGCCTAGAACCGCCAGATGACCAGATCGATTCTTCGTTTAAAGGCGGTGTTTGGAAAGATGCCCCATCATGGTTTAACTCAATCAGGCTATCAAATGAATTTAGCTGGGAGGATCTTGATGATGAGCCCGAACGTGACCTTGAAAAAGTTGAGGTCTATTGCTCGTTCTATGTTGAGGTGTACTTCAAAGAACATGCGGGCACGGGCGTGTTTTTGGACTTTTCGGCAGAAGGAAAAAACGGAGAATATTACGTTGAGTGCAGAAGGATCACACTGCACTAGTTGGGCGCTAGTAGAATTGCACGCGCAACCCAACAGCGGGGTAAAAATCGATGCCCGAAACCGCGACCGGCGTATCAAGGATATTTGATTCGTAATTATAATAGAGCGCATTTAGTTCGAGCATAAAAAACACGTATTTCCAGCCCAAACCGCCGCCCACCACGCCGCCGGCCATAACGACGCTATCATCAACCACGACCGAACCGGACGTGGCGTCGTAAATCTGTTGAATGAAGCCGAGCTCCAGGTTGGTGTAGACCAATTTGGGACCACCGTAGACAAACGCACCGCGGCCAAAATGCTGTCCGGCAAGCAGATGCAGGGCAATATTGGTCCGCTTGATATCTTCAAGCTGAAAAATATCCTTCAAAAAACTAGGTACTGGCGGTTCGTAGGTTTGCCGCTGTCCTGCGACACCAAGCGACAGGTCCAAGCCATGTTTCCGTTGGGACAGGAACATCACTTTAGTTTCCAGCTTAAATCCAGCGCTCGTGTAGGCGGCGCCGACGTCCCAATTGTCCAAAATTCCGTAACGAACTCCAAGCTCGGCGACGGGCGCAGGCCCAAAAAGACCATAGGAAATCGCCGCCCCGATGATATTTTCTCGGTCCTCCTGCGTCAGGTTAGCGGGCTGGCCTTGTTCAATCTGGCTGCGGGCTTTATCCGCGGAGTCTTGTCCGAGTTCTGCCAACGAACCAATCAAGCTGGTCGAGACGTTGGCGCCCATACCCACGTAAGCATCGACTTCACCTTTGGGGGTGGTTCGAGCCGTTTGCAGCGTACTCATGGGCGACGCGCAGCCAGCCATCAAAAAGACCAACAAACAGAGTATTCGGTTCATGTCTAAACTTTCGGGGCACGGGGTGAAGCAACATCCTGTGCATTCAGTGGAATTGCGTCAAGGTCAGTGCATGGTGCGCTTCGATTCACTTCTGGACTCAGCCCGTGTTAGACTTCGGGCACACGGACATTTCAGGGCGGGTTCAAAACGAGAGGATGAATATGAGTGATAAAGACACACTGAATACTGGGTCGAGCAACCCGTGCAAGGCCTGCATCGGCAACACGAACGCCGAAGCCGCATTCCAGTCGCTGAATGCGCAGACCGTGAAAGGGCTTATCTCGGAGTCACATTTCAGTGTGCGTCTCACGCGCTGTGAATGTGGTCATCCTTTCGTCGTCGTCTTCACGGAGTGTGTCGACTGGAAAAACGGCGAAGATGACCAAAGCTGGCTCGCGCTTCCGCTGCAGGAGGACGAGTTCGCCAAACTCGCCAAGGCCTCCGAGAAAGAAATCTATGGCCAAGTTGCCTCGCTTGGAGATCGACGATTTCTGTCGCGCACCTATCCGACCGGTGGGGAACTTGGGGCAGAATGGTGTGATGGCGGTTTTCAAATTGGACACCATGACTAATCGAAAATGGTTGTCAGCTACTGGTCAAAAACACAAATCACAAGCAGGCCATAGGGCCTGCGCACCAATCGCAAGCGTGGCTGGAGCCCCGCGAACCAATCGCAACGCTTGAAAACCGAAAACTAGCCAGGCATGCCCGTCAGGCGCACCATCTTCCGCGCAACCTCGGCAATCGCCGTGTCAGCCCCAGCTGCCTCGACATCTGGCCGATCCAGATAGACCGCCAAAATGAAGGGGTCGGCATTATATTCGGGCACGCCATTGCCTGGCCAAATGATGGCGACGTCGCAATAGGCGGCTGCAGAACCCGTCGTGGTGCCGGTTTTGTCCCCCACGGTCCAACGCTTGGGCACCCCCGCACGAATCCGTTTCGACCCGGTGGTGCTCTGCATCATCCACTCCTGCAAGAGCTCGCGGTCTGACGGGTCGGACTTCGCGGAAATCACCAACGAGTAATAAAGGCTCGCCATGGCCGCAGGAGTAGTCGTGTCGCGCATATCGCCCGACGCGTTTTGATTAAGCTCAGGCTCGATACGGTCCAGACGAGAAGTTTCGTCTCCACGACTTCGCATGAAACGAGTCAAACCGGCCGGCCCTTCCAGGCGCTTGAGTAGGATATTTGCTGCCGCATTATCACTGAGGCGGACTGCGGCCGAGGCAAGTTCGGTCATCGTGGTTGGTTGGCCGCTTTTGAGGCGTTCTTCAACGAAGGGCGCATAGGGAACGAGGTCGTTTTGGCTGAGGGTAATTTCGGCGTGACGGTCAACTAATCCCAATCGGCGAGCCTCAAGCAGACAGCCAGCGAGCGGCAACTTGAACGTCGAACACATCGCAAAACGCTCCGCTGCGCGATGATGCCAAATGAGCCGACCTTCGCTGTCCACAAGGGCTACGCCAAGTCTGCCGCCGGTTTGTTTTTCGAGTTCTTGCAGCTCAATATTGGTTTCGGGTTTCGGCTCGTCGCGAACCGGAACGCCGCAGGCAGCAAGGAGAAGCGAGCTGCCCCCGGCCACCAAGAATCTCCGCCGGTCCATCATCGTTGCCTCTCAATTGGGTGCGTAGAGTCTGCGCACCAAGCGCTGCGTCAACAACCGAATCTAGACCCGTACCATTCCTTGAAGTTCGTCGGGAGCAGGTTGCCAAAGGATTTCTATCGATGGTGGATCGGCGGAAATCGCACCTGATTCTGGCTCGCCGCTATTTGCAACGACCGCCTGAAACTTGATTCCGCCACCCCACGCCAGAATCCCAACAAACGCACCATCATCGGCTTGCTCCCTGACGAAATTCCTTAATGGCTCTGGCACGCGTTGCATCCGGCAATCAGACCGCCGAGGCCCAGCGAAAAGAAAGCGACGACCACCAAGAGCCAAACAAGTGCGTAACCCTGATGCGTGCGGTTTTTCATAGGTGTCCGTCTTTTCGTCAGAATCGAAACGTACCGCCTAATCGCAAGCCATAACAAGCGCAGCGTCAATAACCGAAAACCGAAAACTGATAACCGACTGCCGACCAAACACAGTCGCAAGGCCAGGCTGGAGCCTGGCGGACCAATCACAGGTCGCAAGGCCAGGCTGGAGCCTGGCGGACCAATCCCAAGCCTGTGGACCAATCGCAACTGCTGACCGCTCACCGCCCACCGCCGAAGGCCTACGAACCGCGATAGGTCGAGTAGGCAAAAGGACTAAGCAACAAGGGCACATGGTAGTGTTCGTCGCCTGCGCCGACCTCAAATGTAATGCTCACGCTCGGGTAAAAACACGATCCACCCTGCGCGCGATAGTAGGCGCCGGTATCGAAATTAATTCGATAGATCCCCTCTGGTACTTCGCCTGGCGACATCAGGTCTAGGATTCGACCATCTTCGTTGGTGATGCCCTTTCCGACCTCGACAAATCCACCGCCCTCGATGCGCTCAAGAACCACAAAAACCGCGCGTGCGGGACGTCCAGAGGCGGTATCAAGGATATGTGTTGTGATTGGACTTTTCACGGGACCTCCAGCTTATCAATTCGTAGGTGTGTAATTTTGGCCTGCTCGCCCTTCGCGATGGCGAATTCTGTGGCGAGATCGTTGCCGATGCGCGCGTTCAGAATCTCAAGCATTTCATCCGCGCGTTTGCCGGTGGCGCAGACGATAAAAATATAGCCGAAACGCTTTTCGTAATCGACGTTGCCATCGCGGAGCCCCTCAAGGACTTGTTCTGGTGCGGCCGTGACGGCATTCTGCTCACCGGCCGACCATGACGCGGTCGCGGCAAATTTCTGACGAAGCTGCTCGATATCCGAACCAATTTTTGGATGGTGCGAAAACGCCTCCATCACATCTTCGCGTGAGACTTCGGCCCAATGAGTGTCTGCCGCTGCGTGAATGGCCTGCACAGAGGCATAGGGACGATTCTTTGCCATTGCCCCAGCCCATGCGGTCGAACCGCAACAGCGTTTGAATACGCTCGCCGCATCCTCAGTTGAGAGTCCATTCAACCAATCGGTCAGGCTCATGCCGGCTCCCGAGTTCCGTAAAGACGCATCCTTGAAATCCCGCCATCAGGGAAGGTCTTCACACGGATATGTGTGATGGGCCCCACCGATGAAAGCTGATTTCGGAAATGGAAACGCGTATCCGATGCCATTTTCGTTTCGGGCAGAAGTGTCGACCAACCTTCGTCGCCGTGCATCAAATCAGTGATCTGGGTGGTCGGCGCATCGATGCCCTGCAGCATGGCGCGGTCCGGGAAATTACCCTTGAAAAAATGAGTGTCCAAAACGGCCATATCAACCCGCCCACGAGCGGCAAGCTTGATCAAAATCCAGTCGTAACCAGGATGCCGTTTCCGGCGAGTCTCCCATCCCTCACCCATATTTTTTGCGGGTCCGGGAGTGATCAAATTTTCCATCGGCGAAAAAAACATGTCGCTGCAGGCCAGAGCCGTTGCGCCATTACGAATGCTCGCAAGGTCGACTTCGCCGGGTTTAATCAGGGCCAAAGTTTCGGGCCTCTCTTCCACCAGCTTCCAGTCCGATTCGACGTCGCCAAACACGCGGAACCTTGCCACGCCGCCGTCGGGATAAATCCGCAAACGAACATGCGTGTACGAGCCTGGAGCGGCAGCCGCAAAAAGATTTTGAGACCCAGCTTTAAGCGGGGATTGAGGCAAAACCTCGACCCATTTCGCCGATTTCAAAGCCTCGGTGGTGGCACCTGGCGCATGCACCGCGTCCACGGCCGCAAATGGAGGGTGGTTACCCAGAAAAAAATTGGTGTCGATGTCAAACGCCCGAATTTTTCCGGGGACGCCAAGCTCCAGGATGCACCAGTCATGGTCGGGACCGCCGCGGCGACGACGTGATTCCCAGCCGTCCATCCACTTGCCTTGCTCGGTGTACTCGTCAGGCAAAAACACGCCACGACCGGGTTTCACAAGGTTTTCCATGCCCGCAAAAAAGTCGTCGGTGCAGGCCAAAGCCTTGCCACCAAGGTTTTCGGAGAGCAGGTCAACCAGACCGGTAAATGAAGACACGTTGGATGCATTACTCATGAATTATCTCGTCCCAAAATAGGCTGACCGTGAGGTCCAGAAAACTTGCCGTTTTCAAACACGACCTGACCACGCAAAATCGTTTTTCGCACGACACCGCTGACGGTCCGGCCGTCATAGGGTGTCACTTTATTTTTCATTTCCAATTCATTGGCATGAATCGTCTGGGTCGCATCGGGGTCAAAAACCACAAAATCCGCATGCAGACCGGGACGAATCGCCCCCTTGCGCCCATGCAGCCCCGCCACTTTTGCAGGCACGGCTGACATCCACGTAATCACGCGTTCCAGCTTGATTCCACGCCCTTTTGCCATCGTCCAGACCAAGGGAAATCCAAGCTGCAGAGACGAAATACCGCCCCAGGCATCCAGAAAGTCTCCACGGTCGGGCAATTTCAGGTTGGGGGTGCACGGCGAATGGTCGGTTGTGACCATGTCGATCAGCCCCGATTCAAGCGCTGCCCAGAGCTTTTCTTGATTATCGCGCTCCCGAATTGGAGGACAGCATTTGTACTCGGTCGACCCATCCGGAATCTCTTCCGAGGCAATCGTCAGGTAATGCGGGCAAGTCTCGACCGTCAGCGGCAGACCTTCGTCTTTAGCCGCCTGAATCAGCGGTAATGCGGACGACGCCGACAAGTGCACGATATGAACTGGGCAGCCGGTTTCGCGGCAAAGGTCGATCAGCAACGAAATCGCCTGAACTTCCCATTCCTGCGGTCGCGACTCGAGGAAACTCACATAAGTTTTGGGGTCGTGATGGTCTGGATGGGCTCCAAGATCGACCTCGCAATGGGCCAACATCACACGCCCTTTGGCCTTCAACGCGAGCATTCCTGCGCGTAATGCCACGGCATCGCTCCACTGGAATTCGGGGATGCCAGAGTCGATCATGAACGCTTTGGCACCCAAAATCCCGTCGTCGGAAAGGCCCAGCAATTCTTCAGCGTTGCCTGGAACAACTCCTCCCCAAAACCCCGTATCGGCGTAGAGCGAAGGCAAACACGCGGCGAGCTTCACCTTGAGCGCGTCGCGCGTGGTCGTGACGGGAATGCAGTTCAGCGGCATGTCGACAACGGTCGTAACTCCGCCGGCGATCGCCGCACGTGTCGCCGTCGAAAAGCCTTCCCAATCCGTACGTCCCGGCTCATTGATATGCACATGAGTGTCGACCAGACCCGGCATCAAAACAGCGTCCCTGAGGTCCTCGACTGCGCAAGGCACCGCAGCATCATAAGCCTCAACAGAGGCGATGGTCTCGCCGTCCACCACAACCAGCGCTGGTCTAAATGCAGCGTCGATGAATACACGCGTAGATTTCAGGGCAAAACGAGCCACGATAAACCACTCCACAAAGGCGCAAGGACCGCGCCATCAGTTAATTTTGGCGCCTTGATATACCCAAGCGCCCAGAATTAGACGCTCTTCATCGGTGATCTTGGTTTTATTGGCCATCGGCATCGTCTTCAGGTCGTAAGCCCTGACTTTCATTCGCCCCGACCATTTTTGCATGTCAGCAGGCGTGTCAAAGGTCGTGCCATTAGGAGCGACTTTAAAGACGTCATCGGTCGGCTGGCTTGAATGACAGCTGATGCAACGCGTAGAAACGACGACTTGAGCCTCAACCAAACTCACCGTTCGGTAATTCGCCAGCGCATCGTCACTGACGGTTGAAGGCGCGGTAAACCATGCAAGAGCGACAACGACCAAGATGCCCACAGGCATCACCCAAAACGCCGAATTGGTGCGATGTTGAATATTGAAATGATGACGCACCGCGATGCCAACGGCAGAAAGCGTGGCCAAAATCGCCCAACCGTAGGGGTTTCCATAGGTCATCGGAAAATGGTTCGACGTCATGATGAACAAAACAGGCAGCGTAAAATAGTTGTTATGGCGAGAACGAAGCCCACCATAAATACCGTCCCAGGGGTCGGGCGCTTTGCCTGCTTGGGCCGCGGCGACAAGCTTCTTTTGGCCTGGAATAATCACAAAAAACACGTTGCCGGCCATCATGGTGCCGATCATTGCGCCGATATGAATATAGGCCGCACGCGGGCTCAAATACTGCTGCAATCCGTAGGCAGAAGCCGTCAAAAACACGAACATCACCAGGAGCATCAAAGCAGGCTTTTTCAGAAGCGGTGAGCGGCAGGCGATGTCGTAAAAAAACCAGCCTACAAACAACGCGCCCACACCGATTCCAATCGACATCGCCGGGCTGATATCGGCCACCGACGTGTCGATCATATAGGTCGAGGCATTCATGTAATACACGACAATCAGCAGGCAGATGCCCGTGATCCACGTCCAGTACGCCTCCCATTTAAACCAGTGTAAAGTCTCGGGAAGCTTCTCTGGAGCGACCTTAAATTTGCGCAGGTAATAGAACCCACCACCATGAATCGCCCATAGGTCACCCGCGATGTCGTCGGGCAGGTCAGCCTTCAATTTTTCGAGATGGTTTTCGAGCCAGACGAAATAGAACGATGCGCCAATCCACGCCACGCCGACGATGATATGAAGCCATCGTAGCGAGAGATTTAGCCATTCGATGATATGTGCGAGCATAAGATTACCGAAGAAAGGGACCTTCGTTTCTCACAGAGAGGCGCATACTAGCAAGGTTTGATGCTAACGCTGGGCGCGTAAATCGACCGCGATGACCGGGTCCTCGCCTGGTTCGACGTTGTACATCTGCAAGACGAACGTCTCGGGGTCGCGAAAATCGATCTGGATGCGCCAACCCCAATCGGGGCCGTCTCCAGCCGGATAGGTGCCGAACAGCTTCAACACGCCATCATCCATGAACCCGTGCATGACGGTGCCGTCCGAATAATGGAATGAGTCTTCCCAGTCGGCGCGAAGCGCTCCCGCGGTACCCGAAATCACAAGCACGCCGGTCTGGGGTTTGTCGCGAAAGCCCCAGGTGTAGCGAATCTGACTCGCTTCGACCTCGGCCGTGCCCGCGCTTGATTCCGAGGCCGGCCCCTCCAGCCAAAGTCGATTCACTCCCGTCCAGTTTCCGTGATGCGACGTAATCATCTTGACCTCATTTCATGCCACGCTTTGTTCAAATTTTCGCGATGCGCAGGATGTGCGATGGCGATCAAAGCCTCGGCCCGTTCATTGAGTGTTTTGCCATAAAGGTCGGCCGCGCCGTATTCGGTGACCACGTAATGCACATGCGCTCGGGTCGTCACGACCCCTGCTCCGGGGTTCAAGGTCGGGACAATTCGCGACAAGCCCTTCCCCGTCTGCGAATTGATGGCAATGATTGGCTTTCCGCCCTCGGACAACGACGCTCCTCGAATGAAGTCCATCTGCCCGCCGACGCCCGAAATAATACGATGTCCGACCGAATCAGCGCAGACTTGCCCGGTCAGATCGATTTCGACGGCCGAGTTGATGGCCACGACTTTCGGGTTTTGGGCAATCACGTCAACGCGATTCACCCAACCGATATCAAATTGAGCGATTTGCGGATTATCATCGATAAAATCGTAAAGACGACGCGTTCCCATCACAAAACCGCTCACGGTTCGCCCGCGATGGTTCACCTTCATCGAATTGTCGACGACGCCTGATTCCAACAAATCGAGCATACCGTCTGACCACATTTCGGAATGAACGCCGAGATTTCGATGGTGTTTCAATTCTGCCAAAACCGCGTTTGGAATCGCACCGATGCCGACCTGCAAGGTGCTGCCGTCTTCGATAAGGGCCGCACAATGTTTGGCGATGGCCTTTTCGGTTTCGCCTGCGGCTGGTGTCAAGAGTTCTGGAAGCGGCACCTCGGCGTCGACCCAATAATCGATATCATCAAGGTGAATAAAACCGTCGCCGTGGACCCGAGGCATGCACGGATTGATTTGAGCAATCACGGTATCCGCTGACTCCACCGCGGCTTTAGCCACGTCAACGCTTACGCCGAGGCTGCAACAACCGTGTTTATCAGGTGGCGACACCTGGACCATCGCCACATCCAATTTCCGCCGTTTCGAGCGAAAAAGAGCCGGAATTTCCGACAAAAAACAAGGCAAATAATCGACGCGATCGCCGTCAAAATAGGGGCGAATATTCGAGCCAATAAAGAGGTTCGCGACACGAAAACTCTTGGCGTACTCAGGCTTGGCGTAGTTGGCTGGATGCCCTTCGGTATGCAGATGCATGATCTCGACATCTTGCAGACGTGCCGCGTCGTTGACCAAAGCCTCGACCAAGAGCGTTGGCGTGGCTGCTCCGCCGTGAATGAACACACGGTGTCCCGACCTGATGCAGCTCACTGTGTCTTCCAATGAAAGCGCTTTACCCATGTTCTTTATCCATTCGTTTAGAGACGACGTGCGAAGAGGCCTGCCAAAACCGCAAGCGGCAGTAATTTGGCTGATGAGGAGGTCGTAGCACAACCCGAATCCGTGCCACCAGAATCCAAACCCCCACCATTTTGCGGGTCGACTTCGTCCGCTGGGCCACCCAGGTCGCCCATCTCCGATGCATCGGGCCCCAGAGTCCCCATATCGACCTCAGGTTCCACGCCCATATCGACAGGTTCGGGCTCAGGATCTGGCACAAAACATTCGGGCGTCGCGGGCACATAGGGCGCGCAAATCGAGCCGTCGCAACAGGGGTCATCCGGGGAGCACGTGGCCCCCGCGGCCAATTCACAGGAGTCGGTGCAGCAAGGATTTCTGCCCTCGCAGCCCATCGGTCCACAATCGCAGATTTCGTCGCCTTCGACTTTGCCATCGCCACAATAGGGCACAGGAAACGCCGGCTGCGAGTCTTCGGTGATGCAGGCCGAATCGCTCGAGGCCAGAAATGGGTCTGCGTACAAGACAGAGCACGAACTGAATTCCGTCGCGAAGGGCCCATTGGCGTTGTAGACGGCCGTCATCACGAAGCCGCTTGAGGGACACGCGTTGCCGTCGCTGTCGTGATACATCCCAATCGTGTGGCCGAGTTCGTGACCGAAGGTCTGTGCGACGCTCGCGTCATTATTCAAGCCTTTGACCACCGATGCTGACCTTCCCAGAGTGCAGGCACTGCCCACATTCGCGAGCCCAACGGTCGATCCCGTAAAATTATAGCCAGACAGGACGGTAAACTGGTCAAACTCTGGCACGCCTTCGGGCCTGCTCGCCGCCCAATCGTTAATATTATCGACGTATCCGCCGGCGCGAGCGCGCCCAAGGAAAAACGGCGCTGAGCCCCATGGGTTCGAGTCTGTCGCGTCTACAATACCCACCAAAATTGGCAAAATTCTGCGACCAAAACTCGTGCGGTCGTAAAACGCGGCGGCCGCGTGAACGGTCATCACCGGGTCGGGCGCATAGTCGCCATTCGCGACACCGCTCAATAACGCCTCGTCTCGCCCAAGAAGCACCTCGATAAACGCAGGTTTGCCCGACGATAACGCGAATTGCCGTGTCGCTGATTCTTTGACCTCCCCAACCGGAATTGAGGTCACGCCACACGCACCTTCGGTCGCGTCGACCGGGTCGAATTCCAGACCGTCAGCCCTTTGTCGAATCGAGAACATCTGGTCTTCGTGAAAAGCCACACCCGAAAGATTCGGGGTGCCGTCGGCGTCGCAGGTTCGAATCGCGAGCGCAGCCGATGAGGCCTGTCCCTCGAGCGTCATGTCGCCAAAAAAATAGCAGTCGAAGTCCTTGCGGGTCGTCGGCTCCGAGACCAGCTTCTGACCGTCCCATTTTAATTCCGGAAATCCCGCCCGAAATGGGTGATTTGCGCGCAAGGTGATGATGCCCGACTGCCCCTGAAAATCAGCGACCGCGAGGTCGGAGCTAGGCGCAGCGTTCATTGAATCGGCCTCGACACCACAGGCTCCAAGTAGAGCGACTAATATCAGGCAGCGTTTCATCCAATCTCCGTGCGTTACTCGTCTAATCTTGCGCGTTCGTTTGCCCGTGACTGACGTCAGGACGTGCGGATTGTACCCGCATCCGATTCAAGGTGCTTCAGAAAATCGAGAACCTAAGACGGAAAACCCAAAATCGTCTACCGGGCTGGCTTGGCATCGGGTCTCGCGGTACTTTCGTTGCCAAGAAAGCTCAGGCATCCTGCGAAAAAGGTCCCAGTCTTCATGGCAAAACGAAAAGCAGTCCTAAAAGCGTTTGTCGTCCTTTTGGCCTTGAGCCTTGTGACATGCGCCACGACGCACAAACAGTCTCGTGGTGGTGGTGAACCGCCGCCCCTGGAAGACGAGCTGGGAGTCGCCGGTGGCCCGATCGACCAGACTGCCTTTGTGTGGGAACCCGAATCGGACACCATCCCTGAGCTGGAACTCCAGGATGTTGACGAAACGTCCCCGGAAACCGCCAAAGCGCTCGCCCCCTACCTGCAATTGCGTCGAACTCGCCTTCAGACCCTCGCTAGCGACGCGTCGTGGATCGTCTACATCACCCGAAAAGACCAGACCGCTCAGGCCTTTCGCATGAGAGAACCCGAGGGCGAGGCGGTCGCGCTCACCAAGGGAAAAGACCCAGTCACGCAGATCAGCGGTGTGCCAAAAACCGTCGATACATGGATGTATCGCTCCGACGTTTCGGGAAACGAAAACTACCAAATCCTGCGCGCGAAAGGTGATGAAAAACCGACCTTTGTCTCGGACGGCATAAGTCGTACAGGGCCCTTCGGTTGGGCGCCCAGCGGCGATCGCATCGCCTTCACGAGCAACCGTCGAAATGGCGCCGATATGGACGTCTATGTCTCAGACGGCATCGACCCCAAAAGTGCCGAATTGGTGATGGCGGCACCCGGAGCCTGGTCGGTCTCGTCGTGGTCACCCGATGGCTCTCGCTTGATGTTGCGACAGTATTTGTCGTTTGCACGGTCCGCCATGTATGTCCTGGATCTTCCCACGGGCCGGCGTACTCAGGTCACAAGCGATACAGCAGCCCATTTTCGAGGCCGATTTTCCGACAATTCGACGGCCTTCATCACGTCAGACCGCGAAGGGGAATTTGTTGACCTCTGGAAAGTCGATTTTTCGACCGGTTCTTGGGTGAATGTGTCGCCGGCCATCCCTTGGAATATCGAGGAAGTCACTGTCGCCAGCGACGGTGGCTCCGCGGTCTACACCATCAACGAGGACGGCCTCTCGACCGTGATGCTGCTCGATTTGGTAAATGCCACCACCAGCCGAATTCAAGGCATCCCCCCCGGAATTGTCCGCGATCTTCGGCTCACGCGATCCAAGGGATTTTTAGGATTCACGCTGGACCAACCGACCATGCCTGGCAGCGTTTTCACTCTGAATTTGGAGACTCAAGAACTGACCTCGTGGACCTCCAAAACCCTTGCAAAGGATATGGTTGCGCCCGCCCGTGCGCCCGAATTGGTCAAAATTCAAAGTTTTGACAATATCGCCGTTCCAGCATGGGTTTACCGCCCCGAAGGCAAAGGTCCGCACCCGGTCGTCATTTGGGTCCACGGCGGACCAGAACAACAATTTGTTCCCTCGTTCAATCCGCTGATTCAGTACTTTGTCCAAGAAGCCGGCATCGCGGTTGTGGCCCCCAATATTCGGGGTTCAAATGGATACGGAAAAACCTATCTGACGCTTGATGACGGCATGAAACGCCAGGATGCGATCAAGGACGTGGGCGCCGTCTTGGACTGGATCGACAAAGACCCAAATCTGGACGGCCAGCGGACAGGAATCTACGGAGGGTCCTACGGTGGTTACGTCGTGTTGGCCGCACTGGTCATGTATCCCGACCGGTTTTCTGCGGGCGTCGACCTGGTCGGAATCTCGAATTTCGTGACCTTTTTGGAAAATACTTCGGCCTATCGTCGCGACCAACGCCGCGTCGAATATGGCGACGAGCGGGACCCAGCGATGCGCGAGTATTTATCCGCCATTTCGCCCGCAAATAACGCCGATAAAATTCGTGCCCCACTCTTTGTGGCGCATGGCGCCAACGACCCCCGAGTCCCTTTGGACGAGGCGCGACAAATCGTCGAAGCCGTGCGCAAGAACGGAAACGAAGCGTGGCTGATGGTCGCCGGAGATGAAGGACACGGCTTTCGAAAACGCCGAAATCGCGACGCTTTTTATGAGGCCATGGTGACGTTTTTTCAAAAACACTTAAAGGAACCGCGGCCCTTTCCAGCCGCCGCGATCGACGATTCTATTCCAGATATGGCCGATGCTGGCACCGACTAAATTAGGCACTCCTGACGTCTCGACAGGCAACCTGAGAATGCGGGCAAGATGCCCGCAAACCAAGCGCTCACCGCCCAACCCGGAAACGTAGATGTCAGATCCGACTCTCGATTTCAAAACCATTTGGCCCACACTCGGCATCGACGTCGACGATTCGATCGACATGGGTGCGACGATCTTGCGATCCGAAAGCCAACCCTGGTCAACCACGATACGTGACCGCCTTCCGCCCCTGATATTGGGCCCAAAACAGACGCATGACACTGAGTTTGACCTGCGCGGCGAGCTCGGGCGCGGCGGCATGGGCATCGTGCATCTGGCGACCCAAGTGGCGTTAGGGCGAGACGTCGCCCTGAAAACAACGATGAAAGACTCAAGCCAGAACAGCGAAGACGCCCTGCTTCAGGAAGCTCGCGTCATGGGCCTGATCGAGCACCCCAACGTCGTTCCAGTGCACCTTATCGGCCGCGACGACGAAGGTCGCCCTGTCATCGTCATGAAACGCGTGGAAGGGCGAACCTGGGCGAGCATCCTTCGTGAAGACCCGACGAACCTAGACCGGCATCTGGACATCTTGATGCAAGCCTGTCGAGCCTTTGAATACGCCCACGATATCGGCGTGCTGCATCGCGACATCAAGCCCGAAAACGTGATGGTTGGGACCTTTGGCGAAGTATACGTGATGGATTGGGGACTGGCGGTCTCGCTAAACGATGGGCAATTTGGCCTGCCCAACGCCAAAGATTCGACCGCCATTGTCGGCACACCCGCCTATATCGCGCCGGAAATGACCATCGGAGATGGCCAACGATTGGCCGCCTCGACTGACGTTTACCTGCTTGGCGGCGTGCTCTACGAAATCGTCACGGGAAGAGCTCCCCACCAAGGCAAATCGCTTTTTGAGGTCTTCCGGTCTGCGTACGAAGGCAAAGAACGCCCCTATCCCGACGCCCTTCCGCGCGAGATGAAGGAAATCATCGAAAAAGCCATGGCGCTCAAGAACGAAGACCGCTTTCGGACGGTCTCAGAGTTCCGACAATCGCTAAATGGTTGCCGAGCTCACCGACATTCGGTTGAACTCGCCCTCGAGGCTCTGGAGCGACTCGGCGAGCTGAAAGCCGGGTTGAACGGCACATCGATCGATGTCTATCGGATCTTTGGCGCGGCCCGCTTTGGTTTTGAACAAGCCCTCACGATCTGGGCTGAAAACACCGAAGCGAGTGAGGGCCTTCAGGATGCCCTGATTACAATGTTTGGTTTTGAAGAGAGCCACGATAATTTCGAAGCCGCGTCGTCGCTCTTCAGCGATATCGAGGATCCTTGCGACGACTTAATCCGACGCCTGGCCAAACTGAAAGAACGCGTGAGCGGTGCAGCCAAAGAGCTCGCCCATCTGCGACAACTACGTCAAGACTTGGACAGCGACGTCGGTTTGGCCTCAAAATCAAAGGCGTTAACCGTATTCGCGTTCGGATGGCTTCCCGTCATTTGGATCAAAGAAATCACACACGCCCTAGGGCTTGAAGGCGACGCCTGGCCATTCTTTGGGACGTCCACGCTCTTTTTTCCGCTCATGGCGATGATGACGATCGTCGGTTGGAAGGGGTTTAAGGCCAACACCGCCAACCGTGTGCTCATCAAAACGCTCTGGCTCTTGTGGGCTGCCAGTTATTTCATGCATATCGCCGCTTGGTTTTCTGGGGCCCCGCTGCACGTTGGCATCGCCTGCGAAATCATGATGTTCGCCGCGGCGTTGATTTCGCTAGGTATGGTCCTAGAAACTCGCCTGCAGTACGCCGGCTATGTGTTTGGAATCGGCGCCATCATCGCGCTGCTGCTACCGGACCACTTCTACACGGTCTACAGCATCAGCGGTTTTGTCGGATCGTTGGCTTACGCGGTCCCTGGCCTCATCAAGGCGCGGAAGACGGCTTAGGCGCTGGAAGTCGACGTTTTGATGGATATTTGGAAGGTAGTGAGAGCCCGATCAACGAGGCCAGATAGTGTCCAGCGGCCACAATCACGGTTTTTGATGAAAGTGCAAACCCCAGATATTCGCTGATATCATGTTGAAGAACGTGGAATGCATGCGACGATCGAAATCAGCGTGAACTTCTGGATGCTCCTCATACGGTCGGCGTCGTCCCCCAACTTCAGGAAGAGGCGTATTTCCTCGTCCTCCAAGTCAAGGAGAGGTTCGCCCACAATCCGTTCAGCGCTTCTTGCGACGAGTCCCCGTATTGGTGCCACGATATTTTGGCGGCGCCGCTGATTTAGAGCCCCCACCTTTGCCTGTACGAGCTGCACGCTCGGCCCGGTCTTCAGGCGGAATCAGCGCCTTTTGACCACGACCAATCAAATCCGACCGGCCCATTTTCATCAAAGATTCACGCAAAATCGGCCAGTTTTCTGGGTCGTGATATCGCAAAAATGCTTTGTGTAATCGACGAATCTTCGCACCCTTTGGAACCACAACATCTTCGCTATCTTCAGTGACTTTTCGCAACGTATTTTTCCCGGTGTGATACATCGCTGTGGCAGTGGACATGGGGCTTGGAAGGAATGCCTGAACCTGGTCAACTTTCAGGTTTTCTCGTTTCAACCAAAGGGCCAACTCGAGCATATCTTCGACTGTTGTTCCTGGGTGTGCCGCAATAAAATAGGGAATTAAATATTGTTTTTTGCCGGCCGATTCGCTCGCCTGCATAAATAATTCGGCAAATTTATCGTAATTCCCAATACCTGGTTTCATCATTTTACTAAGCGGACCTTCGGCGACGTGTTCTGGCGCGACCTTCAGGTAACCACCAACATGATGCTTGGCCAACTCGTCGATATAACGGGGATCTTTGACCGCCAAATCGTATCGAATTCCGGAAGCGACCAACACCTTCTTGATGCCAGGAATCTCGCGAGCCCCCTTGTAGAGGTCAATCAGTTCTCCGTGGTCGGTAAGCAGATTTGGACAGACGTCGGGGAAAACACACGAAGGCTTGCGGCACGCCGCTTCGATGTCGCGGCTCTTGCACTGCAGCCCGTACATGTTGGCCGTGGGCCCACCCAGGTCAGAAACCACGCCGGTGAAACCAGGCATCTCTGTGAGCGATTCGACTTCGCGCAAGATCGATTCTTTAGACCGACGTTGAATGATACGGCCTTCGTGTTCGGTGATCGAACAGAAGGTGCAGCCGCCAAAACAACCGCGCTCGATGATGATCGAATTTTTGATCATGTCCCAAGCGGGAATCTTGGCATTTCCGTAGGCTGGATGAGGACTTCGAGCAAAAGGAAGGTCGTAAATCCCATCCATTTCTGGGGTCGACAACGGCACGGGCGGTGGGTTTAACCAGACCTCGCGGTTGCCGTGTCTCTGCACGATCGGCCGAGCGTTACCGGGATTGGTCTCCGCGTGCACAGCCCGCGATGCCTGAGCGTACGCGACCGTGTTTGTCGAAACTTCTTCGTAAGACGGAATTCGAATCACAGTCGATTCGCGGGGATGTTTCCAGGGCGCAGTGAGCTTCTCTGTCACGTCCAAAACATTCATGTACTCAGGCACTTCCGAAAGCGGATACACGGTCCCACGAACGTCGGTGATGTCTTTAACATCTTCACCCTGCGCAATTCGATGAGTGACCTCTACGAGCGCGCGCTCGGCGTTGCCGTAGAGCAAAATATCGGCTCGCGAATCCAGCAGGATTGAACGCCGAACCTTTTCGGACCAGTGGTCGTAATGCGCGGTGCGTCGAAGGCTCCCTTCGATTCCACCCAACACAATCGGCACATCGTTAAACGCTTCTTTGCACCGCTGCGCGTACACGATCGCTGCGCGGTCTGGGCGAAGGTCAGGCGCACCGTCAGGCGAATACGCATCATTCGTGCGAATGCGACGCTCCGACGTGTAGCGATTCACCATCGAGTCCATGTTTCCTGCGGTTACACCGAAATACACTGCGGGTTTCCCGAGAATCTTGAAGGGCTCTGCCGACTTCCAATCTGGTTGCGCGATGATTCCAACGCGAAAACCCTGGGATTCAAGGACTCGACCGACAACCGCCATGCCGAAGCTTGGGTGATCGATATAAGCGTCGCCGGTCACCAAGATGATATCGCATTGATCCCAACCCAAGTCGTCCATTTCGGCGCGACTCATTGGAAGATACGGGGCGGCTTTTTGGCCTGTACGAAATTTGGGATAACCGAATAGCGCTGGGGCTACTGGTATAAAAGCACGAGATGACATGGCGAGACTCCGTCGGCGCTGGGGGCGGCGGTACGCAAGGGGGACGAACCCAGTTTTTGTGGTGTCGTTAGACGGCGCGCAACCTAGCAGCGGCTGGGATGGGAAGCAATAGAGCCTGGTGGGGGAAGTGCACGGTGGGTAATCGACGCTGGAATCGAGGATCTATGGACGACCTTCCACGCTTTAGGTATCTTCGAAGCATGACAAAATTCCATCTTGTTTTGATTCTCTTGGGTGTGGGCTGTACGGGCGTGGGCGACGTCAGCAAAGAAGGCCCCGCAGTCACCACCACCAACAATCAGACGACGACTCATCAGAACCCCAATAATCAGGTCGTGAATAATTCGACCTCGAATAACACCCCCTCGCCAGATATGGGTGTGGTGGATACCGGGATGAATCAAGAGGATACGGGGTCGGATCCACCGGATTTTGGAGACCCCGTTTACTTGAATGCCTGCGAATCGGGGCCTCTCTCGGCTCCGCTCGCCAATTGCCGACCCACGACATTGCCCTCTACCGGCGACGACCGCGAAGACTGTGTGCGACGCGTGAACCAATTTCGGTGGGAATGCCAGTGCTTGCCACCGCTTCAACGCTGGACGGACGGCGAAGCGTGCGCCGATCAACAGGCCGCCAACGACGCTCAGGTGAATTCGCCTCATGACGGGTTTAAGTCGGGCATTTGTTCGCCTCGCGGCAATGCTCAGAACGAGTGTCCAAGCTGGAATTCATGGGACCGCGTGGTTTCTGGTTGCCTGCAGCAAATGTGGGATGAAGGTCCGGGCGAGCCATTTTCGGCGCATGGACACTACATCAACATGTCGAGCAACAACTACACGATGGTTGCCTGTGGTGAAGGCGGCGGTTGGTTCGTTCAGAACTTTCAGTAGTTAGTCACGGTACGGAATCACAATGCGGGCAAGATGCCCGCGCCCCCAACTAAAACCACTGTCGAAAACGGCTAGGCATTGCACACGTGCTCGCGCCGGTGTACTCGGACAGAACCTCAAAAAGACCCGCGCAAGCGGGCCACTGAAGACTCACGTGACTGATATACATACAAAAATCCTGCGCCCGTCCTGGACCCCTGGTTCACGCGACTTTAATGAACTTTTTGAGATGCTTGAGCGTCAAGAAATGGACAAGGACGTCGTGCGCGCCCTGCTCCGTGCGGCCAACGCCGGTGCCTTGGCCCTGATTGCCCGCATTGAAACCGCGGAGTCGCCAAATCGAGGTCGACTGACCCGTGCGCTTCAAAAGTTCGGAACTTCCGGCGACGTATCCGCTCGTGAGCACTTGATCTCGATGATCAACGATGCCGACGAACACGCACGACGCATGGCGATCAGCGCCGTCGGTCAATGGAAAGACCTTGATCCCGAAGTCGCGCTGAAGCTCGAAAGCGACCTGCTCGCAGTAGTTGATGACGTCGACGACGCCACCCGTCGAACGATCCAAAAAACGTTGGGACGAATCGGTGCCGAAAAAACACGCGACTGGCTGACCACAAAAGAAAACACCAGCATGGCCGACGTCTTGATCGAAAGGCGCCTGACCAGAACCGGCGAACAACGCCTTGATCTTGAAGCCATGCTTGAGTCGCCCGTCGACATCCAGATCACCTGCAAGCCTGGACTGGAAGGTATCGTCGAGGCCCAACTGGCCGGCGCCTTTGAATGCAAACCCGGACCTGGACGACTGACCGCTAAATTCAGCGGGCCGCTGCTCTTGCCTTACGCAAGCCGCTCGATGATGTCCTATCGCTTTGTGTTTTCGCTGAAAGCCACTGGGAACGACGTCGACGATGTCGTGAAGGCGCTCTCGGTCGGCAAGGTAAGCAATCTTCTGAAAACGATATCGCCCGATGGGGCACGTTTTCGTCTGAACTGGGTCTCAGGCAAACGCCGCTCGGACACACGTGAAGTGGCCAAACGCATTGCGGCCGACGTGCCTTGGCTGGTCAACGATCCCGTCGAGCGTGATTGGGAAATCGGCGTCGAATTCCGCAACGGACGGCTCTTTGTGACCTGCGAACCACGGCTCGACGATCCACGTTTTACTTGGCGCGTCGCAGACGTCCCCGCAGCGTCCCATCCAACAGTTGCGGCTGCCCTGGTGTGGTTATCAGAACCCCGCAAAGACGACGTCGTTTGGGACCCATTTATGGGCTCAGGCCTTGAGCTCGCCGAGCGCGCCCATATCGGCCCCTTCGAACGGCTCATCGGCTCCGACATCGACCAAGACGCGATCGACGCGGCGAACCTGAACTTCGCCAACGTCGAGGCGGAAATCGAAGTGCATCAAGCCGATGCGAAGAGCTTCTCTCCTCGTGGCGTCACGGCCATCATCACCAACCCACCGCTTGGCTGGCGAGTGCATGAATTGAGCGATCTTAAGGACTTGAACTACGCGTTCCTGAGGAACGCCTGGCGCGTGCTCAAACCGGGCGGCCGCATTGCTTGGACCACCCGATTTATTCGGGATACCGATCCCGAGGCTCGACGCCTCGGATTCAAGATTCGGCAGTCATTCCAGGTCGATTTGGGCGGCTTGAACGCCCACATGCAATTGCTCGAAAAACCCTGAACCAGCCGAGGCTCACGCCTCGGCTGAAAAAACCTTAAGTTGGGTCGGGTTTCGGAGTATTCGGACCGCTTGCAGGCAACTCGGGTTCTGCGACATATTTCGCGTCGACCTCACCGGTCAGCGCGCCGAGCCAAGCAACGATATCCTTGGCCTGTTCAGGCGTCAGGGTCTTGCCCAACTGGTGGTCCGCCATCATCGTAATCGCCGTGGTCAAATCGGACACGGAACCATCATGAAAATAAGGGCTGGTTTTTTCGATATTTCGAAGGCTCGGGACTTTGAAGACCATGTCATCCTTTGCAGCCTTTGTGAGATCCATCCGACCGTGGTCTTTCAGGTTCGGCCATGGTTTGACCGCGCCAAGCTTCTGGTACGAATTGCCACCAACCAGCGCGCCGTTATGACAAGCCACACAGCCGTTTTCGACGAACGTGTTCAAGCCCGTCAATTCGGTTTCATTCAAAGCAGCGTGATCGCCGGCAAGGAATTTGTCCCATTTGGAAGGCGTCACCAATTTGCGTTCAAACGCTCCCACTGCCACGCCGAAATTATCGTACGTGATGGGTTCCTCAGCCTCTGGAAACGCCGCTTTGAACGCGTCAACGTAACCAGGAATTGACTTCAGGACTGTCACGACTGTTTCTCCATCGTGCATCGCCATTTCGACGGGATTGAGCACGGGCCCCTTGGCCTGAGCCTCAACGTCGGGTTCGCGGCCGTCCCAGAACTGCGCGAGATGCCCCGCCGCGTTAAGGACCGTTGGCGAATTCCGTCCGCCCAGTACCCCCTTATTCCCGGGCGAAGTCGGATTATTATCAACTCCAAACGTGGCCAAATTATGGCAAGAGTTGCAGGAGATATCCTGATTCTTCGAAATTCGTTTTTCGTAGAAAAGCATGCGCCCAAGGTCTTCTTGCGCCTTGGTTTGTCCGGGCGCGGCGTAGTCATCTGGCAGGGTTTTGAACACCGCCAGGTTGTTTAGAGCCAGCTCCAGCGGTGTTTTTACGGCTGCTGCTTCCGCGACGGGCGCTGTTTTTTCGTCGGTAGCTTCCTTAGGTGCAGACTTTTCACATGCAGAAACACTCCCGATCAGGGCAATTGCTAATAAAATCCGTTTCATCTCAAACCTCGTCAAAGTAGACACGGACATAAATAGCAACTCCTATGCCCACGCCAATTGAGGCTCGGATTTCTCGCAAAATTCCAAACAGGACCTTGGTTTCCCGAATTGCCACGATATAGTTTAGCTGGTCATCCCTCTCAGAACGTTGCAACACCCGTTGCGTCCTAGAGCCCAACCGATACGAGGAACCCGATGAAAGAGATCGAAGCACTGGCGAAGGCTCTACGAAACGCAAAACACGTAGTTGTGCTCGGAGGCGCAGGGGTCTCGGCAGAAAGTGGCATCCCAACATTTAGGGACGCCTTAGAGGGTTATTGGTCCAAATATGACCCAGAACTTCTGGCCACCCCTGAAGCGTTCCGGCGCGATCCAGCCCTCGTGACGCGCTGGTACGACGAAAGACGGCAGAAGGTACTCGCGTGCCAGCCCAATGACGCACATCGTGCGTTGGTCGAGGTGGAAGCCTGGTGCCACGAACATGCATCGACGTTTGTGATTCTGACTCAGAACGTCGACGGACTGCACCAGCGGGCTGGATCAAAGGACGTCGTAGAGGTCCACGGTTCGTTGCTTAAATGGCGGTCGACTCGATCAAATCAAGAGGTCGAAGACCTACCTATTCCGTTTCGAACCTATCCAGCCAACGCCCCAGACGGTGGGCTCTTACGACCCGGCGTGGTCTGGTTCGGCGAAAATTTGCCAGAGCTCGCGGTCGAGCGGGTCGAACTCGAATTGGCCCGTGCGGATCTCTTCATCGCGATCGGCACCAGCGGCATCGTGTATCCAGCGGCGGCATGGTCCGAGGTCGCCCGACAAAACGGCGCATTCACGGCGGAGATTAACCGTGATCCAACTCCACTCTCGTCGAGTTTTAACATGGTGCTCCGAGGAAACGCCGGCGAAATTCTGACGTCGCTCATTTCCGAGATTCGTGGGGGTTGAAGTCGGCCGCGCAACGCCGTACAACCAGCGAAGTCGCACAAGGGCCCAAATGACAGCGCAAAAGCTAGAAATCGACTTTCCTCGCCCCGATCTCTCAACGTGGCAGAACCTCGTTGCCAAGACGTTGGCTGGAAAACCTCTCGACACCTTACAACATACGCTGGCGGGACAAGTTTTTGAGCCCATTTACGGCGCATCGGAACAGCCCAGCCCATCCATCGATGGTACGGCGTCGTTCGTGGCGCCGCTTCGGGTCGGAGACTCCCTGGAGCTGGCTCGCGAGCGGGCAGACTCGTTTTTCATCGGGCCTGAATGGACCGTAAGTCAGATTTTGGCCGCAGGGTTCAAAAACGACGATACGGTGCGCATTCACACAGATGCCGCAAGCGCCAAGGCACTCGACGATAAGATTGGCTGGGCCAGCGTCGTGTTCAGTGCCGATGTCGCAGGCGTAGCCAATGTCGACGGTGCTGCATGGGAACAACGCGGCGCAGATTCTGTCGTCGAACTCGCGATTTTGGTCGGCGGCATTTTAGATGCGGCGCGCAACGGAGCGACAGAATTCAACGTGACGCTCGCCATGACCCCGATGGTCTTTGAGTCGATTGCCAAACGACGAGCCTTGGCGGACGTCTTTGGACGAATCCAGACATGGTGGGGGCAGCCACTGAAACTGCATGTCCACGGCGTGACCTCGGCACGAACCTTCAGCCTCTACGACGCACACACCAATCTACTGCGAACGGGCTGTGCGGCCTTTGCAGGTCTGGTCGCAGGAGTCGACACGTTGACCTGCCTGCCTCATGACTGGCGATGCGAAACCACCAGCGATGGTTTTCGAATCGCACTCAATATCCCGCATGTCCTGTCCAAAGAAGCTCACCTGCTGCGTACCTTCGATGCGGCCGGCGGATCTGGCTACATCGATGCACTCACGCAGAGTTTCGCCAAAGCCACCTGGGAATTGGTCCTTGGGCTTGAGGCAAAACAAGGTCTGGCGCTTGGTTTTACGGACCTGATTCGACCCAAAATCGATGCAGCGCGGGCGGCCAGGGTCAAGGACTTGCGTACTCGAAAGGCCGTGCTGGTCGGAGTGAACGACTTTGTCGATTCCCTACAAATTCAGCCGGCTCGAGCGTTCGGACCATCAGGTCATCCTTCCGAAATCCCCTTTGACGCTGATGAATGGGAACAAGTTGCCCGCCGTGCTCAAGGCGTGAAGGTCGGGATCTCCAGCCTTGGTGAGCCCAAACGACACAAGGCCCGCCGAGAATACGTCGACCGCTTGCTTCGCGCCGGTGGATTTACAGTCGTTGATACCGCTCAGGATAAATCGCCTGACGTCGTCTTCATCTGCGGACACGATGACGACTACGCATCGCTTGGAATTGCAGAAGCCAAGTCGTTGGCAGGCAAGACTGTCGTGGTCGCTGGACGTCCGGGAGACCTTCAAGATACGTGGAGCGCAGCCGGCGTAAGTAATTTTGTGTTTATGGGTGCCGACGTCCTGGCGGTACTCGAATCATTGGTGGAGGGCCGGTCATGAGTCGTTTTTTGAATGTGGCTTACGATACCCTTGCTCCGGCCGCACCTTCCGCTGCCGAAGCCACGACTACGCCTACTCCCGAGGGCATCGACGTCAAAAAGACGTACGGAAGTCTGGACATCAAATCGATCCAACATTTGGGGTCTTTGCCAGGCATCCCGCCCTACACCAGAGGGCCCTACTCCACGATGTTTGTGACGCGGCCTTGGACCGTGCGCCAATACGCAGGGTTTTCGACCGCCGAACAAAGCAACGCCTTTTACCGACGAAACCTTGCCCAGGGCCAACGCGGTTTGAGCATCGCCTTCGACCTCGCCACACATCGTGGATACGACTCCGATCACCCGCGAGTGGCTGGAGACGTAGGCATGGCGGGTGTGGCCATCGACTCCATCAAGGATATGCGCATTCTTTTTGACCGCATTCCTCTGGACCAAATGAGCGTTTCGATGACCATGAATGGGGCTGTCCTGCCCATCATGGCGCTTTTCATCATCGCCGCCGAGGAACAAGGCGTATCGCCTGAACAATTGAGTGGAACGATTCAAAACGACGTTCTGAAAGAGTTCATGGTTCGCAATACGTATATTTATCCCCCCAAACCTTCGATGCGAATCATTGCGGATATTTTTGATTATACAGCCAAAAATATGCCCAAATTTAATTCAATTTCTATTTCCGGCTACCACATGCAAGAGGCCGGCGCGACCGCCGACCTCGAGCTCGCCTACACCCTCGCAGACGGCGTAGAATACATCCGAGCGGGCCTTGATGTCGGTCTAAAGATCGACGAATTTGCACCGCGTTTATCCTTCTTTTTTGCGATCGGCATGGACTATTTCATGGAGGTCGCTAAGCTTCGCGCCGCGCGGACTTTATGGGCTAAATTGGTCGGCGATTTTAATGCGACCAATCCAAAATCCTTGGCGCTTCGAACCCATTGCCAAACCAGCGGTTGGAGCCTCACCGCTCAAGACGTTTATAATAATGTCACGCGCACCTGCGTTGAAGCCATGGCAGCCGTTCATGGGCACACCCAGTCCCTGCACACGAACTCGCTGGACGAAGCGTTAGCTTTGCCCACGGATTTTTCGGCGCGAATCGCCAGAAATACCCAGTTGCTGCTGCAACACGAAACAGGATCGACGCTTGAAATCGACCCTTGGGGCGGGAGTTTCTACGTCGAAAAACTGACGAACGACCTGATGGAACGTGCGTGGGAACATATGCAGGAGATCGAAGAACTCGGCGGAATGGCCAAGGCCATCGAATCCGGTGTTCCTAAGCTTCGCATCGAAGAAGCGGCGGCCAGAACACAGGCCAGAATCGATTCGAAACGGCAAAAAATCATCGGAATTAATCATTTTGACCCACCCAAAAATGAAAAAATCCCGATTCTAAAAGTGGACAACGCCGCGGTCCGCGGGGCTCAAATCGCCAGACTTGAAGCGCTGCGTGCCGAACGCGATGATGAGGCCCTAAAAGCAAGCCTCGAAGCCCTGACGAAATGCGCGGCGAGTGGCGAAGGGAACCTGCTGGACTTGGCGGTTCATGCGGCACGAGCCAAAGCAACCGTAGGCGAAATCAGCGACGCGCTTGAAGCCGTCTTTGGCCGACACACTGCGCCCACCAACGCGGTGTCGGGCGTCTACCGAGGAGAAGGTGGCGTGAGCGAATCTAAAATGAGCACGATCCAAGCCCGCATCGAAAGATTTGAACGCCACGAAGGGCGACGTCCTCGAATCCTTGTCGCAAAAATGGGGCAGGACGGCCACGACCGCGGGCAAAAGGTCATCGCCACCGCGTTTGCCGATATCGGTTTTGACGTCGATATCGGTCCTCTCTTTCAGACCCCGGAAGAAACCGCACGACAGGCGGTCGAAAACGACGTCCATATCGTCGGCGTGAGTTCGCTGGCTGCCGGGCATATGACCCTGGTGCCAAAACTCCGCGATGCCTTAGAAAAGCTCGGCAGAGCAGACATTTTGATCGTCGTGGGAGGCGTGATTCCTCCGGATGATTATGAGCCACTGTTGAAGGCTGGCGCATCGGCCATCTTTGGTCCCGGCACCGTGATTGCCGAGGCAGCCATCGAACTGCTGGACGTGCTCGACACCCGACTTGGTTTTGGGGGCAAGGATTGAATCGCCGCGAACTTTCGGTTCAAGAGTATATCGACGGCGTGATTCAAAACGACCGCACGATCCTTGCGCGAGCCATCACGCTGGTGGAGTCGAATCGGCGTGACCATCAACTTCTGGCGCAGCAGGTGCTCGACGCTTTGATGCCTCGCACAGGTGCAGCGCTTCGGGTGGGCATCACAGGTGTCCCAGGTGTCGGCAAAAGCACCTTCATCGAGACTCTGGGAATGTCGCTGGTCGAAGGCGGCAAGAATGTCGCTGTGCTGGCCATCGACCCCACCAGCCGCCTGCGTGGCGGAAGCATTCTGGGCGATAAGACCCGCATGGCGCGTCTTTCGACGCACCAAAACGCCTTCATTCGCCCCTCGCCCTCGCAAGGCTCGTTGGGCGGCGTACACCGCAAAACTCGCGAAACCATGCTCCTATGCGAGGCCGCAGGCTTTGACGTGATCCTTGTTGAGACGGTCGGCGTCGGACAGTCCGAAACACGTGTCGCCGATATGGTCGACACCTTCCTTGTCTTAATGTTGAGCGGCGCAGGCGACGAACTCCAGGGCATCAAAAAAGGCATCTTGGAAGTCGCCGATATCATGGCCATCAACAAAGCCGACGGCGACAACAAATTGCCTGCGGATCAAGCGCGACGCGCCTACAAGAATGCGATCCATTTATTTTCCCCTCGTGACGCCGAATGGACTCCGCCGGTTTTGACCTGCTCCGCCACCGAAGGCGACGGAGTCAACGAGGTCTGGAACACAATTTTAGAACACCGAAAAAATGCTCAAAAGACCGGCATTTTTCAGCAACGACGGCATCAGCAACAAAAACACTGGCTCTGGGATATCGTCGAACAGGAATGGATGGCGCGCTTTCGAGACCGCACAGCCAACGATCTGGACGAAATTGAACGACAGGTGGTCACCGGCACATTAAGCCCCACATCTGGAGCCCTCAAATTGCTGGCGATCGCAGACGAGGATGCTCAATGAAATGGCCGCTGATCTTTGTATTCTTCGCCAGCCTATCGGCCTGTGACGACTCCAAGAACGACACACCGATTCTGCCCTATGCCGACACCGGCGTAGCGACCGACCTTGATGCTCCCGATGTTGGCGATCCCGCGACGGAGGTCCGAGCCGAACTCATGTTTCCCAGTGATTCCGCGCCAGGAACGACTTTCGAAAGCTGCCTCTACGCCTCCCCAATTTTATACAAAAACGACGCGACCGAGCAGATTTTGCAGGCCGTGGGCCCGTTCATCGTCGCGCTCGACCCGATATCAGGACAGGAAATTTGGCGAGTCGAGATGCCGGCTCCCGAAGGCGAAGTCGCGGTCATCATTGGCACCCCTGAAATCACCGCAGAAAAACTGGTTGTGGCCTATTACGCCACCGACAGTGCGGCGGCCAGCGACGCCCAGCCCGAACGGCTTCGACATCGCGTAGCCGTCGTCGACTTGAAGACACAGGCCCTTGACCCCGCATTCCCAACGATCGAATTGACCGGTTCTTTTGAAGCCACCGGCGGCGGGGTCGTCCCATTCCTGCCCAGCAATGCCTTGGCGCGGGCACAAGTCGTCATCGCGAAGGTAGCCGGCGAAATGTACGGCCATGCCTACGTGACCTTTGGCAACGTGCGCGACATCCAACCCTGGCACGGGTTTGCCTTCGAAATCGACCTCGACGCCTGGGGTGCTGGGGGCGACGCAATCACAGGAAAGCTAGTGACCACGCCGGAATCCGACTGTGGACAGAGCGGCGTCTCGGGCTCACGAATGCGCCGCTGCGGCGGCGGTCTTTGGCAGCCGTCCGGCCCCTTGATTGTGCCCACGACCGACAGTTACGAGATCATTCTGGCACCCGGCAACGGACAGCTCGACCTGGCCCGAAACGACTTCGCAAACACCCTGATGCGTGTTTCGCCAGGGCTGGCGTTTTCGCCTGATTGCGATGCCACCGCCTGCGCTGACTTCGACTCAAACGCACCAGCCACCGCGTGTGTCGAGTCCTGCACCAACCTCTTCATTCCTCGCCAGGAGGACGCCGACGGCCCGCTAAGACCTGAATCGGGCGTCTGCGATGGCCTGACGATGTTCGAATGCTGGGGAAAACTAGATTATGTAGGCGGCAGCACGCCGACCCTCGTTGAATTGCCCCAGGCCGGCCGACTGCTAGCCTACCCAACCAAAGACGGCGCTGTGTATTTGGTCGACGCCGACGAGCTCGGAATCATGCACGACCGGCTGCAATTGGTCGCCGTTTGTGGAACGCCCGACGATACCTGTCGATGGGATTGGGCCGGGATGATCGTCAACCAACCGGAACTCACGACGGTGAACGGAAAACCTGTCCTGATTATCCCCACGTTCATGCCCGATAAATCCCATCCTGCCGGCATCGTCGCGCTTGAGCTTATCGATGGCCCTCAGGCAAAATTGAAAGTCCTGTGGCAAACACCAAATTTCTCGACCCCAGAGTCGGTGACACGTTTCCGTGAGCATTCCTCACGAGCCACCATCCAAAATGTGGCAGCAGGCCTCGACGTCGCATGGGTCGTCGAAGCCAAACGCCAAGGCCCTGGCCGTCTTGTGGGCGTGCGAACTTGGGACGGAAAAATGGTCGAAGACCTGCAAATGGCCGGCCCCGGCAATCGATTCACCAAACCGCTCGTCGTGGAAGACCGAGTCTACGTTCCATCTTGTGGAAATGACCGCGCTTCGGGTTTTGTGGAAGGCTATCGCGTACTCACGGAGGCTCCATGATTCGGTACCTGATCCTTTCCGTGTTGCTTTTGATTTCGACCAGCGCCGAAGCCGCGACGATCAGACTTCAAGGTCAGCTCCAGGCCGGACTCGCAGGCTTCACCCTCGACGACTCAACCGACGCATATGGCCCCGGGCCAGGTTTTGGCCTGCAACTCGCCGGATTGGTCGATTTGATGCCGTCATTTTCGGTTGGGCTCTTCTACAACTACATGGCGAGCGGCCCGCACGAGGACGATTCCGCCCTCGACCTCGAAGTCGACCTGCACCACAACACGTTCGGAATCATGGCGCGCGGAATGACCGACGCGTTTGTGCTTCAGGCGTATCTGGGGTTTGTCAGCGGCGGCGGAGACACAAGACTCGGCCCATTCGTCAACGATTTTACCGATAACGGCGCGATGATCGGCGGGTTGTTGGCCTACTCCTTTCAGCTTTCGAACAACATGAGCATGGAGTTCGGCCCCTTCCTAAACCTAATGAGAGTCTCGCCAGACAACGATAACTCGACTGAAGCAAGCTACGCTCACATCGGCCTTGCGCTTCAATTTGGCTTCTTCTCGGGCCTCTGAATCATGGGCCGGCGCTTCAGGAAAGAGCGGCCAAAGCAGCTGCGTAGTTCGGCTCTTGAGCAATCTCAGGGACGAGCTCGCCGTAAACCACGACGTTATTTTCGTCGAGGACGAGCACGGCGCGAGCCATCAATCCCTGGAAGGGACCGTCTTCAAGCAGCACACCGTAATCCACGGCAAATTTGCTGCGAAAACCCGACAACATCACAACTTTCTCGAGGCCCTCTGCCCCGCAGAATTCTTTGGCCGCAAACGGAAGGTCATGTGAAATGCACAGCACCGTCACGCCATCAAGCTTTGTCGCTTCCTCGTTGAACTTGCGCACCGATGTCGCGCAGATCCCTGTCCCGACACTTGGGAAGATATTCAGGATTTTCCGACCAGGAATGGACGCCAACTTCACGTTTTCGAGCGAGACGTTCACTAACTCAAACGAGGGTGCAGTGCTCCCGACGGCTGGAAGTGCACCGTTGGTGTGAATAGGGTTTCCGCCGATTGTAATATTTGCCATGCCATCTCCAATATTCGAGGGTCACAGGTTGTGATGCACCCACTTTAGGATTGTTTCAAGGCCGCGCCGAAATATTTTCGTCGATTTATCTTGAAACAATCGGCTCGACAGTGCATCCAACGCCCCATTGAGAAACAAACCAAGGATTTCTGATGAAAAACCAAATGTTACTGATTGCCGCCGCACTTTTGATCTCAGCAGGCTGCAAAAGCGAAATCGACAATAAACCTGCCGCAACGGTCACCGAACCTGTCACCCAAACTGCGACTCAGACTGCAGCGCAGACCGCCGCTCAGGCTCCAGCAGAAGAACTCAAGGAACTCGCGCTCGTGGCCGACGGCTCGTCGATCGGATTTGTGGGAGCCAAAGTTACTGGCGACCATACCGGTGGATTCAAGACGTTTACGGGCAAGGGATTTCTGAGCGCTGACGGCAAGCTCGCCAAGACTGAATTCGAAGTCGACACCACTTCGATCTTCACCGACACCGAAAAACTCACGACTCACCTCCGGTCACCAGACTTCTTTGACGTCGAAAAATTTCCTAAAGCCTCGTTTGTTTCGACAAAGATCGTCGAAGCGCCAGGCGAAGGAAAAACACACGACATCACAGGCGACATGACGATCCGTGAAATCACCAAGACCATCACGTTCCCAGCGATCGTTAAGGCTGAAGGCGACACCGCCATGGCAATCAGCGAATTCACGCTCAAACGGTCCGACTTCGGCATCGTCTATGCTGGCAAGCCAGACGACCTCATCAAAGAAGAAGTGTTGATGAAGATCAGCCTCAAGATGTCCAAAGCTCAGTAATTACCCTCAGGGGACGAGTTGGTGGTAGAATGGCCCATGGTCAGCCACCGCCGATGCCAAGCGTGCGTGTATCAACCGCTCGCACAACACACCTCCGTTAGACCACCGCCCTGGTTGCCTGACGGAGAGGAACACGTCTTTTACGTGTGTAAGGTATGCGGAAGCATCACCGTCCAAGCCCCCGACAATCAAGGTTCTCATAGTCAGCTGTGGTTGCTTGAACCGGGAGCCATGGCGCTCTTGCGCACCGACGCGACTCCTTCGCAGGTCATCAAATACATCTCATCGGACGACTTCTTCAATAATCGCGCGATAACCGATGGGCTCTTTCGTTTCTGGGTCCGAGCCGCGATCGATGTTTCGATGTGCGTCAACGCGTTGATCGCCCTCTGCGGCACGAGCGAGGACCCCAGACGACTCTCGATGCTTCTGGACCACCTCGTCGTCGCCCTGGACGAAGTCCACGAACGAGTCGTCAATCGCGGTGACGTACGTTGTCGCATCTCATCGATCGATACGATTCTGGCGATCGCGGCGGGTCGTTTCCCACACACCGACGTCAGCGCCAAAACCATCGCAGCCATTCGGCTTTGTGCGCTCGACGCGTTGGACCTGCTCGCCCGACCAGGCATGACCGGGCTGATTCCTGAGCACACCTTGCCAGACTTAGACTGTGCACTCGACCACGGCATATTGGTCGAAACGTCACGGCAGGACATTGTGCTGGCGCGACAACGAATGCACTCGGACGGCGCGTTCAAGGTCTGCGAGGAAGCCATCTTTTTGCGTGGTGTGTTCGAACGGCGTGAAGCTCATCTGACCACCAAATTCGGGTCCTTGATGTGGGGTTGTTTGCTTGACCTGTACGCCCAGATGGGTCGCAACGGGAACCGAATCGCGCAAGATGCATACGCCGCGGTCCAAACCCTACTCGAAGAACAACTCATGGCATTTGGCCTGGAACCCATCTCCTGGCACACCAACGAAGGGGCGGCTTTCCAGAACCCAAGGACCAGCGAAGTCATTTTGATTCGGCGCCTGGCACCTCAGGTGGAAGTCTACGCGTCTGTGCGATCCACCTCACCAACACGCATCCTCGACGCCTGGTTCGACGTGCTCGAATATATCCGTGCCTGAGGTCCAGAGGACGGGGTCATGCAGCGACGCATGAGGCGTCAAGACCCCGGTTTTGGCCCAAATACCCACGAAAATCGATGTAGGCCCATGTAATCCGACGTGGCATGATCGTTGCTTTTCTACAACAGCATGAAATCGTTCATCCTCATATTGGTCCTCATTTTTACGGGTTGTATGCCCGACGACGAGGTCCAATACGCAACGACCCGACAAGAGATCAAGGGTGGTCAGGTCGAGAATAACCAGACGGCCGTCGTGGGAATTCTGGCTCAATTACAGGGTGGCAGCGCCATCTGCTCCGGCACTCTGATCGCACCGAACCTCGTGCTCACCGCTCAACATTGTGTCGCTGAACTGGCCTCAGAATTCGTGAATTGTGGCAGCACACCTTTTGGCACAAAACACGATGCGTCGGCCATGTACGTGACCACTCGAACCCAGATGACCGACAACCCGAGCGACTACTTTCGGGTTTCTCAAATCCTGACGCCTCCTGGCGGCAACGACACCTGCGGATTCGATATCGCCCTCCTGGTTTTGAACGCCAATATCCCATCCAGCGACGCCACCCCCATCATCCCACGTATCGATTCGGTGCCAGTTGCCGGCGAGTCGTACACTGCCGTCGGTTACGGCCATATTGGCGATGATACAGGTGCAGGCACACGTCGCAGTCTGGCCGGAAGAACCGTGCAATGTCACGGTGAGCTGTGCTCCTTCGATGCGCAGGTCGCCGCAACAGAATTCGAAGGAAGCGACGGAACCTGCCAGGGAGACTCGGGCGGAGCCCCGCTCGACACCAAAGGTCGCGTACTCGGCGCACTCTCAAGAGGCCCCGCTGGATGCGCCGGTTCGGTGTACTCCTCGGTCTTCGAATGGAGCGATTGGCTTCGCGAACAAGGCGCAATCGCAGCCGAGGTCGGCTCGTACCCCCCTCATATCTGGGTCACCGCTGGCGTCTCCGAGATTTCCCAGGACGACGTTGACTCCGATGGCGTGGCCAACGCCAACGACAACTGCCCCGCGGTCGCAAATCCCAGCCAGGCCGACGAGGACGGCGACGGCCACGGCGACATCTGTGACGACGATGCCGACGGCGATGCCGTGTTGGACGGCTCCGACAACTGCCCTGCCACTCCGAATTCCGAGCAACAAGACCGCGATGGTGACGGCAAAGGCGACGTTTGTGACCCGGACGATGACAACGACTCGATCGATGACCGTTTCGACAACTGCCCGACCATCGCGAATCTTGACCAACTTGATAGCGACGTCGACGGCATCGGCGACGTGTGCGCCCAATCGGTGATCTGTGACCGCTACAACCCAGATACCGGGCTCTTTGACGGCTGCACCGACGAACGAGCAGCCGACGTCTTCGTCATCGGTCAGCAAAACCCCAATCACATCGTCGGTGTCGGCCAATTGGCCTGTACCACGGGCGATCCCAACCTGTTTGGGTTCATGGGGCTTTGGTTTGTGGGACTCATTTTTCGGCGACGAAGCGACAGGAACTAAAGGCATCCCGGCCTGTTCGCCCCCGCCTAGGTCACCATTTCACCGGCAATATCCCGCATCAGGTACTTACGACGCTCAAAGGGGTCGTCGTACGCGGCGATGGCGTGCATCAGCTTCGTCATTGCCGATTCCACGCGCATTTCGCCACCTGGAATCGCGCCACTATCTTCGAGCGGCTTGCTGTTCTTATAGAGCCCAAAGTCAACACGCCCAGACGACGTCGTGATCACCACGATGTCCAGACCGTGGGCCACACCCTCGGCAATGACGGGGGCAAGCGGTCGAACACTTGTCGGCACGGTTCCAGTCCCAAAAGCCACAACCACTGCGCCCTTTAGATGCTCAAGTTCAAAAAGCCCTCGGAGCATCGACGGCTCGATTCCGGGTGTGATTGGCACCAGAAGCACATGGGGATCAAAGCGAGAATCAACCTTCAACGGCCGTGTGGTGTGACGGATATGCGGGCCAAAAGTCACGTCCACACCAAGCGTCGCAAGGGGCGGACAATCAGGGCTCAAAAAACCGCGGTAATCCCGGGCGCTTCCCTTTGTCGTTCGACACCCCCGCAACAACAATCCGTCGAAACAGATGGCCACTTCAGGGATGTTACGCGTCGCAAGCTCAACCGCATCGGCGAGATTCCTGCGCGCATCCGTGCGCAATGCGGTCAGGGGACGCTGCGCTCCCGTCAAAATTACCGGTTTCCCGATATCCTCCAACGCGAAGCTCAGAGCGCTCGCCGTGTACGACATCGTGTCGGTCCCGTGGACGACCACAAAACCATCGTAATCGTCGTAGGCCGCTTCGATCCTGGTCGCGAGGTCAGTCCAAAGCTCGGGGCCGACGTCGCTGGAATCCAGATTTGCCACGATTTGAGTGTCGAGGTCGGCAATCTGAGCGAGCTCGGGAACCGAGTCCTGAAGTTTCGAAGCAAAGACGTCGGGCTCCAAGGGCGTGCCCTTCATTCCTAACGTCCCACCGGTATGAAGTACGAGTACACGCGGCATAATGACCTCCAAGGCGGCACTCATATCACCGAGGTCCTTCGAACGTCACGCGGGAGCTTGACGAAGAATTCCGCGCGGTGGTAGTTCACGCTCGTCCCAAGTCGGGACACTTTGAAAATGAAACGTATCGAGGCAGGAAGTTGGTTGAAGCCAACGCTGCCCCCGCAACTGTAGGCGGCGACGAACCTGACAAGAACCACTGGGAAACCGGGAAGGTGTCAGGCGAGGATGACCCGTGAGCCAGGATATTGCCTCGAAACGTACGCACCTAATCGCTTCGGGTCGGAAGCGAGGGGGACTCGGACGCATTCCTGCTTCGAATTCACTCTCCTTTCGCTCGGACATTTGCGGAGAACATCATGTTCCGTAACCGAGCACTGCTTTTTCTTGCCGTCGGATCTCTTGGACTTGTTGCCTGTGGCGACGACACCAAAGACACCACAAACAACTCGACAAACAACGCCACCAATAACGCCGCGACGAATAACGCGACGAATAGCGCGACGAATAACGCGACGAATAGCGGCACCAACAACGTAGCCACCAATAACGGCACAAATAACGGAACCAACCTCGACATCGAGCTTGTGGGGACCTGGGACAATTCGTTTGGTTCCGCCGAAATCATCACCGCGACCACCTGGAACAACGGCTTCGACACGTCCACGATCGAACTCTTCGGCAACGACGACAACTTCGCCGTCTTGCTCAGCCCCCTCGATGCCGAATTTGCCCCAGACACCTACTCGCTGGTCGAGTGGACCGAAATCGACGCCGACCAGTTCTATTACTGCATCGTCGATTTTGCCCTCGATTCGGTGGACGAGGCCCTCGATTCAACAGAAGTCGCGGATTCAAGCGACCTCGACGGCGAAGGCTGTGGCGGATTCGCGTGGACGAAGATGACCCGTCAATGAAGCTGGTGCTGGCTATCTTCTTTCTCGGGGCTGCCGCGTGCTCTGAAGCGACAGAAACGGTGGC
>CAYMYJ010000037.1:0-62627 GCA_964394615.1 uncultured Bradymonadales bacterium | reverse complement strand
TACATAGCGCAGCCCGCACTCGTAGCTCAATTGGATAGAGCAACGGTCTACGGAACCGTAGGTTGGAGGTTCGAGCCCTCCCGAGTGCATTTTAACCATCTAGGTGGTTGTTTTTTTGACCGGCGTGTCATGGCCGACGAAGACCACAGCTTCATGGAGCTCGCGCTCCAAGAAGCACAAAAAGCAGCAGAGATCGGAGAAGTTCCTGTCGGCGCTGTGGTGGTCCACGAAGGAGTAGTGATTGGCCGGGGTTTTAATCGACGAGAAACGTCGCAAGACCCCACCGCTCACGCAGAACTCCTGGCCATGCGGGATGCAGCCGCGACACTGAATAGTTGGCGACTGGTGGATTGCACCACCTATGTGACTTTGGAGCCCTGCCCTATGTGTGCAGGCACCATGGTCAACGCCAGGTTGGAACGTGTCGTTTTTGGCGCCCGTGACCCAAAAGCCGGTGCGGTTCGTTCGCTTTATCAACTTTTAGAAGATGAGCGTTTGAACCACCGCGTCGAAGTTGTCGAGGGAATCCTCGGAGATCGATGTGGACAAGCGTTGACCGAGTTTTTCCGCTCCATCCGTGAGGGTCGAGTCAAGAAACCTCGGTAACGGAGGGATGGCCGAGTGGTCGAAGGCGTCTGATTCGAAATCAGATTTACGGGCAACCGTAACGTGGGTTCGAATCCCACTTCCTCCTTGAATGATGACCTGCCCCGCAGCGGTTATCAGGTATTTGACTCCGTGAGGGGTTATGCGGGGAGGTGGCCGAGTGGCTGAAGGCGCACGGCTGGAATCCGTGTATACGGGTCACACCGTATCGAGGGTTCGAATCCCTCCCTCTCCGTTTGAATTGCTCGGCCTCAAAGTGGCCAGCGCGACTGCTGACACGGTACTCCGTCAGGCCCGGGAGGGAGCAGCGGGCTGTGTAACAGAGTGTGTGCTGGCCACTTTGAGGCTGAGCTTTTTTTTCCCCTAAATTCGTCGCTGCTTTTCGGCGCTAGTGCTCTCGTGTATACCGCTTGGCATGTTCAACATGCCCCAAGAGGTCCGACGATGACGCGCATCCGACACCAAGCGCTCGCTTCCTTCGCCATTCTTTCGCTCGCCGGAAGTGCAAACGCTCAGGACGCAGAACCCAAGTCTCCAGCTCCAGTCCAACCGGAAGCCGTTATCGCGGAGACTCCGAAAGAAGCGCCTGCGCCTGTGAAAGAAGCGCCTGCGCCTGTCGAGTACGCTCAACCTGAGGTCATGACGAAGGCTGAGGTCAAAGCGACCGCTGCTGACCTCGTGCCCGCCCTGCCCAACCCAACTCTAGAAACGTCACAAACCAACGACGTGTCGGACACGTGGAACTCGAATCTCGAAGAATTCGAGAAACGCTACCAATGGCGTCTGAAGGTCGGCGGATATATCCGAACCGTGTTCAGCTCCGTCCAAGACGACCCAGACACGGACATCTACGGTAGAAACGATGGGTTCATGTTGGCAAATGCGCGGTTGACGCTGGACGGCGACATGCGCAAATCGCTGGGATTTCGGTTCCAGATCGATGGAGCCGTGGATCGAAATGTCTCGGATGCGACCCGCCCGGTCGCCGAGATCGAAACTCGACTAAAAGACGCGCTCTTGTGGTGGAAGCCAATTCCACAGCTTCGCATCACGGCAGGGCAATTCAAACCGCCCTTTGATGCCGAAGAGCAGTATTCGCGCGCCGACCAACTTTTCGTCGACAATTCAGTGGGCAATCAAGGAGTCAAAGGCACCGATGGCTTCAACGTCGACGGCCTTTCGCGAGACCGCGAAGCTGGCGTAATGATTGACTCGGACACGATCTTCTTCAATCAGAAGGACGGCTTCGGTGTCCGTTACGCCGTCGCCGCGACCAACGGCAGCAGCGCGCTCCTGAGCCAAAACGATAATTCGAAACTGGCTTATTATGGACGTCTCGAAGCGCATTTTGACGAGTTGGTGAGCGTCGGCGGCGCTGGATATCTGAATTCAGAGACCCTGCAGCCAGAAGCCGCGGACCAAATCGAGCGCGATGTGTTCGGCTGGACGGCTGATCTGACGCTCAAGGCCGCTGGCGTCATGGTGCTCGGCAGCATGACGCAGACGACCTACACGTATAACGGTCTCGCGATTGAGCCTGAGGTCACAGCGATGGCCTATCAGGCCTCGATCGCCTATCAGGAGCCCTTCTTCGGGTTCCAGCCAACCTTTCGCTACGCATTCCTCGATCCCTCGTCTTCGACAACCGGACAAACGAGCGACCTTTTATTCGATGCCGACGAGCGGACCTTCTACACACTCGGCCTGAACTACAATCCTCGATACCCGATCCGAGTAATGGTAAACTACACCATCACGGCTGAGGGAGAGGCTGTGGCACTCGATAACAACCGCTTTGATGCGATGCTTCAGCTGTCGTGGTGAGAAAATGAAAGTCCTAAAGAATGCATGCCTGGTAGCACTCTCCTTTGGCGCCCTACTGGCCCTTGGGTCATGCGATTCAAAAAACGACGCCCGCTCCAACGCACAGCGCGTCAACGACCGAACGCAACTTGTGGGCGGACCTACGGCTCTGGGCGAGGTGGGCGACTACCTGCTTGAAAACGACCAGGTTCGAATCGTTGTTCAGGACCTCACTTTCAACCGCGGATCGGGCTTATTTGGTGGCTCGCTCATCGATGCTGACTTGCGGCGTTTTGACAACGCTGGCAACGGCCTTGGAGGTTCGGGTCGAGACACGTTCGGAGAGCTCTTCCCCGTCTTTTTCTTGGAGATGATGGCGCCTGAAGCCATCACCGTCATCAACGACGGAAAGGACGGAAAGGACGCGATCGTCGAGGTAAAGGGCCGTGGCGGTGAGTTCATCACCATGTTGCGCTACCTGAACCAAATCATGGTGAACAGCTATGACGTGAAGTATCCAGACCTTGTTGGGGGCGTGCCAGCGAATTCCAATGGTGAACCACAGATTGAGTTTGCGACCCGCTACATCTTGGCGCCGGGTGCGCGCCACGTTCGAATTGAAAGCTCTCTCACGAATATCTCGACAAAAACGCTCGAGTTCCCATCGTCGGCCATCACAGGGCTGCTTTCAGGTTTTCTCGGACTTGATCTCAACGGATTTCGCATCCCGACTGGGCATGTTCTTGGATTTGGCGCGCTGAGCAGCATCTTCATTCCGGGCGTGGGATACGATCTGCGGTTTGGCCTCGATGACGCGTATAAGACGGCCGTTCCGCTTCCTGGATTTCCGGGGTTACTGACCAATATCGTGGCTTCGTCGACCAAGCTTGGCATCAACTACGGATTCGCCACCGTCGTGGACCCGGAAAACAATTTTGTGTTCCAACGGGACAAAGACAATCTCTACGACGGACGAGCAAAGGACGACGACATGTTGTTCCTTTTCTACGCGAGCGGATTTGGCGGCGTCTTCACCTCGGAAGTTCCCGAACGATTGGCTCCCATCGTGTGTGCGGACACATTGACGCCGACGCAAAAGACTCAGTGCGAAGCCGACCGCACCGCCTTGCCCAATTCCTACACGTTTACGAACTACTTCATCATCGGTGATGGCGATGTCGCCAGCATTTACGAGGAGTTGTACAAGATTCGCGGAATCAAGGCGCCTAAGATTCAGGGGCGAATCTTCGACGAGGTCACCCATCAGCCTCTCGGTGCTCTGGCCGACGCGTTAATCTACAGCGCCGATGACTCGTCCTGTGCAAATGCCACAATTGTGAGTCAGGTGTTCACGAACGCCGACGGTTTTTTCGACCTTAACTTGGCCGAAGGCAAATACTGTTTCCAGGCCAAGGAACACGGGCGACCTCTCGGGGCTTTGAGCTTCGTCGAGGTTGGCTCCGAGGGAGCACCATTCATCAACTTGATCGCCAAATCGGCAGGCCATGTTGAGGTTCGAGTCACCGACCCAAGCGGGCTCGCCCTTCCCGCGAAGCTCTCTCTGGTCGGGGTTCATGATTTTGTGCCCAATACTGAATACCGTGACTTCCTTTATGACCTACGCGCAGGCGAGTCATGGAAGCCCGCAGACCTTGTCGCTGACACGGCTGCAGACCCCAGCACCCGCAAATTCCTTGAAGACACAGTTTACGGAGATGCTCAGGGTAGAATTTCGCTAGATGCCCGCCCTGGGAAATACACAGTCGTGGTGAGCCGCGGCCCGGAATATGACCTGTTTGAACAAGAGATCGACCTCAAGCCAGGCAAAATTGCCACGGTGAATGCGGTGCTGAAGCGAGTTGTGGACACGACTGGCTATCTCGCCGGAGATTTCCATATTCATGCTGCTGGTTCCATCGATTCTGGATTGAGCAACACCATTCGCGTTCGCACGCTGGCGGGCGAAGGCATTGAGCTTGCCGTGGCCACCGACCATAATTACGTGACCGATTATCGACCGTTCATCGCCGAAGAAGGCCTTGAGCCGTGGATGACGTCGATGATTGGCCTGGAGCTCACCACCTTTGAGGCAGGCCATTTCAATGCCTTCCCGGTCGTGCGTGAGATGGAATCCATGTCGCGCGGATCGATCAAATGGCAGGACGTACCACCGCAGACGATCTTCGACACCTTGCGTGAAATGGGGCCCTCAACGGGCAACATTATTCAGGTGAACCACCCTCGCACGCCGATTATGGGTTATTTCTACCAACATAATATGGACCCGTTTTCGTCGTCGGTGGACCTTGCCATCAACACCGATCCAGGACTGGTCACGACGCTAACTTCACCGACCGGACCGGCTTTCATCGAGCCGTATCAGACGCCAAATGGCAAGACAGAGTACAAATCCACATTTTCCTGGGATTTCGACGCGATCGAAATTTTCAACGGCAAACACCTCGAGGAGCTTCGGCACTTCCGCATGCCCTTCGACAAGAACGCGGCAGCGGATGCGGCCGACGCCCTGCCGGCCGGCCTCTTTGATGGACTTCGGGACCAGTTGACCGCCGACCAGAAAAAAGCCGACGGCATCACCTACAAGCCGGCATTCTTGGCGGAGGTCTTTCCCGACAAGACAGCTACGGAAATCGAAGCGCTCACCGACGTGGAGCTAGCTGCGGGCGTCGACGCATGGGCCTTCTCACGCATTCCCGACAAGGACGTCATCGTCTGTGACGGCGAGTCGATCATGGCTTCCGGCGGACTCGACGACTATTATAATCTGTTGAATTACGCGCGGCCTGACGGCACCTATCGGAAGTACACGGCCACAGGGAATTCAGACTCGCATAAGTCACGGATCGACGAAGCTGGTTACCCACGAAACTACACGTTCACGGGGATCGACGAGCCTCAAAGCATAGAGTCGGTCAAATTTGTGCAGAGCTTGCAGGAGCATAATAATATCGTCACGAACGGACCGTTCATCAACATGACCGTGAACGATAAACCGATTGGCAGCGAATTCAGCGCATCGGGTGAGGTCGACATCAACGTCGTGATTCGTGCCGCAGACTGGGTGGGCGCCAACCGACTGCGGATTGTCGCGAATGGCGAAACATTACGAGGCCTTCCTGGCCAATCAGATGACATGTGGGGTTGGGTTCCTGTCGTTCTAGAAAACGGCGAGTTCCGAGCGTCGTTCAAGACGACACTCACCAAGGACACCTGGTTTGTGCTTGAGGTTACGGGCGACACCAACATGTTCCCTGTCCTGACGCCTCAAGATATTCCGCCATTCAACTTCGATGCGGTGATCGGCAGCCTGGCAGGGGCATTTGGTTTTGGCGGTGGTCTCGCGGGACTTGAGCCTGAAACGACGTTCCCGATGACCGCATTTGCATTCACGAATCCGATTTGGGTCGTGGCTGATGGTGATGGGGAGTTCACGCCTCCGAATCCGCCCGTTTATGGCTGCCAAGATGGGCAATACGTTCCGAATGGACTGACGGACCTTGAAAGCCTGAGGGCCTTCAAATCGCGACGCCTGAGCGCGGATTCGATCCCGCTCAATCATGAGCACAAGAATCCCCTCAAACGCCGACAGGGCGAAAAGACGAACGACTTGCGCATGCTCTTCGAGAGCTTCGGGCATATCCATTGAGGCTTTCATGACCGTGCCAAGTATCCATGTTTCGCTCATCACACTTGGCGTCAAGAGCCTGGAGGCCGCAGCCACGTTTTACGAAGGCATGGGCCTGAAGCGAGCTGGATTCGAAAGCGACGGCGTCGTGTTTTTTGACATGGGTGGCTTAGCCCTCGGGCTCTTCCCCAGGGCCGAACTCGCCAAAGACTCAAATCTGGCCGAAGAAGGCTCGGGATTTCGTGGCATTTCTTTGTCCTGGAATCTTGGGAGCACCCAAGCCGTGGACGAGGCCGTCGAACGGGCCGTGAGGCTCGGAGCGACGTTGAACAAAAAGCCAGAATTGGTCTTCTGGGGCGGATATTCGGGTTACGTCACCGACCTGGACGGTCATCTCTGGGAAATCGCCTTCAATCCCGCATGGCCTCTACGTGAGAACGGCGCGATGGAATTGCCACCTCCCGCAAAACCATGAAGCCATCGAACACGCGCAAGCGAATCCACGTGGCATGCGTTTGGGCAGCAATCACCTGTCTGATGATGTCTTGCGCGAGCTTGGCTTGGGCTCACACGCTTCCCATCGAACGCTCGTTGATGATGACAATCCATCAAGATCGCCTCGAAGTGCTGATGATCTACACCGAGCCTCCAGGCATTCGAACCGAACGAATTTTGGCGATGTATGATCTCGACCGAAATGGACGATTGACGGGTAAGGAGCTGGCGATCGCGTCACCCGATATAGCCGAGCGCGCGTTTAACGGCGTCAAGATCGAGGTGAACGGGGTCGTTCCCACGGCAAACCAACCCGAACTGTCGTGCAAGCGTGAACAAGATAAGGGCCTCTCGTGTGCGCTCTACGTCGACCTTCCTTTGCCCTCTGGCTCGCCTGAGACGGTCGAGGTTCGATTGATCAAGAAATCCGGCATTCTGCCCCTGCCAATGCAGGCGAGCGCCTCTGAAGGCTTTGTGCTCGAAGCCCAGGCCCTTGAAACGACACCAGTCGCGCCCAACGCGGTGGTCACTCTGCACCCTGGACAGTTCTGGCGAGCAAAAGTCGTCTCAGAATCACATCTTGCCAAGCCTGCGCCCCTCAAGTAAGTGTTCACTAACTTAGTTTTTGGAGGCGAGCGATGGCGCAGAACGAGCGAATGCGTGAATTGGTGGCGGATCTAGAGCGTCGGCGCGAAGATGCCCGAAAAATGGGTGGCGAAAAACGCATCCAACGACAGCACGAACGCGGCAAAATGGATGTCCGTCAAAGGGTCGACTACCTCTTTGATGACGGCACCTTCACCGAAATCGGCATGCACGCGTTTTTCCATCTAAATGGCACGCCCGTTCCGCAATCCGAGGTCCGAAGCCCGGCCGACGGAGTCGTCGTGGGTTTTGGAAAAATCAACGGGCGAACCGTTGTCTGCGCCGCATACGACTTCACGGTTCTGGGGGGATCGATCGGGGACGTCAGCGAACGCAAGGTCACACGAGCGCGCGAGTTCGCGCTGAAGCACCGTGTTCCCATCGTGTGGCTGATCGACTCGGCTGGTGCTCGCGTGCATAGCGCGGGCGGGATCGACGGCGAACAAATCAGCTCGTTTGCGCTTTCGGGATTCCTGTTCCGGGAACAAGTCCATCTTTCAGGCGTTGTGCCACAAGTCGCAGCCATGGTCGGGCCTGGCGCAGCTGGAACCGCCTACATTCCAGGTCTTGCAGATTTTGTCCCAATGGTCCGTGGAACGAGCAGCATGGCGCTTGGCGGACCGCCGTTGGTCAAGGCCGCAGTTGGCGAAGACATCGACGAGGAATCACTGGGCGGTGCGGACGTTCATAACAAGGAATCCGGAGTAGCCGACCAGGCCTACGACAACGACCAGGAATGCCTGGACGCCATCAAACAATACTTGAGCTATTTTCCGTCAAATTGCGAGGAACCCGCACCAGTACTTGAGGCAACGCCCGATGTCGAACGCGACGAACCCGGCGGGAAGTACCGCGAAAAACTGCTCGACGTGCTGCCCGAAAGTGCCCGACGCGCCTATGACATGAAGAAGCTGCTCAAATACGTCGTCGACGAAGGGTCGATGTTCGAGATGAAGCCGTTATTCGCGCCAAATATTGTGACCACGTTCGCCCGAATGGGTGGGCGGCCGGTCGGAATCGTGGCGAATAATCCCTATCATTTGGGTGGAATTCTAGACATCGACTCGGCCGATAAGGCCGCACGTTTCATCAACCTGTGTGATTCGTTCAACATCCCGTTGGTCTTTTTTCAGGACGTGCCTGGATTCATCATCGGATCGAAGGTCGAAAAACAAGGCATCATCCGGCACGGCGCCAAGATGCTCTACGAGGTCGCCAAGGCGTCGGTTCCCAAGATCACCGTCCTGGTGCGGAAATGCTACGGTGCCGGGTATTACGTGATGTGCGGTCGCGCATATGAGCCCGACCTGATCGTCGCTTGGCCAACCGCCGAAATCAGCGTGATGGGACCCGAAGGAATGGTGTCGATTTTTGCCCGCACCATGCTCGAAGGAAATCCCGACGCGGACGAAATCAAACAACAAATGGTAGACGGGATTCGTCCATTTATCGACGTCTACAAGGTCGCCGGCAAGGGCTTCATCGACGAGGTCATCGACCCGCGAGAAACCCGCGACTACATCCTGGCCGGGCTTGAATTGTCGAAAAACAAGAAGGTTTACAGACCGTATCGCAAAGACGGCGTCAGGCCGGTCTAGGTTCCGGGTTTGGTGTCCGATTCAACCTTCGCGACTTCGCTCACCAGTGAATCCGACAAACCGTCCTCAAGGTATCGGTCTTGAGCGCGCTTCAGTTTCGGAAGATGCGTCCGAATCAGTGACCGAGCTCGGGCTTCGGAGCTCGGCCCGTAGGTTGGTCGCATGGCCGCCACCAGCTGCGCATCGATTTCTTCAAGTGTTGCATCAGGATTGCGCCCCACCCGCTCCCAGACTCGCTGTGCGATCATCGGGCCGCTGTTGTACCCGATGTACATCAGGTAAATATTATCGCCGAACGAGTTCGACAGGCGATCGATATAGAGCGCCCCTGCCCCCAATATTTTCTTGGGGTTGAAGCGAGCATCCGTCATCTGGCACGGGAATGTATCGGCGTGACGGCTCAAGGCACTTTCATCCCCGGACTCCAATTCACGCTGCACGTTTTTGGGCACCGAGCACTTCTTGTCTCGGCAGGCACACACGTAGACCTGCCCCGTTCCGAACACCTCTTTGAACGGGGCAGAACGCGCCGTACCCGAGCAAAACTGCATCAGCCCCGCACAGCCCGTTGTGCTGACCGCATACTGCCGCCCGCCGGACTCGACCCACATGAACGCCTTCAAAGTCGCAAATCGGCGAGCATCTCCTTTCGCAGCGATCTTCAAGTAGGGGTCCCAACGGTCCATCAGTGGATCGTCTCCATGTGGTTTCGGCGGAACGAGACTGTCTTGGTCTTGGGCGTCTACCACCGCATCCACGGCACTTTCGTCCACGGCTGGCGCCACGATCGGCTCGGCGAGCAGCATGCGATACCAACCCACTACCGAGTCAGCCAGCGCTGCCGAAGCTGATCCATCCGCGAAGTTCGCCGCCCGCTCAAGCCACGAGCTCGCGCCAAAACCTGGAACAAGAGTCGGTTGGATCACGAAGGGGACCAGAATCAGTGTCACAGCGATCGAAAACGCGATTTCCACCGCCGTCCGTACCCACTGGACCCGCGAGGTCATCCACCGAAACCCAACCACCACGCGGTCGAATACGTGTTCAATTTTCGGCTGGAGGTACTTGGTAGGTCTTCGCAGCAGCCACCACAACGAAAGGTGGACCGGCAATGTGATCCCGAGCCTGAGAAGAATGTCCGGCAGACCTGTGCGGTCCGAAAGAAAGCCCCACATCACATCGCGCGTCTCGAACTCGAAATACGTCGCCACCTGCCCGGAGAGCAGATAGAGGCCGACGGCCGCAACACAAAATGGAACGAGGAAGAGCAGGAGATACGTCGCCAGGATGTCGTAGAGACCCTTAAACGTTCGCCCGATGAATTTCGCTAACTTCTTCAAATCGCCTCCAAGACCCTCGTGTTAACGCGGCTTCGAAGGTTGGGATCTCAGAAATCTCGAAATGTTCCCTGAAACTTAGTTTTCGACGGCGCCTAGTTGTTCAAGGACCGCTTGAAGGATCTCGTGATTCGCGTAATGAATCTCGATAGTTCCCTTGCCTTTGCGGTCCTTCACTTTGACGCGCGTTCCGAGCAGAGTCTGCAGCCTTGCTGCGATGTCTCGGACATGAACGTCGTCGCGAAATTTCGCAGGCTCAGGGGCCTCGGGCTTAGCCGCGGTCTTTGTCTGACGCGCCAACTCTTCGGCTTCGCGCACCGACAACTCGTGCCGCACGATAATGTCGGCGAGCTCTTCAGCTTCTTCTGCGGTGAGCGTCACAAGAATCTTGGCATGACCGGCGGTAATTTGACCGCTCGCCAGCATATTTCGCACGGATGCGGGGAGCGAAAGCAGACGAAGGGAATTGGCGACAGCGGGTCGAGATTTGCCGACCTTGTCGGAAACCTGCTGTTGGGTCATCGAAAATTCTTCAACGAGTCGTTTGAAAGCCATCGCTTCCTCGACCGGATTCAAATCTTCGCGTTGGATATTTTCGACCAGCGCGAGCAGGAACGCCTGAGAGTCAGCCAATTCACGCACGACGACAGGCACTTCGGTCACGCCCGCGAGGCGTGAAGCGCGCCACCGACGCTCGCCAGCAATGAGCTCGTAGACTCCGTTGACCTGGCGGACCACAAGCGGCTGAATCAGGCCAGATTCCTCGATGCTTCGCGCCAATTCCTCGAGCGCGACCTCGTCAAAATGACGGCGCGGCTGTGATTCATTGGGCTGAATATCGTCCAATCGGCACATGAAATAGTCACGCCGATCGATCTTTGACGCAGGAATTAGCGAACCAAGGCCCTTGCCCAGCGCCTTTCGTTTTAGAGGTTTTTCGTCCGTCATTTCAGGCGCTCATCCGGTTTCGGTCAAGGAATTCGCGTGCGAGCGTCCGATACTGTCGGGCCCCACGTGATTGGTCATCGTAGGTGATAATGGCGTGGCCGTAGGAAGGCGCTTCGCTCAGTCTCACATTTCGCGGAATCACGGTCTTGAACACCAAGCTTCCAAAATGCGCGACGACTTCGTCGGCAACTTGTTCGCTGAGGTTCGTGCGCGAGTCGTACATCGTCAACAGGATGCCCTCGACCGCCAACTGGGGATTCAGGTGTTCATGCACCAATTCAACGGTGTGCAGAAGCTGTCCCATGCCTTCAAGTGCGTAGTATTCGGTTTGCACCGGCATCAGGACAGTCGACGAGGCCACAAGGGCGTTCAAGGTCAACAAGCCAAGGCTCGGCGGGCAATCCAGAAGCACAAAGTCGACATCGAGTTCGCTGGCTTGCAGCGCCTCACGAAGTCGGAACTCGCGGGTGTCATGGGACACGAGCTCAACCTCTGCCCCGGCGAGGTCGGTATTGCTGGGCAGGATCAGGAGGTTTTCGTATCGGGTCTGGATCACGGCCTCATGCAGTGGCACAGCCCCCATCAGCACATGATAGGTCGAAGCCTCAACCGATTCACGGTCGATGCCCAGGCCGCTCGTTGCGTTTCCTTGAGGGTCCATGTCGAGCAGGAGCACTTTGCATCCGGCATCGGCAAGACAGGCTGCGAGATTCACAGCCGTGGTGGTTTTACCCACCCCACCCTTCTGATTTGCAACGGCAACAACTTTGTTGGCACGTGTTTTCATGGCGAAACCTTCCTGGTTGCTCGGGGAGAGCCCAGGGCCGGGACTATGTCCCGAACGCGCCAATAATTCAATACCGGACCCAGATCAGTTGATCTGATCGACCACATAGTGAGTGTCGCCAGAAACCGTCGCGGTACTGCCTGAGATCGTCATTTGGAGCTGATAGTCACAGTCCACGGTGTACCTGACTGGTTTTGCAAAAGCCGATGCCACCAATTTCGCAGCGTCACCGTAGGAGTCCAACAAGTCCGTGCGTTTGTAGGTTTTCCCGCGCATCACCAGCTTAATCGAGTCCGCGCCGTCTTTTCCGTCAATCTGCAGGCTCAAAGGGATCCTATAATTTGAAAGGGGATCGACTTTGATACGGCCTTCCTTGAGGCGCGCTCGGGCATCTGAGAACACGATTTCGTCTTTGTAGCCCACCATGACCCAGGTCAGGGACTTCCCGCCCGCATCTTTGGTCAAGGTGATCTCGCGCCACATCACAAAGATGTCGCCGTTGTAGTTTCTCATCCGCGTGAAACGCGTGGCAAAATTATAGGGTTCGACGTTCGTCGCCACGTGATCAGCGTACCCGTTCCGGAGCCCCGTCACGGCGACGCCGTTGACGTTGCCCTTCACATCGGCACGCGGCGCGATGAGATTGAACTCGTAATATCCGTCGTCGCCGACTTTGATCTTGCCGCGACCGGGTCTCCACATCGGCATTTTGTTGTCGAAGACAATATCGAACGACTTCTCGCCTTTATGGGTCAGTCGAAATGAATTCGCTCCCTCTTGCTGAACTTTTGTCGTTCCCATTTGAATGAGGAATTTCCCCTTATTATAGCTCCATTCGTCGTCATCAAAGCTCTTGGTGAACTTGTATTTTTGCTTGTTCGCCGAAATCACGCGGACTTCGACCGTGCCCTTTCCGTTGCCCCAGCCAAGGTTAGAGATCGTGAAGTCGACCCCGACATGGCCGCCACCGTCCAAGTCGACCGCAAAACCGTAACGCTCTGAATAGGCCTCGTTATCGCTCATCTCGGGGATGACGTCGCGCATCACAGGACTGCCCTTACCTCCGCCCCAGCTTTGACCAAACGCGCTGGCGGAAGCCAAGACCGTGACCAAAAGGGTAGTCAGTAATGTCCAGGCTCTAATCGTTTGTGTGCGGTTGAAATGCATCGCTCTTCCTGCGAAATGGTTCGTCAGCTATGTGTCTTCAGACGCGTAGCGTTCTACATTTATTCAATGCGAAAGACGATAAAAGGTTGCCAAATTATCGTTTCTTTATCGCTGAACATCCTGAAAGTGAAGGTTTATCAGTGGAGTCGAGTCATTGGTCTTGGTTAATCGGGACGATTTGGGCATTTGCCACGGCGATTTGGTGTATCGCCTTGCCGCCCACCACGTCTGGGGCTCCAGCGCTGGCAGTTCAGTCTGTTGATGGCGGCGGACGAACGGTCATTATTATCGTCGACTCATTGCGGCCTGAGAACCTGAACGCGGACCTGATGCCGAACTTGTCGGCCTATCACGCCAAACGAATTCCGGTGCACACGTGCAGCGCGAACTTCACCCTTCCCTGCATTCAGACACTTCTGGAAGGCAAACAGAGCCCGTTTGCCGCCGGGCTTTCGAACTTCACTGGCGAAGAAGGCAGCGCAGCCAGTCTCCCCGCGGCTTGGGCAAAGCTCCGACAGCCTTTCCGCATGATCAGTGATCACACGCTGGACTCGCTTTACGGTGAGTTTGCGACAGAGACCGTGAGCGTGGTGGGTTGGCCAGGCGGCCACCTCGACCACGATCTGCGTGCACTCAAAATCGCGGAAGGTTGGCTGCAGAAATACCCAAACGACCACGCCATCATTCACATCATCGGCACGGACAAAGTTGCGCACCATCAACAGCCTGGGTCGCTGGCCTACATCAAACACTGGCGCGCGGTGGATGTTGAACTGGGGCACCTGCTCGCCGGTTTATCCCCCAAAGACAACGTGTTGGTCACGGGAGACCATGGTCACGGTAATATTGGCCATCACACGCGGGAATCGATCGCGTTGATCACCGGCGATCGCTTTCAGAAGTTGTTTGATAGCTTCGCGATCGACGATGAAATCGAACAAACCGACCTGCTCTACTTTTTGGCGTTTGCCTCCGGCGTGACCTTACCCGCGGATTATGAAGGCGCGTTTTGGGAATCCGAAAAAGCGGGGCCAGAGGTGCTCGGCTTCACCGCCGCGCAACGTCGGTCTCTTGGAGTCGCCCGGGGATCGGTGTCGGCGGCTTACGCGACGGCTCGCTCGACCCGTGAAGCTGAATCCCGCCGGCATCCGTTCGAGTTTCTGGGCGCGCTCTTGCTCGCCGCGGGGCTCTTCGCATTTGCCGTCCGTCGCCATACCAGAGGTGTTTCGTCCCTAGGCTGGGGGCTGCTGGTCGCGGCGTTTGGAGCCACATTGATGAGCGTGTGGCTGCCATCGGTGTGGTTGGGTTCCGGCATCGCACTGGCTTCCATCGCGTTTTTCATTCGGTTTGCCCAGAATAAGACCGAGCGCGTGACGTGGGGCCTTGTGTTGATCGTGTTTGTCGCCGCCGCATTGACGTCCGCGTTTGCGGAGCCCTGGCGAGACTTTTTCCATACCCGTGGCGGCGTGCATCCAGCTTGGTTCGTGTTTTACGCGATGGTCCTGCTGATCGCGGCTTTAGGCTCGCGAATCGTCTCTGGAAGCGTGCGTTTTGCGCCCGAAGCGGCCGTGGTCTTTGGGATCACCGTGCTTCCTAGCGGCGTCTATTATTATCAGGCTGGCCAGAATTTCATGACAGGAATGGTCTTTGGGTCTTTGGTCGCGGGGGCTGCCGCACTCGCAAGTGGTTGGCGCCCTTCACGCACACATGTCACGCGTTTGGCTCCGATCGTCGCGGGTCTGGTGTTTTTCATGCTCCAAGAATCCGGTGGATGGGAGTGGAAGTTTTTCCCCCACCGATGGTTGGCGACGCTCGGATTCTGGCCGACGTTAGGGCTGATCGTCGCAGTCTCACTGGCCACCGCGGGTTTACTGACTTCGATGAAACGTCGCGCCGCGATGCTTGGCCTCTTTGCCCTGGCCTTCACCTATGCGGTGGTCATCGGCGAGTTGCCGATTGAACGCTTCGCAACAGCATCGGTGGTGGTGCTTTTTGTCACGGCATGGATTTCATGGACCGAAGAAACCCGCGCGGATTATTCGATCCCGGCAAGAAACTGGGGCCACGCAATTGTGCTCTTGGGCGCGCAACTCTTTGTGGGCTGGATGATGATCGACGGCTACCGGCTCAATAACGTCGATTTTTCATTCGCCCTCGACTGGTTTGGTGGCATCGGCGATGAAGCGATCGTCTACGCATTGACTCAGACCGCCGCCAGCCTGAAATACGGAATGCCGGCCCTGCTGATGCTCGGGTCTGTGCGCCTCTCGCTGGGATCGGTCCGATTCCGGAACGTGGTGTTTGAAGCCGTACTGCTGGGGCTTTTCGAGCTTCTGGTATTGATGGTCCAAATTCTTTTCGGACAGGCGTTTCAAACAGAGCGACTCTGGGAACTCGCCGTTGCCGACATCACTTTTGAAAGCAACCTTATCTTGATGCTTCCCGCGATTGCCGTGCCGATGGGTATCCTTGATTGGATTCGGGCTCGACGGGATGGCGGAAAACTGACGAAAGCGTAGAATCCACCGATGAATGAACTCCAACCAGGCACTCTGGTCGAGAAGCGCTACCGAATCGAACGAAAGCTCGGTTCCGGGGGTTTTGCGACGGTCTATGCAGCGCACCACGAAGGGCTCGATCGCCCCGCGGCGCTCAAAGTTTTGGATATTCACTCTCACGCCGTAGATGAAGCGTTCCTGCAACGTTTTCATCGAGAGGCCAAGATTGCCGCACAACTTGAACACCCCAATGTCGTGAGGGTTTTTGATTTTGGCGAACTCGACGATGGCGCACCGTATATCGCGATGGAGCGATTGGATGGGCACGATCTAGAGCAAGAAATCAAAGATAATGGCGCCATGACCGTGGACCGGATGGCTCGCCTTTTTCTGCCCGTTCTTGATGCGCTGGCTCAGGCGCATGGGAAAGGCGTGGTTCACAAGGATCTTAAGCCTTCGAACCTCTTTATCCTGCATCCAGGAACCGACGAAGAACGGATGGTCGTGCTCGATTTCGGGATTGCACGCATCATGGACGCCCGTACCCAATACACCCAAGTCGGTGCCTTCGCGGGAACCCCTGCCTACCTTGCCCCCGAGTACATCAAAGACCAAACGGTCACACCAAGCGTGGACGTGTACCAGATGGGCCTGATCATCATCGAAGCGTTGATCGGGCGCCCCGTCGTGTCTGCAAATTCGGCCGTCGCGTACCTGATGAAACACGTTCAGGGTGAACACGATGTGCCGTCTGAATTGCGAGCGAGCAAGCTCGGAGCGTTGCTGCTGAAGGCCATCGCCGTGGAGCCTAACGATCGTTTTCCCGATGCCGGGGGCTTGCGTGATGCGCTGCAGGCTTGGGTTGCGGCCCGTTCGACGCCCAAAGCCGTTTCAACGTTGCGGCAATCCCCGCCACTTGGACCTCAGACGGCCCAACAATCGATGCAACCCCGACGACCCGCGCCGGCCAAAAGAAAATCCTCGGCAGGCACCGTGATTTTGCTCATATTCGTGCTGGGATTTTTTGCGACGCTTGGTCTCTTCATGCTCGTGATTCTGGCCAGTCTGGTCGAGTGAACTGATTTGCCTTTGATCACACGCTCCAGAATCGCTAAAGAGAGCACGCAAAGTCGCCTTTTGCGGCCCGCGTGGAGTCCGAAATGGAAGATGTACAAAACCGCCGCGACCATCGCGAAATCCCGATCGACCGAGTCGGAGTGCGAAACCTACGCTATCCCATCATCGTGTGGGATCGCGATCACGAGAAACAAAGCACCGTTGCGCTGCTGAGCCTTTCTGTGAGCCTGCCCCATCAGTTCAAGGGAACTCATATGAGTCGCTTCCTTGAAATTCTGAACCAACATCGCGGGGAGCTCACGATCCGCACGTTGCCCCTCGTTTTGCATGATTTGAAGGCACACCTCGATTCCGAGGCCGCACAACTTGAAGCGACCTTCCCTTATTTTCTGGAGCGTGTAGCCCCGGTGAGCGGCGCGAAGTCGCTGCTCGACTACGAAGGCCATTTCAGCGGGAGTTCAGATCTGGAGGGCGACACTTTCATCCTTGGTGTGAAAGTCCCGGTCACCAGCCTGTGCCCGTGCAGCAAAGAAATCAGCGATTACGGCGCGCACAGCCAGCGCTCGTTTGTCTCGATCGAAATCAAGATGTCGTCGAATGAGCCTGAGCATTTCATCTGGATGGAAGAGCTCATCGAGGTCGCCGAATCAAGCGCTTCGGCCCCGCTCTATCCCTTGCTGAAGCGCCCCGACGAACGCCATGTCACGATGCAGGCTTACGATAATCCCGCATTTGTCGAAGACATCACACGAAACGTCGCTGACAAGCTCATGAACGACGAGCGAGTGAAGTGGTTCAGGGTCTTCTGTGAAAACGAAGAGAGCATCCATAACCACAACGCGTTCGCCGAAATCGAGTGGACACGGGACTGAGATGTACACCGTCGAGATAAAACATAACTTCGAGACGGCGCATCGGCTTTCGTCACCTGAGGCCCCGATTAAGTGCCAGTCCATCCACGGCCATTCGTGGTGGGTCACGGTTCAAATCGCGGGCGAGGTCGTCAACGCTGACGGCATGTTAGTCGAATTTGGAGCGTTCAAACGCGCCTGGCGTGGCTTCTTGGACGACAGGTTGGACCACCATCTTGTCGTTCGAACCGGCGATATCGTGGCCGCGGCGATTCTTGGCGTGCAACCTGACGCCCGGATCTGTGAGCTTCCTTTTGATCCCACGACTGAAAACCTTGCGCGCTACCTTCACCAAGAAGCAGTGCGCATTCTGAGCGCGTTGGACACAGCTGACGGCGTCCGAATCCTAGAAGTCCATTTGCAAGAAACACGAGTCAACGCCGCAAGTTGGCGGGAGCAATCATGAGTCATTTTTTCCAGCCTGATCCAGCCCCAACCCTGCTCAAAAATGTGCGCGCCATCGACCCCGCAGCCGGACTCGATTCGGTGGGTGATGTCTTGATTTTGGGCGACCGTGTTGAGTTTGCGCCCAAGAGCGTTCCTGCCGGAACCCAGGAGATCGACGCAACGGGTTTGTGGGCGATGCCTGGTCTGGTGGATTTGCAGGTTCATTTTCGTGAACCTGGATTCGAACACAAAGAAACGATCGAAACAGGCTCGCGTGCCGCGTTTGCGGGCGGAATCACGAGCGTTGTCGTGATGCCAAACACCAAACCCACGATGGATACCGCAGAGTCGGTCAAGAATCAGACTCGATTAAGCGACGCCGTTTCGGGCGTGAATATCATGGTGGCTGCGGCAGCGACGCGTGACATCGCTGGACATGAATTGACCGATATCGCAGCCATGAAGGCTGCGGGCGCCGTTGCCATCACGGACGACGGTTATCCACTGACGGATTCCGCGACCATGAAGCGCGCACTGATCGCCTGTGCCGAAAACAACCTACTGTTCATGCAACACGCAGAAGACCTCGCCCTGAGCCGCCACGGCGCCATGACCGAAAGCCCGGTCTGCGAGGCCCTGAAACTCACGGGTCAATCGGCGGATGCTGAAGGCGTGATGGTCGAACATGACGTCGCTTTGGCGGTCGAGGTGGGCGCGCGATACCACGTGCTGCATATGTCGACACAACGCAGCATGAATGCGGTCCGCGAGGCCCGCGCCAAGGGTGGGCGAATCACGTGCGAAACCTCACCACATCACTTGATGCTGACTTACGACGCGTGTGCCGGCGGCGACCCCAACTTCAAAATGAACCCTCCGCTGCGCTCAGAAGCCGACAGGCTCGCCATGGTCGAAGGCCTTGTGGATGGGACGATCGACGCGGTCGCAACAGACCACGCGCCGCATGGGGCTGACGAAAAAGCCCGTGGCTTCCAGGACGCTCCGTTTGGCGTGATCGGCCTCGAGACCGCGTTTGCGACCGTTTTGCATTTCTTCCATGAAGGAGCGATCTCGCGCACCCGCGCGGTCGAGCTCATGACAAGCGGCCCAGCTCGGGTTTTGGACATGTCCGACGAGCTTGGCACCTTCGGCTCAAGAGGCGATTTGGCGCTGGTCGACCCAAGCGCGGCGTGGACCCTCAAACCTGAAGACCTTCACGGCAAGCAGAAGAACTCGTCGTTCCTAAACCGCGAATTCAAAGGGCGCGTGGTCGGAACCTGGCAGAAAGGCTCGCTGCGTTACTCGCTGAACGATCTCAGGAAATCATGAAGGTTGTTTCGTGGAATGTGAACTCGGTTCGGGCACGCTTCGACCACGTTTTGGCGTTTTTGGACGCTGAAAAACCTGATGTCGTAGGGCTGCAAGAGATCAAGTGCGAGGTCGGGGATTTCCCAACGATGGAGCTGCTGGCGGCCGGCTACCACACGATCGCCCTCGGGCAAAAATCGTATAATGGTGTCGCCCTGCTCTCCCGTGAGGCGCCTCAACAGGTGAGAGACGGCTTGGACGACGACCCTGGCCGATCGCCGCAAGCACGGGCCATCTCAGCGCGTTTTGCGGGCGTAAATGTCTTGAACATCTACGTCCCGAACGGCAACGAAGTCGGTTCCGATAAATTCGACTACAAGTTGAGGTGGCTTCAAGCCCTTCGCGACACCGTCGATAATCGCTTTTACGACGACGAACCCCTGATCATCCTGGGTGATTTCAACATTGCCCCGCGTGATGTCGACGTGCATGACACCCGCATGTGGAATGGCTCGGTCCTATGCGACGACCGGGTGCGCGGGCATTTAACGAAGTTGCTGGAATGGGGACTCAGCGACGCGATCCCTGAAAACGACCCGCCCTACTCCTGGTGGGATTATCGAGGCGGCGGTTTCGAGCGCGACCTTGGCTTACGAATCGACCTCGCCCTACATACTTCCCGAATCCAGGTCACGAGTTGCCGCGTTGCGCGCGAATGGCGAGGACTAGAGCGGGCCTCAGATCACGCGCCACTTATCGTCGAAATATCGACCTAGAAAACAGAAGAGCTTGACACTGCCGGCTTGGTTCGGGTACCTAGCCATCCTCGTGTTTCGACACGAACGTCGGGGCGTGGCGCAGCCTGGTAGCGCACTTGCATGGGGTGCAAGGGGTCGCAGGTTCAAATCCTGTCGCCCCGACTTAAAGAAGACGCGGACTTAGAGCATATCTAGGTCCGCGTTTTTTTTTGTGTTTTTTGAAACGACCTTATGTAGACTTGTGCTCATTGGTTTTAATCCATGACACAGTTCCGATGAGAAGACATTTGTTGTTATCCATAGGCCCGGTAGGTCCAAGTATTGATGTGGAATTGACTAATGGAGTTGTGATGTTAACTTTATGAAGTCCGTTCGAGGTTAATCGCAGACGAGGGTAAAATGAGTGCAGAATATAAGGATTCATTTTTGTGCGCGTTGAAACAGCAGCAAAGCAATTCAGCGAATACCAACAAGAAGCCTTACCAGCAGTTCATGAAAATGAATGGGTTGAAGACTGTGAAGAAAGTATCGCTCGCCGAATTGCTTTCTTCAAATGGGCAGAGCAAGAAGGATTAACAACAGACCCTAACTTTGAGTTTGTTGAAGGTGGTCGTGAGCACCTGATTTTTGAGAGTCCATCACGTGGTGAGTTTTTCAAGGCCACCATCCCTCCAATATTGGGCTACTACGTCGATGTAGACGAGTATCCGCCCCGATTATTCCCCAATCAAAATCCGGTTGAATACCTTCAGCGCTTCATAGCAATGGAGGAAATATGGGGATTCCAAAGCGAGCTTATTGCCGTGGTCGGCGATTCATCAAAATACACAATCATTATTCGTCAAAATTTGATTGTGGGAGAGGCTGCAAGTTTAACGGAGATTCGTGAACATATGACGTCTCTAAAATTTGCAGAACTGAATATCTCGCTGGGCTATACAAAGTCGCTCAGTTTCTTTAACGAAAATTTCGCAATTTTCGACCTTCGTCCTGCCAATGTGGTCAAAATGAACGAAGGGGTTGTGATTCCGATTGACTGCTTCGTATCCCGATTAAAACCTGAACAAGTTGAATCACTTAAAAACCTGCAAACGCACTTGCATGGGGTCGCAGGTTCAAATCCTGTCGCCCCGACTTAAAGAAAACGCGGACTTAGAGCATATCTAGGTCCGCGTTTTTTTTGTGCGTTACGTGTCAGAGCGTGAAGACCGGATCTGGAAAAAGCTCACTCGCCGCGTCGACGGTTTTGGAGTCTCGATAATCGGCGGTGTCGATCAGACGAATCACCGATTGCCACGGAATACCTTCTTCAACCCGTAGCAGCATCACGGTCTCCTCAGGAGACTTGCCTTTGAGTTCGACCAATTTTTCCGAGAATCCCGCCCAATCTTGGGTGGCCTCTCCACACTCCTCTTTGGTCGCCAACGCAGGGATCGTCGGGCCAGCCACGTCGTGATTCTCGGTCGACGACATGTGTTTACCACCCCAAGTGATGTCGATGCCGGATGGGCTCAATACCACCAGCAAAGGAGCTGTCTGTTTTTCATCTTGTGATGACTGTGTCATCAGAACTTGATGGACTTTCGCGGCGTGGGTTTCGTCCTCCACCATAAGTTGCAACCTATACACACCCAATTGGTGAGCGCCACGCATCGTCGTGACGACTTGAGGAGCTGAAACACATCGGTCGACCGCGAGAACCAACAGGGAATCGTATGGTTGCATCAGCAACTTTGCCTCGCGCTGTTTTCTGGCGATGGCATCCCGCATCGCCGATATCAAGTCCGAGGGAGTTCCGACTCGCGCTGAGTCTCGTGTGTCGAGTCGCTCACTCACGAAGGTTTTCTCCCTGCCGATTCGGACTGAAGGCGCCTCATCGGGGGTTCGCACGAAGTGCGCCGAGGGCAATCGAAACTCCGGGTTATTTGCATACGGATTGCGCTCGAGCGCGACTTCGTCGGCGACCAATTGCACAGGTTGACGGTAGGTGATCAGCAGCCAGATATGCGGCGCTGCAACCAAGACCGTAAGAACCAGGGCGAGCGCAGTCCGCCGACGCCAACCCGCAAGCGCGGGTTTATGCGATTGCGTACTGGGAAAGTAAACACGTGCTGCAACCGCTAGAAAGAGGACAGCCACAACAAGAGCCGTGGTCGACCACATGCTTAAGACGCCACGTGCCTCCCAGGCCCTGTGCACAAACGAAATCCGATTCTCTGGTGTTGCGTGTGCAACGCTGTCCCAGATTGCAGACGATGCGCTGGCGCGAGCAAGAACCAACCAGCCCAGAACCGAAACGCCCAATGCGCCGACCGCAGCCGCGCGTTGTTCCCAAGATGCCGTCGAAACGCGAATTCGAGCGAAGCTGAGCAACCCCTGACCCAAAAGAAAAACGACGCCAAGAAAATACAGCCAAGCAAACGAATTTTCGAAGTTGCCGAGCGCAAGCCACGCGGCGGACAAAATGCCTACGCCAATCCCCAGAATTACGAATTCTGTGCGCCAACGCACCTTTTCTTGTTCCGACGAGCTCGGAATCAACCACGGAATGAGAGCGCCAATAATCGTCGCCGAAAGCAAGCCAGGCGCGACCCCCCTCAAAGTTTCGGCCATTCCTTTGGCCGCGATCCGAATTCGAATCCCATGAGTCGCCGCCTCCGCCGAATTCAGCGCGTCCACAAAACCATTCCCGGTGAACACAAGCCCTGTCGCCAGGGCGACTGCCAGCGGAATGGCCCATCCAAAAAGGCCTACCGGTTTTGTTCGATGTCGAAGAAATATCGGAATCAGGAAAAGTAAACCGAGCACCAAAGGCAGCCACCAAAACTCGTTATGGACTTGCATCATTGCCCTTTTTTCCACGGTTGGGACTAATCTAGTCACAACCAACACAACGGCATCCAAATCGTTGCTGGGACACCACGCTTGAGCTTTTTCGAGTGGATGGGGCCAAAGAAGCCACAGCCGCTTAAGATTGGCTTCAGACTTATGTGATTGACTAACGTTTCACCGACTCTCGGTGGAACGACATGAACCTCAACACAAGGCGATTCGATGCCAACGGGCACGAAACACCATCACATCTCGGACCACGCCGCCCGCTAACCTCCATGGAATCATGATGAAATACTCAAAACCCACTCCACTACTTTCCGGGCTCGTTTTGACCGCAATGTCTATCGCAGGCGCGTGCGACCCAACCTCGGTCAAATCTGCACCAGACTCAGTCGTGGCCAAAACCACCGCGACAAACACTGAAACCACGACCGCGGGTTCGAGCTTTCGCGCTGACGTCTGGGCCGATAATTGGTCATCGATGTATCTGGGAGAAAAACTGGTCATGGAAGACAGCACGCCGCTCACCACTGAGCGGTCGTTTAATGCCGAAGTGTTCACTTTCGAAGCCGAACGGCCGTTCCTCTTGAACGTCGTGATGAAAGACTTCACGGCAAACGAGTCAGGTCTCGAGTACATCGGCGCAAGAAACCAACAGATGGGCGACGGCGGATATATTGCCCAAATCACCGACGTCGCGACGGGAGACGTCGTCGCGGTATCCAATGCCGACTGGAAATGCCTCGTCATCAACAAGGCGCCACTCGACAAAGCTTGTGAACACTCGTCCGACCCAATGCAGGAGTGCAAATGGGAAATCACAGACGAACCCGCAGGCTGGAAAGCAGACGGGTTTGACGACTCAGCATGGACGAATGCCACCGTTCATCCAGCGAGCGCCGTGGGTCCGAAGGACGGTTACAACGAGATTTCTTGGGATCCGGCCGCAAAGATCATCTGGGGCCCCGATCTTGAGACGGACAACACCATCCTCTGCCGCGTGAGGGTGAAATAATGAACGCGCTTATCCCCATGAAAGGCGCGATTGCAGCCGTGCTTGTGTTTGGCGTCTCGTGCGACGCATCAAAGCAGGCCCCTGTCGCCACCTCGCCGAAATCAACAGTGGCATCAAATTCAGACGCCAAATCCCGATGTGAGTTGATTACCCGCTCGATCCGAGAAGCAGGATTCCCGGTCACGATCACCTGCGATGACGCCTACGCTTATCTTGCATCTGACACCTACCCTGCCCACGAGCTGATGACAGGAATCGTAGGCTCGAACGAGCAAATCCCGGTGCCTGCAAAAAACTACGTGAGCCCGCTCCGGCTGAACCCGACTAAGGCTGCCAAATTCACGACCATTGATGCGGCGGTCGGCGTGGCCGTCAATGGTGTTCCCATTTACGACTACACCTCCCAAGGCGAACTCGATCCCAGTCAATACGATCCCCGAACGGACACGGTCCTGACTGGGCAGCTCGACATCTGCAACGGGCACGCAGGGCGTGGTGATGACTACCACTACCATGCGTCACCCAAGTGCATGATCGAGGCGATGCCCAACAAAGACGACAACCCGATCATTGGTTGGGGATTTGATGGTTATCCCCTCTACGGCAATAAGGCACCAGACGGGACGGCGATCGAAAAAGGAACTCTGGGCTTGTGCAACGAAATGCCCGACGACCTCTACGGCTGGCGCTACCACACCAGCGACTATCCGCCCTATATCATTCAGTGTTTGGTGGGAGATGTGGATAAAAGGACCTTGCCAAGAGTTCCGCCACTGCGAGCACTCGCAGGCGCCGACCGACCTAGTGGGACTCCGCCTCGAGACGGCGTCGAGAATCTTGTGATGACCAAAACCGGCGAAAAACGTGCGATGACCTACACGTATCAAGGGTCTGAGTATTTCATTAAATACGAACCGGCGGCTCAGCAAGATTGTTACGATTTTGAGTGGAATACGGTGTCGACTGGGGCCGACTCAAGGACACTCTGCCGATGAAAACCCACATACCAAACACTCGCGTGATGAATGACCGATGGGGGCTGCTCGGTTGGGTATTCATGATGGCGCTACTCAGCCTTCCCCTCTCGTTTTGGCCAGCGGCTGCCGCCGCTCATGAATTGCCAGGCAGCACCGCTACCGTGGTCGTTCGCGACGGACTGGTCACGATCGACGCGAATCTAGACGTCGAGACGTGGATGCGCGCACAGCCCTCAGGCAAGCTTGAGGTCATGGTCGCCGCGGCTAAGAAAGAGGCCAGCGCGATTTCCGTTTTGGTCGATGGGCAAAAGATGGAGATGGAACTCCTAGCGTTTCCAACCGTCGAGCAGGTACACGCCGTCCTGCAACAGAAGTCGGACGGCCATTCACACCCGAAACTCGTTCAAGTCCGTTGGCAGGCCAAACGGACAGCACCAAGGCTCGTATCGGTCGCAGTGGCGTTTCCAACAGATATTGGTCCGGTGCTGGTCACGTACTTGGAGCCGCGAAGTCAGCTCGTGCAACCTGGCGGCACGGCGCTGTTTGAGCGCTGGAGCCCTATGGTTTTCGGGCCGCAAGTGCAATAGCATCGTCCCTTATGACAGAGCCCCTAAATCAGCCCGCGCCCAAAGACCCTAAACGTGAGGTTCTAGGAACCGCTGTGTTTTTCGTGTGGATCAGCGGAGCCGCCTATTTGGGGATTGGCGTTCACGGTTTTGGGGCCGCTGTGGACGGTATCGGCTATGGCATCATGACCGGCGACACGTCAGCCAAATGGATTTTTCTGAGCAGCGTTCCTGCGATCATTCTGGCCTTGATAACTGCGAGATTTCGTTGGCGATTTGGAGCTATTGCTTCGTTTTCGCTGGGCCTAGCGATGCTCGTTTTGGTGTTCATCTTAGCCAATTCACTCTTGCCACAGCACTTTAGAGAGTTATGCGACACGAAGGACCTGATGCGTGCCTGTGACGCCGCCACCTGGCGTGCAAGGGACACATGTAAGCCCGCTGAATCCTGCTTTCCGCGTATCGAGAAAGCCTGTCGCCTCGGCAGCGCCAGGTCGTGCTCAGCGCTGATGGTCAATGGGCGTTGGACTCGAGAACAAGTCTGTAGCGCCCTCAAAGCTCGCTGTGATGAGATTCAGGCATGTCGCCCAGACGGACAGTGGAGTTGTGCACCCGACGACCTACCGGCCATGGAAAACCTGTCGATGAATCCTGGGTGTGAGAGCTATCATGAGATTTGTGGCGAAACCGCCCCATGACATTGGTCTGAGAGACGCAGATGAACGACAAAAAATCCGAGACGTTTGAAGACGTCGTGGAGATGACCCCGCTGGAGTTGCGTCCTGTGACGTTGCGCTTGCGCGAGATGATTCTGGCGATTGACCCGAATTCATGTGTCGTTGTGCGGCTCGGCGATCGCGCGGCCACCTTCGGTGTTGGGCCAAAGAAGATGAGTCAGGGTTATGTCTACATCATGCCGCATTCGAAATGGGTGAATCTGGGATTTTACAAAGGCGCGCTGCTTGATGACCCCGACGGCCTGCTCGAGGGAACGGGAGCAAAAATGCGACATCTCAAGATACGTTCGCTTGATGAATGCGATCGCCCCGCCATCCTTGAGCTGATCCGCCGCGCATTTATTGAACGAACACCGCCAGAAAATCCGACAAAATCTCAATAAATACAAAAAGCCACATCATCGCCACACGAAGGTCTGCGGCGAGTCGCGTTGTTCGACAATTCGTGCTGGCGGCTAGTCGTTGGGTGCCCGCCACACGACATCAACAGCCTTGGTGATGGCGTCGAGTGTGGCCTGGCACTCGTCTTTTGTACCGACCCGAATATCTGAATAGCCTTCGTCCGTCAGCCCAATCCGGACGGAGTATTCGTCTCGGTGACCATGCACAAATATCCGCTCGACCAAGTCCAAGTTGAAGATGCCTTCTTTGGTTTCAATCCACATTCGGTCCTCCTTGGTTATCGTGAGTTCGTTTCGGCGACCCATCGCCTCGACCTACCAAAAGTCGACACGTCTCGGCTTAGCGGCCACCCAATCAGCCCCGATTTTTGATCAAATTATTCATGGTGTCCGCGAACTGCACGGCCGAAATCGGCGGTTCTTGTACGATGGCTCAGACCAGACCTTTGCCCTCGAATAAGACAGGCGCGTCGATGGCCTGAGTTTGTGACGGTCTATTTGCAAAGTGACTTAGAGAGGCCGACCGTTTCCGTCCAGACCGGTGTCTTCATGTCCGGCATCCGCAGGAATGATGATCTCCATATCGGGATCACGGCCATCAGGATGTGTATTTTCGGGGCCCGGAGCGACATCAGGCAAATCAGCGTCCGAGCGCCCATTGGCGTCTGGATAAACAGTTGCATCAGGAACCCGCACGTCGGACACGGCGCCATCGATATCGTGATCGAGCTCGTTGCTGCCCTGTGTCATGTTGAGCGCGGGCTCAAGACAACCTGATAAAAAGACGATGATGAGGGGAAGGAAAATGCGCATGGAGTCAGTGTAACGGCTCAGGAAGAGCTTGGCGAAGCCACGAAATCCGCGGATCAGAAGCGCAAAGTAAGTTTGACCTTACAGCCAGGATGAAAGTCAGGCTCAACCGTAAAAAACGCTTCGGAACCGGTCTCTGCGTCTTCAAATACCATCATCTGAAATTTCTTAATCACGCGCTTCGACGCTGACCGAACCAAATCCAATGTCATGTCTTCCCGAACTTCGACGGATGCCGGAGTCGGCGGGGGTTCTGCGGCGACATTCGCTGAGGTGAGAAGCACCGTGAGTGTCAGAAATGTGGTCCAGATAAATGCAGAACTACGCATGCGTCTCCTTGGTCACATCCAGATAGAGCAACATAGATGCCAAAAAACGAATCCAATCCCGAAAACGAACATCATAAAGGTAGAATGCGCACTTGCGCGAATGTGGGTGTGGCGGTTACATCGCCACACGTCATAGAGTCGAGGCTTATATGCCTCACATGGTGACTTTGTGCCCTACGAGGAGACCCCATGAAGCTAAATGTTGAAGGAATGACTTGTCAGGGATGTGTGCGTTCAGTGGGTCGCGTTATCGCTCGCCAGACTGAATTGCCAGAGTCCGAAGTCGTCGTCTCGCTTGATGCAAAGACTGCAGAATTCGCTGATGTTGCGACGGAGCAAGTGGCCAAAGTGCTGGAAGCACTCGGCAAGGCTGGCTTTCCGGCGACAGTGCTGAATTAGAAGCGGTAGGTCAGACCGACTTTGCAGCCCGGCAAGATAGGCGTGACCTGTAGAGCTGCGGAGGCTCCTGAAATGTCGTCCTGAAAAAGCACGACTTTCAGATGAGAAGCAATTTCTCGGTGAGCGTTTTTGACCATGAGAGGAAGGACTGATCTTTGCCTAATAGCGGCGGCGCTCGTTGTTCGGACGGTAGCCAGCTCAATCTGAGCGGGTGGTGGTTCAGCCAATGCGGGAGCCGCGAAGCCAAGAATCGCCAAAAAATTTATTACCGCAAAACAACGGGTCATGCAGGAACCTTCCTAGTTCGTTACTGGAGTACTGTTACGCCAAATGTAACAGAATGCCGGCGCTTCGCAAACGACATGCTTTATAGTTAGTCATTTGTGTTGCTATCCTCGCGCTCAAATTGCGACATTTTTGCGCAAATCGACTCTGCGCAACGGAGGATACATGCGCTTTCGGATTCTAATTCCGTTTCTTCTTGCCGCCGTGGCCTGGTCATCGGCCGCCTCCGCATTCTGTGGATTTTACGTGGCAGGCGGCGACGCGAAGCTCTTCAACGACGCCACACAAGTCGTTTTGATGCGAAGTGGCACGACAACCGTATTGTCGATGCAGAACAGCTACAGCGGGCCCGCCGAGAATTTCGCGATGGTGATTCCGGTGCCGCAGGTGCTGCAAAAAGAAAACGTAAAAACACTGCCTAAAGCGATCTTTGACCGCGTCGATCAGATGTCCGCACCGCGATTGGTTGAATACTGGGAAAAAGACCCCTGTCAGCAAGAAGACTACACCCAGAAGTCAGTCGAGATGGAGAGCGGCAGCGGGCCCATGGCCGACGAAGACGGTTCTGGATCGGTTAAGATCGAAGCCCAGTTTGAGGTCGGTGAATACGATGTCGTGGTCTTGAGCGCGACGGATTCAAGTGGGCTGGAAAAGTGGCTGAATCATAATAAGTACAAAATCCCAGCCGGGGCTGACCCTTATTTCCGGCCGTACATTGAGCGCGGCCAGTACTTCTTTGTGGCCAAAGTGAATCTGGATAAGGTGAAGTACGAAAATGGGCGTGCAGTGCTGTCTCCGTTGCGGTTTCAGTACACGTCCGAGAATTTCGAGTTGCCCATTCGTCTGGGGATGATCAACTCGAACGGGAAACAGGACCTCTTGGTTTATGTGTTGTCGCCCGGACAGCGCTACGAAGTCGCCAACTACCCCAACGTTACGATCCCGACGAATATCGAGGTTCGAAACGCGGTGCGCGACTCGTTCCCGCAGTTTTACCAGGCTCTTTTTGAAGCGACGCTGGAAAAGAACCCCAAAGCGGTGGTGACCGAATACGCATGGAACGCCGCCAGCTGCGACCCCTGCCCTGGGCCGACTTTGACCGGCGAGGACTTCGCAACATTGGGTGCCGACGTTGTGCAGGGAGTCGATGAATGGGGTTGGACGCTGACTCGCCTTCACGCCCGGTATTCTAGGGCCGAAGTCGGCGAAGATCTTGTGTTTAAGAAGGCGGTCGGGATCACCGGAGGGCGAGAAATTCGCAATTCAGATGGAAGCCTCGAGAAAGGCATCACGAATTCGGGTTCAGATAATCAATTTCAGGGCCGTTACATCATTCGCCATGAATGGACCGGGGATGCCAAATGCGAGAACCCGATATTTGGACGATGGGGCGGCCCCGAAAACAGCGACAGTCCTTTGCCTCCATCTGCGGCGCCCAGCGCGAACACCCTGGGAAATGCGCCTAAAGCGACGACAAATGTCTCGTTGGCATCGTTGATTCGACAGGATATCGCTGAAGTCGGCGTGAAAGCCGATTCCGCTAAGGCTGAGGGTGGTCAACTGCCCGCTGCCGACCCGCCAAAACAAACACCGACCAGTGGTTGCAGCACAACTGCATCATCAGGAAGTGCGTGGGTACTGGCGATTTTGATGTTCCTCGGTTTTCGGAGACGCGTGTGAAGTCGTTCCTCTTTGTCCTTATCCTGTGTTCGGCCTGCCAAAAAACGCCGCCATCCGAAGTGGTCGTTCAAACGCACACGTCCGAGGCGCCAACTGAAATCAAGGATGCGCCGGTTGCACAAGACGCGGCGCCCCCTGCTGCCAAGATACCCACCAAGGAGCCCGATTCAGGGGCGGACTCGGCCGCCACGTGGCGTCACCCTGCCCCCGAACGCCTGATAGGCATTGGCGATGTGCACGGAGACTTCGGTGCGCTGAAGACGATTCTGCAGCGGACAGGGCTCATCGACCAAGACCTTCACTGGGTCGGCGGAAAGACCTGGCTGGTTCAGACGGGCGACCTCTTGGATCGAGGCCCCAAAGAACGCGCCGTCATCGACCTGATGCTTGGACTTCGAGACGAAGCCGAGTCGGCCGGCGGCCGCGTGATTCAACTCAACGGAAATCACGAACTGATGAATGCTGCGGGTGATTTACGCTACGTGACCAACGACGGCTTTTTAGGATTTGCAGACATCCCTTCGGAACACGTTCCCGACCGGGTTCCAAAAGAGATGAGGGGTCGAGTGGCGGCCTTCATGCCGGGTGGGCCTTACGCCATGCGCTTGGCCAAAGACGGCATCATCACTCAGGTTGGAGACACTGTTTTTGTGCACGGAGGCGTGACGCCAGAGCATGTCCAAAGCGGAATCACGGAACTCAACGCGCTGACTCGGTCTTGGCTGCTTGGCAAAGAACCCCGCGTCCCCGAAAAAATCGTCGTAACTCCGCAGAGCCCCGTTTGGACGCGACGCTTCTCGTTGGACACGAAACCCGAGGATTGTCGCGCTCTTGCGATGGTTCTCGACGCCCTCGGCGCCAAACGCATGGTCGTGGGTCATACCGTGCAAAAAGGCGGAATCACCAGGGAATGCGACGACCACGTCTGGCGTATCGACACCGGCATGTCTGCGTATTACGGCGGCAAACCACAGGCGCTCGAAGTCACCGCCGAGGGCCCACGGATCGTCGAGTAGTTCACGTTGTTTTCACATCAGTCCTTCAACTTTTCACTTGAGAGTAATTCGAGGGTCATGCTGCCGCCCTAATCTCCAAACATCGACTAACGAGGAGGTCAACATGGCAGCAGCATTCACGACACAAGACGCATCAGACGAACAAGCACTCGCAGGAACCACCGCGGTTCTGGGTGGACTTCTGATTTCTTCGCTTTTGGCCTGGGCCGCTGGGACGACGATCATGTCATGGGACCCAACGACCATGCTCCTTCTGGCCTCGGTCCTGCCCGTTGCGGTCATCGCTCAGTTTTCCCTGAACACAACCGCTCCGCCCAAACTGCCTGTGAAAGCGGCGTTGCGCTTCACCGCTTTGGCGCTGGGCATGATTTGTGTCGTGGGATCTGCGGTAGGAATGAGCGGCGTGTCTTTTCTGGGACTCATGATTCCTCCGGCTGCGATGGCGGCGCTGGTCGTGCTTGCAGCCACTTCGATGGCCGGCCTTGGATATTCAAAGCTGCAGCTCGGCGAGACCTACGCCGACGCCCGGATCACCACATCGACTTCGACTGATTTTCAGGCGCGGACCTTGAAGTACGAGGCGACTAATGACCGTGCCGCAATGCGCGACTTCGACCGCCGGTTGAGCGAGGCCCTCAAAGAAGTCGATATCGAGCTCGACTTCGAGGTCGAATCGCAACGAGTCGAATGCCTTGAGACCGCAAGCGCGGCATGAGTCGCTGTTCGCGCACTTTCGATGAAGATAGTAGTGTGCCCTACTTCTCGACGTTGGAACCTTGATGACGACCCATCGTTTGCCAGCCGCGTTGCTTTTCGCGGCTTTTTTCGTTTTGTACGGCTTGCTCGCGGCCCCGTATTTTATTGGCGGCGACCACGTCTTGTTCACGTTTGTAGGAATTGACGGGGGCTACGCCCAGGCCCCTGGTTACCCACTTTTTTCGTTGCTGTGTCGACTTTTTGTCGCTGTCCTGCCCGTGGCTCCAATCCACGCCACCAGCCTGGGAACCGCCTTGATCGGCGCGCTCGCTGTTTCGGCCTTTTTCAAGGGCTTGAGCGCCTGGGGAATCGAGACACGGAGCGCCGTGATTGCGGCAGCAGTTTTCGGACTGATGCCTCATGTCGTGTTCATGCACACGCAGGCAGAAGTGTTCGCCTTGAATCACCTCTTTGCGGGGTTGATCTTATGGGCTTGCGCACCGAATCCGTCCACAAGCGTCTGGAAAACCGGCGGATTGGGTCTGCTTGCGGGGCTCGCGCTTTCGCACCATCACACGATCGTATTCCTCGCTCCGCTTGGGCTTTGGACCGTCTATCGCCAGCTTCGTGTGTCCGATCGACCGATCGTCGCAGGCCTGCTTGGGGTGGCGGGACTCTTAGTGGGGCTGACGCCCTATCTGTATCTGGTCATGGCAGCTCAGGGCTCCCCGACCCCTTGGCATTGGGGAGACCCCACCACCGCGTCAGGTCTGCTCGATATTTTCCTGCGACGCGATTTTGGAACCTTGAGCATGACCGTGGCGGAAGGTGATACAACCAGCACGATCTGGCAGCAGTGGGCGTTTCTGGCAAAATCGGTCAGCGTCGAGGTTCTGGGCATCGGCTTGGTCGTTGCCGCCTTGGGCGGAAAAGAGATCTGGCAGAAAAACCGTGGCCTGGCCTGGGCTCTTGGCGCGACATTACTGCTCAGTGGGCCGATCTTTGTGGCCCTTTTCCATCGGCCTCCCGAAGGCCTTGATGAGCTGCTGGTGCAGAAATTCCACCTGCTTTTTCTGTGGGGCTTCACGATATTGATCGCCTTCGGAGTGGATGCCGGATTCAAACGCCAAGCCCGGTCTACATACCTCATCGCTGGGTTTTGGCTTCTGATTGCCCTCATTTTTTCGGGGACTCGAACCCACAGCTTGCAGGACAACGCACCGTCGCTCTTTGTGCAGGACCTGTGGGCCCCGCTTCCCGACAACGCTGTGTTGATCGGGACCGGAGACGATGTGACGGCTGGTTCCTGGGAGTATCTGGCCGAAAACAAAAAAGCAGGTTTCACCATCGCCGCGGATCTCCTGGCGCATTCTTGGTATCGCGACCAGGTGAACGCTACGCTGGGCATTTCGACCAAAGATGCGGGGGAAAAGGTTGACCTCGCGGAGGTGATCGATGCCATTCACGCCAGCGGACGGCCCGTATTCATGTCGTCGATCTTGAATCCAGAACTCGCCCGCATCTACCCGACCTACCCGTACGGTCTGACGATCGCCATGTTGCCGGTTGGGGGCAAAGCCCTCCTCCCCATGGCAGCAGCTGCTGAAAATGCTCGAGTCTTCGATGGTTTTGCCTACGACGGTCCCGAAAACCATGCAGGACCATGGGCGACACACGTCGCCACGGCGTACGCATCGCCATGGGCAATGCTCGCAAACGCGTTCAAGGGCATGGGAGATTCGAATTCAGAAGCTCAAGCGGCAGCGATGCGGGATCGCTATGTTCCCCGGGAGAAAGAATGAAGAAGTACAACCTCCGAGGCGACGCCCCACTCGTTGCGCTAAAGCGACTGGCCCGCATGGCCACGGATACTGGAATACTGGGAGCATTCAGTGTTACCGGCGTGCCGGAAGTCTTGAAAATCGCGGCAACACGGGGGCTGGACGTTCGCACGATTCACGCCGTCCACGCGGCCCGAGACCCGTCGCGCATCGCGGTGATCGATGGCGAGGATTGGCTGACGTTCAAAGAAATGGACGAACGTATCAACCAGAGTGCGAACCTGTTGATTTCATTAGGGGTCATACCCAGAAGTCGGGTCCTGATCTGCATGGAAAATCGCCTCGAATACCTCTTAACGTGGTTCGCCCTTTTCCGCCTGGGTTGCTCGGCGGTTCACGCGAGCTACCGGTCGACGTCGGCGGAATTGGACTATCTGATCGAAAACTCGAAGGCCACGTTGGCGGTGGTCAGCGCGAGCACGGCTGCGGCCGTCGGAGCCACAACCCACGAACTAAAGACCGTGTGTGCCGATGCATCCCCGGGTTGCGTGCCGTTTTCTGAGCACCTCAATCACAGCATTGAGGCCAGTCCGCATGTCGCAAAAGCCGAAGGGGCGAGCGTCGTCTACACCTCGGGCACGACTGGCAGTCCGAAAGGTGCGGTTAGAAATTTCACGTCCTTTGGCCCGTTGGAGCTCTCACGCCTTCTTGAACGCCTCCCCTTGCGGTCTCGGTCACGCCACCTGGTCGTATGCCCGCTCTACCACAGCGCCGCACAGGCCTTCGTGCTGATCCATGCGGCCATTGGGGCCACCGTGGTGCTGCAGCGGCATTTCGAGCCCTCACAGACGCTCGAAATAATGCGCAGATTGGCGATCGAGTCCACATTTCTGGTGCCAACAATGATTCAACGCATCGTGGAATTGCCCGCAGACCTACGAGGACCACGTCCTGGCTCGCTCAGGTGCCTGCTATCTGGGGCCGCGCCCTTTCCTCAGCGGCTTCGCGAACAGGCGATCGAGTACTTTGGCGCCCGAGCCCTATTCGACTTCTACGGGGCGACCGAATTGGGTTGGGTCACCCTCATCAACGGCCACGAGATGTTGGAACGCCCGGCGAGCGTTGGGCGACCCCTGTCGGGACAATCCATCCGGGTTCGCAAAGACGGTGCCGACGCCAAAACTGGCGAAGTCGGAATCATCTGGGTCGACAACGCACAAATCATGGCAGGCTACCTGAATCACGACGGCGAAAAATCTGATCTGGACGGCTGGATGACCGTGGACGACCTCGGGTTTGTGGACGCCGACGGTTACCTGTATCTGGCAGGTCGCGACCGAGACATGGTGATCTCCGGTGGCGTGAACATCTATCCTGTCGAAATCGAGGAAATCCTGCTGACGCACCCTTTGGTCACGGACGTCGCCGTAGTCGGGATTCCAGACAAAGAATGGGGCGAACGATTGGTCGCATTTGTTGTGGGAGACGTAGACATGTCCGAAGTACAGGGCTGGCTGGGTCAGCGCCTGAGTTCCCACAAGGTCCCACGAGTGTGGCACCGCGTGACCGAGGTGCCCCGTAACGCCACAGGCAAGGTTCTCAAGAGGGAACTGGAAACCAGGGCCCAAACCTAGTCGTCGGAATTTTGATCCCAGTCTGATGTGATGTCAGCCGACATACGCAGGGGATCCTGAGGCTTTCGCTTTTTGGGCAAGGTTCTTTCGATATCGCTGCGGGACGGCATCACCGTCTGGTCAGGGTCGTATTGCTCGACCTTACGGTCTCGAAACGCCGACATTGGCAGGCTGGTCAGCAGCGACGGGTCAGAAATATCGACCGTCGGAGCGTTCTCATCGTCATTCACCAAAGGACCGAGGTCTGGAATGTCGAAAAAGCGCGGATCTGCGGCCTTTACTTGCCTACCGGATTGCGCGCCCTCGGGTTGAGCGACGATGGGTCGCTGCGCATGATTCTGAGCCTGCGGACTTGGAGACGGAGCCCAAGCGTCTGCAACAGAGCCGGAATTCGCCGCAGGGAGTCCTCCCCTTGGAGTCGATCGAATCGCCTGAACGCCGCTTGAGGGCGTGCTGTAGATGGGCTGAAGGCCGCTTGAAGGGGTGACTCGCCCTGCTGCATCGAGGCGCAGAGCCTCGCGAGGCACGGTTTGTTCATTCAAATTGCGATCGGGCAGCGCAAGCATGTCGTTGGACATCGTAACGTCCGCTGGACTGGCGGACCGCCCGAGATCTGGGGCTGCAACCTGCAGCGCATTGGCTCGCGGAGGTTCGATGTCGCGAACCTCATTCGCCAAATCTTTGAGCTCATTCATGTTCCGTTCGAACTCCAAGGACCGATCGGAGAGCGGTTCAAGGAATGGAAACCGCTCGGCCAGTTCATTGATGATGACCTGACGACGGATTCGCAATCGACGGAAGAGAAGTGGGAAAACGAAAACAGTAGAAAATGCGAGAGAGATGCCCGAAAACAGCACAACATAAAGCAATGTGTTTGTGCTGGCTGGGCGAGCTTCTCGGGCGGCGATCGAATCCGGCGCAGGGCCACCGAGCATCGAAACTGCCAACGCCATCTTGTGTTGAAGCACGGGGCCAAAGAGCATCAACATAGGCACAATGATCAACACGCCAAAAAGCACGAGAACGAGCTTTTCTGTGGTCGCAGCCCCTCGCTGACGTGCAACGACTTTAGAAAGAATTCCGAACATCAAATGACTCCAAGGCGGCCAGTGTCTTCTTTCGACTGCCCGTCGTCAATGATGCCAAAATTGTGCACGATTGCCTTTCAAACTCCCTTTTGGAGTTCGTAGGCAGGTCGCTCCCCCGCATCCCATAATACCTTGTATGCACCTAGAGTAGCCGAGCATTATTGGCCAGACAAATGAAATTCAACGTGAGCAGGCCCCGTGAAACCCAAATCGGCGAAGTTGAATCGCCGTTCATTTTGACGCACGGCACGATGAGTCATAAACGACGCAGTAATTGCACGATGACGCAATGCGTTAGACACCATGCGGGGAAGCGGCATTTTTTTCCGTGTCCCACATGCCCCTACCCGCCCTTTTAAGGAATAAAGGTGATCTCTGCAACGCGACGGGGTGCTTCCTGAAGGGGTAGATGGCCCGCTTCGTCTAACACGTGCACCCGAGCTTGCTTCCAAATGCTCAACCATTGCGTCGCGGACTCACGGATGGCGCCAAAGGACCTCGCGCCGATGATCAGGTCAATGGGGCAATTCAACGGGGCAAATCGGGTGAAGGACCCGACCCGGTCCAAGAGCAGCAAATGAGCGAACACCGCGTCGTGATTCAAGGATTCGAATGACTCGGTCAAATCAGTGTCGGACGTGCGACGGCTCGAAAGACTCAAATTCGTGATCAGCCGACCCAGTGGGTTTTGAAAGGCCATCGTGTAAAAGAACCGCCCCAAAACCGGCCAGGTCAATATGCGAAAATACCACGGGGAAAATGCGAACGGCTCCAGCAATACCAGGCGCTTGAACCGAGCTGGACGCTCCAGGGCAGCCAGCAACCCAAAGATTGCACCGCTGCAATTGCCGACCAGCGTGATGTCGCCCTCGACCTTGTCCACGACTTCGAGGATCGCCGCCGTCATCGCAGCTTCGGTCCATGGCTCCAACGACGGCGTCGCCCCAAAACCGGGCAAATCAGGAGCGTAGAGGGCGGCATTGGCGGGCAGAAACTCGGCCAGGGGCTCGAAGGTATTCCACCCTCCTCCCCAGCCATGAATCCCGAGGTAAACGTCGGTGCCCGATTGCCATTGCTGGAAATAGGTACTCACTCTTTGATCGCGATCCCAACTGTGTTGCGGATCCTCTCGCCGGAGTGGTCCAGAAGGAATGCGTAGGGGACCTCAGTGACACCTTCTGCTTCCATCGACATGCTCGAGAACTTCAAAGCACGGCCGGGATCGTCGATCACCACACATGCCAGGCGCTCGGACGCGGCGAGCAATAATTGGCATTGGCGTTCAATGGCTTGGGCACCAAAACGCCCCGAAATCTCAAGTGCATAGGGAGCGACACGATGCCCCTTCTTTTGCAGCCATTTGGTGAGTTTCGAAATATTGAAGTTTTCAGGAGGAACGTGGCTCGCCATGGTCCAACCGGCCACAAATTGCGACACGATCGCGACAAAAACCGCGACCTGTTCTTGGACGGTAAGTCGGCTCCAGCCCCCTAGTCCCATGGATAGTGCAGCCAAGCGCCTGCCCAAACCGACCAATTGTTCGGTGGGGTCGGCAACCTTGGCCCAGGTGGAGTCCAGTACGAGCCGAACGCCGCCATCGAAACCCACGTCGCAATGGCCTGGGAGAACTTTGTCGATCAGGTAGACATCGCGAAGTTCCAGTCCAAAAAGCTGAGGCCATTGCCACGCAAGCTGCAATGCCAAACCGCTGGGCTCTTTGACGCGAGCCTGGCGCCGCATATGTTCCTCGGCGCCCTTGCCTTCCAGCGCCTCCTCGACGCCCTCGCGGCTCAATCGCAAAAGCTCGACAAAGGGCCCGACAAGTTCGGTCGGCAAGATTCCAGCGGTGGCATCGTTTGGAATCGCACGCTTGGGCCACCGACGTGGCTCGGCGTGTTTCAGATAGAATTCCTTAGCGTCGTCAGAGGCGGTGCCGGCAAAATAGGCCAGAGATGCCAATCGAAACGACCGGTCATGGTGGCCGAGGCGCTGGGCGATCTCGAAGTGTGGAACCAGACCTTGTTTTGGATTCGACGCAAGTTGCTCCAAGGCCAGATGCCTAAAAAACGCTGCAACCTCTTCGGATTTGCCTGCGCGGGTGAGCCGCTGACGAATCTCGTCCACGGCTTCAAGCTGCTCGGGATGATGTAAGAGTAGCGTCCCACCGGTGGCCAGCAGTTCTTCCAACGACGCGTCTGTTTTGCCTTGGACGCGAAAGGTCGAGACTCGTGCTGCGCGAAGGACATTGGAGTCGCTTGATACTTCCAAAATCTTGGCCAGATAGCGCAGAGCCTCTTGATGCTCCATTCGCAATTCGCAGACGCGAGCCAACGACATCAACACCCGGGTATCAGATGTATCCAGACGCAAAGCCGACATAAAAGCCGATTTTGCCTCGTTTGGACGCGACATCTGGACCTCAAAGATCGAGCCGATATGCGCAAATAGGCGCTGAGACTCTGGCCCGGGCTCAAGCAACTTGGTCAACGCGCCATAACACTGAATCGCGCGTTCGTAGTTCTGTTCTTCCTCGTAGAGCTCTCCCAACATTCGAAAGCGACGAGGTTGGGTCGGACGACATTCAAGAGATCGAATCAAGTACCCGATAGCTTCGGTGCGATCGCCTTGCTCCGAAAGGGCGATATCCGCCATTTCGTTGAGCCATCCGACTTTTTCGTCTTTGTTTTCTGCATGGCTGATCTGGTTTTCCAGAGCCGCCAACAAGTCGACAAAATCACGCCTTGTGGCGAGTATTTCTTTGAGTCGGGGGAAGGCGTCAGGGTTTCGAGGGTCGACGTGAATGACCTTCTGAAGCTCATCCACCGCGGCATCCAGATCGCCAAGATGGATCTTCTGGACCTCTGAAGCGTGAAGGCGGTCGGCGGCTGAAATGGCAGCAACATGTGTCAGATGAGCGTCTTGTTTGTACCAACGTACGACGCTTTCCCACTCGCCTAATTCCTCGGACATGAACTTCGCGAGCTTCACGGCCGGCAAGAAGTCGGTGAACTGCCCCAAGAGACGCTCGACGACTTCGTGCGCGCCGCTTACGTCGGCGCGCATGTATTGTGTGGCCACCATCCACGTCAGCTCGGCAGACCTAACGAGAGAAGAACTGGCCCGACGTGCCCTCGATGTGGCCAGCAGCCCCAGTGCCTCAAGATCCACTTCACGCCAGGCGTGGTGCATGGCACGAATCAGCCGTCCTTCGCTGAAGGGATCCGCGCCAATTCGACAGGCTGCCAAAAGCTCGTTTCCTGCCAGCGGATGTGGCTTGCCGAGCCGCTCAAACGCCATGATCAACAGGCGAGTTTGGGGATCGGTGTGAACGCGTTCGAGAGCGGCCGCCGACGCGGTGTCAAAAGCCCTCGCCTGCAGCGATTCTGCCAGATTCGCCACGTGCATCGCGTAATAAGTCGGAAATCTAGCGCCCATCGCGTCACGGGCGCGCGCGTTGACTCGAGCGAGCACAAAGAGTTGATGACCAAGGTCGTCGATTTCTCGGGGTGATGTCGAAACCTCAACTCGCCTCAAGACCGATGCCGCCGCGCGGTCTCCGGCCCTGCTCGTTCGCAGCACACCCAGAAAGGCCAGCACATCATCCACGTCCAGACCCAACGCACGGTCATACGCCTCGAGCGCGCCTTCCTCGTCATTGAGTTGGTGCTCCAGAATCGTGCCCAGCTCAGTCAAATATGCAGCCTGAATCCTGGGCGTCCGGGCTGTTTCGGCCATTTGAGACAGGTATTGGGTCGCGGCTTCCCAGTTTTGAGTACGAAACGAAATCTCGAGCAAAGCTTCGAGGGTCGGCGTGTGGTTTGGACGAGCCCTAATCACCTTGAGGTACCAGTTCTCGGCATTGGCGTTGGCTTCGGGCAGTCCTCTCAGACGACGATCCCAAACGTAGCCCAGACGAAACGCGATGCTGGATTGAGCCTCGGGTGATTTGGCTGCGTGGTACTCCTTCTCGAGTATCTCCGCCAAACCTTCGAAATCCCGACGGCGAATAAGCAAGCGGCCAGCAGCGACCTGCGATGCCAAGAAAGTCGGCCTCGCGTCGAGGCTGCTTTTGAAACATTCCAGTGCATCATCGTCTCGGCCCACCACCTCAGAGTAGTGACCCAATTCGTACTGAAGCTCAGCCTCAAGCCCCTGAAGCTGAACCGTGCGTTGTGTCCAGAGCCCCAACGCCCAATGAGCGACCAATTGCGTCCTGAAAAACGGATCCAACGCGTGGGCAAAGAGTACCCAAGCCTGAGAGACACAGGCGCGAGAGATTTCGGCAGGCATCAACGAGAGTGCTGCGTCTCGTTGTCCCATGCGCTGAAACTGACGGGCGACGACAAGCCGTGCTTCGGCCGAGATATCATCGTGGCCAAACGTAGCCACCCGAGCTTTCAGCGTGGTCAACTCATCGATCGCGACGCCAAATCGAGTCAAATCCGCATGCACAAGGCGGATTGGGCACCATGGCGAGGCGAACATGACCTCATCGATTTCGAGCAAATACGACATCAGACGGCGACGAACCTGCTCTTGAGTCTCCTCGCTGATCGACCGTTGGAGGTCGGCAAAACGCGTCTCGATGCTCCAACCTGGCGCGTGTCCGAGTTCGCCCTGAGCACTGAGCACCTCCAACAACACTTGAGCGCCTGGGACACCCGAGGCGGCCAAACGCGGGAACATGCCCACGTCGCCCAAAATCTGGGCGAGTTCGAGACCGAGGATTCGCGAACTTCGGGCCGTTTTGGCGCGTTCTCGAAGTCGTTCCACGGCCTGAGTTCGGCGCAACGACCGAGAAAACAGTTCGGTGGCCATCGCCGACCAATCGAAGGCGAGCAGACCCGACTCTTCTTCCATCAACTCGATGGCACGATCGGGCGCGTTCTGAGTGGTCGCGAGGTGAAAGAGCCCTCGAATCATGGCCCATTGTTGAACGGCGCGAGCGTTTCCAGCTCGGCGCAACATTCTTAGTTGCCGAGCCATGGCCTCGGCGTCCTGATGGCTCAGTGCCACCGCGACAAGGAAAGGCCCAACCCGATGGGTGGGATCGCCGGCCGAAGTCGCCGCAACCAATTCTTGAGCAGAGGTGTGGGTTCGAGCCTCGAAGAACCATCCCAGCGTCGCCGCCATCCAGCGGTAATAAGGTTGCACGGGACTTGGAACCTGCTCGGCCCTGTCACGATACCAACGTGCAGCCTGTTCACCGGTTCGGGCTTCGCTATAAACAGTGCCTTCCGCAATCAGTGCATCGGCGACCGGAGCCGTAAAGTTCGACCGCGCGAAATCCGTCCATTCGGTGATCTTCTCTTTGCGACCAAGTCGAGTGTACGTGCGCAAGTATGCGGCGACCGCAAAAAACGGCGATGCGCTTGGCAGGGACGCATCAAGCGACCACAAATCATCGAGGCAAGCGATCGTCTCTTCGGGCGACTCATGGCCCCAAGCACCCACCAAAATAGCCTGTTCGAGCAAGAACGCTCGGAAGTCGATCGAACCTGCCTCAGCGGTAGCCAGCCCCTGCCCAATCAGGCGATTCGCACGTTTGAAGTCTTTCGCACGATACGACAACTCAAGCTCATCGAGGATCGTGACCGGAATCAATGGCAACACAAGATGCGAATCGTCGAGACGTTCGAGGACTTCCGCCGCGTTTTCCGAGCACGCCGCAAGATGGCGGGCAAATTCCGACACTGTGCGGGTGTCTTCGCCGTCAAAACAATGCGGCAAGAAGCGAAATGCCAGAGACCATTTCCGAGACCGAATCGCATGATGAAGGCCGCGCTCGGCGGCTTCCGACATGACGATAATGTCGTCACTCAGGCTGACTGCTTCGCCAAAACACGCCAACGACTCTTCGTACGCGCCACCGAGCGCATAGAGTTCACCTGCAATCTGCTTGGTGTAGACGTCCGTTGCCTCCACATCGCCCAGGGCAAAACCCCAAATATCTCCGGCGGCAACCGCGGCAGCGACCCACGAGAAGTCGCGCATGCGCAGCAGGCCAAAGAGCGCGTAACGGCGCTGAAAAATGCCCGTGGCCGACGTGAAGAGTTCTCGGAACGCATCCAAAGCCCCGCGTGGGTCGCGATTGAGTCTTTCGGCGAGCCACGTGTACCAAAGCAGCACGCGTTGGCGCGCCACCGAGGTGTCCCCACGTGAGTCGAATTCCCTTGTCTCCAAAAGCCGGAAAATCTCGGCATCTTCACCGGTTGAGACTTTCGAAGCAGCGACTCGCCACCACGCGCCCTCGTCGGAGTGTTCGCGCGCCTCAGAATACTGCAACCAAGCGGCCGTCAGGTCGTCCTGACCGTCCTCCAAGAACGCCTCAACCGCCAAACGGCAGTCGTCGATCATGCCAAAATGATTCAGGCGTGAAGACAGCTCGGGGGTCTCAAGTGTGGTTGAGTAGAGCGCGCGAAGCCCCGTCCAATCAGCGATACGCGCCAAAGAGCGCTCGACGCAGAAAAACAGGTGAACGCTGGTCGGCGCTTCGTCTCGAGCAGCACGATAAAGCGTCAATATCTCGCGCGGATCGCCAGCCGTGCGTTCCAGCAACTCGCCACGACGCCATGCGCTTTGAATCGCGCGCAACTCCTCGCCCTTGGGCACTCCCTTGAGCTCCAACATATCGGCCAGAGCACCGTGCAAGATGATCTGCTGGCCCAACGAGAGCAATGTCGGCAGGCAATCTGGGTCGGCTTCCAGCGATAATTGAAGGTAATCCGCCATGATGCGAATATCGGAGGTCGTCTGGTCGTGCAGCGCCGAGAGCCGCTCCCAAATCAGGGCACGGACCTCATCGTCGTCGACCAATTCGGCCTGTGATACCAGCGCTTGTTCAACGGTTGCCGAATCCCCTCGCGCCCTCGCCCATCGCTCCAACTGTCGAAGCATGACGAAATTCGAGGCGTGCAGAGAAACCGCATCGCGAAGCACTCGGTAGGAGCTAAGCCCCTCAAGCTCAGACCCAACCAGGTCTGTTGCTTTCAGCCGCTCCAGAATTGTGGCCAGTCTAAAAAGGCGAGCGGCCGACTCACGCATCAGGCGTTTACGCGCAGGGTCGGATTCTCGTTGCGAGCGCTGGCCGATGCGTGCGTCTTGGGACACAAGGCGTTTCAGCGCCCTCGCCTCATTCCACCAATTCCCAGTTTGATGGGCTTCTCGCTGGATAAAAAAGAGCTGAGCGCGCGACGCGGCGCCATCGGCGACCATGGCATCCACGACTTCAAAAAACGCAGGATTCCCATGAAGCAGCCAGGGGACCATCACCGTAGCAGCCCGCTTGAGCTCACCGTGGGCATGTTTGCCCAGGCGCCGCCAGGCCGAGACCGAATTTCCGAGATTTCGACTTGCGTGACCTTCGACGGCTTTCACCACCAATGCTGGGAAAGTTTCCGGCGGAATCATCCGTTCGCGTAAGCGTTCACGGGTCGGCTCAGCAGCGGAACCATCCAAGAGTCGCTCAAAGGCGATCGATGACCGACGAATGGTTCCAAGGCTTCCTTCGGCCGATTCGTCGAGCCGTTCCAGCCTGGCCATCAATTTGAAAAACGGTTCATCGGCCGCCTGCCAATGAAACGCAATCCGTTCAAGGAGATTGGAGCGCAAAACGGCCCCGGCATCGTCGGCAAGGCTCTCAAACACCTCTGGTCGCGTCTGTTCGCCTGTGAGGACGCGAACGATATTGCCAAACACGTAAACGTAGGCTGCGCGCAGGCCAGGGTCGGGTTCGGCCTCGATTTCTTCCTTCATTTCGGTAAGGAATCTGCCCCAAAACGCCGGAAGCTTCTGGGCCTCCTCTCCTGGGATCTGAACGCCAAGAGATCGCGCTCCCGCGGCTTGTTTCTTGGCTTTTGCAGCGCGTTGAACGTTCTTGGTCGAGATCAGATCACCGGTATCGACGTCCACGATTTGGATTCCCGTCGACCAATCGGAGTCCATGTCCGAAATTTCGACTTCAACCGTGTCGCTCGCCGTCAGTGCGGGCCGACGCGAGGCAGACGGTGGCAATTTTGGAGGTGGAGGCGGACCGGGCGCAACTTTCCCAGCAACTGCCTGCATGACGTCGTGCAAGGTCGCAGGATCGTGGGTGCTGGGAGAGTCTTCGCCGTCGAAAAACTCTTCGAGAATATGCGACGCGGTTTCACCCGCGAATCGCGCAATCTCGCTCCAGTCCGGTTCGTCGTCTAGGGCTTCGGACTCAGTGCCCTCATCCAGACCGTCGGTATAACGGCTCGATGTGGGCGGGTCCGTAACAAAACCCTGCGCGGGATAGTCGTCGAAGTCGTCTTCGTGTCCAGCCATGGTATCCAAATGTGTGATGACTTCCGGAGTATTGGCGTCAACAAGAGGGGTGTCAATTGATACCGCCCCGTTGACGAACCGACGTAGGTCAGGAATCCTCGCTGAAATGACAGGAGCCTCCATGAATACCGTCGCGAATCTCACGCAAATCCTCGACCATCCCGACCTGCCGACCCAAAAAGCTGCGGTGGAGGAATTGGTTGCGATGGGCGCCGATGCTCTACCCACGATTTTTGCCAACCTTGCATTCGCCACCCCTCGTGCGCGGCGCGCGTTGATGACGGTCGTCGAAAAAATCGGGGATGCTTCTGCCCTTCTGCCTCTAATGCGCTTCATTTGGGATTCCAGGGGCAACATCGAAGACAGCGACGCACGGGGCCTCGCGATGAAGGCGATCGCCTCGCTCGCACGCCCAGAAGACGGAGCCAAGCTGCTTCCTTTCTTGATCGACGTCGCAACAGACGAGGACGCCTTCGTGCGTGGATGGAGCGCAGAGACCTTGGCCCGGTTTGGTGATCCGCGAGCCGAGACACTGATCAAGGCCATGCTGAAAGACCCTTCGGAGGTTGTACGCGAACGCGCTGAGTCTGCGCTTCAGACGCTTACGGCCAATCCTGCACCGACAGACGCGCTCAAGCCGACCCAAGACGACGAGACCATTCTGAAGTCCATTCGTTCGGCGCGTGGAAATGAACAAGCCTTTTGGCTCAACGAGCTAAAGTCCCGCGCAAATGCCTTTGAGTTGGCGACACGACTCGTGCGCGAAGGCGGACGGGCTCAGATTCTCGGCCTGCAGTATTTACTTGATTCGCAAGATCCTGCGGCGCGAGGGGTCGCACGATTCTTGTTGATGCGAGAAAGCGACACGCCCTTACGCGCCGTCGCACTGCGCATCATCGCCCAACACCTAAGGGGCGACGCCGACGCCGATGAAGCTGCGCTGATTCGCACGGGAACCTTCGATTCTGACCCATTTGTGCGCCTGGCGGCCATGGAATGTGCGGGGCTTTCTGGCGACCCAGATCTGACCGACCGTGCGGTACTCGGCCTGCGCGACCGAGACGGGGAAATCGCGGCATCATGTGCGCGAGGGTTGGCAAAAAGCCTCACGACCGCAGACCGCCACCACTTCCCGCAACTCATGGATGCCTTTGACTCGGTGCATCGACGACGCCTGGCCTCGCGCGACGAAACCAGCGTCAAAACCGAGGCGTATATTCTGCGAGCGATCGGCAAGGTCGTTGGGGATCTTCCAAACGGGGACGCTCAGATTCAACAGGTGGCGTTGAAGGCGCTGTTCGACGCCGAGGACCTGCGCCCTGTCATGGTCACCGCATTGGATCTCCTGGAGCAGGCAACCCCAGCAAAGGGCGTCCCTCCAACCCAACGGTGGCCTGCAGACCAGATAAGAGCCCTCGCCATGCTCGCGTCGTCTTCGGACCGAGAGGTTCGCAGCCGAGCGCTGCAGCTACTTGTACGCGGTGCCCAACCCGGGATCGACTCGCTGACGCCCATCGCCCAACGACTGACGTTTGAACCCGATGATGTCTTGATATCGGCTGTGATCCCGCTGCTTGAACTCGTGGGCTCTGATCGAGCCCGTACGCTCTTGACTGAGTTCTCGAACAGCTCGAACGAGGCGGTCGTCGTGGCGGCGCAAGCGTCGCTTCAACGTTGGCGGAACGCCCAAAAATGGGTGGATGCTGAATTCGACGAGAAATTCTAAGCCACGCGGCGCAAACCCACGACGCCTCGCGGAGAGGCCATCGATCCGACGGCTAAGACCAGCGGAAGGCTTCCATCGTCTGAATCTCATCGTAGGTTGGGACAAAACCCGTGGCTTCCCAAAACGGTCGAGCATCGATCACGATGGGGTATTTCACGTGAGAAATAGCGCCTTTGGGCAGGTTCGGCAGTCCGAACCGTCCCAGCATGGTGCCGAGCAGCGCTTCCGGCAAAGGAACACGCTTGCGACCGGTGACTTCAATCGCCAACGAAAGCGGCACAGGCTGTGGCCCAGCAACGTTATAGACACCGTTGAGGCGCGCCTCATGAGCCAAGGCGATGGCCTGCGCAACGTCGTACTCATGCATGAACTGAAATAACGGGTCGTATCCAAGCACTGTCGGCACACGTGGCCCCCCCAAAAAACCGGCGAAGGTGCCGTGTTTCAGCGGACCGAGCGTGTAAACCATGCGTAAGACCGCGGTTTTCAGCTCGGGATAACGCCAAAGCGCTGACCCGGCATAAAGGTCGGCGGCCACAAGGTCGGACAGCTCCGGATACGTCATGATGCCGGTCGGGGGCTCGTCTTCGGTATGATAGAGGGCCGAATCTGGGCCTGCGCCATAATAGGTGTGGCGACCCACAAAAATCACGTGTTCCACGCCGTAGTTATGGCAGTGTTCGAAGACTGCTCGGGTGCCGCCCAGATTGATCCGCTGTCGCTCCTCGCTCATACGCGTCGTCAGGTGCGTCACCGTGGCCATATGAATCACGGAATCGGGCCGCTGCGTGCGAAACACATCCTCGGCCGGACGTTTACGAATATCCGCTGCGATGACCCGGATGCCCTTGGGAGCGTCCGGCCAGGGACGTTGGTCGATCCCAATGACCCGATGCCCCTTCTCTACCAAGGTCTTGGCAACGACTCGCCCCAATTTGCCTGCGACACCTGTGATCAGAACCTTCATGGCGCCTCCGGCAGCTGAAAGGGGGCGTCGAGCGAGCCTCGTCGCGACAACCCTAATTCGATGAGCTCACCGATATAGCTTTGAATTTGATTCACATATTCGTTGATGATGTCGTCGTCTTCGTTGCCATCGCCCTCAAAAATCATCGGCTTGCCATAATAGATCTGACAAGGCACCGGACGCGGAAGCGGCAGCAAATATGGCGTTAATGGAAAATAGGGAGCGCCAAAGAGCCTGCCCAGAACCTTCGAGTTATAGATCGTGGGAATGGCTTCGCCCCCGCCGATAAAGGCAAAAGGCACGATCGGACTCTTCGTGGCTAAGGCGAGTCGCACAAACCCGGTTCCGAAGCGCACAAGGGAGTTTCGCTCGGGATAAAGCTTTGCGGTGCCTCGAGCCCCCTCTGGAAAAACCATCAAGAGGCGGTCGTCTTCCAGCAATCGGGCCGCGTTCTCCGGCAAGCCCGTGAATTGCCCGATACGGTTGATCCATTTGGACACCATCGGCAATCGATTCAGGAATTTCTCGGCCATGCCCTGGGCAAGTCTGGGTGGCTCACACTCCAACAACATCGAGGTGAGCACCATGGCCCCGTCGACGGCCACACCACCGCTATGATTGCCTACAAGCATCGCGCGCCCGCGAGGTGGCACATTTTCGATGCCAAAACTCTGCACATCAAAATAGTGTTTGTAGAGAAATCCTAGGACCGAAAACACGACACCCAGATGTTCCTGAGAAACTCCGTAAGGGTCGATGCCGTAGCGGTTGAACGGAAGTTCAATCCGCAGAACTCGCTCCATAATGTCTTCGTCGATGACTAGATTCAAAGCGTTGTCTCTTTGGTGAAGTTGTTAACCCTGTCACCTAGTCGGCCAAATCGTCAACGTGCACCGCACCTGCCTGCTTGCGTCATTTTTTAAGGTCGGCTAGACCTTGCGCGTCATAAACCTTTTTGAATGGTGAATAAGATGCGAAAAATCTCTGCTGCGCTGATGACCGCCGCCCTCTTTGCTGGCTGCTCAAGTTCACCCAAGGTCGATTCGGACCTTGAACTCGCACAGAAATCTCCGCATCTCGCCGCGATCCCGTCCGACACCCCCTATGCCTTCGCTTCGCTTGAGCCCATGCCGCTCGGCGACATGATGGAGATGATGGCGAAGATCGGACCGGAAATCGACAAAGTCAGTGACGACTTCCTGGCTCAGCTCGACGCGAATAATGCCTCGATGATGGAACGTTTCATCGGTGCCTATCTTGCCGAGTTCCGTGGCAAATATAACCGCGCCGGCCTTGAGTCTCTCGGCTTTTCAATGAACCCACGCGTCGCCGCGTACGGCATCGGCTGGCTGCCCGCGTTTCGCTACGAAGTAGGTGACGCTGCCGCGTTCAAAGCGATGGTCGACCGCATCGAGAAAAAGGCGGGAATTACAGGCACAGACGCCAAGGTCGGCGAGTTTGCCTACCGCGCGTATGCGGCAGAAGATGGCGTGTTTGCCATGGCCATGCAGGGCAAAGAAGTGATTTTTGGTTTCACCCCAACTGAAACCGCCGACATCTACTTGCCTTATCTTCTTGGCGCCCAAAAACCTGCAGAGAATCTCTTGCAGACCAAAGCCCTCCAAGGCCTCGTCAAGAAGTACGACTATAAGCCGTACTTCCTTGGATTTGTGGATATCGAGCGCGTTGTGCAGATGCTCATCGCCCCTCAACCCGGCCTTAACGAAGACATCGCCTCGCGTATCGACAAGAATCGTACGCTCGACCTGTCTCCTGCTTGCCTCAGCGAATTCCGCGGCATGGCGTCGAGCTACCCACGCCTTGTGATGGGCTATGATGAATGGTCCAAAACTGGATTCTCAGGCCGTGCTGGTCTCGAGATGACCAACGGCATGGGCACCAAGCTTGCCGCCACGAAGAGCAACATTCCAGCGGCGACATCGGCCTACTCGAAAGACGCGGTTGCGTCGTTTGGGCTGGGTGTCGACATGGGCAAGTTCATGGAGTTCTTGACCAACGAAGCGGCCAATGTCCGTAACGCCCCTTACCAGTGCGATAAGCTCGCGGAACTCAACTCCAGTGCCGACCAGATTGGCGCGGGGCTGATGATGGCCTCGGGAATGATTTCGGACGTCAAAGGTGTGAACGCGATTCTCAAGTCCGTGAATGTGGGTGGAGAGTCGGAGGAGCCGACAGCACCTGACGGCTCTTACACCGCCGCCGTAACAGACAACTTCACCGGTGCCGTGGTCGTTTCGGCGACCGATTCCACCAACTTGCTCAATACGTTGAAGATGTTGGTCCCCGACCTCGCGTCGCTCGTGATCAAGACCGACGGAACGGCTGTGCAAGTACCTGCGATGCCGTCGCTCGGTATGCCTCCGGGCAACTACTTCATCGCGATGACCCCGACACAGATCGGCATTTCAGCCGGTCAGACCGCTGCTGACGACGCGACGGAACTGGCGAAAGCTGCACCGAGTGTCACTCCGTGGATCTCCCTTCGTTATAACCCCGCCCTCTTGATGACGGCCATGGGCGCTGCGACCGGAGAATATGATGAGCTTTCCGGCCTTTTCCTGGGCCCTATCGAACTCGATGTCGTTCCCAACGAAGCGGGCGTGTTCTTCAATTTCCGCCAATCGTTTTCGGAGTGACCTGGAGGTCACCGTATGAAAAAATCCATTCTTCTAGCGCTCATGGCGTTCTTCCCTGGAACGCTTCTGGCGCAGGAGCCGCCGACGTTTGCGGTAAATCACTTTGACCCGCTGCCGATTCTCAAAACCAATCTTTTGAATGTTGCGGGCTCAGGTGTGCTCGATCACCTGACTCCGTCGGCCGGTCTGCTCTTTCACTATTCTCGTGAACCCTTGATTCTTGCCAGAGACGCCGATGATGCGCCGCTGATCGAGTATCAGGCTATGGGCGAGATCTGGGTTGGAATTGGTCTTTTTGATTACGTTGACCTCGGGATCATGTTGCCCGTGACGTTCTTGCAGGAAGGCGGCGACCTTGACGCCGCAGCAGACAACAAAGACGCGACGCTCGCCACGGTGGGCGATATCCGGGCCACGGCCAAGTTTCGCTTGTTGAAACCAAGCCAAGCTTGGGGATTTGGCGCAGCGGCACTAGCCACCGTCTATTTCCCGATTGGCGATGAAACATCGTTCAACTCCGACGGAGAGGTTCGAGTCGAACCTAGAGTCGTGTTGGACTGGACCCATCCCGTTGGCGTTGGGGTATTCACCAACGTCGCGTATCAGGTGCGGCCTGAACGCACCCAATTTGGCTACAAAAGCGACGACAAAATCCGTTACGGCGCAGGCCTGATGGTCCCAACCGGGGCCGAAGGACTGCGAATCTACACAACGATCTTTGGAGACTTGCAAGCCGACAAGCCTGAATGGGGCTCGGGAGCAGGCGAACCCGCCGAAGCGCAAGGCGGTCTTCAGTGGCAGAGCAAACAGGGCATCACCCTGACAATTGGCGCAGGACCGGGCCTGAACTCCGGCGTGGGCACACCAAAATGGCGCGTTATCACGGCGTTTGGGTTTTCGACGCCGGATGACGATCAAGATGACGACGGCATCAAAGACCGCGTCGACGCATGTCCGCTTGAGCCCGAAGATATCGACGGAGACCGTGATACCGACGGCTGTCCTGACGACGACCGCGACGGCGACAGAATTCCAGACGACCGCGATGCCTGCCCAGACGTGCGAGAGGATTACGACGGATATCAAGACGACGACGGATGCCCGGAGCCTGACAACGACGGCGACGGCGTACTCGACGACTTGGACCGCTGTCCGATCGTTGCAGGCAAAGGCACCAAGGACGGATGCCCAAGGCTCGACAGTGACGGCGACGGCATCTTCGACGACGTCGATCGCTGCCCAGAAGTGCCCGAAGACAAAGATGGCTTCGACGACGAAGACGGCTGCCCAGACGAAGACAACGACTTCGACGGCATTCCGGACAAGGACGACCGATGCCCATTCAAAGCAGAAGACAAAGACGGCTATCAGGACGAAGATGGTTGCCCCGACGATGATAACGACGGGGATGGAATCATGGATGTGGCGGACAAGTGTCCGAACGACGCTGAAACCATGAATGGAATCGACGACGAGGACGGGTGCCCTGACGCCAAGGAAAGCTCCGTTAAGATCACCAAGGACCGTCTGATCATCACCGAAAAAGTGTATTTCGGAAACGCGTCGGATCGCATCGAATCACGCTCTTTCGGGATCTTGGACGATATCGCCCGCACCCTCCAAGAGAATCCTCAGATCCGAAGGATGATCGTCGAAGGCCACACCGATAGCCGCGGTAACGAAGACAAGAATCAGGCACTCTCCGAGCGTCGGGCTGCCTCGGTCATGAAGTACCTGGTCCAAAAGGGTGTTGATTCTTCACGACTTGAGGCACGTGGTTATGGGCCGGATAAGCCCATCGCCGATAACGATACCTCTGCCGGTCGAGAGAAGAACCGACGCGTTGAATTCATCATCGCGAAATGAGCCTGACGCCGTAGTTACGGCGAATCCCCACCAGAGACATCCACGCCGACGGCGCACACGCCAGTGCGCCGTCGGCGTATAACCACCTGCGCCAACGGCGTATGAGCTAGACGTTTTGAAAAATCAGCCTCCGGTCGCTTGCGCGTTGACCACTGAAGGAAGCACCCCTAGCATCCTCCCACAACAACACAGGGAGGCTCCATGACGGTCGGTGACAACCTTGAGGAATTCTACGGAAAAGTGGTCGAAGACTTCGACATCGCTAAGGGGATCGAAAAGCCTACAGGCGTCGTCTACCGACTCCGCTGCGAATACGACGACGAGGTTACTACCCACGACCGAATCCAGAAATTCGCCCGAGATCCCAAAGCCAATCAGGTCAAAGCGCTGGTGATCGGCATTTGGGATTTCGAAGGCGGCGATTCCTCCGAGGTTGTCGCAGCTCTGCTGCAGAACAAAGAGACCTTCAAGGGTCTCGAAGCGCTGATGATCGGCGATATCACAGGTGAAGAGAACGAAATCTCCTGGATCGAACAATGCGACCTTGGGCCGCTGGTCAACGCGCTGCCTAATCTGGAGCATTTCCAGTGCCGCGGAGGCACGGGCCTTGAACTGAAAGGCATCAAGAGCTCCAAGTTAAAGACGCTGATCGTTGAATCCGGTGGACTTCCCAACGAGGTGATCCGTGACGTGATGAAGTCCGAATTGCCCAATCTGGAACACCTTGAGCTATGGCTAGGCACCGAAGATTACGGGTTTCAGGCGAATATTCACGACCTGCGGCCCCTACTCAGTGGCAAAAACTGGCCCAAACTTCGCTACCTTGGGTTGCGCGATTCGACGATCGCGGACGCCATCGCCAAGTCGTTCATGGCCGCAGAAAAAGCCGACGTGGGCAGTGTTCAAGTCGAAGGAAAAACGTTTGTCCTGACCGGAAAACTCCTCCAACTCGACCGCAAGAAAGCTGAAGCCGCTCTTGAAGCCAAAGGCGCCAAGATTGGCGGAAGCGTGTCGAAAACAACGGACTACCTTGTGGCCGGCGAAAAGGCCGGTTCCAAGATGGAAAAGGCGAAATCCCTTGGCATTCCGGTGCTCTCGGAAGGCGATTTGATGGTGTTGATTGGTGGGGACACCTCGAATGTCTCCGATGCCGGCGGCAGCGTTCTCGACACGATCAAAGTCCTCGACCTCTCGATGGGAACGCTCAGCGACGACGGCGCCAAGGCACTGCTGAATAACCCCAGAATTCGCGAACTCGATAAACTCGATCTTCATTACCACTACATGAGTGATGAAATGATGGAGGCACTTCGCGCGCTTCCGATTCAGGTCGACGTCTCGGATCAACAGGATTTTGAAGAAGATCCCGAAGACCGCTACGTGGCGGTTTCCGAGTAGAATGAAGATCACGATCATTGGAAACCCCGAGAATCGCCGGGTCACGTACTTCATGGACGCGGCCCGGCGGCTCGGGGTTCCAACGCCTCAGGTGGTTTCGTGGCTCGATTGCCTTCGCCACCCCTCTCCCGCACAAATCTGCGATGCCGACCTCATCCGAATCGACTCTCCCGGCGAGAACTTCGAGGTCGAGGTGGAGCTCGTTGGGCGCGGAGCTAGGCGCCAGGGCGCCCTTCCCCCTTCTTGGACCTCCGAAACGGAAGACCGTGGAAGCATTCGCAACCAACGTTTATGGTTTGACGGTTTCAAAGACATCCTTGATGAGCTGACCCAGTGCCGTGGCCATTTCATGACACCGCCATCCGAGATTTTGGCGATGTTTGACAAAATCCAAGCGCGTGAACGACATCGCAATGCCGGCGCGCCTATGCCGGGTTTTCTTGGGGATATCGATGCGATGGACGACCTCGATGCCTTGGCGAAAGACCATCAACGGATGTTCATCAAACCGCGCTTTGGGTCGTCAGCTTCGGGTGTGATCGCGTTTAGAAGTCGTCCACGGCGGCAAATGACGACGAGCGTCGAGCTACAAGGCACCCGGCTCTACAACTCATTAAAAATCCGAACCTACATCGAGGCCTCCAAACAGAGCGCGATCATCGACGCACTCGCCCCAGACGGCCTTTTTGCGGAAGAGTGGATCCCTAAGGCGTCGCGGGGCGGTGCGTTTGATTTCCGAGTCTTCGTTGTCGCTGGAAAGGCCGAACACACGGTTATGCGTGTGTCGCAGTCGCCGTTGACCAACCTCCACCTGGGCAATCAACGTGGTGATATCGAGGCGTTTCAAGCGGCAAAACCCTGCGCATTTAGAGCTGTCCAAGACGCTGCCGTGATTGCTGCATCCGGATTTTCCGCACTCACCTGCGGTGTCGACGTGGCGCTAGAAGCCACGATGAAACGCGCCTACGTGTTAGAAACCAACGCCTTCGGCGACCTGCTTCCAAACGTTTTTATCGACGGCAAAGACACCTATACGCGTTCACTTGAAGAGGCCCTCAAGCGCTGATTCCACGGAATCGACCGAATCGATCTGAGCGTCCGGCGTGCGTGTTCCGGTCCAAAGGCGACCGTTCGAAATCCAGATCGTCGCCCAACCGCAACGTGCCGCACCCTCAATATCGTGTGTGGGATGGTCCCCGATCATCACGTAGCGGGCGCCGGGCCACCGTTCACAAGCGGCAAAGGCCTCTCGCGCTGGTTTTGAAACTCCAATTTCGCCCGAAACCACGACATGATCAAATGCGTCTTCAAGACCTGAGTGGCTCAACTTGAGCCGTTGATTTGTCGCCCCGCCGTTGGTGAGCAATACGACTTTGGCTTGGGTCCGCAACCGGGCGATCAGTGCTGTGCGGCCCAGATCGGGCAAGCAAAACGAGCCCAGATTGGCCTGCAAATGTTCCCAAAGGGCCTGCGAGGTCATCGGCAGATCCAGAATCGCCAAGACACTTTCGCAAAAAAGCAGACGATCTGAGCAACCGCGCTCGTCTGCAACGAGCAGTTCCTGCATCGCGGAGCCCGCTGCGCCCCAAGTGCCAAGGTAGGCGCTCATCGCGGCATCGCGGTCGAGCAAAGTGTTATCGAGATCGAATACAAGGACGTCCATCGGCGCATGATTGCAGGGTCTTCTGATGGGCGCTAGTGTCCAGACATGGAGTCATGGAATGCCTGATATGAATGCCATCGTTGGCACACACGACATCGTTTTCATCACCCTGGACACGTTGCGATTCGACGTCGCTTCAGCCCTGATGAAAGCCGGCCGGACACCGAATTTTTCCGCGTGGATCGGCAAGGATTGGGAAAAACGCCACACGCCCGGGACCTTCACCTACGCCGCACACCACGCGTTTTTTGCAGGATTCCTGCCCACACCCGCCGCCCCGGGTCGTCATCCCCGTCTTTTTGCTGCCAAATTTGGCGGTTCCGAGACCACCACGACCCAGACCGCGGTGTTTGAGGAAGCCACAATCGTCGAAGGCCTGCGAAATCGCGGATACCGGTCGATGTGCATTGGGGGCGTCGGTTTTTTCAACCAGCAAACCCCGCTGGGCAACGTCTTTCCATCGATGTTTGATGAAGCCGAGTGGACACCCGAGTTCGGCGTGACCCATCCCAAGTCAGCAGAGTTGCAGTTTGGGCGCGCTGCCCAATGGCTCGATGGCCTGAACGACGACCAGCGGGCCTTCCTGTTCATCAACGTCTCAGCGATGCATCAACCCAACCGCCACTACATCGACGGCGCCGACGACGATGATTTGCACACCCACGCCGCTGCCTTCGAATACGTGGACTCTTGCCTGCCTATTTTGGCAGAAGCGCTGTCGCGCAGAGACAGCGTTTTCTGTATTGTCTGCGCCGATCACGGCACAGCTTACGGCGAAGACGGCTTCGAAGGACATCGTCTTGCACACGATGTTGTGACGCATGTTCCATACGCAGAATTTCTTCATAAAAAGGACGTCCTATGGGACTCAGAGAAACGTTAGCGCAAAGTCGCTACCTCGCTTACAGCTACGCGTATCCGCATAAAACCGCGTACCGCCCCTTCGAAGAGCCGATGCCGCTTCAAGAAGTCTGGAAAGATGAGGACCAGTCCGCGCTTTTCCTCTACGTGCATATCCCGTTTTGCGAGATGCGCTGCGGCTTCTGCAACCTGTTTACGATGGCAAAGCCTAAGCTCGAATTCGAACGCGACTATTTAAAGGTTTTGCGACGCCAAGCGGAACTAACCCGCGAAGCCTTGCCCGACGCCAAATTTGCCCGAATCGCGATCGGCGGAGGCACACCGACCCATTTGGACGAAGCCGGACTCGAAGCCGTCTTTTCGGTCGTGCGCGATGTGATGGGCGCCGATGCGCTCGCCGTCCCGGCTTCGGCCGAAACGTCGCCCGAAACCATGACCCCGTCAAAAGCCCGGCTCTTGCGTGAGTTTGGCATCGATCGCGTGAGCATGGGCGTGCAGAGTTTCCTGGAATCCGAGACCAAAGCTGTTCGACGGCCGCAGCAGGCCGACGTCGCTCGTGGCGCGCTCGACATGATGCGAAGCGCTGGTTTTCCGACCGTGAACATCGACCTGATTTACGGCATTCAAGATCAGACCCCCGAAACCTTCGAATACTCGATTCGAGAGGCCCTCAAATTTGAGCCCGAAGAGGTTTACCTCTATCCCCTATATGTGCGCCCATTGACCGGGCTCGGAAATTCGCCACGCGCTTGGGAAGACGTGCGTTTCGCGCTCTATTTGCACGGATCTCAAGTGTTATTGGAATCCGGTTATGAACAGGTTTCGATGCGCATGTTCCGCAAAATCGCAGCCGGTTCGGACACTGGCCCTGTCTATTGTTGCCAGGCAGACGGCACGGTTGGCCTGGGCGCCGGAGCACGGTCCTACACCTCGACCACGCATTATTGCAGTGAATACGCCGTTGGACGCCGCGGCGTCGTTGATATTTTGGAAGATTTTGTCCAAAGGCCAGACACGCGGCTCTCGCACGTGGAATACGGCATCCCCATGAACGCAGAAGAGCAACGCAGGCGCTATCTGATCTTGTCTTTGCTGTCGTCGGAGGGGCTGAGTGATGTCGACTACGCGGCGAAATTCAAGGCCCAACCCATGGACGACTTCCCTGAGCTTGTGGAACTCCTCGAGATGAACCTCGCGACAAAAAAAGACAATCTCTTGGTCCTGACGCGCGAGGGCATGGGCTGGTCGGACGCCATCGGTCCATGGCTCTATTCGGAATCGGTCCGACAGTCTTGCGATGAGTTCGAACTGCGATGAAATGGTCCATCCTTTATCGAGGTCCACTCTCGAGCTGCAACTACGCGTGTGACTACTGCCCGTTTGGGAAAACCAAGAACACCCGCGCCGAGCTTGCCGATGACGCGCAGAAACTGAGCCGATTCGTCGACTGGGTCATCGCACAACCCCACGATATAGGTGTGCTCTTCACTCCGTGGGGTGAGGCAATGATCCGAAAGCATTACCAGGAGGCGTTCGTCCGTCTCTCACATGCCGCAAACGTGCGCCGGGTCGCAGTTCAGACCAATCTTACATTTCCCACGACCTGGTTGGCGGATTGCGACTTAGAAAAGATCGCGTTCTGGACCACCTTTCATCCCACGCAGACGACTCTTGAGGCGTTTCTGAAGCGCGCAAAGGCGTTGGACGTGGCCGGAGCCAAATACAGCGTTGGCGTAGTCGGATTCCATGACGCCCTCGAACAGGCGCGAGAATTGCGCGACGGCCTTCCCGCTGACGTCTATCTGTGGGTGAACGCCAATAAACGCGACCCAGGTTATTATTCAGAAGAAGACATCCTGGCGTGGGAGCAGATCGACCCGCTCTTTCGCTTCAACACTCGTCGCCACGCCTCGCAAGGCCATGCCTGTCGGGCCGGCTCGACCGCGTTCACGGTCGATGGCGACGGCGAAGCGAAAAGATGCCATTTCATTGACCAATCAATCGGCAATATTTACGCTTCGGACATCGCTCAGACACTTCATCCCACGGCATGCACCAACGCTACGTGTGGATGTCATATTGGGTATGTACATTTGGAGCGACTTGGGCTCTATGACATATTTGGTATGGGATTGCTGGAGCGACGTGCTAAACCAGATGTATGGATCGAAAAGGGACCAGCTCTGGCACGGACCCTGCAGACGCTGACGCAGTTCGGGGATAACCCGGACAAACGATGAATATTTTGCTTTCACGCGCAATTGCGCGAAATTGGTGCACTGCACCTACTCATGGACAAGGAGAGACTCATGGGACACGGAAAATTGACACGTCGCGGATTTCTTAACGTTGCTGCTGGTTCGGTAACCACCCTCACGGTTGGATACCTTCTTGCTGGTTGCCAGCCAAAAGAAGCCGCAAGCGGCGGAACGGAAGCACCTGCTGCACCAGCAGACGCCAAAGCAGCTGATTGTACCGACATTTCGGCACTCTCAGACGCCGACAAAGCCACACGCACTGGCCTTCAGTACGCTGACAAGAGCGCTGATCCAGCCAAACATTGTGAAAAATGCGCGCTTTACACAGCTCCTACCACTCCAGGTGGTTGCGGTGGTTGCAGCGTGGTCAAGGGCCCAATCGCTCCCCTTGGATCATGCACAGCATTTGCTCCAAAAGCCTAATTTCCTTTGCCAAGTCGCCTAAATAGGCATCAAATAGCCCACCCTTTCTACGGTGGGCTTTTTTGTGGCCAGAAACTCCTATGACGCGTTTTTCCAACTCGCACGCATTCAGCCGTCTGATGCCTTGAATTCGTGGTTTGACGCGTCCAAGCAACTCGACCCGGCTTTACTTGAGACCCTTGCCTCCGCTTTTGTGTGGGCGAGGCAGGCTGAAGAACTCGCGTTCTTGCCGCGGTCGGAGTGGCGACAAGCGCTCGAAGACGCCAGTCTTGTTCGTTATCAATCCCACGAAGTCCTGACTCACCTGAACGCGATCGCCGCCGAAGATGCCCCCGATGCGTTCATCGAAGAGGTGTTCTGGCGGGAGACCGCGCTTTCGCGGCTCGATCTTTCGAGCGACGATCATTTCGCAAATGCCATGATTCTAGGGGCAGATCATCTGGTCGCAGCCCTTGCGTGTATTCGTGATGCACGGCCAGGCCCGCACGCCAACCGACTGCTGCAGATCTTCCCCGAGCTTGATGCCCTGCGACTCCATCGACCAGATTTCGTGACCACCGAACACGAAGCGGTGGCCGGTGGAACAGCGCTACCGATTCTTGAACACCTCGTCGATCGCGTGCTTTCACGAAAACTCCGTGGCCTAGAACAAGCAGATATCTCAATCTTCCAGCGCGACGACGCCCTGAGCCAACCAGCATTCGATGCCGAGGTGGCCAGCTACACCCAAATCGGAGAGTTGGGGCTTTTGCCTATCCTTCGTGCAGCCCTGATGTTTTTGGATTTTTCAAAGGGCGGCACCGACCAGCTCCGCGCCCAGTGGACCGCTGCCGGTGCCGACTTGAGCGTGCACAACGTGGCGTCGGCTCAGATTCTTCAGCGCTTCGAAATCCTACGGCGCTTTCCACGATTCCGGGGATCCCCATGCATGGAAAGCATCGTCATTGAGCTCGTACGTGTGCACGGTTTGACCGGACAAACCGTTCGCGGGGAGTGTCCACTGACGGTGTTCGCGCCGTTTATTCAATGGCTCCGAAGCACAGCCGAAATGATCGCCAAGTCTCTGGGGGTCTCAGAAGGAAACGCCGTCGATGCCGTCATCGACGTCCTGCATTTGATCAATGTTTGTGACACTGCCGGCGTGCGTGAAGGGCTTTTTGACGACTCACTGCGTTTCGAATTTGTTGCGGTCGAGAACTTGTTGCGGCGTCTGGCCAGAGAGCCGATCACCTCCACTCGCGAAACAGAAACCGAGCTCAAGAGTTTCGAAATCAACCAGCTCGGCGCGACTGAGGCCGAGTGCGAACAACGGCGACGCCAGTGGCTAACCGACCGCCTGATGCGGCTTCGAAAGGGACGAATCACCAAGGGTGAGCCTGCGCATGAATCTCTTCGGGCGACCGAAGAACTGAGTTCGGCAGCCGTTGCCACGATTGTGGACCTCATGTGTCGATGCCAGTTTTGGTACGTCGAGGCCGCGACCTCGTCGCTCTCAGCCTCGGCCCAGCTTCGCATCCTCGTGTGCTCGTTGATGCAAGCTCAGCGCGACCCCAAGATCGACACTGAAGCCATGTTTCACGTCACATTCGTTCCGCTGGTTCGGGACCTCGATCGCAACGACGATCCCGCGGCTCCCTATCGCGTAAGGCTCATCGAGGCCCTGCTTCGACGCATTGATATCGAGGCCATCTGTCTTGGGGCAGACCCCATGCCTGACGATGCCCTGGGTAGTTTTGAGGTTGAACTCGGAGGTCATCAGGCACACGCGGTGCGATTCGAAGCATCACGCGAGGCCCAGGCACTCCTGACGCTACTTCCCGCTTACGAACAGAAGTCGAGCGCCGCGTTTCATGCCACGCTGAAGACGCTTTGCGACCTCTACGGCCTCAGGAAAGACGAGTTCGACCGCATTGCCAACGAGAGCATCTACCTTGACCACATGAACTCCGCTCGTTCGGACAAAGAACGCATGCTCGACTACGCCGTCCCTGGATGTGTGGTCGAGATCGGCCCCGGCGGTGGCGTGGTGCTTGACCTGATCGAGGCACGTTTCCCCGACTCTAAGATCATCGGCGTCGACGTCTCGAAAGTGGTCGTCGAATCACTCCAAGAACGTCGTGAAAAAGAAAATCGTCTTTGGACGGTGATCGAAGCCGATGCTTTTGAACTGCCACAACATCTTGAGCCCGATTCAGTCACCACCATTGTGCTGTGTTCGGTCCTCCATGAAATCTACAGCTACGTCGAACATATGGTCGAGGGCGCCCCGCGCCGCTTTCGCCTCGAGAGTGTCCGAGACTTGCTCAGAGCCTGTTATAAGACGTTGGCTCCAGGCGGGCGAATCATCATTCGTGATGGCATCATGCCAGCTGACGAGCCCCGCATCATCGAATTCATCGACCCCGAAGGTCCTGGGTTCTTCCGGCTTTTTCAGGAGCAATTCGAAGGGCGACCCATCTGTGGCGAATGGCTCGACGAAAAGCGAGTTCGGTTGGGAGCAGCCGACGCCATGGAATTCCTCTACTGCTACACCTGGGGGCCGGCGAGTTTCCCGTACGAGGTACGCGAACAGTACGGGATCCTGCCCTACGATGAGTACCAGAACACAGTGGGGGCTTGGTTATCCGGCCCACGCATCATCACTCCGCCAGAAGGCGAGGCGTCGTACCTTCAACAAGGATACATCGACGGACTCGCCTCGAAAATTCGATTCTATGACGGTGAGTTCAAGACGGTCGCGTTGCCAGATTCAAACGCGATTCTGATCTTCGAAAAACCGTCTAGTTGAGCTTTCGTTTTGCGAGCTCGATGTATTGCTTTGCATTGGCGTTGGCGGGTTCAATCCTCAGCACTTCTTCCCATGCAGCGATCGCCTCTTTGTAGCGAGACAGCCGATAATAGGATTGGCCTAAGTTGATCCGATACTCCGTACGTCCAGGACGGAGCTTGACCGCTTGGAGTTGATGGCGAACGGCGTCATCGTAATGAGCCTGATCAAAGTAGGCTTGCCCAAGTCCAGCTTGCACCAGGTGATTTCCACCATCGATCTTAGCGAGTTGCTCATAGAGCTTCTGCGCCCGGCTCACATCTCCACGGGCGTAAGCGGCACGTGCGTCGACGAGCAATTCCTTTTTATCGGCCGTCGGGGCGTCACTTTCTGGTGTCGGAGTTTCCACGACTTTAGGCTCGGTTTTCTCGACCTTCTCGACTTTCTCGACCTTCTCAACAACTTTCTCGTCGATGGGTTCCGGTGCCACGTCCTCTTCCGGAGTAGCAATCGCGGCATCCTCTTCGGCACCAACATCCGAAACAGTGGCGCCAACATCTTCGGTGCCAGGAACGACCACGGTGCCTACGTAACGAGCCTGCAAGTCTGCTGCGCGTGCCTTAAGTTTCTGATCATCAGGTGCCCATTGGCTGGCATAACCAGCTAATGTTCTGGCGAGGTTCAAATCACCGGCCTCGTCGGCCAGACCTGCGCCCTGGCCTGCTCGATCCACGAACGATTTCCGCATGGTCTCGAACTCCGCGGATGCGGGCGCTTCTCGTTTGACGCTTTCAAGAGTGCTCAGAGCGCAATTTCCAAACGGAGCGATCAAACGACCTTGGGAGAGGGCTGCGTCAAAGGCTTCAACGTGTCCAGCCAAGTCGAAAGGAGGCTTGGACTCGGTGACCACGACCTCCTCGACTTTGGTGAATTCAGGATCCTCATCGAACGAGCCGAATTGGACCCAAGCGACGAAAGCCAACACCAAGACTGCAAGAACAGTTAACGCGATGTAAATCGTACGTTTATTATTTCGTTCCGAGGCGTGGAGGTGTTCCTCGTCGAGTTGCGCATCCCACGCAGGTGTGGTCCCTGCGAACCACTCATCCGAGGCCTCTGAGCTCTTCTTCCCTGTCTCGATGAACCCAACCTCAAATTCGGGAACTGAAGCCGCGACCGCTGACGCTGCGGCAGCCGCCTTATCGGCTCTTGCGCCCGCTGCGAATTCACGGCCCTCTCTTTCATGAGCCTCTTCAAGAAGCGAGACATCGATTTCCACCGATGGACGTTTATCCCGCTTACCCTTCGAGGGTTTGACGGTGGCTTCTTTGGATTTGGACTTGGCCGTCGGCTTCTCCGCCGCAATATCCGGTTCCACGATGATGGACGGCTCAACCACTGCAGGAGCTTCGGCCACTGGAGCTTCGACCGCTGGAGCTTCGACTGGAGCTTCGGCCACTGGAGCTTCGACTGGAGCTTCGGCCACTGGAGCTTCGGCCACTGGAGCTTCGGCC
>CAYMYJ010000036.1:0-68792 GCA_964394615.1 uncultured Bradymonadales bacterium | reverse complement strand
GTCCTTATCAAATCATGTGGGAGTGGAAAACAACGCGGTCTGTCGGACGCTTACCAGCACTCAGAGCACTGCGGCCCACAAAAAATTCTCCACTTCGTTGATGTGAACCGTCAGATTCGGAGGCTGATCTTCGTACAGATAGAGTTCGACGACGTCACATCAGACCCCGCACAAGGTCGCGTTCGCTACGAGATAGCGCTGAATCAGCCCGGTGGCAATCAGCTCACTGAGGTCTTCGAACTCGATCTCGGCTTCATCTAACGCCTCGCACAACGACACCATGTGCCCACTATGTGCCCTGACTTTGGGGAATTGGGTTCCACGAGGTTCCACCAAAGGGAACTAGAGAGAAAAACAAAACATAGATGCGACAAGGGGTTGAGTCGTAAATCGTTGTTATTGTTTAAAAACTCGAACGGCGCTTGAGCGCTTTCGATTCCCGCCGCCTCCATTATCAAAAAAGCCTCGAATCAATTCGTTGATTCGGGGCTTTTTGCTTTCAACCCAACTGATATCTTAATGTCCACCTATGGTGCTGCAATAATGCTCAGGGTTGCGAGCCCGATCACACAAGTATCTCCCACAGCGCATTCGCCTTGTCCCGCCGCATCGTGACTAGCAGCGTCGGCATCAAACACCTCGAAAAACGGCACTTCGTCGGCAATCTCCACATTGTCGAAAATGCACTCGAACTCGTCCTGACACATGCCTCGAGCGATCCTCTCAGGATTGTTGTCCATCGCTGGATAACAAGCCTTTCCCTTCGATGTCGTAACGCAGATCGCAGGATCTGGCGCGCCACCAAGAGCATCCCATGCTTTACCATTCGACTTCTTTTGCGACAGTACTACTGAAACCGACACAACGTGTTGACTGGCAACCAGTGTGGGAACATTAGAAGGAGTCGTGGTTGGCTGCGGTATTTGTGAAGATTGAGGTTGTTTTGCCGAAGAGGTCACATGGTCTGCAGCCGGAACATCGAGCTTTGTTGGTTCGCTCGACGCTGGCATTAGTGGAATTAGACAGCAAGGCCCTAACATGCAGACAACAAACGTAATACCAATCTGAATGCCGTCTCTTTTTCGTTGTTTGAGTGTCATCCCGTCACCAATCCCTGGTTTGTAAGAAATTTTGAAACAAATATTCTAAGAGGATCTAACTCGGTTCTGAGCATTCTGCAGTGATTTCCCAGACGCTCCGCTTTCATATGCTCTTCCATCGCTTGTTTTTTTATCGTATCAAGCCATTGAATGTCGACTGGTTTAGTCCGGCGTCGTGTCCATGCCCAATAACCAAGCGGTAGGAATGCAGCAGGCCACGAAAGAACCCAAAAGCCCATAAACAAATCATGGGCAGCATTCCATTCTAAAAACTTAGCAATAAATCCTAAGAAAAAGAGGTTACCAGAAGTCGCCATCGCTATAAGCGCGACGAATTTCGGCATGCCCGACACTGACTTTTGTGAAATGACATCTTGCTGCGTTAATCTATCCAACTGAATACGAAAATGTTCGGCACGTTGAACTTGCGGCTCTAATTGCAGCTCAGCAGTAGCCAATTCTGCTTCGATTTCGTTGACCCGCTCCGCGGTACTTAAAAATATCAATACATCCTCACGCTCATTACTTGTAAGCGCTTTATCAGCGTCGAGACACGCTTGGCGAAGACTTCGCTGCACCCCATTCGCATAGTCCTTGTCGGACAACTCGTGAAGTTTTGAGATATACATTACAAGCGACTCATCCACGTATCCACGAAGTTGTTCTAAGCTCAAATGACGAGCCAAGCTCGACTGAAGTGTTTCGACATATTCCAGCGATTGGACGACCTCGAACACTGCGCTCTTTATTTGCTTTTGTTCCGACCGCTCCAACTCTTGACGTTCAAGAAGATTTTGTTGTTGTTCTTGCAAAAGGAGTTGGCGACGCTGAACATCATGTGCGGCCGCAAGTTGCTGCTGAATCCCACCGAGTTTCGAATTCATCTGATTCAGAGAATTGTCCATCGAGTTGAGCGTTTTTGTCTGTTTTTTAAGTTCCTTCGAAACACCATGGAGCTGGATGTTTTGAAAAACATTGCTAACGACATTAATGCGAAGAGCTGTACTGGACATAAGTCTTTCGAAGTTGGTGAGTTGAGGGTTTAAGAGATGCATACCATTATGCATAACTCGACTGCGATAATGTTTAGTTATTCATGCTGACTTCAATTCGTTTTACATAATGAGTTTTGATCACTTTCAAAATCACCTTGAAATCACGTTTTAAGCCGCAGCATGTGTATCAACTTTCATACAAAGCATCCCGAAGCCATTCTTATTGTGGTTCAACAACTTATTACATTGACCCGGAAATCCGGCCGAATGAGCCACGCGGCAATATAATATTAGTCTCTGATCTGGTTTAGTGTTTATGAAACTAAATTCCGCTTCGCGTAACGTCAAGTTATAACGACCCGTCATGCCAAAATGGCACGCTACGTGCCGCAAGTTCTACTGTTTGAATTTTTCATCCAGATTTTGGAAAAGACTCGCAACGGCCTGAATATCAGTCGTTCGGATATCGATCGCCAGTGGCCTTAGTCGGTGATAACGTCCCGACACTTACCCAACATAAGCAGTCCCACCCATGACCAACTTCTCGCAAACTGCCGCCTACATCTGGTCGCTCGCCGACCTCCTTCGCGGCGACTTCAAACAGTCCCAATACGGTCGAGTCATCCTCCCGTTTACAATCCTCCGTCGCCTTGAATGCGTGTTGGAAGACAGCAAGCCCAAGGTCTTGGACCAGCTCGAAAAGCTCAAGGCTATGCCTGGTCTTGAAGCAGAGGCCCGCGAGAAGTTCCTACTGAAGGCAGCCTCTCAGTCCTTCTACAACACCTCGCCGATGGACCTATCAAAGCTTGGCAGCTCCGACATCAAGAGCAACCTGCTCAACTATGTGGAAAGCTTCTCGACAGACGCCCGCGAGATTTTTGAACACTTCAAGTTTAGCGAGTTCATCAGCCAGCTCCAAGAGGCCAACCTGCTCTTCAAGGTCGTGCAAAAGGTCGCAGCAACCTATTCTTACTCGTCTTCCGCCCGAAGCCTGCGTAGGTAGAAATGTTCGAACGCAACGACGACGGCGATCGACACAAGGCTGACCACGACGATCAGCGGATCCGAGGAGCCTTTGATGATTAACAACGCTCCCAAGACCAAGACGTCGAGGGCGATTGCGGTGCCGACACCCCCGCGGTTCGCTCCGACGTCGTCGTGCAGGTGTCGCAAGACACCCCAATGAACCGTGATGTCCATGATCAGGTAGAAGATCGCGCCCAGTGAAGCGATGCGGGACAGGTCGAACACGGCTGCAAGGATCGCAGCGATGACCACGGTGAAGACCAACATGTGCTGCTGAGTATTCCCTGGCATCCCGAAATGGCTGGTTGGGATCAGGTTCATCTCCGAGAGCATCGCGAGCATGCGTGAGACGGCGAAGATGCTCGCCAGCAAGCCGGAGGCCGTCGCGGTCATAGCGATGACCACGGTGAACCAGATGCCGTACCCACCAATGGCCGGCCGGGCCGCCTCGGCGAGCGAGCCGTCTTTGGTCGCGATGAGGTTAGCTGTTGTCCGTTAAGTAATAGTCCGAACCATTCAGGTCGGCCCCTTGCGAAAACTACGATTGGCTGGTGTACTCTGGACATGAAGAAGCTGTCCCCAAGCGAAAAGTTCATCGCCGCAATCGAACTTCAAGAGCTCGGCCTGCAAGTGAAGCGGACCCAGATAAAACGGCGAAATCCCGATGCTACGCCCGAGGAAATAGAACAACTATTTCAGTCTTGGTTGCTGGATCGCAAACCTGTTCCCGAAGGCTTTCGAGTCGTCGAGTAACCCCACAAATGAACGACGTCATTCGTTCGCTGCGCGAGCTCGCCGCATACCTTGACGAAATCGGTGTCCGTTACGCCTTAATTGGTGGCTTGGCTGTGTCTATCCACTCTGAGCCCCGATTTACGTCGGACGTTGATCTGGTCGTTGCCGTATCGAGTGATGAAGAAGCCGAAAGCATTATCTACCGACTGGTTAATCGAGGCGTCACTTCGAGTCTGGGCCTTGGCAGGAACGGCAGAACTCAGGCTCGTCAAAATAACCCGTCATTTACGCTCTTTTATGAGAGAGTGGTCATCGACCTTGTCCGTGCCAAAGGAGAGCCTCGATGACAAATACCATACACCGAGCACATTATAATCTGACCATGACGCTCGCCGCGTTGCTCTTGACAGCCTGCAGTGGCTCGGGCGACGGGACGACTCCACCGGTCGACGTGAATAATACCAGCGATGCTGGTTCCCTTGACGCCACCAACATCGATAAGGACGCCGCCGCTGACGCGCAGGTCGATGACCGTGACACCGACTCTTCGCCTGACGCACGAACCGACGCGCAGTCAGACGCGCAAGTCGACATGGCCCAACCGGAGCCGTGCGATTATTACAGCAGCCCCAACGGCGGAGGATCAGACGCGGACGGCACCGAGGCGCATCCGTGGGCTGGCCTCGAAAGCCTTGCGGCAGCGGCGAGTCTGCCTACGAGTGGCACGTTATGCCTGATGGATGGGTTTCATGGGCGACCTCGGATTCAGGGGTTGGCCGCCAGCTCATTGATCATCCGTGCTCGAAATCGTCGGCAGGCCGTTGTTGCCTCGTTAAGCCTTGGCGCGGTTTCGAATTTGACCTTATCGGGGCTTGTCGTTGATGGCTCCAGCGTCATCGATCCACAGGTCGATGAAAGAAATCGATTCCTTGTCACAGGGGACGTCGCCACCACAAACGTGACGTTGGACGATGTCCTGATTCAGTCGGCCGATTCGATCGAAAGCTGGACTCGACAAGACTGGGTGAATCTGGTCAGCAGCGGTGTGGATTTTAGGGGTACGGACATCACCGTTCGCGATTCCGAGATTCGAAACACCTACCACGCGTTGTCGCTTCGCGGTGACCGAGCCTGGGTCGAGGGCACTACGATCGACAATTTTGGTGGTGACGGCATCCGCGGCCTTGGCAGCGGGTCGACCTATGTCTGGAACACCGTCCGTGACGCGTATATCGACGAGTACGTGGTCCAACACGACGACGCATTTCAGGCGTATAAACTCGAAGGGGACCTGCGAATCGCGGACGTCACGATCGCCCATAATCGCTTCATCCTTTTTGCTGACCCGCTCACCGACTTTGTGGTCGACAACGAGCTGGTCGGGACCTTGATGCAAGGCATCATCATCACCGACGGTTATGCGGACGGCTGGGTCGTCGAGGACAACCTGATTGTGAACAGCCAGGCACACGGCATCAGCCTTTTTGGCGCGCGAAATTGCCGAGTACAAAATAATACCGTCGTGGCTCACCCGAGCTTTGTGAGCACCAGCGGGCCATGGATTCGCATCGCAGACCAGACAAAAACCGGGCAAAAAAACTTCGATAATATTATCCGTAATAACCTCGCTCAGATGCTGACCCCTTGGGATTACGACGTGACCTCCACTGTCGAAGCCAACCTCGAGATAGGCGACCTTGCCCAGCACTTCGTGAACCCGGCAGCCCTCGATTTCCACTTGAAAGCGACAAGTCCCGCGGTCAACGCGGGCATTGGCACCGACGTGACCAGTGTGGACCTCGACGGGTTGCCTCGTGTCGTCGGCAGCGCGGTCGACCTAGGCGCGTTTGAGCAGCGCTAGGTTTCGGGGTTCGGGTGGGTTCGGGTGGGTTCGGGTGGGCAAATCGCAGTGGTGGGCAGGCCATAGGCCACAAATCGCAATGCCAGGCTGGAGCCTGGCGGACCAAACACAGCCAGGCTGGAGCTTCGCGGACCAAACACAGTCAGGCTGGAGCCTGGCGGACCAAACACAGCCAGGCTGGAGACTGGACCAAACACAGCCAGGCTGGAGACTGGCGGACCAAAACACAGCCAGGCTGGAGCCTGGCGGACCAAACACTGGATTTTCAAAACGCCGTATTGTAATGTTTCCACATGATTACAAAAGCATTGAACCTATGTGGCGGTGATGCCCGATGGGCAGCCGTTATCCTTTCATGTTTGCTGGCTTCCGGCTGCTCTAGCTGCGACGGCGACATGTCTGCCAATAACGAGGGTGGTCTCGATGGCTCATCGACGACACAGGACGGAGGTACGGTCAACAACCCGAACCCGGACGCAGGCGAAACCCACGGCGACGCCGGCGTTATCATACCCGTGACTGGCGACGGCGCTTGTGCCTGGGAGGTCGGCGCTCGCCCAACGGCAACACTGCCGCCTATGCACACCAACGAATACACACTCGAGCTTGATCGATGGATGATCGACAACAACCAGGGTGACCCGGTCGAGACGCGGCAACGCATGAACGAGGCCATCGCCTGGGCGGTCGAAAACGGCCACGACAAGGTCATCGTCCCGCCGGGGCATTATGTGGTCGGCGAGCTGACCAACGATATTTATTCGGCCGGGATCCAGCTGCCGGGGAACATGACACTGGAGCTGTCTGACGGGGCCGTCCTTGAGATGATGCCCAACGACCGCCACAACTACTGCGTGATCAGCACCGACGGAAATGACGACATCACGATTCGTGGCGGCGAGATTCATGGAGACCGTGCAAACCACGATTATTCGGGTGGCTCAAACGATGAGGGGCACGGCATCTGTGTCTGGACGAGTTCGAACCGTATTTTGATCGAAGACACGGAGCTGCACGAACTGACCGGCGACGGTGTGTTGATTGTGGGCTCGGCGCCCAAGGACGACGATCCAAACGCGGAAGTCCCAAGCACGAACGTGACGATCAGGAATAATAAAATCCACCATAATCGACGCCAAGGGGTCTCGGTTGTGGGTGGGCATAATATCGTGATCGAAAATAATCATATCCATCATATCTCGGGCACTTCCCCACAATTTGGCGTCGATATCGAGGGCGCCGGACGGACCGATAAAGACATTTTAATTTATCGTAATAATTTCCACGACAACTGGGGCGGCGACTACGTGAGTTCCAGCGGGCACAACGTTTGGTTGGAAGAAAACACGATGACGCAATGCCAGGTCAACGAAGCGGGAAATTACGACGCATCCCTGCCCTGCGATATCTCCCCTGACTGGGCGGGCCAAACAGACGGCCCCATCGTCTTGTGGCAAAACGCGGACACGGTGGTGTTAAACAACGTCATCAGAATGACGACACGCAGTTCGAACGGCCTTTGGGGCGTCATCAATTACCCACGTGTTCGTGAGGCTGTGCGTGATAACCCGGTCGGTAACTACATCGCCGGCAACACATTTTACGGCTCGGGGATCCACGGTGCATGGAACCAGAAACAATTCATCGCCAAGAACACCATTAATGATGGCTATATGTTGTTGACCCTGCTCGGCTGCACACGGCTAGAAGATAATTTAATTAATGGCAGTGGACACCGATATCGGATCCGAAACGTGGCCGGATTGGCTGAGGGCAACCTTCAAAATAGTAATGTAGACGAAGGCTTCCCCGCCACCAGCATCAGCGAACGGCATTTCCCGATGTCAGACGACTCCCCCTACCGCAACTCTTCCCCGGTGTTTTGGTGATGAATAATTTAACCAAGATTGGACTCTCGGCCGTGGCCGTGGTTGTGGCGGCAGTGGCTGTCGGTGTTGGCACGATGGAACGTTCGACTCCGACCGCACGCGCGGTGCCCCCCGAGCTTTTGCCAGGCGCAGACGGCTGCCCCGAAGGCGCTGGCCCCGAGATGGTTCGCCTGCCTGAGGGCTTCTGCATCGACACCACAGAGGTCACACGCGGCCAGTACGACGCGTGGCTTGCGACCTCCCCAGCTACCACGGGACAACCCAGTTCTTGCGCAGAAAACACGGATTTTGAACCCGAATGCGATAGTGGCGAAAACGAACCCGTGGTCTGTGTCGACTGGTGCGACGCCACCGCGTATTGCGCTGCTGCGGGCAAACGCCTCTGCGGAGGCATCAGTGATGGGGCCGGCTACGACTTCAACGCGTACGCTGATGCTGCGGTGAGCGAGTGGCACGCCGCATGTACCTCGGGCGGCGCCAATACTTACACGTATGGAAACGAGCTCGACACCCAGATATGCCGCGGCGCAGACGCCGAGGACTACACCACCTGGGGCTTTGTCGACGTCGGCACCCTGCCCGGCTGCCACTCGCCGGATTCGGCCTATTCAGCCGTGTACGACCTGACCGGCAACGCAGCCGAATGGGATAACGCCTGTGATGGCGACGACCCCAACTCCCCATGCCGTATCCGCGGTGGCAGCTTCGAGTTCAATGGTGTTGGGCTGCGTTGTGCCATGGCCGAGAACCTGCGCTGGCCACGTATGCGTAAGGTTGTATCGGTTGGCATCCGCTGTTGCGCTGACTGAGCTTGGCAAGCAGCCTTGATGATGATGGTCGGAAACAACGCACTGAGCAGCCATGATTTGATGTAGGTATTGGGATTGGCGCACCGCCCTACGTTTCGAGACAATTACCTTAACCCCGCACTTGATGGGGATTTCCTCGAGCGTACTCAACCAGATTCACCCTGCTCTCCGACGCAACGTTGTAGCTTGACCCCAAAAGGTCGGCGATGGCTCAAAGGTCATGCGACAACGATCGGGTAGCTCCTCTCGGTCGACTCAAATTGCTTAGACACCCCGTGTGCTTGCGAAAACCGCCGTTCACTGGTGTACTCGGGTCATGAAGAGGCTGTCCCAAAGCGAAAAGTTCCTCGCCGCAATCGAACTTCAAGAACTCGGCTTGCAAGTGAAGCGGACTCAAATCATGCGGCGCAATCCCGATGCCACGCCCGAGGAAATCGACCAACTATTTCTGACGTGGCGGCTCAACCACAAACCCGTGCCCGATGGGTTTCGTGTCGTCGAGTGGCCCCGTAAATGAATAATGTTATCCGTTCTCTGCACGAACTCGCCGCGTTCCTCGACGACATTGACGTAGCTTACGCACTAATCGGCGGCTTAGCCGTTTCCATCCACTCGGAACCTAGATTTACGGCGGATGTGGACCTCGTTGTGGCCGCCGCGAGTGACGAAGAAGCCGAACACATCATCTTTCGACTGATTTCCCGCGGCTATCAAACAAACTCAGTGGTGGAGCAATCGAAATCCGGACGACTTGCAATGACGCGCCTTCAACTCGGCGACCATGCTGTCGCAGATCTACTTTTTGCGTCATCCGGAGTGGAGCCTGAGATTGTTGCCGGCGCGCTCCGTTTAGAGGTGGTGCCAGATCTCATATTGCCTGTTGCCCAGATTGGGGACCTCATTGTTCTCAAACTGCTGGCATCTTCGAAAGACCGACCGCAAGACCAAATGGACTTGGTCAACCTTGTGGCTGTTGCCAATATCTCAGATTTGGAGCGGGCGCGGTGGATTGCTGAACAAATCATGCAACGCGGCACAAATCGAGGACGCGACCTTTTGGACCTTTTGAGCAAGGCAACTCAAGACGTTAGCCAGTGCTAAGAACAGCAACAGCAACACCAACATATTGAATTGGGCTTCATTGACCGACCAAGTAATCGATCAAGTAACCGACCAAGTAGCGGCTTTGATGTGAGTGGGCGGAAACGACGCGGCGCCTCATCGACCTCACCTTTGCGTGGTCCCAGATTCGTGACACGATTCCGGCATGACTCAACCATCCTTATTTTTATTCGTCGTGCTCGCCTTGGCTGTCTCGTGCTCTGATTCGAGTGGCAACTCAAGCAATAACGCCGTTCAAGATGTTGGAACCCTGGCCGATTCGGGGGCTAGTGATGCCGCGGGTCTGAGTGATTTTAGCACCGCGGATTCTGGCTCCGATGCGGGCTCAGCCGACGCCGGCAGCAGCCTCGGTCTGATCCGTATCGACGACCTGAAATTCAACGGGGCATTTCGCCTGAAGCCGGGCGAATACGGTGAATCCTCGATCGATTACGCGGTCGGAACCTTGGGTTTCAACCCAGAAAATCAGTCGCTCTTCATCGCTGGACACGCTCAGCATAACGCCATCGCTGAATATCCGATTATCGCCCCTGGTATGCAGCAAACGGTCGAGGACCTTCCCGTCACCGCAGATCCGCTGCAGCCTTTTGTTCGGGTGCTCGGCACGGGCGGAAACCCAGAAGGCATCGACAAGGTCACGGGCATGCTCTGGTTGGATGGCGCGCTGCTCGTGAACGCCGAACGCTGGTACGACGCCGCCGGACAGAATGCGGACACCACACTCGTGATTCGCGATGCTGACGACCTTGCCGGCGAGCGCGATGGTTATTTTGAACTCAGCTGCGGCGCTCGATGTGCCGGGTACATGGGGCCGATCCCTCAATCCTTGCAAGGGGAGCTCGGCGCGTCGTTCTACACCGGATGGTCAAGCGTCTACTCGATTATCTCGAGATACAGTGTCGGGCCATCGCTTTGGACTTTTGATCCGACCGCGATGATCGAGGGCTCGGCGAGCGGAAGCCCTGGGGTTGCTGCGACTGGACTCATGAGTTTTCCGCATCCCGACGGAATCATCTCGGAACGTGCATTGGAGTGGGGACAGCAGGGAACCTCTGGCCCATTTCCCGCTGCTGATCCTGTGTGGAATCCGATCAGCCGCGGACGCTACGGCTTTTTTGTCGAAGGCTCGCGAACCTTTGCTGTGATTGGCTCAACGGGCGGGCTCGAGAGCGGCATCGGCTACAAAGCGGTCCAGAGCGATGGTAATCAATGTGGAGGGCCATGCGCCTATGAACCCGACGACTATACGAACTACTACTGGCTCTTCGATATCGATGAAATTCTAAATGCGTCATCACTGGACGCTCCTCGTCCCTACGCCTATGGCGCATGGGAGGTACCCTTCGATAACGACGGCCGTAACGCGATCATCGGCGCCACGCTGGATGCGCAGAATGGCATACTTTACATGGCGATCGAGAACGCTGCGCAAGTTGGAGACTACGATCGTCCGCCACTTATTGTGACGTATCGGTTGCCTTGAATTTTTGGCGCATTAGGCGCGGCTGGAGCCATGCGTACCAAGCGCAGGCGCGAGTACCAAGCGCGCAGGATGGAGCGAGCATCGGTAGAAAAACTTTAGTCTTTCCAGCAATAACGCACCTTCAAATCATTGAACTGGTTGTACTTGATATGACCTTCATGCTGCAGCCGGCCCACAACAATCCCTGCAGAAATGCCGACCTCTTCGGCAAACGCGTTAACGAGGGCCTTCGAGGTAAGGCCCTGTAAACGAGACAAAAACAGCTCGGGTATCAGCATCTTGGCGGCAAACTCGTCAGCTTCATTTTCTAAGGTTTTATCCAAGCCATCCACGCCTTCAATGAATTCTAATTTCTTGGAATGAAGGATGAGATGCGCGGCTTCGTGAAAGAAACTAAACCAAAGATGATCGTCGGATTTATGACGACCGCTCAAGATCAGAACTGCGCGGTCCTTACCCATGAAAAACGTGGCGCCGGATGCCACACAGCCAGTCGGTGGACGAACTAAAACGACCGCGACCCCTACTCGACTGCACTCTTCAACAATGTTGGGCCAAGCCGAGTGGAAATCATGTCTCGAGTACGCTCGCAAAGACGGAAGTAGTGCACGAAAGCCTTTTGAATCCCACGGCTTGCAATCCACCTGCAGCGCTTGGCGTTCGCCCTGTCTTAGCCAAGCGGTAAGCCCGCCGGCCTTATTGCTGAATGTCGGCGACTTTCGATACGCAACTGCGCGGTTACCGTACACCGTGGGCCAGGCGTCGGGGCTAGCAATACCGAAAAAACTAATCATCTCTTCGATTTGCTCGGTAAAGTTGAACTTCTCTTCGACCCAGCCCCATTTAACCATTTGTTTTATAGGGAAAAGTTTGAGCCAACTCGCATGTTTTTCCTCGAGAGATTTCTCGGCGCGCAGTCTCGCAAGTTCGGCGTCGTAATGACTTTGAAGTCGAAGCCAGAACTCAGGTGTTGAACCGATGACGTGGGCAAGCCCCCGCGCAGTATCCGCCGACACCGCAGCACGTCCTTGGATCAAATCATTAACAAATTTCTTACTCACTTGAAGTCGCTCTGCAGCCTCGCGCTGGCTGATCCCACGCTCTTCCAGCGCGTCCGCAATGCTCGCTCCTGGATGCGTTACCCAATTCGGGCGGAAGCTTGATGTGCTAGTCATGATAATCTCCGACAAATACGACACAAACACTGGTAATCAACTTTCGATCAAGTCCGCCGTCATCAAGCAATGGCAGCGGAGAATGATTGGGTTCGATCACCAGCCGCATTCCACCTGCCAATTCGAGCCCAAAACATCCCTCGAATTCGTTGTGCAAAGGGTGTGGTCGTCCAGAAACTACCTCACTGAGGTTTGCCGCTACCCAAAGCTCGTTGAGCCTTGTCCGCAACTTCTTGGCACTTGGTTTGCCCAGCTTTTTCGTCATGTGTTTGACGTCTGAACAAAGACGTTCCACATCTTTGTCTTTGAAACCTATATCCAAAACCCCACCCTGACTCAAGACAATAGTTCACCAACTTGGTTCATAAAAACACACAACGCAACCCAAAAAGCGCGCCAGAAAATGAAGTGGCCATTATGGTACGGCGTACAGAAGCCGGTATAGTGGGCACTCGGGCGCCAAGTGCAAAACTGCGCGCCCAAGCAGTAAAACCACGCAGGAACCCATGCCCTCCAAATACCGTCCGTCTCGTCTCGCTCTCTACCTCGGCATCATCGCCACGCTCGCCATTTCGGCCTGCTCGGATTCCACGACGTCGAATCAGACGACACCGGATATGGGCAGCGAAGACACGGGCAGCGATACGGATACAAACATCCAAGCCATATGCGGCGATGGCACTCGAACGGCCCCCGAAAAATGTGATGACGGCAACACCGTCGCTGACGACGGTTGTGCTGCTGACTGCAGCGCCATCGAAGACGGCTGGTCGTGCCCGGCGAGCGGGCCGTGCGTGGATGAGACGGCCTGTGGCGATGGGAATTTGTCTTCGGACGAGACTTGCGATGACGGAAACACGGTCTCGGACGACGGTTGCTCCGAAGACTGCCAAGCAGTTGAAGACGGTTGGAATTGTCTTGAAAGCGGCGCTGCGTGTACGGCCGCGGACTGTGGTGACGGCTTCTTAGCCGGCGCCGAAGCCTGTGATGACGGCAATCCCAATGATGGAGATGGTTGCACTTCGACCTGCACCGTCGAGGCCGGCTGGGTGTGTTTGGCCACCGGTGTTTGCATCGCCCAACAATGCGGCGATGGCATCCTTGCTGGCGAAGAAGCCTGCGATGATGGAAATATCGTAGGCGATGACGGATGCGCCGCAGACTGCGCGGTGGTCGAACCCAACTACATCTGCCCCACCGCTAACCAAGCCTGCCAATCCACCGTGGTGTGCGGCGATCGGCGAGTCGGTCCGACCGAAGAATGTGATGACGGCAATCTTGTTGCTGGCGATGGTTGCGACAACCTTTGTGCACGCGAGGCCGGCTGGTCCTGCCCCTTTGCTGGCGCGCGTTGTCGGGCTGCACAATGTGGTGACGGCATACTCGCCGGCACCGAAGCCTGTGATGACACAAACGCTGATGATGACGACGGATGTTCGAGCCTTTGCCAAATCGAAGAAGGCTGGGCGTGCCCTCCTGCGATGTCCTGCTACCTGACCGTTTGCGGTGACGGAATCCTAGAAGGCACCGAACAATGCGATGATAATAACGTGCGGCCCTTTGATGGATGTTCGCAAAACTGCACCAACGAACCGAGCTGCAGCGGCGGCACGTGCACAGCAATCTGCGGCGACGGCGTGATTTTGCCCGGCGCCAACCAAGAGGCGTGCGATGACGGCAATACGAGCGCTGGTGATGGTTGCTCGGCCACCTGCACCGTCGAGGCTGGTTGGAGCTGTGTCGTTCAACCTGAGCCGCTGCCGGCCAATATCGTGCTGCCTTTGGTGGTCCGTGATTTCAAGGGCATCCAGTGGTACCCCGACACCGCCGTTGCCCATGGCCACCCAGACTTCAATGACCCGCTCGACGGCAACGGCGTGATCGCGTTTGGACTCGTGCAATCGACACTTGGTGCCAACGGCCGCCCTACCCTTTCCTACGCCAACGCATCACCGACCGACGCCACAGGCTTGCCAAAATCATCGACGCGATTCGACCAGTGGTACGACAGCGCCAGCCCATGGAATATCGAAGTCATCCGCTACTTGACGCTCACACGGGGCGCCAACGATTCCTACAAATACGACTCGACTACGCAAGGTTTTGCGCCCTTTAGCACCAAGGGATTTTATCCGATCGACGACGGCGGCTGGGTGACTCAGGGCTCCGAAAGCCTGCGACTGGCGGACGCGAACATCAACGACGGCGCCAATCACAACTTCAACTTCACGACCGAGACACGTTTCTATTTCCAGTACGAAGGCACCGAGATCCTGAACTTCTCGGGTGACGACGACATGTGGGTCTTCATCGATGGGAAGCTCTGCCTTGATGTGGGCGGCCTTCATGGCGCGCAAGCCGCGACGATGAACCTCGCAAACCCGGCGCTCGAGACGAACGTTACACAGCGGGGGATTGTGGCGGCTTGTAAGACTCATTTGGATTCGTTGGTCACCGTGGCCAACCCCAAACCCTTGGTCGAAATGGTGATTTTCCACGCCGAACGACATACGTCCGGGTCGAACTTCAAACTCGACCTACGCGGCTTCGTCAAACAGCGCTCAAGCTGCGAAGAAACCTGCGGAGACGCCATCGTGACGATTGGCGAAGTCTGTGACGACGGCATCAACGACGGCTCGTACAGCGGCTGTTCTGCGGATTGCCTCTCGCTTGGCGGCTATTGCGGCGACGCCATCAAAGAAGGCCCCGAAATCTGCGATAATGGCGTGACCGTCAACGACGGCCGCTATAACGGCTGCAACCCCGACTGTACGCCAGCTGGGACGTGCGGTGACGCAGTCGTACAACCTCGCAACGAAGTCTGTGACGACGGCATCAACGACGGCCAGTACGGCGGTTGTTCGGCCGATTGCCAAATGCGTAGCGCGCGCTGCGGCGACGGCGTGGTGAATGGTCCAGAAGCCTGCGACAAGGGCGCTGGGCAAAACCTGGGCGGCTACAACGGTTGCAACCCGGACTGCACCAAGGCCCCGTACTGCGGCGATGGTGTGCGGCAGGGCGCCGAAGAATGCGACGACGGCAATACGAACCAGAATGACGGCTGTACGAACGAGTGCGTTCGTCCGCTTCTATGATCCTAAAACAGTTGTTCTTTTAGGCAGGTCGCAGGGCAGGCAGGATGCCCATGGACCTGTCGCAAATCGCCATGCCAGGCTGGAGCCTGACGGACCGGTCGCAAATCGCAGATGCCCACGGACCAGTCCCTAAGGTCCCACTGCGGAATCGGGCAAAATCTCATAAGCGGGTCGCGTCTGAGCCGCTCAAGGTTCCCACCCCGTACTCGAACATCGTTCCAAATCAGTTTTTGCGACGGCTTGGCTGTGCGCGAATAAAGGGAGTCATACCGGACACTTCGACGGGGTATTGCCATGTGACCCGGGGCCCAAGCGTTATCGGGCCAGCCGTGCTAGGCTAACGTCTGAAATTAATTAATATTCTTCGAAAGGTCTCCGTTCAATGTTCTGGAAAATACTTGGTCTAGTCATCTATCTCATCGTGCTTTTGGTCATTGGAGCCGTGGCTTCCCGCCGCATGAAAAACGTCAGCGACTACTATGCCGCGGGCAAATCACTCAATTTCTGGGCGGTCGCGTTTTCGTCCCGAGCAACCGGAGAATCCGGTTGGCTTCTGCTTGGCCTGACCGGCCTTGGGGCCATGATTGGCGCCCGCGCCTTCTTTGTTGTCGGAGGAGAAGTCTTAGGCGTCGGGCTCGCATGGATGGTGATGAGCCGCCGCTTCCATCGACTCACGACGAAGTACGAGTCCATCACGATTCCAGATTATCTGGAGTCCAGATTCGGAGATACATCGCATAAAATCCGACTGGTCGCCGCCGGCGCATTATCCGTCTTTGTGACGATTTACGTCGCGGCGCAAATCTTCGCGACCGGGCAGGCGTTCACCGATTTCCTTGGCTGGAATTATTATGTCGGGATCGCGGTCGGCTTCGCGGTGGTCATGGCCTACAGCATCAGTGGCGGCTTCCTGGCCGTGGTCTGGTCCGATATTTTTCAGGGCGCGCTGATGTTCTTTGGGCTCGTCACCTTGCCGATCATCGGGATCATCCATGCCGGCGGTTGGGGCGAGGTCAGCACAGCCTTGACCGCGATCGACCCGACACTCCTAACCTTTGCTGGCCCAGACGGGTGGACGCCGAAGATCATTCTCGGAACTTTATCGTTCGCCCTGATTGGCGTGGGCTTCTTGGGATCACCGCAAATCTTTGTGCGATTCCTCGCGCTTCGCGACGAGTCCGAGATCGGAAAAGGTACCGCGGTTGCGGTTGCGTTCACGCTATTCGCCGATTTCGGTGCGGTATTGACCGGCATGGTTGGGCGCGCGCTCTTGACCAAACCTGGCGTCGACGTCGAGGCCGCATTTGGCGCAGGCGGCGAAAGTGTTTTCCCAATGCTGGTGGATAATCTGCTGCCAGCGATGCTCATCGGACTTTTCATCGCGATCGTGCTCAGCGCCATCATGTCCACCGTCGACTCGTTGCTCGTTCTGGCCTCAAGCGCGGTGGTGCGTGACGTCTACCAGAAGGTCCTGCATCCCGACGCCTCCGACGAAAGCATGGTGAGCAAAGGGCGCGTGGCGACCTTCGCCCTCGCTATGATTGCCCTGGTGATCGCGCTCATTGCGACCAGCCCCGGTCAGACAGTCTTCTGGTTTGTCGTCTTTGGATGGTCGGGTATCTCGGCCACCTTCTGCCCAACGATGATTCTGTCGTTGAGCTGGCGCGGCTTCACGGGTCGAGGCGCGATTGCGGCCATGATCACGGGCTTCCTCTGTGTTCCCTTTTTCAAATTCGGAGCCCCACACATCCCGAATATCGGCGAATATCTTGTCGCCATCGGCGAGCTTCCCCCGTCGTTCGTTCTTTCAGCCATCGCTGGCGTGCTCTTCAGCATCACCGACACCAAAGGGCGTGAGGCTGCCGACGTGTCGTTTTAGACGAGGCGAAACATGCCCTCGCCGGGGCCATCCACCGCGCCGCCGGCCCGGACCTCTTGGCCCATTGCCGTAAACTTGGCTCGGTGGCCACAGGAAGCGTCACAGCGACTCCTGGCTGCCAATTGACGGCCAAGACCATCCTGCATGCTGTAGGTCCGGTCTGGAGTGGCGGGGATAATGGCGAGCCTGAGCTTTTGGCTCAGCGCTACAAGACAAGCATTGAGATGGCAGCGGCCGAACAAGCACGAAGCATCGCGTTTCCGTGCATCTCCACTGGCGCCTACAAATTTCCGCCCGAGAAAGCCGTGGAAATCGTGATTCGCGAGGTGAGAGCTCAGCCGATAATAATCTTCAGACCATAGGACTTGTGGATTAATCGCAAATCGCGATGCCAGGCGGCAGCCCGGCCCACGGGCCAATCGCAAGTCGCCCCATATAGAGCGCGATCGGCTTAATTTAAAAAACCCCGAACTAAAAATTAATTCGGGGCTTCCTGGTTTCTGTCGTTAACAGAAATGATCAACTGGTTAGGTTCAGGGGTTTACGAGGTAACCAGCAGGTGTGTTGGGGCATGCGGGTCCACGAGTTGGAGGGCATGGTACGCCATTGAGGCACAGCAACTGAAATTCGCAACTGCAGTTGCCCGTGCAGTTTCGAACACGTGTTTGACCCACCTGGCAGATGTTTGAACATGCATCAACATTCCACTGCCAAGCCCGGCAAGTGTCTGTCGTCATCAAGGTTCCGGCCTCTTGCTCACAAAAATTGGTCGAAACTCTGTAGACCGGAGTCGTGTTTGCGAGTTTCTCAAGTGTCACCGAGCCGTCTGCGAGTTTTGCAGTCGAAATCGAAGCGTCGGCCACGTTTGCCGCATTTTGGGCATTATCGGCTGTTTGGGCGTGAGCGGCATCGACAGCAAATTCAGATACCAATGCGTAGGGCACCGAACCAAAATCAAGCAGTGGGCTCATTTCGGCATCAGTGCCGACCTTGATTCCAAGCTGAACTGCTTCGCCGTTTTGGAAATAGCTGGCAGAAAGTGCCTCGGTGGCGCCCAGGTTCACCGAGTAAAAGCCGTTCTCGACATCGACGGGGATGGTCTCGGCGAAAAGTGCCGTATTGCCGCCATAAATCGTGAAGGTCATCGACACGTTGCCCGTGACAGGCTGTTCTTGGGCGTCCGTCAGAATGCCTTGAATCGGAATCACAACGGGCACAGTCTGGGCTGAAGCCGTTGCGGGCACTGCAATGAGCGCGACAAATAATGCAAATAGAGTACGCATGGATTACCTCAGAGTTTATCGTGGCGCCACTGGGCCAACTTCAATTTGATGATCGTTTGATTTGGGTTTCGGGTTTGCGGCTGGCGCACCCACGGAAACTTTCGTCTTGTAGCTTGCGGACTGCATCACCTGTGAACCACCTGTTATGGCAGCAGATGGAGGCAATGGGACCGCCGGTGTAGTCGTCGAGTTATTCGTCGAATTATTCGTCGAGTTATTCGTCGAATTATTCGTCGTGTTATTCGTCGTGTTATTCGTCGAATTATTCGTCGCGTTATTCGTCGTGTTGTTCTGCTTGACCGGGTTCACCTGTCCCTCGTCGGAGACGTTACAGGCGGTCACCAGAAGCAGCATGAGTGCGATTGTCCAGCACTTAGTTTTCATAATTATCCTCTCTCAAAATTTGTGCCCTTATATTAGGCCAAATTCCAATGGGACTCAACCCGTCGGACAATTAATCAGCTTGACAAAGCCGCTATTTTTGCGCCTCGTCTGGCGCCTTCAAATGGCAAATATTCGAATCGCTATTTTTGCAGTGATTCTATGCATTTTGGAGGTTTTTTAGAGAATAGGTCCCTAAACAAAATCCCGATTATGCACGGCCGCGCGGATGGCCGAGAGCGATCCACTGGGAGTGCGCAAGCTCGCGCGCAATCGTTTCGCAACCCGATTTATCGGAATTATGGGCAAGATCGGCAGCCGCATCGGCACCGGCGGCGACCAACAGACTCGTCGCGCCGGACTCAGAAATCCCCTCTTGAGCCTTCTGAATCAGATCATCAAAAGCCTCCCAGTCCCCACGGCGCGCGGCGCAGATTCCCAGCGCGGTCTGAACCGAGGGAAGCTCGAATCTCAGGCCCGTGGTCTCGAACATTTCGACGGCGCGATTCAGGGTCTCTTCGGCCTGATGGACGTCACCGTCACAGGCTTCGATGAACGCCTCGTGCATTTCAACGACGGTCTTTGGGATGCCTTCAACGTCGAAGACTTCGCGCGCCTTATGGAAGCAGGCTCGAGCAGGTTCCCAGTGTTCCGCCAAAATTTCGAGCAGCCCTTGCAGCAGCAACGCGCGCCATTGCGCGCTCGTCGAGCCAAGCGATGCCGCATCTGCCCCCGCCTGCTTCAAAAGCTCACGTGCTTCGTCGTAACGTCCGTGACCGAGCATCGAGCAGCCGAGTTCGCTACGTGCTTTGACCAGGTCTCGATCGCGGTGGAGTGTTTCGTAGATTTCCACGGCCCGCGCACAGGCTTCGATCGCGCCGCCCACATCGTTAGCGCGGCGCCGCGTAATACCAAGCGAAATCAAGAGGCGAGCGAGCTCTTCGGGCTCGTCGTCTTCGAGCGCGGCGAGCGCCTTTTCATAGTCAACAAGGGCTTCCGCGGGTTTTCCAAGGTGCGAGTACACGTTCGCACGTTGCGTGAGCGCACGTCCCTGCTCGGTTTTCCAACCGCTTTTTTCAGCGGCTTCCGCCACCTCGGCCGCAATCGTCATGACCTTATCGACATTGCCGCTGATAAGCTCCACGTCACCGCGGATCAACTTGCCCTGCGCCTGTGCGCGGCCAGTATCGGCGTCCACGTTCTCAATCGCGTTTTCGAGCAGAGCCAAGAGGTCTCGCGCTTCGGCGACAGACTCTTCGACGGCCAAATCCGCGGCAATGAGCAGCGGCTTGATGGCTTCCTGAAATGCATGAGCCCCAAGCAGGTGTCGGGCACGGCGTGCAGCGATTCCGCCGGCGTGGTCGTCGTAGCGTTCGGCGAGCATGTCCGCGCATCGACGATGATGCTCTTTGGCGCGGCCACCGTCCTCGGCGCGTCGTTCGAGACTTTCCCGAAAAAGACTTGTCGAGAAGTACCAGCCGTCCTCGGTGCGCTCCACATAACCGCCAAACGCCAGCGCACGCATGATTTCGTCGAAGATTTGTTCGTCGAACCCGAGCGCCGTAAATTCGGCATCTGTGACTTCGTTCCCAAGCAGGGCGGCGAGCTCGACCATCTGCGGAGCTTTGGGCGTCTGGTGGACAAAGCCATCCATGATGCGCTCAAAATCGCGGGCCAACAGCACGTGGACATCGTCTGGCACGCTTGCCGCGTCTGGCGAGAGCACCAGACCGTCATGCGACGGAACAAGCGCGGCACTGGCAACCCAAGAGCGCACGAGCTGCGTGGCGAAGAGTGGGTTTCCGCCCGTGCGTTCCGCGACGGTACGAGCAAGCGCTGGAGACAAGCCCAACATCTGCCGGACGAGCGCAATCTGTTCAGCTTCGTTCAGCGAGTTGATCGCCAATAAGCGCCCCATCTCACCGAGTTCAAGCACTCGCCTTACCGACGGGGTCTCGACGACATCGTCCTTGAGCGTCAGGACCATCACCACCGGCAGATTCTTGTGCACCGTCATCAGATGATGAGCGAGTTCGACGGCGTCGCGTCCCCACTGCGCATCATCGATCCACAACACAACAGGTCGTTCCTGGCAGAAGACCTCGAGGAGCTCGGTGAAAATGCGATATCGCTCGGACGGCTCCATAAAGAATGCCGACGTGTTCACCTCACCATAGCCCGCGGTCACGATCTGGAAGAGGGACTCCGCAAGCGCTCTAGGCGAGTTGACCATGCGATCTTCGAGCCATTTCTGGACGAATTGAGAAGCATCGGCGGCCTTGAGACCTTTGCACCTGAGGTGCCTCGTCACAGCGGGACCGAGCCCGTCCGTCGCACCACCGTTCTCGCTATGCAGCACACGCAGAACCTGTGCGCCGCCGACCTCATCGGCATGACGCGAAAACCACTCGGCCAGCCGACTTTTGCCGACACCCGCAGGGCCGCGCAACACGACGGTCTGAGGCGTGCCCGTTTGGTCTGCCTCAAGCAAAGCTTGCCACAAAACCTGACGTTCATTAGAGCGGCCGACCAAAGGCATGGTTCGAAGACCGACCAGCCCAAGCCCGGAGCCCACCAAAGTCAACCGCGACTCGCCGCGCTCCGGCGCGCCGGCCGGGATCGGTGGGCGGTCGTAGCTGCTCTTCCAACCACTGCCGACCTTAGGTGCGTCGAAGGTCATCTCGTGCTCTTGCACCTTGACCGTATTGTCGTCGTCCTCGACCTCCGTTTGGTCGTCGTCGCTCATCTGGGACACGACGTCGCCGAGCTGCCTAAAGGCATAGGCCGCGTCAGCTGCGCGGCGAAACCGCTCCATCGGCTGCTTCATCAGGAGCCGGCGCAACCAGCCTTCGAGCCCCGGCGGAACCGAAAGGGTCGGCTTGAACGGAGGCGGGGGATCGCTCATATGTGCGATCATCACGACGTAGGGAGTCCCCCCTCTGAAGGGTGGACGTCCGGTCGTGAGTTCCCAGATGACACAAGCCAACGAGTAGAGGTCGGTTGGAGGCCCCTGAACCGACCAAGCCGCGGCGACTTGCTCTGGCGCCATGTATTTGGGCGTACCCATGATGGTGTGGTCAGACGTGTCGCCCCCTGCCAACTCAAGCTCCTCGATGGGCAGCGCGATCCCGAAATCGACCAGTTTGGGCGCTACACGGCCCTCGAGCGTGCGGCCGACGATGATGTTTTGAGGCTTGATGTCACGGTGCACAACGCCCAGCGAATGCGAGTGCGCGAGCGCTTCCAAAATCCCCAGCGTGAAATCATGGATCTCGTCCCAGCTCAGCTCACCGCGTAACGCGGTCAGCTCGTCACCACGGACAAACTCCATGGCGATCCACGGGGAATTGGCCAGCACGCTGAGCGACTTCGACACGTCGCCCTCAAGGCGACCGGCGTCGACGACCATGGCGATGCTCGGATGGTTCAGCCGCGCCATCGCCTGAACTTCGAGGTCAAAGGTATGCTCCATGCCGGGCTGCATGTCGCCGAGTACCTTCAGAGCCACGTCCACGTCGTCCGAGGTGTGGTGAGCCAGATAGACCGCACCCATGCCACCACGACCGATTTCTTTCCCAACTTCGAATGCTCCAACTTTCATGAAAAATACCTGAACACAGGCACCACGACGCGTCAAAACGAAAACGGGCCTACGCGCAATCGCGCAATTCGTCGTTTCAGATACGTGCTGGCGCGATATACTCGCGGTTCCTGAAAGGAGATTTCCGTGACGTTCAGACTCACTGCCATACTTATTGCCTTGGTTACGACGGGTTGCGTCGACTATCTGTCGAGCAACACCCCCACTGCGACCTCAACGCCGGACCCCACGCAGGCCAGCGTAGCGATCAAAGCCGACGAAGGTGGAGTGGTAAAAGTTCAGGGTGGAACACTCACGATTCCGCCTGGTGCGCTCGACAAGGACACCGTGATTACGGTCAGTGTTCGGAAACCTGAGAACACACCAGCGAACGCGGTCGTAAAGGGAAATATCTTTGATTTCGGACCGCAAGGTTTGAAATTCCTCAAACCAGCCACGCTCGAGCTCGATGTCGTACCGGGTGTGTTTACAAGCGCTGGATCGATCTCAAAGTTCGCCCCGAACCTGGGGCTCTGGGACGAGTTCGGTCCAACGGGGTCGGAATTCGCTCCAAACCTTGGCCTCTGGGACCAAACAGGCGATTCCGCCTCGCCGAACTACGCACCGAACCTTGGGCTCTGGGACGCGGGTGACCCGAACAAAATGGCGACCGGCGTAACCGGGTTTTCTTCGTTTGCAACCACCCGACCCGGTCACGGCGTATACACCTGCGGGATTGAATCCTCAGGCTCGCCCTGCTGCTGGGGATTGCGCGAGTCTGCTTCCGCAACCATTCCGATGCCGACGTCTTCGGACTTCGTCGATGTGGCCTCTGGCGCTTGGAGCGATTGCGGGTTGAAATTCGACGGCACGATCCAGTGCTGGGGCGAAAATCCACCCATTCCTCCGGCGGATAGCGGCTTCATTCAAGTCGCAACGGGCCGCGGCCATGCCTGTGGTTTGAAAGAAGACGGCACGGTCAAATGCTTCATGGCAGGCGGCCTCGACTACGAGGTGCCAAGCCCAGCCCAAACCGATTTGGTCGCCGTGACCGCGGGCGATTTTCACGCCTGCGCACTGAATTCCGACGGCCAGGTCTTCTGCTGGGGACCTGCGCGCGATGGCGAAGCGAATGCGCCAACGACCAGTGGCTTCGTGGATATCAGCGCGGGAGCGCGGCACACCTGCGCCGTATCTGGCACCGGAAAACTCAGCTGCTGGGGCTCCGATATCAGTGGCATCAAGCGAGCTCCAAACGCACCCAATCGAAAATTCGTTCATGTCTCCGTGGGCGTATTTGTCGCCTGCGCCCTGACCGACGTCGGTGAGGTGATTTGCTGGGGAGCCGACAACGACGTCGTCACCCACACGCCAAGCGGCACAGGCTACCTTCAAGTTATCGCAAGACATCGCCAGGCCTGCGCCGTGGACCCGAACGGGGCCATCGAATGCTGGGGTCAAGATGTCGAAGGCTCACTGGAGCCGCCTGCAGGATGTTTTCTTCCAATCCCTCCGCCTCCCGAGTGTGAAATCGGCTTCTTTCCGGGCGAAACAGGCTGCGTTGACCTCGACGAATGTCAGGACGAATTCGCCTGCGACCCGAACGCAACGTGCACGAACACCCCAGGCGACTACACGTGCGAGTGCGACTCCGGCTTTATGGGCGACGGTTTCAGCTGCACACCCACAACCCTAATTATTGGCCAGGCGCTCGCGGCAGGAACTCAGCACAACTGTGCCATCCGTTCCGGTGCCATCTGGTGCTGGGGCGAAAACCTCTATGGTCAGCTCGGCAACGGCACCATCATTTCGAGCCCGGCTGCGGTACAAGTAGGCACGGCAAGCGACTGGGTCGATATCGCCAGCGGTTCCGACCACACCTGCGCTATCAATGCTGGCGGCCAGCTCTGGTGCTGGGGAGCGGGCTACAACGGCGAGCTCGGAGACGGCACGTCGTCCGAGGGCTCCTTGGTTCCCGTACGCGAGATCACCGCTGCAACGAACTGGGCTCAAGTGACCGCGGGAGTGGGCCACACGTGCGCCCTGAACACCAACGGCGAAATCTACTGTTGGGGCTCCGGCTTGGCCGGCCAGCTCGGCGACGGGTCCACGCAATCGCAGACGGCGACTCCGACACGCGAAAGCACCAATGGCACAAATTGGGCAGCGGTGAAGGCCGGCAGCGACCACACCTGCGCGATCGACACCACTGGGAACCTCTCATGCTGGGGCGCAAATTTCGCCGGTCAGCTCGGCAACGGGATGGTCGGTGTAGACTCTGCGGTCGCGGTGCAGATTGCCGGCGGACCTTGGGATGATCTGGCGCTCGGTGGCGCGCATACCTGTGCCACGCGCGCCGGAGAACTCTATTGCTGGGGCTCCGACATCAGCGGCCAAATCGGCCAGGGTCAAGTGAGCGGCTCGATGGAAATCCCTGTCCCGACCCGCGTGGGAACTGATACCGACTGGTCCATCCCTGTGGCCGGCGCGGACATGAGCTGCGCCTTGAAGGCCAGTGGGTCGTTCTGGTGCTGGGGTGCAAATTTCGAAGGCCAGCTCGGTCTGGGCGACACAAACGACCGCAACACCCCAACGCAGGTAGGCATCGACGGCAACTGGACGGCTGCTGAATTGCCGAAGATCGGTTCCCACGGATGCGGTATCAAAGCAGGCAACGTGGTCTGTTGGGGTGCCAATTACGCCGGACAACTCGGCATCTCGTCGTCTCGCCTCACGCCTGACGGACAGATTGACGCTGGCTCAACGTGGACCTCGGTCTCTGCGTACGGCGGCGATGATGTTCCGTTCAACCTCGGCGTCTCGAGCTATGGCTGCGGCATCAAAAACGGCGCCCCTTGGTGCTGGGGTGCGGCGGCCTACAATTTCTCGCTGACCGACGCGACCTCGGCGGTTCCAGGCACGGTCGGAAACACCGACTGGACGCGGGTGTCGAGCAGCTCAACTCATAGCTGTGGACTTCAAAACGGCGCTCCGCGCTGCTGGGGTGATAACGCCGACGGAGGCCTCGGAAATGACTCGCTCACTCCATCGCCAAGCCCTGTTATCCCTATGACGACTGATACAGACACCGACTGGACGAGCGTCAGCGCGGGCAGTGGCTTCAGCTGCGGTATCAAGTCCGGCGCTCTTTGGTGCTGGGGCCGCGGTGATGAAGGCCAGCTCGGCCAGGGCGAGCCGATTTCGTACAGCTCGCCGGTCAACACCGGGGAGTTGACTGGGACGATGTGGAGCGCGGTTTCTGCGGGACACACACACGTGTGCGGCATCCAGGCGGGCGACCTCTACTGCTGGGGTGATAACGCTCATGGACAACTCGGCGACGGGTCAACCGTGCCTTCGTTGTCGGTCCCAGCGATGCCCACAGTTATGGGCACAAGCTTCGTCAGCGTCGCCGCCGGACGGGAGCACACCTGCGCCATTGACACCCTCGGCAACCTGCTGTGCACCGGCGATAACACCTTCGGCGAGCTCGGCGACGGAACGTTGAACTTGAGCACAAACTTCATTGGTGTCGGCGCGGCACAGGCGCCGTGGAGCCAGGTCGCCGTCGGGCGCGACATGACATGCGGAATCGCAGGCGGCATCCCCTATTGCTGGGGCGCAAACCCATATGGTGGGCTGGGCAACGGAACGGTCAATGACTCGACGGTACCGGTTGCCGTGACCACGGCTTTCACCGACTGGGTCGAGGTATCGGTCGGCGACGTTTTCACCTGCGGACGGCGTTCGGGCGGCCAGATACTCTGCTGGGGTGACAACGGTCAGGGGCAAATGGGAGATGGCTCCATGCGCTTCCTCACTCCTCGCGCGGTCGCGCTGCCTTAACAGCGAGCGGTCAGCAGTCAGCCTGGCATTGCGACTTGCAGCCGGGTCCGCCAGGCTCCAGCCTGGCATTGCGACTTGCAGCCGGGTCCGCCATTGGACAAATCCCTCCTCACAACAAGTCATCCTCCCAGCAAGCTCGCGGGCGGCGCGATTAGACAACTGCTTTCGTGGTTTGTGATACTTAAAATGCAACCGACGGGGAGAACAACATGAACGACAAAAGAGAAAGATGTCTTGTGTGTGCGAACAAAAAGACCAGCGCGGAGTTGCTTCCAATCGCACTGCTTCGACCGGAGTTACTCGCCCACGCCAAAGCGACGTCGAAGTCTTGGTCGGAAGACGGCGCGGTGTGTTTGAGCTGTTTGAACGATGTGCGAAATGCGTACGTGCGTGGTTTGATGGTTAAGGACCTCGGAGACCTTGACGCTGTGGAACAGAAGGTCGTCCAAAGCATGAAAGACCACGAGTTGCTGTCAGGTAACCTGAACCGAGAGTTCGACGACCACCTCACGCCTGGACAAAAGGTCGCCGACAAGGTCGCAGCTTTCGGCGGCAGCTGGCGATTCATCTCTCTGTTCGGCGCGTTCATGGTCGTTTGGATCAGCATCAACACATTCATCTTGGTCACCGGCAAAGCCTTCGACCCCTACCCTTTCATCCTGCTCAACCTATTCCTGTCGATGCTCGCTGCCATTCAGGCCCCCGTCATCATGATGAGTCAAAACAGACAGGAGGAACGCGACCGCCTGCGGGCCGAAAACGACTATCAAGTCAATCTGAAGGCCGAGCTCGAAATCCGAATGATCGACGAAAAAATCGAGCACCTGATGCATAATCAATGGCAACGAATGCTCGAAATTCAATATGTACAGATGGAGATGATTGAAGGCATGCATCGGCATGTAATGCCTTCAAAAAAGGAAGCTTAACTCAATCCTCCCACGGCAGTCCGCACCACTAAATGATTCAAATCATGCTAAGACTTGAAACAGACTCAAACAACGGAACGCCATGACTGACTTCAACAATCTTAATGCACTTTTCATTAACACCTCCCTCAAACGGACTGCTGACAAGCAGCCACACCCGATTGCTCATGAACGCATCCGCCGAAATCATGAAAAAAAATGGGGTTTCGGTCGAGCACCGGTCAGCAGGCATCCTGAGGCCGTCCCTTTGACTTAACACCAGAAATTCTGACAACCGTTTCCGGCCTATTTACCACTTCTGCGATTCTGCGCTTGGTACGCAGGCCCTATGGGCTCGCGGACCAATCACACTATCAGCCCCCTTATGCGACAGCCTCATCCTGCCCGCACTGTGACTTGCGATTTACGAAACCTGAGCCCTGAGACCTACCGACCGAAGACCTGAACCCACAAGGTACCGTAAGGCCCGCCCGTGGTGTATCCAATGCCGATTTTGGTCGCCTGCGGGTTCATCAGGTTTCTGCAGTGACCGTCAGATTCCACCCAACCTGCAACCACATCGGCTGCGGAGCGCTGACCTGCCGCGATGTTCTCGCCGATCGGCGTGCCGGCGAAGGCTGTGCGGCCAATCCGTTGCACAAAATTAGAGCCGTCCGAGCCTGTATGGGAAAAGAAATTATTCGTCGACATGTCCGCCGCATGGGCCTGCGCCGCGAGGTTCAAATTATCGTCTAAGACCAAAGGAGCCGCCGCGGCAAATTGCCCGTAAACTCCGCAATCCTGGCCAGCAGCGCGAGCCGCGTTGGTCTCGACCAAAACACCCTGCACTTCGGTGACCACCATGCACGAACCAGCGACGCAGGCCTGACCGCCTGCACAGGCGTTGCCGCAGACCCCACAATTTGCGCCGCTATTTGACGTGTCGACACATACGCCACCACACATTTCGCCGACCTCGCACACCGACTCCGGCTCGGGTTCAGGCTCGGTGCCTGGATTTAAATCAGGGTCGGGATTTGAATCGTCGATGACGGGCTGACACGCCCCAGCAACGCACGCGCCGTCACAAACCACGCCACAAGCCCCGCAATGCATTTCGTCGCTGTCTAGACTCACACACGAATCAGCACACCACGCGCCCACTCCCACACACTCTTCGACTGTAAACGTCTTACCGTTCGTCGAAGACGAAGACTCCGGGCCGGACTCGATGGTCACGATACCATCGCTGCATGCGGTCATGAACAGGGCGAGTAGGATGAGCATGCGGGACATTCGCGCTCCGTAATCAAGTGGTTACATTTAGTGTAGGGGAAAAAACGTCGTCACGCCACAGTTGATTGTATTTGCCCATGAACTCGACACGACACGCGCAGAACTTGCGAAAACTTAGACGATCGCGCCGAGCGCAGCTTTGCGATATAAAATGAAGATGGACCTCGCATTAAAAACCACGATTATTTTCTCGGGCCTTTTTTTTCTGGTTGGCCTGCTCACAGGCGTTTGGAAGTACGCGGCGATCGCGCGATCCAAGAACTCCGTGGCACCGATTTATGTGGATATCGCCCATCGCGCCTCGCTGATGTATTCCTTCGCGAGTCTGGTGATCCTGAAATTTGTCGAACTGTCGCCCTACCCTGATGCGCTCACGCTCGGGTTTGCATTGGCGCCACAGGTCTTTTTTGCTGCAGCCATTGGCACCTATCTGATTCACGGCTACCTGAAGGACACCGAAAACCAACTTCACCCGCCCTATCGCTTGGGATCCACAAGCCTTCCCGGTTCAATTGTACATGGATTCATGGTGCTCTTGGTGATCGCTGAGCTTGGTGGTTTTGCCGCGCTATTTGTGGGAGGCGTATACACGCTGCTATTCGCCTAATTGGGCGAATTCTTTTTTTCTCTTTGTAAATAAAATGGGTAATCCGGCCGACTCCACGCAAAGCCGAGCCCATAACACTGAACATCACGCGCCGCGTCGACGCCGCAGACGCCCTCACCAAGCACGACCCATTTCTCGGTTTTAAACGGGAATTTAAAGAGTTTGGGGAAGGCCTGTCCCCAGCACAAAACCTGCCCGTCATCGCGAGTCGCGCACGCGTTTAAACGTGTGGAACGCACCTCTTCAAATTTCCCAGGGGGCTGATTGGTGACGATGGAAAAATAGTCGTTCCCCCAACACCTGATCTCATCGTCCGGTGTGATGCCGCATCCAAATACTTGCCCAAGCGCGAAGGATTTGAACTTTTTGACCGGGGGTCTGGCGCGGTTCTTATTCCATTTTGTGGTCAACCAACATTTGATGTCGCCGTTTTCACGCAGGCCACAACCGAAATCCCGGCCGTGCTGAACCTGCGCAAACCCCGTTACCTCGGCGTTACGCGGGTCAGCGCTCCCGTAGACTTGGGTCACCGCTGCAGGGTCCAACCATGTCGAAAATTGGCCACGATCCGTGAAAATGCTGCTCTCGGAGGCCGAAATCTCGGAGACATCGTGCAGCATGTCGTCGTCGTAACGTGGCCATTCGCAGAACACGGACTTATCCGCACGTACGGCACACATGCTCCCGCTCCCGTAAACTTTCACGAAGCCTTGTCGGATTTTTGGGGGAATCAGCCTCCCCACCGCGACCCCATCGAGCGTTAATCCCGAGTAGCCTTCGTGGTTGCCGTTTGGGATCACGACGATTTCGCCCATTTTTTCACTGGGACCGATGACGCGTTCTTCGCATAGCCAAGTCGAATCGGGGCGTTTGGCGCAGATGCCGCGCTGCGCGGTCAAATCGGTGAATTCGCCGTCAAAAATCGACGACTTAGGAGCTTTCGGATATCGCGCTGCGTGTTTGCAGACGACCTGTCCATCGACCCGCAGGCCACATGTCGACTCCCATGTGCGCAACGCCTTCGTGAACTGCCCCTCAAGGCGTTCAATGTGATTGAGCGAAGGGGGCTCATTTAATCCAGAACGATAACTAGACTCCGTGAGCGGAAGCGTGCGCCAGAGACAATCGACATGCCCCTCAGCCTGCGCGCAGATGCTTATGCCATCAAAGAGGTTCTGGTACGGACCGGCCGCGAGCTGAATCGCAGGTGTTTCGACTCGTTGCTCGGTAATCTTGTGCGAGTCGGGTCTGGCGCACCAGAGGGCGCCCTGTGTGTCGATGGCGCAGACCAGGCGTTTATCGCTACCGATGGCGGTATAGCGGCCAGGAAAGGCCACACTGTCTTGAAAGGTCGAGTCGATATTTCGCCAACAGGTGATTTGGCCTTCGGCGTTCAGGGCGCAGTAGCCCCGCTCATGCGACACAATGCGCACAAACTCCCCTTCGGGCGGGGCCTCATACACCGACGGTTGTTCACGGTGCGTCTCACGACAGCGAATCGTGCCGTCTTCGCGAATCTGGCAAAACCCAAACTCTGAAACTGCGAGCTTCTGTTCATATTCGTCAATGATTGCGCCACTTGCACCGACATCGGCCACAGGCGCATGAGCACAACCGCCAATAACGGCCAACAACAATAAAAACAGAATTCGCATACAAACACCCAGGCAGTCAGGCAAATCAAAGACGTGGGTGTTCATAAATTATTCAGTTCAAGCCTACGGATCCGGCTAGGAGCGACGCCGAAAAAGGACGGCAATTAAGAAAAACCACGATGCGCCCGCGCCCATCCCATTGCAGCCAGAATCCACCCTGACTTGGGTCGTTTGGGCTTCGCCATCGTTCGTAACGGCCGGCAACTCGTCGGCCGAGGTCGTCGGATCAGGCGGTATTGGGAGGTCCGTTGATGCTTCCGCGGGAAGAGGTTCTTCAACCGGTGCGGGCATATTCGGCACCACGCGAATCGCATCGTACGCCACCTTCCGTCGCAGATCGCTCGACTCCCCGGTATTATCCCCCAGGCTGACCGACCGTTTTTCACCTATGGACATCGCATAAGTCCCCAAGCCAACCCAGCCCTTATTCTGCGTTTGGTCCACACGAGTGGTCGTGTGATTTGAGCCGTCAAAAACGGTGTAATTCGCGCCGATTGAATCCGCCTCAGTCTGCGGAATATGGACCTCGATGTCGTAATCCCCAGCCTCGGCAACATCAAAGAACCATTCACCCAGCGCTTCGGGTTCGGGCGCATCCGCGGCGAAGGTGTAATAATGGTGGTCTGCTTGCCCCTCGGCGACCGACCACCAAAACGTTGAACGCCGTTTGAAACAGCCAGGATCTTTTTCATCGACCAAGGTGGTTTCGTTCCGCGTGGCCACAGCTTCACAAGATGGGCAATTATCGGACACGTACGATCCGCTGGTCGGATTGCCATACGTTTCAAAGTCCGCGGGGATGCTCTGACACCACCAGGAATTGCAGGTGTTCTGAATCTGGAAATGCAGATGCGCTCCACAAACCCAACCTGTTAAGCCCACTCGAGCGACTATTTGTCCGCGTTTGACCTGCTCACCAACCTTCAATGGCGAACTGTTTTGCGCCAGATGAAGCAACAAAGCTTCGGTTCCATCACCAAAATCGATGACCACGTAATTGGCATCATTTGCATACGCGCTGTCACACCCGCCGCTATTCGAGTCGATACGAATGGCCCGCACAACGCCATCCGCGGGCGCCACCACATCGGCGTTCTGTGGAACCCCAATATCCCAGGCCCACGCCCCTTTATCGGTGTGGCTTCCGGTATTATGCCCCTGAGTGATTCGGTAGCTGACTTCACACGGCCAGGGTGTGCTCAAGGGCGGCGCGGCATCGGCGAGCGCGGGTGCCAGAGCGGCCGTCAAAATGATGAGTCGTGAAATCATGCTTTGTCCTCGAGCGCCTTCTCCTTGATGAGCAAAATGAGCGCATCAAAGAATTCAACAATTCCATCTCGTGAAGAGCCGGCAAAAAAGAAGAAAGCGTGCGCGTCCGCATCCATCAGCATGGCCGCCCAGGATTTCCATTCGTAACGCTGCACCAGGTCAGATATCGGCTTTCTAAAAATAAGTTCTGATTTATCACTTGTTTTGGCCGCAATTTTGGCATGAAATCTCGGAGAAGACATGATGCCATGATGGCCATCTTGATAGTCAAACTTGATGTAGCCAAGGAATTTATCACCACAATAAAGATGGGCGTTCTGGTCTGTGCTCAACCACAAGTCGTTGTCCGAAGCCAGTTTATCAAGAAAATCCGCGGCCTCTGGGAAGCGACCCCGCAACTTTTCCAAATTCTGTCTATATTCAGGCGTGAGTCTTGAACTCGACGTAGATATTTTTTTGAGTTCAGACATAAAAGTTGAGATCGACATTTTGCCCCTCGGTGTCGGCGTGTTTTATAACCTATTTCAACTGGCGTCTGAGTAGTTTGCCAGTGCCGAGCGCAATCGGTCGACCACAAAATCACGTAATTTTGGTGGTCCCAAAACTTCTACATTATTTCCCATACCCAAAATCCAATCCGAAATTTCAATAGGACTCGAAACCGGAAACGTTAAAATCAACCGACCGTCAGCGTCCCGCTCCATTTGTTGTTTGTGATGCCAGGTGCGCTCTTCAACATATTGGGCGTAATGAGCGGCAAAACGAAGTCGAACGAGCTCCGAAGTTCCGCCCGTAAAAATACCGAAAGAATCTTCAAAATAGTGTTCAACATCGAACTCTTCTGGGTACAAAAACATCGGCCCGGTGGGGTCGTAAAAAATGACCTCCATCCGGTCCAAAGCCATCAGCCTTCTGCAATGACTTGAATCCTCGCTGACGATATCCACCACGTAATAAACGCCGCCGCGATGAATCACCATGGCCAGCGGGTGGAGCAAGTGTGTCAACGGCTCGACCTCATCCGCGGCCCGTGACGCCGACAGGTACGACACCTGAATCGGCTTTTCGTAAAGCAGTGCCTGGGTCATCTGGTCGAGCGTTTCCTGCTTATCCTCCTGCCCCGAGTACATTTTGTTCCCGACCGATGTGACATGGAGTTTGTTCGGCAACCTCGCCGACGTAATCCGCTCTCCGTTTTTCGCCAGGCTGGTCCGAAGCAGCTCCCCCAGCCCCCTGGCATCCAGACGAAAACTTGGCCCGGAAAGAAAGTCGATGACTTTTGTTCCGCATAAAAAAGCCAACACCTGTGCATGGGACACGTCGGCGAGTTTCAGGCCGCGCCGAATTTTGAATACCTTATGGTCGAGATATGACTCCTCAACCAAATCGGGCCCCAACACCGATTTGAGCGCGGCCAAGTCACGCTCGCACGTTCGTCGACTTAGCCCGAAATCTTCGACGAGTTCAACAGCCCGAATCGGAGCACCTCGCCATAACTTGCGGTAAATAAACAAGAGACGTTCGGCCTGCGAATAGTCTTTTTTTGGTCGTCCCATCTGCGCCCCTACCAGTCATGCGACGTATTCTGTCGCATAGTTCTGGGATGGTAACAATCCAACGAGCACAGGAGATCGACATGAGAGACTTTCGTCCAACAATGCAGCCTTCAGAGTTTCTGACCTCTTTTGAGGAAAACGAGCTCATCCGACTCCAGATCCTGAACCACTCACGAAAACTGCTAAACGGCATCTCCGTAAAACCACTTCTACGTCTGATGAGAGAAAACAGGGTACAAGAGCTAAAATCGGGACAGTGGTTTTTGGACGTCGACCGCGCCTTCTGCAACCCGAATGCGAAGGAATCGCAGTACCGCAGGGGCATTGCGCACCTTGGGGGCGCCGTCCGACCTGGAATCGTTTTTGAGGGGCAAAACGACATCATTAACCCCTATTATCAATCGCAAACGAGCAACGAAGAGCCAGGCCAAGCGTCTCTAGTGATCGAATACGACCAATCGATTTTCATCAATGAGGTCGTGTCGTCGCCCGAAAATCGCGTGAACCTAAATCTGTTTGGCTTACTGAATATTCGAGAATTTCGCTCGTGGTTTTTCGAGCGCATTCGTGTCCCCGCCGACGCCGTGCTTTTTCCCACAAAAAACACCGCAGCGGACGACGCCGTGGGACGGCCAGATTATGAAATTCTGGATGGCGATGACCGATTCCTTGCCTACGTCGAGGTTGAACTGGGTGGAGAGAATGGCGAACAACTATCCAGGTATCGCACGATGGCCGCCGCGAACGCCGGTCGAGTCGTGTCGATTGTGGGCCGTCGAGAATGGGGAGGCGACCTGAGTCTGGAGGAGATTCTTGAAGCGGTGACCAAGGTTCGTGCGACCGCGGGACGGCAGGAGGCAAAATACTGCAATGCGTATGAGGCGATGTATTGCGAGTATGTTCTGGGACGTTCGTCACGCTCCTACACGACGGCAGAGGTCTCCGACGAAATGCGCGAACACCGTTTTGTGATCGCGCTTTGTGAGCACTTACCCGTGACCTTTGATATTTCCGGGCCGATGGCACCTGGCGAGTTCCGAATGAATACCTTGATGGACAAAGGGATGTCCCTCCGCGTCTATGCTTCGGCGTCCAGCGCCCATTCGTCACTAGCAACCGCCTCCATCAGCGGCGGACGAGACCGCGTCATGTTTCCGTCTCGCGAGAAATTACTGAAGTTTTTGCCACGCAAAACCCAAGCGATCGAGGACTACACCGAAGCCATCAAAGCCATGGGCTACGATATCACCGAGCTTGGTGAAAAAAATCCAGCTTCAGTCCCACTGTCGACGGTGATGTTGCATATCGAACCGCTGGCTTCGGCAATTCGACAGCTTGGAAATATTTAGGAGGCCGGATGTTTAGTAAAATGCATGGGTTCCAAGATTGGAATTTGGAAGCGCGGACCCTATGGGTCCAGATGTGGCAGCCCTTCATTTTGAGTATGCAGCATCGTATGGAGACTGGAGAACTCCCATACAGCCCTCATATCGAAGCCATTCTGAATCAGCACCTGACACCGGATTTGGACCTCGGCGAACACGACCTTTGGCACCTTCGTTTCTGCATGCTTCACGTGAGCGCTTTGGGACATCAAGCACTCGGTCCTAAGCCCGACCGGATAAGCCCGTGGGAGGCGTGGCTGGCCCATAATGAAAAGCCATTCTCGGAGTTCAAGGACGTCATGATCCAGACTTTGGTGCGACACGATGCCGGGGATACTTCGTTTTGAGAACGATATCTCCCAAACCAAGACGCGCTCTTCTCGGCCGTTCGCGACGCCGTGGCAACCAGCCGTGGACGCATACCTACTGATTCTTAAAACGAAAACAAATATCGGCGAAAAAGAATGAAAAAGACCTATCAGCCCAATTCAAAATTCGATCTCAGTTTCACACGAACCGTCGACGTCCCGCAGGAGTTGGTCTGGCGAGCATGGACGGAACCCGAGCTGCTGATGCCGTGGTTTTGCCCCCTGCCCTGGAAGACGCCGATGAATAATTCTCTTTCACGGCGATGATTGAACTCGAGGACGACGGCGAGGGCACTCGCTACACCGCCACGGTGATTCATGCCGATGAAGTCGGCTGCGCCAAACACAAAGCAATGAGATTCGAACACGGCTGGGACGCTGCGTTGGACCAACTTGTCGAGATGATTAAAAAAGGCCTCTGAACTCCGTTCGGGGAGCGGACCAGGCAAAAGGCCAGTCTCACGAATTCGATAACCGTCCGAGTTTTTTTCGAGATCTAAATTATATTTACAAATAGAGGTCCCCTGCCGACCGCTGATAGCGTCATGTTTTGCAAAAGTCCGTTCGACCACAAAGATATCGCCGTCGGTCCATTTCGGAGTCAACACGCGCGCAACAGTTGTGAGTCTGTCTTTTCGGTAAGCGCGGTGCTCGTGGGCGTTTTTGTCTGGCTCGTTTGTGTGCCAGCACAACTTACGCCCACCAGCAAAAGTACCGATAAAATGAGTTCTCTTCGCATCGAATCCCCAACGGGTTTGGCCCCAGATTAAAGTCGGTTGTCAGACAAAAAAACCTAGTATATTTTCGACACCTTAGACAACAAGAGTTCGAAGTTGAAGCAATCGAGACGCGCAATTGTTGCGCATCAAGACTGTACGCGCATTCATTTCGCAATTTTCAAACCAGAATTGGCGCATTTTCAACCACTTAGCCCTACTCACCCACTGGAATACAACTTGCTAAGCAGTGGGCCGCGCAAAGAATTTTTAACGTACGAAACTTTTTAAAAACAGCCCACTGGAGCGACACGATGCTAAAACCGAATTCCCGCAGTCCTTGGATCCTGGCGATCTCAGGCCTGCTCATCGCTGGGTGCTTCAGCGAAACAACGAAGCCTAAGGCAAAAGAAAAAGAGGCTGCCACAGAAGTCTCCGGTGAGCTTTTCAAAGTCGCTGGCGAACGAGGCCTCAACGATGACCAAATTCGGGCCGCCATGCAGACCTATGTGCCAACCGGAGCCCGAGACACGTACGTCGGGCTCATGGGCGCGGGAACCTCCGGACGGCTGGTTATTTTTGGCATGCCTTCCATGCGCATCTTAAAGTACGCCGGCGTGTTTACCCCCGAGCCCTGGCAGGGTTTTGCCTACGATGATGAATCTCGCAACATGTTGCGGGCAAGCGCTCGCGAAGACATCGAGTATTCGTTTGGCGACAGCGCCGCTCCGGCGTTATCCGAGAAAGACGGTAACTACGACGGCGTGGCAGCATTTTTGGCGGACGGCGCCAACGGTCGCGTCGCGGTACTGCACCTTGACGATTACGAAACCAAACAGATTGTGACCAACCCAGTGTTCCGCAGCGGCTACGGTGGAATCACAGTCACGCCCAATACTGAATTTGTGGTGCAAAACACGTCATCGCCAGATCTTCCGATCGGCGAATGGGCTGAACTTGATGACCCGAAATTGGCGTCCAAACTTCGCGGCGGGGTCACATTTTGGCCCTTTGATCGCGGTCATCACACCGAAAACCGTATCAATGAGTCTGGTGCATTTACCGTCGAATTGCCCCCATACGTTCAGGGCGAATCAGATGCCGGCAAAGGCGCCAGCGCTGGTTTAATTTTCACGTTAGGATTTTGCAGCGGCACGGGTGTCGTGCCTGGGGTCGACACGACCTGTGGCGACGAAAAAACCCCAGCGGTCTTGCATATTGTGGACATCGCGAAGGCCCAGACGCTCGCCAAATCTTCCACCACCCTGCACGGCAAACACCCGCGTGTAAAACTCGCCGACGCCGCTGCAGACGGTGCGCTTCGTCAGGTGGAATTGCCCGCAGGGCCAACCACGATCGCGGTCTCCGCGGATGGCGCGACGGCAATCATCACCCATGATTTTGGGGACAGTGTTTCGGTATTGGACCTGAACCGACTCAAAGGGGATTGGAGCGCTGCAAAACCTGACGCTTTTGGTGTCCCAACCCTTAGCGCAGCGGCTGCTGGATTGACTCAAATCAAAGTCGGCGGTCCTACGGCAGACGTCGCTTTTGGCGCAAAAGGAAACGTTTATATCAGCGTGATCACCCCCGGAAAGCTCGTTCGGATCGACCTTGCGAAGAAAACGATCGCGGGTGAACTCGCGCTGGATTTCCCAGGCGGAAAACTCATGATTCCTCAAGCCGACACAGCGAGTCCAACCGCTGAATATGCGGTGGTGATGAACACGCAGCCTCGGAATCGACTTACGTCGGTCGGCCCCGTTCTGGCGATGAACCCGCACCTTATCGACATTTCCGGCGAGTCGATGCGTTCGCTTTCCGACATGGCGGTGCCTCAAGCCACGCGTATCGATGCCGTGGCCATCAAGGCCGACCTCATCGACGGCGGCACGGTCGTTCGTTACCCACCAGGCACAAATACACGAACCGGCGAGCTCTCGGATTTCCGCACTGCAGCAGGAGAAGAGCGCGTCGAGCGCAAAGGAAATCGTGTCCATGTTTTTGGAACGTTGATTCGATCGCATATCACACCTGAAATCGTGGAAGTCACAGAGGGCGACGTCGTAACGTTCCACCTCACAAACCTTGAGCAGGCCCAAGACCAGACCCATGGCTTCACGGTCAGCACGTACAACGTCCACAGCAGTTGGGAACCAGGCAAGGTCGCCTCGGTCACCTTTACCGCCGATAAGGCCGGTGTTTACCCCTACTACTGCACGGAATTCTGTTCGGCGCTGCACCTCGAAATGATGGGATATCTGATGGTTAAACCTAAGAATTACGTTGAGACGGCCGAGGTCGAGGAAGTCGCAACGCCCGAGGAGATTGCGCAAGCGAAGCTTGACTACGAAGCGAAGGCTCAAACCATCAAAGAGACTCAAGCTGTGATTGACTCAGTGGTCGCTTGGTTAAATGAACATGAGTACAAGAAGGACGTCCGCGCCGTGGAATTGGTGACGGATGCCGTCGCGCAGCTGAACGCCGCCGCGGCCATTCAACCCCAGATCGATGCCGCAATTGCCGCCGGTGATTGGCCAAAAGCTAAGTTGTGGGCTGAACAATATTTTCAATATCAAGTTAAGGCCGCCGATGCCGGCGTCCGCGCGAAGAATGTGATGGTAGAAGGAGGTGCAAAATGAGGATTCAAACCACGAAATCCATTTGGTTTCTCGTTGCGGCGGTCGCCCTCACGGGCTTTGGCTGCAAACCTGCATCCGAAGATTCGACCAAAACCGACACGGTTGCGGGGGCCTCGGATCAAAAATCCGAACTCTTGGAAATTGCCAAGGACCGCAAACTTAGCGCTGACGACATGGTCTCAGCCGTCTCGACGTACGGCGCACCTAATATCAAAGATGAATTTGTTTGTCTGAATTCCGGCGGACAAGCCGGCTCGGTGATTGCGTACGGCGTTCCGTCGATGCGGATCCTTAAGTACATCCCAACAGCTGCGCCTGACTCGGCCGCGGGATTTCAATACGACGAAGAAAGCAAGCTCCTGGCCACTCAGGGTTATATCGACGACCGAAAAATCAATTGGGGTGACACCCACCACCCTGCGTACTCTGAAACGGACGGAAAGTACGACGGCGAATTTGCATTCATAAATGACAAAGCAAATCCTCGTATTTTTGTGATGGACTTGAAGGATTTTGAAACCAAACAAATCGTCACAAATCCCATTTTCCGCTCGAATCATGGTGGCGCTTTTGTCACTCCTAACACCGAATACATCATCGAATCGGCGCAGTATGCTTCGCCCTTCGACCATATGTACCGTCCGCTGACGCAGAAAAACTTCAACGAGTTTTTTCGCGGGGGCATCACCTATCACAAGTTTGACCGTTCCAAGGGCCGTATCAGCCCTGACGAATCGTTTGTGATTGAGCTTCCTCCGTATATTCAGGACCTCTCGGATTCCGGTAAAATGGAAAGCGACGGCTGGTCGTTTACGAACTCGCTGTGCTCGGAGCGTTATGTCGGGGGAATTGAAGCCGGCAGGCCACCTTGGGAAGCAGGCTGCTCAGCGGCCGACACGGACTTCCTGCACGTCATCAACTGGAAGAAAGCGGCCAAGGTTGCCGCATCCGGCAAGGGCACTAAGATCAACGGATACACGGTTATCCCGCTTGACCTCGCTATCGCTGAAGATTTGATTCATTTGATTCCAGAGGCCAAATCCCCGCACGGCGTGGATGTTTCACCCGACGGCCGTTTTATCGTGGTCGCGGGTAAATTGGATACGCATGCGCAGGTCTTTGATATTCGCAAGATCGAAGACCTCATCAACAAAAAAGACTACGCAGGAAAAGACGCCTATGGCGTCCCGATTTTGGACCAAAAGAAGGCAATGCACGGCCAAGTGGCGCTCGGACTGGGCCCGCTGCACACGCAATTTGATGCAAAAGAAGGCATTGCCTATACCTCGGTCTACATCGACTCGATGGTCGTAAAATGGGACTACATCAATCTCAAAGTGGTCGACAAACAGTCGGTTCACTACAACGTTGGCCACCTGGTCGCGATGCAAGGAGATTCCCGTGATCCACGCGGAAAATACGTAATCTCGCTCAACAAGCTCGCCATCGATCGCTTTAATCCGGTCGGACCTCTGCATCCTCAGAATCACCAACTCATCGGCGTGTCTGGCGACAAAATGCGGCTGCTTTACGACCTCCCATTGCCCATGGGCGAACCGCACTACACGACCTGTATCGATATCAAAGCGCTTAAAACCCAAGACGTCTACGCGCCGGGAACCAACTCCAGCACGATGTCTCCTTCGGCGGTCGCAACGGCCCAGGGTGAGGAACGCGTGGAACGGGAAGGAAAGGTGGTGAAGGTTTTTGCAACGGTTTCACGCCATGGAATTACGCCAAAACAAGTGTCGGCAAACCAAGGCGACACCGTGCTCTATCATTTGACCAATATTGAAACGAAACCCGACGCGTCAGTGGCCTTTAATGTGGGAGGCTACGACGCAACGACGTTCCTTCCGCCTGGTCGTACGGCGACGGTTCGAGTCAATGCTACGCAATCGGGGCATTTTACAGTGCACGCCCGCATGACCGATCAGGCTCAACCAGAGCGCAGCTTTGGTGTTTTGGGTGTCAAACCAGTTCCAGCGATGGAGGCCGCGCGTCAACGTCGTACAGCCACCATGGAAGTCGCTCATAACGAACTGATGACCTGGGCAGTTCAACAGGAACGTGCTGAGCTGGCAGATGGGGAACGTCAATTCGTCGAATTCGGCTGCAACGCTTGCCATCGTCAGGGCCGTGAAGTGGGCGGGCCAGACCTGACCGACGTCACTGTTCGCCGTGATAAAGCTTGGATTAAACGTTGGATTATGGGCCCGGACGCGATGTATGAGGACCCAACCATTATTCCTCTGATTGAACGATTTGGCGTGAAGATGCCCAATCAGGGCGTCGACGCTGCCAATGCCGATACGATCATCGAGTATCTGAGCACCTGGAAATCTGCGGGAGCGGCCGTGGTTTCCGACGATCCGGGCGAAAAAGCCTATGCGAAGGTTTGTTTTGCATGCCATACCGCTGGAGTGGGCGGTGCGCCAAAACTTGGCGACAAGGAAGCATGGGCGCCTCGAATCGCAAAAGGACCAGACATGCTGTTGAAACACGGAATTGAAGGATTCAAGGGAGACACTGGATTCATGCCACCACGTGGTGGATGCAGTGACTGCACCGATGAAGACCTGAAAAATGCCATCGACTTCATCACCTCCAAAGCCCAGTAAGTGATGAAACGCGCCATCATATTCGTCCTATTCATGGGCACATGTGCCCTAGCGATGGCGCAGGAACACAAAGAACCCTCGGTCGCTGCCTGGCGAGAAGAGGTGGAACCGGGCCCGCTCCAAGCCAAAATCGATGCCCTGAAACCAGGGGATCGTCTGGACTTAACCGGCGTGGAGTTGGGCCCCATCGTCATCCGAACCCAAGGCATCACCATCGACGGGGGAGGCAGCGCGGTCATTGACGGACAACGGCGCAGCAGTGTCGTGATCATCGACGCCGATGATGTGACCCTTCGCGGCCTGACAATTCGTGGGTCCGGCGATTTTACGCCCCAAGTGGATGCCGGTATTGCGGTCACGTCTCGAAACAACGTTCATCTGGAAAATCTTAAGATAGAGGATGTGCTTTTTGGCATCGATATCAGTGAGAGCCATAACATTGTTATTCAGGGGTGTGACATCTCTTCCAAAGATGTTGACCCGACCTATCAGGGTGATGCGATTCGCATCTGGTCCTCGAAAGACGTCAACGTCATCGATAACTTCTGGCACGACGCCCGGGATTCTGTCGCGTGGTATTCAGAGCGGGTCACGTTTACCAAGAATCGAGCCGAACGCACGCGGTACAGCATCCATTCGATGTACTCGAACTCCCTCATGATCGAGGATAATGTTTTTGAAAATAACAGCGTGGGCATCTTTGTAATGTACGGAAAAGGCACCACCGTGCTGCGCAACACGGTCGTGCGATCGGCAGGTATTACCGGGATGGGACTTGGCCTCAAAGAGACTTCCAGTGTTTATGCTCAGGGCAATTCGTTTGTTTACTGCGCGACTGGAATCTTGATGGATAACTCTCCCTGGGAACCCGATACGCGAAATTGGGTTCTCGACAATCGTTTCATGTTCAACGATGTGGGCGTCTTGCTCGCCAATGACCGCGATAACGAGTTCTCGCGAAATGTCTTTTCTGGAAACAGGCTCGATGTCGACACGGAGCAAAGGCGCAAATCTCCAGGTAATTGGTCTGGAAATTATTGGGCTGACTACGAAGGCTTCGACCGTAATAACGACGGTATTGGAGACACGCCACACACGCCGCGCAAATACGGTGATCTGCTGACTGGAGCACACCCATCTGCGCGCTATTTCACGGGCTCACCCATTTTGGCCTTGATTACTTTAATCGAAAGACTGGTCCCTTTGACCGAACCCATCGAACTCTTGGAGGACCCCAAACCACGGCGACTTACGGGCAAAGGGGTGAAGCCATGATCGACGTTCAGGGATTGGTTAAGGATTTCGGAAAACAGCATGTTCTCAAGCAGCTCTCCCTAAAGGTTGGAGAGGGCGAACGGCTGGCGTTGGTGGGCCAAAATGGTTCGGGCAAGACGACACTTATCCGGTGTTTGCTGGGTCTCTACGAATGCGAGGGCAACCTTCGGGTGTTCGGTAAAGACCCACGAAAGCTACGACAGGAGGTCTTAGCCGAGGTCGGATTTGTGCCTCAACAAGCTCCTGGGATTCGCGCCTCCGTCAGCGAGTTCCTGCTCGCGACGACAAGGCTTTGTGGCATCACCAGAGAGCCTATCGAGGAGGTCGCGGCCCATCTGGGGCTCTCGTTGCCTGACATCTCGAACAAAGCCTTTCATGCCCTCTCAGGCGGCATGAAACAAAAACTGTTGATCTCGATCGCGCTGGCCAGAAAGCCACGTTTGCTGATCATGGACGAACCCGCGGCAAACCTCGACCCGCTTGCCCGAGCCGCCTTTTTTGAAGAGCTAGAAAAGCTCGATCCAAGCACAACAATTCTGTTGAGTTCGCACCGAATCGACGAAATTTCGGGTCTGGTGACGCGCTTGATCGAACTGGATTCCGGGAAATTGGTTCTTGATGACCTTGTGTCGGTCGACCGCACCAATTTGGGCACGCAGATGCAATGTGCACTGCGTTTCCGCACGATCAGCCCCAATATCACCACCACCCTGAACGAGTGGGGCCTGCAGGCCGCCCATGACAATCCATGCCACTGGTCGGGGCAAATCGCAGCTAGCGACCAATTTAGGTTCGTTTGTGTGATCGCCCGCTGGTCGGGATTGGTTCAAGAATTTGGTCTGGAGGAAATCCCAAATGTTTAGAATTCAAACGCTTTTAGGCCTCCTATTTTGCGGGTTCTTCCTGCTCGGTTGCGAGGTCAAACAGAGCATTAAATCCCCTCATTGGGGCAAAGACACCTGCAGTGTTTGTCGCATGGCCATCACCGAACCACTTCACGCGGCGCAACTCGCCGGGCCTGGCGCCCAAGTGCGGTTTTACGATGATTTAGGATGTGCGGTAAACGCCATCCTGACCCAATCCGCTCCAGCGGAAGCTAAGTTATACGTGCCTAAACCTGGTTCACCCGACGTTTGGGTCGAAGCCAGCCAGACGCGTTTTGCCGACGGTCAAAAAACGCCAATGGACTACGGGTTTTCACCTGCAGCCGATGGTGCTTTTTCGATCGATCAGGTCATCGCCACGCTGCGCGAGAAAAACGGCGCGCGCTGGCAAGTTCCTACTTCTGCACCATAAGGCAGGTTACTGTGTCGAACGCTGAATCCAGTCATATGCCTCCATCGCTGACCACCATGTGGCGAATGGAGCTGCGCGAAACCCTTAGGGCAGGCTGGTATCGCCTTTACCTCTTGGCCTTTGTCGGGCTGATGGCAGCATTTTTTGCGTTCGGTCTGGCGGAGTCCTCAGTGATGGGGTTCCACGGACTGGGACGGCTCCTGCTGACTTTCATCCAAATTACGATTTTAATCCTGCCGATCTTCATCCTGGTGACGACTGCACGCACCTTGGTGGGCGACCGAGAAACCGGCGTTTGGGAGTATATGCTCTCGTTGCCGGTCAGCTTCGGAGGCTATTATTGGGGGCGCATGGGAGGCCGCGGCACCGCGACGATTCTGCCGCTTGTACTGGCCCTGTTTGGGGGAGCATTGATCGAACTTTTCCGCGGCGGAGTGGTGCCGTGGGATGTTGTGCTTTTTTACAGTCTCATTGTGGTCGCGATGACGGTCTGCTTTCTGGGCATCGCGATGATGTTGTCGGTTTTCAGTTCAAGCCAAGAGATGGCGATCGGCGTCGCATTTGTAATCTGGCTTGCGGCAGAGGGCCTTGTGGACGCCGTCCTATTGGGCCTGCTTATCCGCCAATCCGTCGCAGCCGAGTGGGTACTTGGTTTGGCGATGCTCAACCCGCTGCAGGCGTTCAGGACGGCTGCGGTGGTCCTGTTTGACCCCGAATTGAAGCTCCTCGGCCCCTTATCGTACACGCTCCTCGAGGAGTTGGGGGCGAATGGGTTGATCATTTGGGCGATCGTTTGGCCGATTATTGTGGGCCTCGGAGCGGCTTGGATTGGCGCCTGGAGATTCTCGAGACGCGATGCTGTTTAGCGCTTAAGTTGAAGGAAGATTATGGATACCAAAAAGAAAGAGACACTTTATAAGTGGTTGGGACTGCTGACCGCTTCACTAGCGGTTGTGATGTTTTTTGCCGCGTGGTTTCAGCCGATGTGGGGGTGGTATTTGTCCGCGCCGCAATATCCGTTTGGACTGGTGCTTTCGGTCTATATGAACCACGTGGCTGGAGACATCAGCGAAATCAATATCCTCAATCATTATATTGGGATGGCGAAGCTCGATGAAGCGGCGAAATTTGAACGGGCGATGGCCGGCTATGGCCTTGCGGCCATCGCGCTGGTTTCCTTGCTGATGGTCTTTTTACCTGGCCGACGTATCGCACGTTTTTTTGCCCTGCCCGCCTTCAGCTTCCCCTTTGTATTTGTCGGCGCGATGTACTTTTGGATGTACAAATTTGGGCATGAGTTGAACCCCGATGCCCCCGTGACAGTTGCTGGCTTCACCCCGACATTAGCTGGGCCCGGCCAGATCGGAAATTTCTCGACCATCGGCATGCCTGGGCCGGGCTTCTACCTAATCCTGGGCGCGAGCGTCTGCGTAATTCTGACCTATTTTTTGCGTAAGCAGGTGTGCGCAGTCTGTCCCTACCGAGACACCTGCGGAATGGTCTGCCAAAATCACCTCCTTCGCCGAAAACCCAAAGACGCTTCGAAGAGCTGATTGGGTAGGTCTTTGGTGAAAGTCTTTGATCCGACCGCTGTGATTCGGTGCGGGCATCCCGCCCGCTGTGATACGGTGCGCAGCATTGAGTTATTATCATTCCCAAGGGGGGCGTGTTGAACAGCGCGAACGGTAGGCACAACAGGCTTCAAAAAGTGGCAACGATCGTTTGTCTGGGGGCCATCGTATGGCCAGCCCTTTGTGCCGCCGACACTCCCGAACCAGAAAGCACCAACGTGCTGGAAGACTTTCGGTTCGGTGTTTCATACACAAATATTTTTGCCGAAGAAGGCGACGACGGCCTCTCGCTCATCGTTGAGTATCACCTCTTTGGCCCGGTATGGGTTGGCGGGCACACGTCTTGGCACAAAACTCGTATTTCTTCTCAACTCTGGCCCGCCGGCGCTTTGCGTATGGTTTTCCCTGGCACTGATGTCGCGGATTTCCAGGCGCTTATGACCGTCGGAGGCAACGGCAAAGGCGTCAATTTCCGCACGGAAGCCGGCCCTATTTGGAAACTCAAATACGTCGATGTCTCATTGGCTGTTTCGTTTTTGGCCGTGAGCATTGGCCATCGCTCCAACGATTTGCGTGGCTTTGGGTTCACCTTAAGTCTTTTTGCCCCGGGTCATTAAATGCGTGAATCTTGCGAAACCATGTCGAGACGATGCGTGATAATGGCTTTGGCGCTTGCCTGCTCCCTCCCGTGCCTGCCGGCGTCGGCGGTCACCCTGGAATCCTCGCCAGAACAAGACGAAGAAGACGCGTTTGATCCCTCGCTTTTTGATGTGATGGGTGGACGCTGGGGCAGATTCGCGCCATTCGTGTCCGTCATGGGAGGCATGGGGCTAGCTTACAAAGAATATGGTGATGATTGGACGCTATACTCCATCTGGGGACCGATGTTCGCTGGTCAGGCAGGCGTTATGATTCCCATGGGGTTTCGAGTTTCGGCCTCCCTCACCACGATGCCCTACGGGCGGGGAAACGATGGCTATTCGGGCCTGTATTTTAGTGCAACGTCCTTATCGGCACGTCTGGGATGGGGCATTTGGATTTCGTCGGTGTATTTTGGACTGCAAGCTGGAGTAGGCGGTATTTTTCGGGTTTTCGACGATATTCGCCCCGATGCAAACGGCGATAAAATTGGCCAAAACCTGGCGTTCATAGAGGGCGGTGAAATCGCCGTGGTGGCGGATTGGCATGTTTCGGATGACGGATTTTTTGTCTGCGAAGCCACCCTGCATAATTTTTTTGGTGGCGTAATGTGCGGCTACGGTTGGGAGTATTAGCCCTTAAGGCAGCTGCACTTGAGCCCATAGACGAATATTTTCTCACTCGAACGGAATCAGACATGGCGATGAAAAACACCAATTTGGCGATGTGTATCGCACTGGGCTGTGGCGTCGCTATGCTCGCCGCGTGTGGCGATGAAAGCCCGACAAACGCCCCTTCCAACTCGACGAATAACGCCACAGACGGGTCGACGAATGGTTCGACGAACAACGACGAGGAACGCAGCCTATCTAATTATCTGGTGCTGATTGCAGACGTAACGATTGGCGATCTATGCGATGCGGTCGACCCCGGAAGCGATATCGTCTTCGTCGCACTTGAGGACGGCCGAGGAAGAACGCTCGCGTACGGCAGACTCGCCTACGACGCTACCATCGAAAACGAATATAACCTCGGGTTCAATCTAGACGGAAATCCGCCCTGGGCCATCGGAGGCTGCCCTGAATTCAGCGAAGAAAACCTGACCTCACTTGGCTGCGGTGGGGCCATCGGATTGGTCTTCGAAAACCGGACTCGCCTGACCGCAGACATGAAGATCCGAGTCAGCGAGTTTGGATCGCAGTGCACGGGCGGACCCAAGGACGACCGTTTCGAAGTTTTTCTCTGCACCGATAAGAACGAAGTCGTCGAAGACCGAGTGTATACCAGTTGCACGATCGCGCTGGGCAACGGTTCCGGCGAAATCCTGGTACCGGTGGCCCTAGATTAGTTCGCGACCGAGAGCGTCAGAGCACTTCCAGAATCTGACGCTTCTTAGCCTCGTACTCGGCCTTGTCGACAATTCCGGCATCGTAGAGCGACTTCAACTTGCGCAAACGTGTCGCCGGTCCGATCCCCATGGGAGATAAATCGTCTTCCACAATGGGCAGGTAGGCTTTGAAACACGCCCCGTCGATGACCGCGCCCTGCTCTGCATAAAGCTCGTCTGCATTGAGCTCGCCCTTGATGTGTCGTGCCCGCAAGGCTTCAACTTTCTTGCCGACCGTTTCTTCGTCGTCGCAGGTCGTCGATTTGGCGGGGGCTTCGGCTGTTGGCGTTTCGACGCACGCCGGGGCTTGCCCTGCCGCGCTCTGGTTTCCGCTCGCACAGCCGCTGGCCACACATAAAAATGTCACAAATAGTAATTTCAAAATCGCTCCCACAAAAAACCCAACGCCCGGTAGAGTCCTTCCGACGTCAGAAAATCTACATCTATTCACTCAGGTGTCGAGTCGGTGGACCGCCGTCACAAGACCGTGATAATTTTTGATTCCCGAAGTCCTTGCGAACAAGACTGCCTTGAGAAATCCTACATGTTATTCCCTGATCCGAAGCTAACACTCGTGGTGTTTTCCGTCGCTAGTATTTTGGGCGCGTGCGCCTCCACGCCACAAGAAAGAACGGCAGTCGCGACCACTCCTGCGGCGGATATTTCGCCTTCTGCGCCACAAGAAGAGACCGCTAAAATGCCTGCCACCCCATGGGAAATCTCGTTCGCTGATGGAAGTGCCAATCTTTATCGATTTTGGCAGGACTCAGCTGAAAAAAGCGCGCGATTCGACTACGCCCCCGTACAAACGGCCGAGAGTTCTTCAGGCACGTACAGCGGTGGCACGGCCAAATCCGGGGAGCTGAGTACAGCCGAGGTCGACTCAATCTGGGCACAGGTCGATACCATGCGCATCGACCAGAATCTTCACGCCGAAACCAGGATGATGGGAACGGGCGGCTTCGTGATGCATATGGGCGGCGAGGAACACAGATTCATCGTCAAAAACGGACCAGAACTGAACGCATTCATGTCCACAATCAAGCCGTTCGCCGGCCAGTGATTTCGCTGCGACGAGTTTTTGAGACGAGAATTTATTTCGTGATTCACGGCGGCTAGGTCCAAAAGCATTAAAAAGCCTCGCCTTCATTTGCAGCGACCGGGAGATTAATGGAAGACAATAAAATCGATTCGAGTTCAGAGCTCCAGCGGGACCGATTTCGCGGATGCCTGCTTGGTGGCGCGGTGGGCGATGCCTTGGGTGCATCGGTTGAATTTATGAAACGCAGCGAAATCCTGCGACGATTTGGACCCGAGGGAATCACTGAATATGCCCCCGCGTATGGCGGTTTGGGCAAGATTACCGACGACACCCAGATGACCTTGTTCACGGCCGAAGGGCTCCTGCGCGGTCGAGTCCGGGGCGCGTTTAAAGGCATCACGAGTTACGCAGCAGTCACGGCGAACGCGTATTTGCGGTGGCTACAGACCCAAGGTGAAACATCGAAGTCGTTGGTGGGCGCAGACGAAATGGGCTGGTTGTTCAGCCATTCTGAACTCCACAGCCGCCGAGCACCAGGCAACACGTGTCTATCCGCACTTCGCGCGACGACCAGGCTCGGCGAGCCCGCGGTCAACGACAGCAAGGGTTGCGGTGGGGTGATGCGCATGGCTCCAGCCGGCCTCTTCGTGTCGCGCTTAGGTCAGAAAAACGCGAATCAAAAAGCATTCGATTTAGGAACGGAATTATCTGCCCTGACGCATGGGCATCCTACCGGGGGGCTGACGGGCGGGGTGTTGGCGGTCTTGGTTTTGATGCTCGTCCAAGGCGATTCGTTGCCAGACGCGCTTGCCGCCGCGAAAGATATCCTGCGACAAAAAACCGACCACCAAGAAACTCTGAGCGCCCTTCAGATGGCCGAGGAGCTCGCCGAGTCAAATCAGCCCCACCATGAGGCCATCGCGCGCTTGGGCGAGGGCTGGATAGCCGAGGAGGCCCTTGCGATATCGATTTACTGCGCATTGGTCGCTCACGACTTCAAACATGCGGTTGTTCTGGCCGTGAACCATGATGGCGATTCGGATTCGACGGGCGCCATCGTTGGAAACCTGTTTGGCGCCGTTTATGGCGTGAAAGCGATTCCGCAGGACTGGCTAAACCCCTTGGAGTTAAAAGAGGTCATCAGCGAAATTGCTGACGACCTCTACGATTTCAAGGGTTGGGATATCGGCGAGTACAGCACAAATAAAGAACTCAACGAGCAGATTTGGCGGAAGTACCCGGGGCTTTAATCCGGGGCGGGCTCGGCATCACGGACCGGCACAAAGTGCCCGCGAAGTGCCAATGCATCACGGCAAGCAAAATCTCTGCTTACCGCGCAACGCTTGACAACGCGTCTTCTGCGTCACAAGACTCCGCGCAGCACTAGCATTCATCATCAATCGAAAAGCGCGGCGAATTCTCGGTTATCGAGGCATTCGGCGCTTGCCGCCCACGTCATCGGCGCTTTATGCCACGACGTACAAGGACCCCTATGTTCAGTAAAAGTATCTCTCTCCTCGCGGCATCGCTAACGATCGGCGGGGCGCTCTTTTGCGCTTCGTGTAATATTTCGGATTCTGGCGCGGCCGTCGTTGACCCGACGGGCACGTCAAATAACACCACAAATAACGGCACCAACAACACCTCGACCAATAACGGCACCAACAACGTCGCGACCAATAACGCTGTCAATTGTGGGAATGGCACGCTCGATCCAGGCGAGACCTGCGACGGCGATTGCCCAACCTGCGACGACAGCGATCCTTGCACTCAAGACGTCGTTGCTGGCGCAGCCGAAACCTGCAATATCGTGTGCACGACGACTGCCGTGACCGCGTGCGTCGACGGCGACATGTGCTGTCCCGAGGGTTGCGCGTCTGATACCGACCAAGATTGCGCGTGTGTGCCGGCATCATGCGCCGACGCCGGAAAGAACTGTGGCACACTCCCGGATGGCTGCGGGCAGATGTTGATTTGCGGTTCCTGCCCTGCCCAAGAATCCTGCTACGCCAACATTTGTCAGCTCAGCGGAGGCATCGGCGACTCATGTCAGGATGCAACGAGCTGCACACAAACCGGATTATGCATTTCAAACTCGGGTTGGCCCGGTGGCTACTGCAGCGCCCCCTGCCCGAACGGCGACGGCGATTGCCCGGACGGAACTCATTGTGAAGGCAGCATCGATTCGTGTGTTCAATCATGCACGGACGACTCCGAGTGCAACGCAGGCTATGCGTGTTTCGACTTCTCTGATGCCGCAGGCGACCCACGCAAGGATGGCAGGACCGAATGCCTCCCAGTGGGCTCAGGAATTCGTCCAACAGGAGCACCTTGCGCTAATATATCCGATTGCACCGGAGGCCCGGGCACCCAGTGTATTGTGGCGTGGCCCCAAGGTTATTGTTCGTCGTTTTGCGGCGTCGATGCCGATTGCGATGCAGGAAGTCATTGCGATGCCAATGGTGTCGCTGACGGGGGGCGATGCTTCAAGGACTGCGCGGCAGACAGCGATTGCCGCGGGGCTGGATATTCGTGTTTTGACCAGGACAACGACGGCCGTAAGGAATGCGCCCCAACACGTTGCCCCGAGGGCTTTTCCGGACCGAATTGTGACCAATGGGATTGCTCGGTTCCCGTGATTCCTGCAAGCAACCAATCCCCATATTGCACGGCGGGGTTTTGCAAAGGAACCACCGGCGCGTGTCTGCGCCTCGCGGACAATCCCAATCTTTCGCGAGCAAGCTCCAATTCAGCTTGTATTCCGTCGACGTGCTGCGACTCGCCGCAGGTCACCGGAACCTGCAACGCCGGTTTCTGCAATGATGGTAACGGGTGTCTTTTCTTACAGGATCATCCCCAATTCGCTCGTGATTCGGTGACGACCGCATGTATCGCCGCTGAGTGTGGGTTGGATTGCCAGGAGCCTGGCGGCGGATGCAACGCAGGATTCTGTTTCGACGGCAATGGCAGCTGCTTGTACTTGGTCAACTTCCCCGAGCTTCAACGCGGATCCGGGGGACAGTGCCTGCCTGCGATGTGCCCTGTCACATTCTGAAAATGACGGCCGCCCTATCTCAAGGGTGGCCTCGGCTCCCATTCAGCTCCATTCTTATGAGGTTTTTTTCTTCCAAAGAAAAAGCCTCCAAGAACCCACCAAGACGCTGAATTAAAAAAGAAAATCACATATCAAAAAAGGGCGTCGCAAAAAAAAATGAGGTTTTTTGATCTTTTTTTGTGACCAAACTCGTGTCTCGGGGAACTCCACAGTGAAGCCAGAATTCTGGCCCCAACAAAACCCGGCCTTAGCCGGCGTTACACTTAGGATTTCCCCATGGCAACCCAAGCAAAAGTTGAAACCGATTCCAAATTGACCACCATGCCTCGCGGCCGTGAGTTGGCGACGCACGGAATCAAGACCACCATCCATGACCACGTGGTCGCCAAAATCGCCGGCCTCGCGGTCCGTGAGGTCGAAGGCGTTCACGCGCTAGTTCCCTACGGCGCGGGACAGACGCTCTCGAAATTCGCCAACGAACTTCGTGGAGCAGACATGCGCGACCTCGGCGTCCACGTCGAAGTCGGCAGCGTCGAAGTCGCTGTCGATATGCGCATCATCACCGAATACGGCGTCTCGATCCCCAAAGTCGCGGAAGCTGCTCGTGAACGAGTGACTCGTCGCGTCGAAGAAATGACGGGATTAAAAGTCGCGGAAATCACGCTCGAAGTGGTCGACCTCTACTTCCCAGGGGACACCGAAGCTCCAGAAATCGCCACGACATCACGCGTACGTTGAACGGGGTCGATAACTGTTTTTTGATGAGGTGCTCAAATGTATTTGCCTAACTCCAAATTTGCCGCGCACGTGGCATACGCCTGCGTCTTCACTGGGACGCTTCTATTTTCCGTCCCAGGTGGCGCACAAACCATAACCGCTGACCAACTTCAGCTTGATGTCACGCCGGTTCCAAGCGGGTTAGGCGCTCTATTTGTGCCCGCCCTGACCTCGTCAGATAAAGAGGCGAACGTTGTCGTGAAACGCAACGGAGAACGCGCTGCGACCGGTACTACCGGCGAGCGCATCATCCTTCCGCCTGGGACCTATGAGGTTTCGATCAATCAGGGACCCGAAGCGATACGGCCTCGAACTACCGTTCGAGTGACGGACTCGTCGACGGCGCCCATTGAACCGTTTTTCGCAGCCGTGAGAATTCACGCAGTGGATATCGGCGCCCAACGACCCACCGTTCTTGACTGGGTTGTCGAGGTCGACAAAAACGACGTCGCGAATGGCGAAACCGAAGCAGCAGGATCATTTGCCGCAACCACAACCACCTTGGTTCGTCCCGGAATTCTGACCATCCGGCTGCCAAAATCCGACACAGCCATCGACCTAAAAGTCGTTGCGGGCGAAGTCGTCGACTACCGGATCCTCATGGATGGTGCCGACGTGCTTGGCGGCGAATACGCTTTGGAAGAAATTAATTACGCCGAAAAATGGTGGCAGCTTCGCTGGACGATTGGCGCGGACATCGCGTTTAATTCGTCCTCGAATAGCGTGTCTAATTTTAATGGTGAATACGTCCAATTGGGAGTGTTTTCGGACACCCAGGTTGGCGTCAACGTCAAGAACCACGTCGCTCTTCTGGGTTTGACCTTTGACGAAGCGTGGGTTGGTCTATCGAGCGATGTTGGCGCGTCTGTTCCCACCAGAAAATTGGTGGATGAGGCACGCGCGTCAGTGCTCTACAACTACCGCCTTGGCGGAATCGTCGGTCCTTATGCTCAGGCCACCGGACAAGCCTCGCTCTTTGCATCGCGATTCTACGCGGAGCGAGACACCTCGGTGCTTCGGGGCGACACGACCATCGCTACGGTCGCCGCAGGCGATGAACGCACGTTGGTGAATGGAGCCTATCCGCTCTACCTGCAAGAAGGGGCCGGGGTTTCGATCACGGTCGTGGATAACAGCACAGTGGATATCGGCCTTCGTGCCGGCGCTGCGCTCCGCCAGGCCCGATTTGACGGCGGCGAATTTATCGACCGTTTTTCCGACGGCACCATCCGGGTTCAAACCTTCGACGACACCGACGAATACGGGACGGAAGGACACGTAAACGTTGGGATTCGCCTGGGCCGTTCATTTCGAATCAAGGCTGATTTGGATATGTTTGTCCCTTCAGACCAACTTGTCGGCAACGACGACATGGACCCAATTTATCGGGTGAGTGGCCTTGCGGAACTTACGCTAAATAGCTTCGCATCGCTGACCTACCGCGCCACCTTGGCACGCGACAACTTGCAGTCCCCACGTGCGGATTTCCAAGGCATTTCGTTGCGCCTGCAGCACACACTATTTTAATGAGAAACCCAATGAAAATGAAACTCTTATTGATGCTCATCTGGGTTGTATTTGGTGCGCTAGGTTGTGCATCGGATCAAGCCGCAAGAGCAGGTCTTGATGAAACACTCTCGAACCACACTCGCGCGCTGGCTGCTCTCGAAGCTCGAACGGAGTACGCGAGCCGCGCTCAAGCCGACTTGCTTACCGTGCAGATGAATCTGTCGCGGGCCGAAAGAGCTTACGGCGACGAGAGCCCTGACTACGACCGCGCCGAGCTTCTGCTCAAGGCGACCGCTGCGGAGCTCGCCGAGATCCAAACGCGCTACGTGCGTTGGGACGAAGAAAAGCGCCTTGAGCAATTGCGGCTCAATTACGCCGATCAAATGCAAGGAATCGAGGCCGTGCGTCAATCCAACGACGCCGTCTTGAATTCGACGGGAGGCAACCAATGAAACGAAATTTAACTCTACTATTAGTCGTGTGGCTTTCGGCCTGCGCAACAACTCCAACCCCGCGTTCATTTGATCAAGCCACGACACAGCTCGAACAAGTCAAAGAATCCGACGTTGCCAGTTCGCAGCCCAAACTTGTCGCTGACGGAATCGAAGCGTTGAGCCAGGCGCGTGAAGCGCTCCAAGCCGGTGATTACGAACGTGCCGACTTGCTGGCGCAGATCGCGAATGCAAGGTTCGGCGCGGCCAGAAATCTGGCTGTGACAGAAGAAGCAGTGACGCAGTCTGCGGCCATGAGTGACGCCACGACCGGACTTGCCGCGGAGCAGGCTCGCGTGGAACTTGAGAGCCAGGCTTTGGCTCATTTTTTATCGGTTCAGGCGCAATTTGACTCGGCCACGGCCGAGCTCCAACGCTATGCCGGAATTGAAGGTCAGGCGCGAGAATCCCTTGCGAAGGCAAGGTCTAAGCAAGCTGAAGCCATCGCAAAGGGAGCCCCTACCCTCGCCACTTCTGATTACGAACAAGGCCGGGTCTTGGTTGAGTCTGCCCTGCAGCAAATTCAGACCAGCGGCTACCAGCAATGCCTCGATTTGTCTCAACAGGCCATCACCGCATTCGAGGTCGCCATCAGCAAATCCGGCGAGTCGGACGTGGCACTTCGACGTCAGCGGCAGGCTGCCGAGACCGACGGACAAAAGAACCTGCAGGCGAAAACCGCCGCACAAGATGCCATTGACGAAGCCAAAACCGCACGAGCTTCGGCCGTTGCGACCTCGCCAAATGCCAGCAACAGCGGCTCGTTTAAAAAAGGCGAACTTCTGCTCACGCAGGCAACCGATTCGTTGGAAAGCGGGCGCTATGCAGCCGCCACAAAGGCTGCAAACGAAGCCACCACCGCATTCAAAGCCGGAGAAAGTGGTGGTTTTGGATTGGACGCCGCGAAGACAGCCATTCGTCGGGCCGAAGACAGCCGCGCTGCTGCCATGGGCCGAGGCATCTCTGCCGATGACCCAGCCCTGCGAAAGGGCGATTTTTCATTAGACCTTGCACGGACCGCCTTCACGGGCGGTGACTACGAGCGGGCTCTGGAAACCGCCAATGCGGCGAAGACCGCCTACGAGCAGACTAATGTCATTCAGAGCGTAGGCTTTGGCGTCATTGCTGCGCCAAAGAACGGACAGATGGGATTGGCAAACGATGCGGTCGTTGCACGAATTCTGAAAGTTCAAATGGCGCGTGCAGAAGCCTTGGGCAAAGGCCTCGATCGCACATGCGCTGACGACTTCCGAGAGTTCGAGGCCATCCTACAAATGGCCGAAGGTCGATTGGCGGCGGGCGACAACGCCAACGCCTTCGAGTTCGCCATCCGCGCCGAAGAGCGTCTCAAGAAATGCGATAGGCCCGTTGTTAAGACAGAGACGACCACCAAAAAAGCGGTTGAACCTGCAAAAACCCAGGCGTCGGCAACCCAGGTTAAAGCTGATATCGAGCAAAAAGAGGCGGCCAAAACACTGGCTGAGGCTCAAATCCAATTGGCAAAACTTGAGTCAGACCCTGTCCTTCAAAAAGACCTCGCTGAATCAAGGTTATTGGTTCAAAAAGCCGACGAATGGTTCGGCCGTGCGGCCTATACCGAGAGCCTGCAGTTCTCGACGTTGGCCAATCGAAAGATGGCCGAATTGAGTGGAAAAAAGACGCCCAAAGCTGTCATCGAACCCGTAAAAGCGGTCACAAAAACCAAAGACGCCAAAACCGAAAAACCTGAGCCGACCAAGGTTTGCTCCACGGATGACGGTTATGAAAGTCTGGCCAAGTCGGCAAAAACACGTGTTTTTGCGATGCGCTTAACGACCGAACAAAGCGAACTTGCCGCAGAGGCGAGCCGACAAATTGATGCGGGAACTCGCCTCAAGACTTCGGGCATGTGTGATGACGCGTCGTTGATGTTCCGAGGTGCCCTTCGCACCTTGGCGGAAATCGAAAAACCAGTCGCGGCCGGTGAGAAGACCGTTGCGAAAACTAACGACCCCAAGAACCCGAACCCAACCGTGTATGTCGTCACTGAAAATGGTTCAGAAAAGGCAAGTGGAGACCCCACCAAACAGACGGCACAGACCAAGGAACCTAAGGCCACGCCAGTCGCTAAGGGAGACCGAGTCGCTGCCACCGAGGCCCTGGCAAGTGCGCGTCGAGTGCGTGCAAGTGTGCCTACCACGGACACATCAGCCTCGGTCAAAGTCGGCAATTCGTTGCTGCGGGAAGCTGAAGCTCGTTTCCAAGCTGAGCAATTCGATGAATCTGCCGCCTTGGCACGACAAGCCGAGGGCGCATTTAAGAGCGTGTTAACCACGCCTGATAACACGGCATGGAAGGCATCCTACGAGTCCGTGCTCAGCGCATTGGTGGAGCGGGACCGCGCAAAAACCGTTGTTTCGGCCGACACAAAAGTCGTCTTTGAACGCGGTGTGGGCTTCGTCGAAAAAGCTCGAGGGGCCTGGTCAAAACAGGATTATCAAGCCGCTGGCACCTTTGCAGAGGCGGCGAAGGGTGACTTCCTGATGGTCGTCAAAGCCGAAGGCCAAAAGAAGGACGAAGCAAGCAAAGCGCGCGCTGCCGAACTTGCCGCCAAAGATGCACAGGCCAAGAAAGACGCCGCAGAAGCAGCAAAATCCGCGAACGCGGGGGCTTCGGATGCGATTCGGGACGCAGAACTTCGTGCCTCGAAATGCGACCAGGCTTGTCAAACCCTGGCACCAGAAGACGCCAAACAGGGCCAACTTCTGCTGCGTGATGCCAAAGCGGCACTAAGCGCAGGCGACTCGGATAAAGCCCAGGCGCTGGCCGAAAAAGCGTCAAACGCTTTTGCCAGAGCCGATGCCGTTCGCCCGACGCTTCAGCTTCCGCAAGGAATGACATTGGCGGGCGACCGACTTCTGGTTTCTCCGAAAGTGGAATTTGAGTCGGGTTCAGATCGAATTGCCGCAGGCTCCCTCGAAACGCTTCGACTCCTGGGTCAAGCGTTACGCGACGGGGACCTTGGTTATCGGTCATTAACAATTGTTGGTTTCACGGATTCACGTGGAAACGACAAGAAGAACCTGGCCCTGTCTAAGGCTCGCGCCACGGCGGTTCAAAAGGCCCTCACGTCAGCAGGAGCCAATGCATCGAAGCTGACCGCCAACGGCCGCGGAGAAGAACAACCGATCTCAAGTAATGACACGGCTGAGGGACGCGCCGACAATCGACGGGTCGAACTCATCATTGAACTAGACTCGACTACACAGGTTAATCACCCATGAAATACTTCATTATCACCGCATTGGTGGCCTCGATTCCCGCGATTGGTTTTGCTCAAGACGCTCCAGATCCGTTTTCGGACTACGCGAATGCGAAAGCCGAGCCTGCTGAAAGTTCGCAACCAACCCAGCAAGCCGCGACCGCCAAAAAGAGCGAAAACATGGCCTTCCTCGCCCAGCAAACCGCCGCAGGCAAATGGTCAGGTGGGCTTGGAACGATGTTTTCGTACTCCAATTCCTCGAACGAACTCATCGACGGATCGACCTCGACGAATTCGAATTACTTGCTTCGACTGGACGCAGGCCTAAGCACCTACTTGAGCGACCAATTCGAGGTCGGCATCAGCGCCGGCGTTTTGATGCGGCGTTTGCAGCGCGAAAACGGAACGTCAGCTCCCGAAAAAGACTGGCTGATTCAGGCCCGGACGAGCTACTTATTCCCAATTACCGGGGCGGTGGGAATCGCAGTTGGTGCGGGCTTAGGCGGCTATTTTGGTGACAGTGAGCGTCCCGTCGAGAGCGCTGATGGCAAAACGATCAACGAGACCACCTCGACGATTGGTCTGGCTGTCGACGCCAATACGGGCGTGATTTACGCCGTAAGCGAACACATTCAATTACGTCTTTTGGTCAATTTCTCGCTGCTCTACGGCAATGAGAATATTTCGAGCGCCGACAAAGACTTATCCGTGTCCACCACGCAATTGGGGCTCGCCTTGGGTCTCAACTACGTATTTTGAGAAAACTATGAAACTTGCAGACGTAATCAACCGAATCGTGGTGGCGATGCTTGGGGTCGTAGTCGCTTTACTGGGCATCGGCATCATCTACGCGCTTGTTGTAGATGTGCCGTTGGAAACAACCGCCGGGCACCTGGGACTGACATTTGACGCAGCAGCATTGGCGGATAAGCGCATATGGCTTTGGATCGTTGGGCTGCTGTGCCTGCCACTCGGCTTGATGCTGCTTCGCATGTCAGCCGATGTGCCTCGTTCCACAAGACGTTTCGAAATCTCCGCCCAGCTTGATGATTCGGCGGGAGTGCAGGTCAGTGTCTCGCAAGACTCATTGAAGTCCCTGCTCGCTCATGTCGCTCGTCAAGAGCCCGAAATTCGCGGCTGCAGGTCGTCGATTCATCTCAACCGCGAAGGCTGGGATATCACATGCGCATTGGCGATCTCGCCAGAATCCTCGATCCCCGAGGTTTCAAGGGAGTTTGAACGCGATGTGTTTACAAGCCTGGAGCACCACACGGGAATGCCCGTCGCCCGCCTGAATCTGCAATTTGACTTGCCCACAGGCAGAGCGCCCCGAATCAAGTGAGGAAGACCATGTTTGACGATAATATTTCAGAACACAGAATGCGCGAACCGTTGATCGGAATGGCCTTAGGAGCGATTCTGGGGGTCGCCGTGGTCACCGGCTATTTTTGGCAGGCAATGCTCGTTGGACTCTTTGGGCTTGTTGGACTTAGTGCCGGCATGGCAATCATGTGGATTCGACGAAACCCTGACAATCTGGTCAATGCGTGGAATTCACTGAGGAACAACGAAAGGTGATGGATGCGTCGAGCAGCGATGACACGCTGGTGGGGATTGCGAAAAAACGAGGAAAGCTCGGCGACCGCGCCTATTCCTTTTTAGTCGTGCGTCATCAACCTTGGGTGACGCGACTGCTGGTGGCGTTATTGCCCCATGGAGAAGCCGACGAGGTCAAACAAGAAACGTTTCTTAGCGGATGGTTGAACCTGAAACAGCTTCTGATCAACGCGGCCTTTCCAGGGTGGATTCGTGGCATCGCAGTCCGGGGTGCCTATAAACGGTATCGCCGCCGAAATGTCGAAGACAGGTACCAGGTCTTGGCAAGTGTCCCGACAGAAATTTCTGACCCCGCCCAGAGTCTTCAAAATGCCGATGGCGTGCGATTCGTGCTCTCGCAGATGGATTATATCTACCGAGAAATCTTGGTTCTTCGATATGTCGAAGAGCTGAACATCGAAGAAATCTGTACGACGCTCGACCTGGGGACCTCGGCCGTCAAAATGCGACTTAAGCGAGCACGCGACCAGTTCAAAGTAATTTACGTGGAGGCAACAAATGGATGATTTGGACACAGGCACAGAGGGCTGGTTCCATGCCCTCTTCGCGTCCCTCAGAGATGAGGCCCACGAAGTTGCCGATGACCTTCTGCCGATCATGAATAGCATTCGGTCGACTAATACGGGTCGATACGCCCACCCAACCCTTGATGGGCTGATCGGACGAATCGTTCTTGGCATATTCGGCGTGCAGCGGAGAAACGATGATGAGTAAGTGGGGAGACCTATCGAAGGCCTGGGTTCATGTTATCGACCTTTTATTGTCGTACGGCCTGAATCTGCTCGCGGCGCTTTTTATTCTGATCGTGGGGTTCATCGCCGCGCGTATGTTGGACACTCTGGTGAGCGGCGTCGTCAAAAAAAGTGGACTTGAATCACTTCTGGAACGCTTAAATCTGCCTAAACTACTCTACCGAGTCGGGATCCATAGCGGTGTTGCAACGGCGTGTGGCCGAGCCGTTCGGTGGACGGTCTACATCATCGCGGGATTTGTCGCTGTGGACACACTTGGTGTCGCGGCGTTCAGCTCGTTGCGCGACCAATTCATCGGTTACCTGCCACGCCTGTTTTCGAGTGTTGCGATGCTGCTCGCCGGTCTGCTGCTCGCCGACCTAACGCGCACTCTGGCTTCGAATGCATTGACCGAAAATACGCTTATTAAAAATCCGGATCTTTTCGGTAAATTAATATATGCGGTCGTCGTCCTCGTGACGTTCTCGCTGGCTTTGGAGCAAGCCGGACTCGAAATGACTCTGGTTCGAAACCTCCTCGTCATTGTGCTGGCGTCTGCTGGACTGACCTTTGCGATTTCGTTTGGTTATTCGAGTCAACAGGTCGCCAGAAACTTGATTGCGAGACCCTACGTGGAAAAAATGCTGAAGATCCACGACCTGGTGACCCTGGACGACAAGGTCATCGGCGTCGTTAAGACCTTTGCAGCCCAAAGCGTCGTCTTGGTTCAAGACAAACAAGAAGCCTTCATCCCTTACACTCGTTTTCTTGAATCCACCGTTGGGATAAAAAACCTCAGGGAAGAAGACGACCTAGATTGAACCCTGCCCTGCCTATTGCTGAATAAATGTGGGGGCGCACTCATAGGGCACGTCGGTCGTAAAGTCACTGATTGGGCGGGTTTCAGGCGGTTCTGGATACCCGGCTGTAACCAGCTTGGCCTGACAAGTTGAGGCAAAATCAGCGAGCTCGATGAAGGTGTTTCCGACGTCACCGAGCGCTGTCTTGCTCATATAGGCGTCCCAGACTGCCTTCAGCGCTGCAACGCCGGCTGGGTCGGTCACGCTGGTGAGCAAAAACAACTCATTCACGTATGGGTCCCCGCTTCCCGCCACATGGCCCCAGACATCACCGAGCAGCGAACACGCAGCCAATTCGGCACGCTCCGCAATATGGTTGGGCTCTGCACTCGGATGACAATAGGCTGAATTGCGACACACGAAGATCTCGTTCATCAGCGTTTGGGTTCTGACCGAGGGCCGAACCGCGATTTCGTAGGTCGCTGAAGGTGTCATAATTTGGCCCGTTGCTCGTGCCTTGAAGTCCGCAAAGATGGCGCATTGATGATGCCAATCAAGCCCACCAGCTTCGGCCACATCGACCTCATTCAGGTCTTGCGACGCATCACGCTGAGCAGCCGTGAACGGTGCCGCGCCAGGCGGATTATCACCGACCACACAATAACGGATCGGAGGAAAACAATAGGACGGGGTTTCGTCATCGAATTCGTCCATCGAGCGGAAATGTGTTTTTGCGCCGACTCGCAAAAGCTCCGTCTCGGCCGAGACCTGAACCAGTCCATTACCCATCATCAGATGCATCAGGGCGCACGCAATGGCTGGATTGGGGGCGATGCCACAGGCTGTGGCAAGAATCGGCGGCAACGAGCCCACCGAGGCTTTTACGGGGTCGCCCATCTCCTGCAAATAATAGGGTTCAAAGAGTAGATTCCCCCCCGCATCCTTGAGCAATTGCGCCACGATATTGCCGTTCTCCATGCTCTTGACCGACGTCACGATCGAATCAAAGAGCGCGTCGTTCAGCTCGTAGGTCAGGAAAAGAAGACCCTCCAGAATTTCTTTTGAAAGGAAGGTCGTCACGGGTGAGAGCACCTGTGCCGCCGTGTTTGCCAGGACATCCAAAGGACAACCAATCAATGCCTTGAATTTCTCGAGCAAATTGGTTTTGGAACTGGTCAGCGCGTCACAATTTGGGGCGTCCCATTTCACATTCAGCCACCAATCATTCTTTTCGATATCGGGAACATTGGTGGTGATCCGTCGTACTCCGTACGCAAATCCCTGCTGCGCGCTCGGCGATTCTGCGACCTGGGACAACACCGCATGAACACTTAAGGTCAACGGGTCCAAGCGCACGGACGCCGCGTTCGGCACACCGACCGGCGGCATGTCGAAGCTGGCCGCAACGTCGACAATTCCGGAAATGATTTTCAGCACCCATTTCAGGAACCAACCGATGACTTTGCCAAATTTCTTTTTCACCCACTCCTCAAAATGGGCCACCACGGGGACCGTGAATTTCACTTTCCCAGAAGTAATTTCCACGTCCAACCCGCCCATGCCCAACGTGGTGAGGAGCTCCATACCGGCCGCAGACGATGCTCCTTGGCCCGTGGTTGTTGTATTCGATGCCGATGTATAAACAACTTGATCGCCGACCCGCGCGTATTTGGAAAGTCGTCCTGAACACCCAAAATCAATCACGTCTTGTTGGGCCACGCCTACGTCTTTGGTGAACTCGTTCGTGCCATATCCTTGAAAATAATTCATGAAAGTCGAGGTCACTTTCATGTTGATCAGGTCAGGGTCATTGCCGGCTTCAGCCGCTTCGAAGAGGTGTTTATAGGGCAGCGGCTTGATGGCCAACGGGTCGTTGCAGAGCGCCAAAAACGCGTGTTCGGTCGTCGTGGCATAGGCGAGCAAATCGTATTTGGGTTGGCCGCGCGGCGAGAGCTCGGTAACGCAATAACCGAACTCATTAGGACCGACTCCACAATTACATCGCGTCGGCTGGGCGTAGGTCAAATAGCTTGGGTTTTGTGTAAAGGCCCAGCACGTCGCATCGTCCAGATGCGTCACAATCAACGCCTGGTCGATCATGTTTCGCTGGCGATCTGGAAACTGAATATCCGTGAGCGGATAGGAGTTCGACTGGTTGACCCCCAAGCCATCATTGGGCATGTGCATGGGCAATAACGACAAACGGGTTTTGTTGCTGCTCAGGTCGAGTTCGATGGGCTTTGCCATCACGTCCACGTGTCCATCCCATGTCACTTCGACAACCGACGAGTATTTTAGGTTTTCCAGACGATAGGCTTTCAGGCCGTTAATCGTGACCGGATTAAAGTTCGCCGAGAGTCCATTTTTCATGGGAATGGCGTCCGTGAGGTCGACGAGCGCCAGTGGATTAATCGAACATTTTAAGGTGTCTGGGTCACAGACAAATCCATCCATTTGGTTGGCAGCTTCAAATCCCGCACGCAGCGGTCCTTCGGTCATTTGATAGCGCAAGAAATTCCCGGGAACCTCAAGCCGAAGCGACGTCACCAGGCGGTTGGGGTCGCTAATCGTTGCGGACAAGTCTGGAGGCTCCGTGCCGTCGTCGTGTTCGGCTGCACCTGGTGGGTTGCTCAAGGACACATCGTCCGGACCTGTCTTGATTTCACCGCGCAGCTGGCGGCCTTCCTCGATGCCGATAGGCTCCCAACCGCGTGATTCAAGGAGCGAACAACGGTCTGTGACGTCTGCCATCGCCTGCAGTTCTTTGCAGCTTGGGAGCACGACACTGTCGGTGTCGCCAGGGCACTCCAAGGCTCCGGCTTCGCTTGTTGGGTCGTAACCAAGGCAAATGGATCTGGCATCCGCGATCGCGTCCTGACAGGCAACGGACATTTCTCCGGCATTCGTCTGGGTTTCCTCGATAACCTGATCCTCAGGAAGGGTCGACGCCTCGACACACTCAACGGTGACAGGGTCTCCAGTGTCGCAGTCCTCGTAAGTCACGGTGCTGGTGGCAAGCCCGACGCCGTCACCGTGGTCTGGCCCACCCTCGCAGCAGGCGGCCAGTACGGCATCCTCGGCTTCTGGGCAGGTGACCACCTCAGGCGGATTTGAAGACGATCCGTCACAGGCAGAAAACCCCAAAATCACAGATAAAAAGAGCGAGGCACGGACAAAATGCGCAAAGGACATGGTGGACTCCAACAACTCGAAAGGGTTGTGATTCACAATTTGATGATTCGACCTATCAAACCGCAACTCTCGTGCCAGCCAGCCGAATCCCCTTCATGCTCGCGTTCCACAACGTCCTGACTCCTTTCGCGCCCCAATCCTAAGTCCCCCGAGTCTGCAAAAAATTTGCGGTCATAGATCTGTGATGCAATTTTTTCGTGTCCCTCCTATCCTCGCAACCCCTTATAATGGAGTGGAAATGAATAGATTTTTGATAATTGCCCTGAGCGTCCTGGTGCCGACGATGGCATCTGCGCAAGATTCAATGCGCCCCTCGACCCCCACGAATCAGAACCAGCCCGTCCAATCGCAGGATTCGCCGAGCCACCAATTCAGCCTCACGATTTCGCCCCTTCACTTGGTGCTCCCCATCGTCGAATTGACGGGCGAATACGCCATCATGAAGGACCTGAGTGCGGCGTTGATCCTCGGCGGTGGCAAAATCACCAGCGAAGCCTCAGGTCTTGTCGCCAAAGAAACCTACACCGCGTACGAAGTGGGAGCCCAAGGGCGCTACTATCTTCTGGGTGACTTTGAGCACGGAATGCAGGTCGGAGCGGAAGCCCTTTACCTCTATCTTGACCGTGATGGAGAGTCGTCCATAACGGTGTCCGGGGCCGGACTCGCGCTTGGGCCGTTCATTGGCTACAAAATCGCGACCCATATTGGATTTACGTTTGATGCCCAATTGGGATTTCAATACATGGTGGCGCGGGCGGAAGCGACGGATGGCACCAACACGGAAAAGGGTGAAAACAGCGACATCATTCCACTCCTGAATCTGAATGTCGGCTGGTCTTTTTAAGTCGTGGCTTTCTTGAGCCCTTTGGCCAGCGGGCAGGTTTCCGGGTCGACGTCGCCTCCGCGCCGATAACCTTCAAGCAATTTTCGCGAAATCCCTGCCAACTCACCACGAACTTCACGGCGTTTGCCTTTTACGCGGGCAATCTTCATGTCGTCGTAGCCGGTCGTCTGGTGGCGCATCCACGCGATGACAGCGGCTTCTGCACGCTTTTCGATGGGAATCATTTTGGTACGGGCGACCGTGCCGCTGCCCACTGGAATTGCATGTTTGGTCACGGCCTCAGCCAATTGCGAAGCGATATCCGAGTATTTTTCCGGGAATTTTAGAAAATCTAAAATCGAGTCGTTGAATTCGATTTCGTAGGCGTCTTGGTCTCGATCGCGACGAGCGGCGGCTTGAACTTGTTTGCGCTTGTACTCGGGCGTCTCGCGTTCGGCTTCCACCTTGGTTTGTTCGCGCAGGATGGTGGCCTCTGGCGCCCAGACACCTGCCGAAGTGATGCGCTTGCCCTTCTTGTGCATGACCGTCCACGTGGGGCCTGCGGCCTTCACGCGTCGAGTCAGACCAGCGTCTCCGGGCGGCAGCAACACCCAGCCTTCGGGGACATCCACGGAGCTTCCGTCCTCAAAACGGACCATGCGTGGCTTGAAATACGGAGCAACTATTCTGGTTTGGTCTGGCATCAAAATCTCGGGCAAAACTTCGTCGGGGAGATCTACACCGAAACCCAAAAGTCGGCCAGCATCCCGATACGACGGCCTTAGGGTTTGATTCACATGGGACGATGGGCTAAAACCGCCCGGCAATCATCAATTTTGGAGAATTCATGCGCAGATACCTGCTGGCAGGTGTACTCGTTTCGGCCACCGCTGCATGCGGCCCGAAAGACAACGACACAAATAACGCGAATAATACCAATAACGTGACGAGCAATAACGCCACGAATAATACGACAAATAATAATGTATCGGATATGGGAGGCGAGCTCAGCGACGCGGGTTTCGACGCGGAACGCGACCTGACCAATCTGTACACCTGTCGCTCAACCACTTGGGCCCCGTACACGATCCCAGCCACCGAGGGCGGCGTCATCACTTTCGACTTCGAATGCGATGGGATGAGCACGGACACAGAAGCAGAAATTTCTGCAGAGTTCACCTACCCGGACGGCGAGATCGTTGAAGCTGCCGGTGTGCTTCCGCTGAATGCTGGCGCAACCAGCGTTGACTTTGAGATCCCACCGCACGCGTTTATCGCAGGTCCGGTCTCGGTGAGTTTCAAGCCAGCTGGCGAGAACGGTTTCATCCTGTCTGAAGGGACTGAAGTCAGCTTTGTGAATCATCAGACTGTGGCCGAAGTCGACGCCAACTGGTCTGAAATCATGGCGTTCAACCCCACGCCGCCCAATCAAAACGCCGTGATCGTCGACACTGCAGTCACTGACGTCGACGGCGACGGTACGTCGGACATCATGGTGATGTGGCGCTGGGACAAGGTGGTCGGCATCCAGTCTTTTTCGGGCCCCAATCGAACCGCCGGAACCTTGAAAGAAATGCCGGTCGGTGTTGATCTTGCGGACCAAGCCATCGAAAGAAGCCACATTCATATTCGCAAACGTCCAGGCGGGATTGTCAAGAGTGCCTATTGGACGGGAATTGACCCAGCTACCAAGACGCTTCGCATCGTGATTGGAGAAATCACAGATGGCGTTTTGGGTGCCAGCAAGACCTTTGACAGCTCAACGGGTCCTTTTGCCAATCCCGAAGACCTCATCGGGTTCGAGTACGTCGATGCCCCGGGACTCGCCGCTGATGCCCCGGCCGAAGCGTTTGTGTTGTATCGGGGCAAGGCCGCGGGCAAAGACGTGTTTTCGACGGTCGTCACGGATAGCCTGAACGGCAAATTATTGCAGGTTTCGACCTTGGACAAGATCGCGGAAAGTCTTCCATCAAGCCACGCAAGCGGCGCGATTCAAGTCGGATTAATGCGCGATTTTGACGCGTCTTCAGATGCCCAGGATGCCGTGGCACAAGGTGACGTCTACGCTTGGACCTTTGGAAAAACAGGTCCAGCTGGCGAACACCAAATCCGAACGGCGCTGCTCAGCGGCGGCGAGGCTGGACTGGCCGAAAAAACCGTCCAGGTAGATGGTGTGGCCGTCACCGAAGAAGGATTTCAGGTTGAGACCATCGACCTGAATGATGACGGTACGAACGATGTCGTCCTATCAAGTGTGGATGCCGACTCGCTGATGCCAGAGATCCGCATCTGGCCAATCGCCGCCCCGCGCACCTTCGGCACACAGGCAGCCATGACGACTGCAGGCATCAAAGCCGACGCATCAAAATGGGCTCAAAGTGGTGACCCCGCAACCTGCGTCCTGACCACCAATGTCTGCCATTTCCGAACATCGGGCCCACGCTTTTTCACGTCGGCCCAATACCCTTTCTTGAAAGAAAGAGCCGTCGCATCAGGCAGCACTGGCTCCTATTTTGTGGGAACGACTCTCGACGCAAAAATCGGCTTCGGACAAGACATAAGCACTGAATTCGCCTGGGCGCCTTCGGCCAACCCGAAGAACGACGCCGTGGTTGTAGCTCCCGTTACGTTGAGCGGTTCGGACTCAGGAACCATTAACGACGGCGCGTCCGTGACTCTGGGATACGCTCGAAACGGCCTCAATATTTCGCAGCGTGAATTGGATTCAGAAGTCCTGATCGCGTCGCACAAAAGCGGTGTCACCGCACATTTTGGCGTCTCCAGCTTGGCGATCTCTTTGCGCTCTAGCCCAGCTGTCTTGCGCATCAGCGGGCCTGGAATCATGGGGGGAGAAATCAGCCTCGCCGGCCGTGGCGAAGTCGTGGGACTGCTTAAGGACGCAAACAGTGCCACCCACTATCTGTTCACACGCCATGAAACCAAGACCGAGTCAGGCTTTCATGTTTGGGCTTTGACCAATGCCGGCGTCGACGGTCCCGCTCAGATCAACCTCTCGCCAGGTTCGAAATTTGATCCGACCTCGGCAACCAGTTCGAATTTCCTTTTTGCCAGTCGTTGCGACGGAAATGTCTGCGGAAAAACTGATCATTTCCGGGTCTCACCCACCGATCTTTCTAACGCCGCAAAAGCCAAATCGGTGATCGAGATCGGAGCCAGCGAAATCACCACACTAGGTGGCATCGCTCGCAGCACCTCGTTGGCCCGCGTGCGCAAGCGCCCCAAAGGCACTCGTCATAGCGATGAGCGCGCACAAAAAGCGAAGAGCGTTCAACGGGTCAACGTCGGTACTTCAACGATTAAGGGGATCGAAGAACTGATGTTTATCTCCGGCATGGATGAAACCGACGATTGCCCGTTTGCAACCGTGTTCATGACCGGCGATCCAAGCACAACCCCACGAGCAGCCGTAAGCGAAAGCATCATGGACGGATGTTGGGACTTGCAAACTCCAGTGGCCAGCGCCGACTTCTGCGGTGTTAACGGCACCCAGATTGTCACCACGGGTGTCACGGATGCATCGTCGCGTACCGTGTGGCAATGGGAAGCGCTGTTGTGGATGCGCATGGGCGACGAGCTGATTGCCACGCAATTTGGCACCTTCACCTCAAAGCCTGGCGAGGAACCAAGTGTTTCGGTCACCGATGTGAACGGGGACGGATTGGTCGACCTCATCATCGAGCAACCGGTTGGAGTCGACGGGGAAATTGTCCCGAAAACCATCATCTTGGGCGACGGCATGGGCGGAAACTTGGGCCCAGCTGTGATTCCATCCTTGGATATCATGCCAGCCATGCCAGGCGCTGCTGACGGACTTGGTGGCGGCCAGATGGCGTGCGGTGAAGGTTTGATGTGCGGCAACAGCCAAGGGACTAAGGCCAGCACCAGCAGTGCACATACTAAACCGCAGCTGCTCTAGAGGCCTTCGGCCTCTGTTGTCGGTTTTCGCAATGCCGGGCTGGAGCCCGGCGGACCCATCATAATGCCGCGATGGAGCCCGGCGGACCCATCATAATGCCGGGCTGGAGCCCGGCGGACCCATCATA
>CAYMYJ010000035.1:0-73056 GCA_964394615.1 uncultured Bradymonadales bacterium | reverse complement strand
CGCAGCCAGGCTGGAGCCTGGCGGACCCGTCGCAAGGCTGGAGCCTGGCGGACCCATCGCAAATCGCAGCCTGGCGGACCCATCGCAAATCGCAGCCAGGCTGGAGCCTGGCGGACCCATCGCAAGGCTGGAGCCTGGCGGACCCATCGCAAATCGCAGCCAGGCTGGAGCCTGGAGCCTGGCGGACCCCGGGGATTGGGAATCGCAAAAGGAATCTGAGAGATTATTCGAAGTTGAGAGGCGAGCTGACGAAAAAGAGGCTCGTCATCGCGGATCTGTGGCCGTATGTAGTTCATCCAGATGACGGAGGCCCATTTTGATTCAACAAGTCCTGACTCACCTTGCGGCGCTCGTAGGTTTTGATACTCAGAACCCACCTCGGCGCCCCGATCCTGCGATTTTCGAATATTTGCGGCATGCGCTCCCAGATTTCGAGCACACTCTGACCGACCATGGGGAAGGTTCGCTAAGCCTGTTGAGTGTTCGCGGAAATCCACGCGTCCTGTTCAATGTTCATATTGATACGGTCCCGGCAGCCGAAAACTACAGCGCAGACCCGTTGAAGCTCAGGATCGAAAACGAACGGGCGATCGGCCTGGGCGCATGCGATATCAAGGGCGCGGCCGCCTGCATGATCACGGCAGCCGCTCAGACTCCTGGTGATGCGGCGTTTTTGTTTACGTCGGATGAAGAAGCCGGTCAGTCCACATGCGTGCGTGAATTCTGCAAAGGGCGGAAACACTTTGAGGCCGTGATTGTGGCTGAACCCACGCAGGCAAAGGCCATTCTGGAACATCGCGGCATCCTGACCGCCCGTGCCGATTTTGAAGGCATCAGCGGACACGCGTCTAGTGGCCGTGCCGACCTCGACTCCGCGCTTCATCACGCGGTCGATTGGTCGCATGCCGTATTGACGGAAACCCGGACGGCAAAAGAGATCACTTACAAGAACCTTCACGGCCTTCGATTTAATCTTGGACGTATGGAAGGCGGAGTGAAGCCGAATATGGTCGCCTCATCCACCTTTTTGAACTTCGGATTTCGGCCGCTGCCTGGCATGGACGCCCCTGCCTATCTGGCAAAATTGGGAGCGTTGGAGCCGCGTCCGCGACAATTAGAGCGTGGATTTTACGGGCCCCCACTGCCGGCCCCAGGCTTTCATCCTGCAGAAAAATTGGCTGAAAATTACGGATTGCCCTTAGGCGATCCTGTGGATTTTTGGACCGAAGCTTCACTTTTCAGCGAAGCTGGCTACGATGCGCTCGTTTTTGGCCCAGGCAACATCGCGCAAGCCCACGCAGCCGATGAATGGGTACCATTGAGTGACCTGGCTTCTGTGACCCAGCATTACACACGGATCTTGTCCAAATGAGTGATTCCGCCCAACAAACACGTCAGATCATCGTTCGGCTTCTCGGAGCAATCGGGAGTCGGAAAGAGGTCGAGCAGTACTTAAAACAGTACTCCACCGGTGATCAGAAACAATTTGCCATCGTCAAAGTTGGAGGAGGTCTGATTCGCGAGAGTCTCGACGAGCTCGCGTCATCCTTGACCTTCCTGCAGCGCGTCGGTCTTTATCCGATCGTGATTCACGGCGCCGGACCACAACTCGACGAAGCGCTGACGGAAGCCGGAATACCGATCAAGAAAACGAACGGCATGCGAATCACCGACTCGGACACGCTTGAAGTCGTACGACGGGTGATGCAGCGCGAGAATCTCAAGCTGGTGGACGCGCTGGAAGAGCTTGGCAGCCGGGCACGGCCGATCAACACGGGTGTTTTTGAGGCGAATGTCCTCGATTTCGAAAAGTTTGGTTGGGTCGGTGAGATCACGAAAGTCCATCTTGAGATGATCACCGCCGCGATTCGAGCAGGCGCGCTCCCGATCCTGACATGCCTTGGAGAAACACCCTCCGGGCAAATCGTGAATATCAATGCAGACGTCGCCGCCGCGGAACTCGCCGTGGCGATCGAACCCTACAAGATCGTGTTTTTGACCCCGACGGGCGGTCTGCTGGATGACAAAGAGCGCATCATTTCCTCGATCAACCTCTCGGAAGATTACGATCGCTTGATGAATCAAGATTGGGTGCATTCTGGGATGCGGCTGAAACTACGCGAGATCAAGGAGCTTCTAGACCGCCTTCCGCTGGCGTCTTCGGTTTCGATCACGTCGGCTCGTGACCTCGCCCGTGAGTTGTTCACCCATCGTGGCGCGGGGACGTTTTTGCAGCGTGGTGAACGCGTTCTGGAGTTTGAAAGCTGGGATGGCGTCGATCTTGAGCGAATGAGGGATTTGCTCGAGACGGGATTCGGCAAGGCGCTGGACGCCGATTATTTCGAGAAAAAAGAGGTCACCCGAATTTATGTCACGGAATCCTACCGTGCGACGGCTGTGATCACGCGAGAAGGACCGGTGCCTTATCTTGATAAATTCGCGGTGACTCCCAAGGCGCAGGGTGAAGGCCTTGGAGCCAGTGTTTGGACCCGCATGCGCACGGACTTCCCGCATCTGTACTGGAGATCCCGCAGATCAAACCCTGTGAATTCCTGGTATTTCCAACAATCCGAAGGCACCTTCTGCAATGATGACTGGACAGTCTTTTGGTACGGCGTCGAGAATTTCGAAGAAATGAAGATCTGTGTTCAGCTGGCATTTGACATGCCGGCCACGTTCGAGGAGCCCGCTCAGTGAAACGTTTAGGAATAGTCGGAGCGCGAGGGTTTGTGGGGGGAGAGCTTGTGCGACTCCTGGCCAACCACGATGGGATCGAACTTGCTCTGGTCTCATCACGCCAGCTTGCTGGTGAACGGATTTGCGACCATTTTGACCATCCATCGACTCTTCTGATTTCGAACCTCGATGTGGCCGATGTACCCGAGGACATCGACGCTTGGATCCTGGCGCTGCCCAACGGGCATGCAGCGACGTGGACGTCGGCCATCGAAAGCAAAAACCCCAAAGCGGTGGTGGTCGACCTCAGCGCAGATTTTCGTTTCGACGAGTCCTGGGTTTATGGGCTGACCGAAATGAACCGCGATTTAATCAAAGGCTCGATTCGAATCTCGAATCCAGGGTGTTACGCGACGGCAATTCAATTTGCGATGCATCCGCTGCTCGACGTTATTACAGGCGTGCCGCAGGCATTTGGGGTTTCGGGATTCAGTGGCGCGGGAACGACTCCTTCTCCAAAAAATGATCCTGAACAATTGGCCAATAATCTGATGCCGTACACGTTGGTAAATCACGTGCACGAGCGCGAGGTGACCCGTCATCTTGGCACTCAAGTTCGATTCACGCCGCATGTCGCGTCGTTTTTTCGGGGAATTTCGGTGACGCTAGCGATGGATTTAATTCGCGATTTCACACGCGAAGAAATCTTAGAACGGTATCGCGAGGCTTACGCCAACGAGCCGCTCGTCCAAGTTTCGTCAGAGATTCCGCACGTCAGAGACAACGCCAACAAACACCATGTCAGTGTCGGTGGCTTCGCTTTGGACGGCCGTCATTTGGTGGTCGTGGCGACGATCGATAATTTGCTTAAGGGCGCAGCCACCCAGGCGATACAGAATTTGAATCTGGCGCTGGGTGAAACAGAAATGAAAGGGATCCAATGAGTCTGATCTGGGATAAAGGCGGAAGCCATGTTGATGCTCGAATTCAGGCATTTTCGGCAGGACAAGACGTCCTGTTGGACCAAAAACTGATCAAATTCGATATTCAGGCGTCCAAGGCTCACGCGCTTGGGCTCTCACGCACGGGTATTCTGACCAAGGACGAAGCCCACATTCTTGTGCGTCACCTCAGCGCGCTCAGCGATGAGCTCGACGAAGGACAATTTGTCCTGGATGAGCGTTTTGAGGATGGCCATTCAGCGATCGAATTCTATCTGACCGAAAAATGCGGTTCACTTGGAAAAAAAATCCATACGGGACGAAGCCGCAACGATCAGGTTTTGGTCGCGACACGCCTTTATCTAAAAGCTGCACTGGAACAAGTGTCAGAATATTTACGGGACGTGGCTCGAACAACGCTGGACCGCGCGGCCGCGACGATGATGACGCCGATGCCAGGTTATACGCATTTGCAGCGGGCAGTGCCGTCGAGCCTTGGTATGTGGTTCGCGGCATTCGCTGAGGCTTTTCTGGACGATCTAGATCTGGCCCTTCTCACTCTGAAATGGATCGACAAAAACCCACTCGGAACGGCTGCGGGATACGGGGTCAACTTGAACCTCGATCGCGAGTTCACGACCGAAGAGCTTGGGTTTTCGGAGATGCAAATCAGCCCCATTTACGCACAAAACAGCCGTGGAAAATTTGAGATTCAAGTTCTCGATGTTTTTTGTCAGGTGCTGCTCGATGTGCGGCGGCTTTCTTGGGATTTAAGCGTCTTCACCACAAGTGAATTTGCGTTTGCACGGCTGCCGGATTCGTACACGACGGGCTCTTCGATCATGCCCAATAAACGTAATCCAGATGTGGTTGAATTGTTGCGGGCCGCGTTCGCTCCAGTCGAGGCTGCGCGAAGCGAAATAGTGCATGTTTTGAGTCTTCCGAGCGGATATCATCGCGACCTTCAAAACACAAAGCCCCCCATGATTAGGGGCGTTGAGCAGGGCCTGACGGTTGCGAGTCTGCTTGCGGACCTTTTGTCGCAAGTGGAATTCGACGAGGATCGCATGCGCGATTTTATATCTCCAGAAATGTACGCCACAGACTACGCCGTCGAATTGGCAGCGGCAGGAGTTCCATTTCGAGAGGCCTATAAACAAGCGGCCAAGCAAATCGACGAACTTGGACCACGGGATCCCAGCGAGAGTCTCGCGTCGAGGATTTCCCCGGGTGGCGCGGCGAACCCCCAACTTCAAATGCTGGAACGACGGTTGAAAAAGGGGCAAGAATAGTGGCAACAATTCGACATGTTGTCAGCGTCCACGCCCCCGTTTCGAAAGTCTGGCGATTTTGGTCAACTTTCGAAAACCTCGCCGACCACTTTGAGGCGATTGAGAACGTGAGATTCGAAGGCGACTTGCCGATTATCACGTTCAAGAATCTCATGGGCAGATACCGCGACCTTCGGCTCTCCATCACAGAATCGGTACCGGATCGAACACTCGCGTTCAAAGCAGACACGAGCGAACTGGCGGGTTCTGTGTCATTTGAAGCGGCTGGTCAGCATACGTTTGTGACCTTCGTGCTCTCGTTTGATCCCCCCGCAGCGCGGCTTGGCGACATCGTCTCAAGTCTCATGAATTATCCTTCAGCACAGATTCGCGACGGCTTGCAGAGCTACCACGAAGCCATGGAGCGCAAATGAAGTTTGTCGTAATCGAAGGTCTGGACGGCGCTGGAACCACCACACAGTCAAGCAAGCTCGCAGACCGACTCCGAGCTAGCGGCGAGTCTGCTTTGCTCACACGCGAGCCCTCAGACGGCCCCATTGGTGTTCTGATTCGTCAGATGTTGAGCATGCGCGTGGTGGCCCGAAACGCAGACGGTTTTTCGGCCATCAACCGCGAATCTTTGGCCCTGCTCTTTGCCGCGGACCGACTCGACCACGTGGAGTGTGAAATCAAACCGGCTCTGGCCGATAATCAGTATGTGATTTCGGACCGATACTACCATTCGAGCTTTGTGTATCAGGGGGACGTTGACGGCAGCGAACACTTCGATATCCAGTGGGTGCGCGCGTTGAACGAACGGGCGCTGCGGCCTGACATCACCTTTTTTGTCGATGCGGACGTCGAGTTATGTCTGTCTCGCATCGAAAAACGAAATCAGCGGGACATCTACGAATCTCGCGAAAAACTGACGCGTTTGCACACCCGCTACGCCCAAGTTTTTGGCGAGTTGGAATCCGCCGGTGAGCCTATTATTCGGCTCGATGCCTCCGCGTCGATCCAGGATATTCATGAAACGATCTGGCAACACGTGAACGCATGAGCACCAGAAGACGAATAATCCTTTTTGGTGTTCTCCTCCTGATGATCTTAGCGACCGTGCTGCTGTTGATGGCCCCCGTGACCCTCGGCATCGGATTTGGTCGTGCGATGTTACGCGTCAAGGGGATGACTCATCATGTCGAGTCTCTTGGCGATTTCGACGTAAGTTATTTCGAAAAAAGTCCGGATCAAAAACAGACCGTCATTCTGGTGCACGGACTCGCGGACCAGGCTGGTACGTGGTGGCAAACGATCGATGTTTTTGACGGCTATCACGTGATCGCTGTTGAACTGCCTGGACATGGTGAATCAGGCCCTCAGGCGGGCGATATCGACATTGAAATGTTCCGAAAATCCATCGAGTTCGTGATGAAACGCTCTCATGGACCGGCAATTTTGGTCGGCAATTCGCTGGGTGGCTACGTATCGCTGCAGTACGCGCTGGAACACCCTGATCAAGTCGTCCAGGTCGTGGCGATAGACGCGGCCGGGATGCCCATGAAAATTGACCCCGACGTTTTCATGCCCAAAGACCGTGACGCGATGGCCAAAACCATGTTCAAAGTTACGGGCCCTAACTCCGCAACCATCCCTGGATTTGTGCTCGATGATATTCGCGAGAGCATCATGGAGGGGGCGACGCCTCGGGTCTGGAAAGCCTTACGAAACGGGGGTCCGCTGGATAAAAGGCTGGGGGGGATTTCCGTGCCAACCACCGTTATCTGGGGAGACCAGGACGGCTTAATTCCTGTGAGGGATGGCCGAGCGATGGCCAAAATTATTCCTGGCTCAAACTACATCGAAATTGCCGGTTGTGGACATTCTCCGCAGGCGACGTGTGCGGACGAGTTGAACCCAATCCTGTCCCGAATTCTTTCAAAACCAAATTGATTCAGGCTGCGGCGGACTGACACGTCGGACAGTAATAACTCGACCGGCCGCCGATCTTCTGGCGAGCGATGATCGTTTTGCACCGTGGGCATGGCTCGCCGAGGCGGCCATATACGTCGAACGTGTTGGGACCGCCCTGATTCACATATTCGATTTCGTCGGCTTCATCGACCTCGATGACTTCGCTGAAGAAATCCGAAATGCCTGATGCAAGCTCATCCCACTGAATTTCTGTCAATTGAGCAGCCATGATATCGGGGGCGAGCCGAAGACGCCAAAACACCTCCGAGACCGCGATATTTCCGACCCCAGCAATCACAGATTGATCCATCAATGCGGATTTCAGAATCCGCCGTCCTGCCCGCTCTTTGAGCTGTGCGCCGGTGATGTCAAATGGCTCGGGACCCATTTTCGCAATCGGCTGGTAATTCTCGAATTCCTCAGCACTAAAAACGTCAATATGTCCGAGGCGACGGGCGTCTTTAAAAGAAAGCCAGCCGTCATCCACCTGCCACGCGACCCTCATGAAACGCGCATCTGGGGTCGCTTCGAGGGTAATTTTTCCGGTCATACGAAAATGAAAAACGATGACATTTGCGTTGGCGAAGGTCACAAAAAGGTACTTGCCCCTGCGTCCAGCTTTGACCGCGACTTGCGTCATCGTCGTTTCAAAACGGTCTTGGCCCGACGAAAACACGTCGCCGTCCAAAATAACGACCTGTTTTGCGGATTGATTCACCCACCATTTTTCAAGATTTCGTCGAACGATTTCGACTTCGCCAAGTTCAGGCATGGTTAAGCTCAATCATTGACGTCGTCGCCGTCGAGAGTCCGGGTCATCCCACGAGAGGTGCCGTAAAACGTCTCGTCACTGAGATGGCCCCGAACCTCCCAGAGCATTGGAAATGCCCGTTTCACGAGAGTGCTTTCCAAATACTTCACGCCAGGCGAGCCGCCGGTTCCGTGTTTGGTGCCAATCAGTCTTTCGACCACGCGCACGTGGTGGAAACGCCATAACAAGAGGTTCTGGTCGTGGTCGACCAAGGCCTCGGCCAACGAGTAAATATGGAAGTATTTTTCGGGATTTTCGTAGATGCGACGAAGCTCCAACATCGTGGCCGCGAACGTTTCTCCTTCGAGCACGGTGTCATCTGCGGGCACCGTCACAGTGAACCCCTTGCGATTGAGCATCTCAAAGAATTTAGTTCGGATGCTGGGGCTCGCCAGACGGTCCTCAAGCCGAGCGCGCTGCTTGGTGGTCAGCTCGATTCCCTTCATGACGCCGCCGCGACGGATTCCCGTCACGAATTCAAGTTCCCGGAACTGAATCGACTGAAATCCGCTGGCCGGATTCAACGCGCGTCGAAACGAAAGAAAGTCTCTGGGCGTCATGGTCTCGAGAATATGAATTTGCTGAACGAGGAGTCGCTCGATGACCAGAACTCGCTGAAGCAAACGAGTTGCTTCGTACACGTCATTCATGTCGAGTCGTTCTGCGACGGCATCGAGTTCAAAAAGAATCTGCTTGAACCAAAGTTCGTAGGCTTGATGGATCACGATAAAAAGAAGTTCATCGTGTGCCGGTGGTTCAGACTCGGTATTTTGGAGTTCAAGAAGGTCTTCCACTCGAAGATAAGAGTTATAACTCAACCTCTTCTGAGGCGATGTATCCCAATCTATTTTATCTGACATCTTTCATCTCCTGCGCACGTTTCCACGGGAATACCCTGCAAAAGGGCATCGCTCAAGTGGTTCGAAGACCTTTTTTTTGTCAATTGGTTCACAAAACACGACTTTTCGTAATTGACACAATTTTGATAGAACATTATTCACGAAATAATGTGGGGGGTTTTTAATTGTGGACGACCTGCGAGAGTTAGCATGCCGACGAGTAAAGAATCTGTCATCAAATCGCTTATTGGAATCAAAAATCTTGGGGCAACAACCCTTGACACTGCGTACGACGAATTTGGTCTTCGTACTCTCGATGATCTGATTGCTCTAGCCGAGTCCGGTAAACTGGCAACCATTAAGGGTGTCGGCCCGGTTCGGGCGAAATCCGTTTTGGAATCAGCGCGTGCGATGAAGGCCAATCCGCCAAAGGCCAAGGGAAAACGGGGCAGAAAGCCCGGTTCGAAGAATAAGCCTAAAGGCGCGAAGGCAAAACCCGCGGTCGCAGCCAAAACAGTTGTCGCGACCGATGCCGTCCCACCGATGGTCCGTCCTGGCGGCAAAAAAGATGCAGCCGTTGCCGCAACTCCAATCGTGAAACCCGTTCCAAAACCACGTGGTCGGCCACGAAAAGAAGTGGTCGCGGCCGACGCAACCGCTCCCCGTCCGACTCCAAAACCACGCGGACGGCCGAAAAAGGCCGACACTGTCGCCAAAGCAGCGCCGCAGCCTAAAGCCATTCCGAAAAAGCGCGGTCGCCCCAAAAAGGTTGTGGAGACTCCAACACCTGCTGCGGATAAAAAGCGCAACAAACCAGGGCCAAAACCCGGTTCAACGCGGACTCCGGCAGCAGCGCCAAAAGCCGAGGCTCCACGCGCGGAAGCTCCCAAGGCAGAACGTCCACGTCCTCAATCGACGTACACGCCTCCGGCACCTCAGAAGAGCAGCAACCCGGTTGTCTTCCTGGGCAAGCTCGTCTTCAAGATCGCGAAAAAGCTTCTCAGCTGATTTGCTTGGCGGCGCGGTTCACGCGTCGCCAGACCCACTTTTTAATTTAGACCGATAAGGCCGTGAGCAGCGCTTGAACAAGCGCCGGCTCTTCTGCGCCTCGACTTAACACCGAGTGAGCTCCGGCCTGACGGAAGTGTTCTGCGTGGATTTCGTCACCCACTTCGCAGACCGTGATGCCAACGGGCCCGAGGTCGTTTGAGGCGACCAGACTGCGGCAAATCAGAAGGGGATCGGTGCCCTGAATGGAAGCGTCCACCAGCACAGCCCGGGGCTTCATGTAGCCGATTCGAATGAGTCCGTCGACGGGGTTGTGGGTGGCCACAAAATGAAACGCGTCGCCAAGAGATAATGCGACCCGCTCCATCAATGAAGAATCTTGGTGAATCGCCAAAACGCCCAAAGTGGAGGGGCTTTTCAGCGGATTAGGCATTTGATGACGATCGAGGAAGTCGCTCAGAGCCCGGCGCTCGATGCGGAAGTGCCCGCCTGGCGTACGAAACGCCTCGATCTCGCCTTTCTCGATCCAATTTTTGATCGAGGTGATATTGGCATTACATAATTTCGCGGCATCAAATGTCGTGAGGATTAATTTGTGTTCTATCGCCATGACTCGCTTCCATTTTGCCGTTTCAGATTCGCTTGAACATGGTCATTTCTTTTCCGCGCGTTTGAACACGCTCAAGATAGGCACACCGTCGACGTCAATCACATGAACCGGAGTGCGTGTCTCATAAATGTCCCACAGATCGATCAGGTTGAACTGAAACGCTTTTTGATGTTCGAACAACGCAAATTGAGAACCTTCCATCGAGGTCGCACGTAAATCTTGTCGCACTAACTTCTCTCGACGGTAAGTACCCCACGCAAAACTCGTCGTATTATGGATGAACACCGTCGCACGCTGGGGGGCATTTTCGTTGATCCAGGGCAGCGCCTGACGGCTTGAATACCCCCAAAACTGCCGCATCATCCCGGCATCGGCGGCGCCCCTCACGGAGCCAATTGCTTCGTTGTAATAGGACGTCCCGAAAGGCTGAATATGGGCAGTTTGGAGCATCGCCGAAGAAACAACCAGCGCCCCCAAAACCACCATGGCGCGCGGCCGCCAGGTGTCTCGACCTTTGCTGAGCAGCGCAGCGGCATAGGCAACACCAACGCCGGACATTATCGCCAAAAAGGGCATGGCAGGCATCCAGTGTTTGGTACCACCAAAAATCGGTGTCGAGGGCACCGAAATCAGCGCGATTGGAAAGAGCGCGTTCATCAAAAGTAAAAGTCCGGTCCCCCTGCCATCGACGTCCGAACGAAACCACTCGCGGGCTTTCAGATCGTGCCAGAGCGATTTGGCTGCTCCCGTCACATCGCGCTCTTGAACCCACCCCACAACGCCGAGCGCCGCGGAAGCGAGAATCGTGAGTGGAACGGTCACCAACGTCATGACCCACGGAAATGACATGGGGAAGGGAGGTTTTTGCAGGTTTTGACCAAAATAATTTACGAAATAGTGAACGTGTTTGAGGTGAAAATTTAGGTACCACTCAACACGATTCACGGTGTCGAACCAATGCCGTGGCCAGAGGCCAAAAAAGAGCACCGTCCCGATGAACAACATCGAGACAAAAACCCAGGGAAACTTTGGACGCGACCATTGGCCGTCTTTTTTGCCCAATAGCCGCGCGTTAGCCAACACCCAATGGCCGCCCAGAACAAAGGGGATAAAAAAAGCATTCAGCTTAATCCCGAGCGCCAACCCCCAGAGGATTCCAGCGCCAATGGCCCATTTCTTGGAGTCGAAGCTCCGCCAGTAGGCGTAGACGACCGCAAACCAAAAAAAGGTGATGGGTACGTCAAAACACGCCATGTGCGCGTGAAAGAAGAATCGAGGTTGAAACAGAATGGCCGCAGCCGCCACCAGACCGGCGCTACGGCCTGCGAGCTGCCGAGTCCAGATGAACACGAGGCCGACAAGTGCTGAGGCGCTCAGCGCTCCAGGGAGGCGAAAAGCGGTGCTGTCGGTCATCCACTCAAGCTTGTCGTGAAACAGTTTGTGGCTGAGCGCAAAAAGGCTCTTCATCACGACCGGATGTTCGGGATTATACGACCAAAAGCGATCGACATCGGCTTTCGTGAAGCTTTCGGAAAGATGTCCCGTGCTCAAATGAGTCCAGAGCCCCTCGAACCAACCGATGTATTGGTGAGCCGCATGAAAGTAGAAACTCTCGTCGCGGGTGATGCCGATATCCATGGTCGCGAGCAATAATGCCAGCGCTCCCAGAGAGAGAATTCCCGCGGCGAGCCAATCAATTTTGTCGGGCTTTTCATCTCGAATCATGGCCAAGACAGCTATCACGGTTGGGGATTTGCGGGTAGCCGGTTGAGTTGAACGCCCGCAGAGGCTAGCCTGTTTTTTCAACTTACGGAGTTTATATGTCTCGTTTGACCTCGCTCACTCTGGCTACCCTTGCGATCATGGTCGCTTCGCCAGCCTATGCACACATTGCACTCGACTACCCGACTGCCCGAGCCACCGCGCAAAAGGCCAGTCCGTGTGGGCCAGCCGGAAGTGTACGTGGTGACGTGGTCACCGAACTTGTGGCGGGTGAAACCGTCACCGTCACCTGGCGTGAGACAGTGAATCACCCCGGCCATTTCAGAATTTCGTTTGATGACGACGGACAGGACGATTTTGTTGAACCGGCGAGTTTCACCGATTTTTACACAGGCCCTTCGGTGCTTTATGACGACATCGCCGACAGCGACGGCGGCGTGAATACGTTCGACATCACCGTCCCCGATACGCTTTGCGAAAACTGCACCCTTCAGGTGGTCCAGGTCATGACGGACAAGGCCCCATACGGCGACGGGAACGACCTTTATTACCAATGCGCGGATATTCGAATCGTCGCTGGCGGCGGGGATGTCGGCGTTGAGGACATGGGGGGCGAAGACATGGGCGAGGCCGACATGGGGACTTCGACCAATAATTCTGTGAACAACACCACGAATAATTCGACCAATAATCCCGTGAATAACACCACGAATAATTCGACGAATAACGGCACAACCAACCCGACAAACAACACGACAAGTTTGGACGATGACGGTTGCACGACGGCCGCAGGAAGCGGTTTTGCCGCGATGGGCCTGCTCTTAGTCGGCCTCTTTTTCCGACGACGAAGCCGCTAGACCTAGGTTACCACGTCGTATTTTGTCCGACGTCTGGTCAGGTGAGCCTGGCCGGGCGTCGACACAAGAGCTCCCTCGGCCCCCGAGTTGAGCTCTGCGGCGTTGCCCTCGTCTGTGTCGATATGCATCTCCAATTTGTATTTCGGCGACACACGCACCAAGACATCTCCAAAAACAAGACCTCGCCCGGTGCCGTCGATGCCGACTTCAACGACGTCCTTGTCTGCGACGCCAAAATACTCGGCGTCGTCGGGATGCATGTGAATATGCCTCCAGGCGCAAATCACCCCCTGTTTCAGCTCGTGCTTCCCATGAGCGCCAATCAACACACATCCTGGGGTATTTGCGACGTCACCAGAAGCGCGTACGGGGGCATCGAGGCCCAAAAAGAACTCGTCTGTTCGCGAAATCTCAACCTGAGACTCGGGCCGAACCGGCCCCAAAATGCGCACTTTTTCCAGCTGGCGTTTGGGTCCCACGATCGTGACGGTTTCATTGCAGGCAAATTGCCCAGGCTGGCTCAACGGGTTGCGTTCGGTGAGCTGATAACCGGGACCAAAGAGCGCCTCGACCGCCTCTTGCGTCAGATGCACGTGGCGGGCAGACACCGCGACCGGAATGGTTCGCCCATTATGTTGCCGCCCCGTTTCTTTGACGACTTTTGTGGTTTCCCGAGCGATTTGGAACGACTCATCCGTGGCCACCGCCAGAAGTCGGACGCGACTGTTTCGCGTCGACAAGTCCGCGATGGGATCGTCGTAGTTCACATGGGCGTCACGGTTTTTATCTTCATCGATGACACAGCCCATGAAATTCAAACGCTGCGCAATTCGATGACGTAGTTCGCTCGCGTTTTCTCCGATGCCCGCGGTAAATACGATGGCGTCCACGCCTCCCATCACGGCCGCATAGGCACCGATGTATTTTCGGACACGATGGGCAAAAACTTGAATCGCCAGCCGGCAATTTTCGTCGCCATTAGCGGCACGTTCTTCGATATCCCTCATGTCGTTGCCCACCCCGCTCAGGCCAGCAAGACCGCACTCCTTATTCAGAAAATCGTCCAATTCGTCGACGCTCATGCCATCGCGCATCATTTGGATCAAAATTCCGGGATCGATGTCGCCGCTTCGTGTCCCCATGACGAGGCCCTCGAGCGGCGTCATGCCCATTGAAGTCTCGACCGAACGACCGTACTCAACCGCCGCGACGCTGGCGCCATTACCAAGGTGACAGGTAATCAGCCTCAGGTTTCGCAAGTCGTCTTCGAGCCAATCCGCGGTGGCCTGAGCCACATATTGGTGGGAAATCCCGTGAAATCCGAAACGACGGTAATTCTTGGCTTTCGCCAAGTCGTGAGGAATCGCGTACTCGCGAGCTCGGCGCGGCAAAGTCGAATGAAACGCGGTGTCAAAAACAGCAACATGAACGACATCGGGCAGATGTCGCATGGCAGCGTGAATTCCAGCTAAATTTGCCGGATTATGAAGTGGTGCCAATGGGACACACGATTCGACGGCCGCAATCACCGACGCATCAATAATAACGGGCCTGTCGAAGGCGACCCCTCCGTGCACAACTCGATGTCCCACCGCGTCGATCTTTCCGCCGACTCGCTCCAGCATCAAAGGCAGAACGTGTGAGAGCGCGGTCTCGCAATTCGCGGCTTCAATGGATGTCCACTCCCCAAGATCGATGCGCATTCGAGCGGCTGAACCGATGCGTTCAACAGCCACCGATACCGATCGTTTTCCCGAAGCGGGATCGATGATCGAAGATTTTAGAGAGGACGAGCCACAATTAATCACGAGGACGAACATATATTCTCCGGTCGGAAACTCCTTAATTCGTACACGATTCGTGACCCCGGCCAAAGGTCAATCTGACGTCTGGACCGCGAGGGCTGTATCGGATCCCTCAAATAATATTATGAGAAATTGAAACACGAACGCGCGCGACGGGTTCCAGCCTCAAGACGATATCACTGCGTTTTGGACAAAAAAAAGCCGCGCCCGAAGGCGCGGCTTTTAGCATCAACGTAAAGGACTAGCCCTTGCGACGGCGAAAGAAGAGTCCTGCCAAACCGAGAGCCAAGAGGCTTAGGTCTGGGAAGCCAGGAGTCGTTGAGCATCCACCCTGGATTTCGTAATCCAACATGTCACCAATGGTGAAGGTGATCGTCTCAAGCTCCGACTCGTTACCTGCTTCATCGCGACCCTTGACCGTAATCGTGTGTTCGCCCGGTCCGAGTTCACCCGGATCGATCGACCACGTTCCGTCTGCGCCGACGGTGGTCTCGATTGGAGTACCGCCATCGATCGTCACGATGACGGTCGTTCCTGGCTCACCGGTTCCCGTGATGGGTGGTGTCGTCGGGTACACGCCGCCAGGAGTCGGATTCAAAACCGTCACGACTGGAGGAATGGTGTCGACCGTAAAGGTCACAGCACCTGAGGAGCCTTCGCGACCCAGGTCATCTGTGGTTCGTCCTTCGACGGTGTGATCACCGTCTTCCAGAGGACCGATTTCAAACGTCCAGTCGCCGTTTTCATCGGCTGTCGCAGTGCCCACGAGAACATCGTCAACATACACGTCAACGTCGACTCCTGGGCCGGCCGTGCCGGTCACTGTCGTGGTGCCGCCAACAGTATCACCATTGGCAGGGCTCGTGATGGTGACCACCGGTGCGTTTAGCGCGACGGTCACGTTCACCGTGTCCGTTCCACCATCTTCACCCGTGGCAACGATCGTGTGAGGACCTTCGCTGACATCGGTCAACGACAAGGTCCAGTCACCGTTCGTGTCGGCCGTCGCGGTTCCGACCACAGTCCCGTCGAGCGAAATCGTAACGACTTCTCCGGGAGTTGCGGTGCCCGTCACTGCGATGTCGCCCGAAACCAAGGTTGCCCCATCAAGCGGTTGATCGATCGTCACAACCGATGGCGACTTGATGGTGAATCGAACTTCATCTTCAGCCACGTTATTGGCCGCATCGGTAGTACGAGCGCGAACGTCGTAGATTCCGTCGGTCTCTGCAGGGACTTCGATCGACCACTCACCGTTTGCGTTTGCCTGAGCAGACCCAAGCGCGACGCCGTTCACAAAAACCTGAATCACGGCGTTAGCCTCAGCTGAACCTGTGACCGTCACTGGACCCGATGCAAAAACGCTTGCTTCCGCTGGCGTCAGAATCACAAGGTCAGGCGAACGGGTGTCGACGATAAACTCGACGTTATCCACGCCGATATTGCCGGCAGCGTCAGTAGCAGTTGCCTTAATGGTGTGACGTCCATCAGCCAAAGCTGCTGGGGTGACGGTGAAGAAGCCGTTGGCATCTGACGTTGCGGTCAGGGTCTGCTCACTTGGGAGGCCTTGGTCGATAACAACCACGACGGCCAAGTTTGGCTCGGTGATTCCAATGATTGGGATCGTTGGATCGTTGGTGGTCACAGCATTATCTGGAGTCGTGATTCGGACTCCGGGTGCGCCATCATCCACAAAGAAGGTGTGCGTCACAGTCTCGGTGTTTCCAGCGGCGTCCGTGGCAGTCACATCGACGGTGAACTCACCGTCAGCGTCTGCCGTGAATGGTGCGGAGAGCAAGACGCTCCACTGACCAGACCCATCGGCAACCACTGTGCTTGTCGTGCCGTTTTGCGTCACAGTAACAAGCGCGCCTGGATCGGTAACACCGGTGAGGACAGGGTTCGGATTGCTGATCGTGCTGCCAGCCACTGGAGAGTCGACCGTGAGGTCGATCGTCGTGTCGATCGTGAACGTCGTGGTGGCTTCACCCGTTTTTCCTGCGTCTTCGACCTGTGCGACGACTTCATATTCGCCGTCCGCAAGATCCGCTGGGAAATCGTAAGTCCAATCCCCGTTGGCATCTGCGGTGACGGTACCTGAGTCGACGCCGTCCACCAGAATCTTGACGGTCGCGTTCGCGTCAGCCTGGCCGACTACGGTTGGCGTCATGTTCAATTCCGAACCGGGTACCGGTGTCGAAATCATGACAAAGGGAAGCGTCGTGTCGACATCGAACGTCGACTGAGCCGTAGCCGTATTTCCGGCGAGGTCAGTCGCAGTTGCGATAACGGTATGAGCGCCGTCTCCAAGGGGTGTCGTCAACGCGACTTCCCAATAACCAGTTGGTGATACCGTGGCAACATAGGTGGTTCCGTCGATTTCGACCGACACGGTCGCCATGCCTTCAGTCTGGCCGCCTACGACCGAAACCGGCGCAGAAACGACAGCACCTGTTGGTGGGCTCAAGATCGAAATTTCCAGCATCGTATCGACCACGAAGTTAACGGAAGCGGTAGAAATCGTTCCGTTGAGGGTCGACACACTCGCGGTGGCTTCATGACTTCCGTCAGCCAAGGCTGTCGGCGTTACGGTCCAGTCGCCGTTTGTGTCCGAAGTTGTCGTCAGAGTTTCTTCGTCGGCTGTGCCTGGGTTCACGACCACCGTCACCAGAGTGTTTTGCACTGTGGTTCCGGTGATGTCTGGTGTGGAATCGTTTGTCGTCGCGCCTTGAACAGGAGCCACGATAGCCACTCCAAGGCCCACAGCATCGACCTCAAACGTATTGGTTTTCGAGACGACCGCTCCCGAGATTGGGTCGGTCACGGTCGCGGTCACGGTGTGCATGCCATCGGCAAGTGCCACGAGCGGGAAGAGATAGAAATCGCCGTTCCCGTCAGCGGTCGCGGTGATGGTCTCTTCCGAAGCAAGGCCTTGGTCGACCACGATTGTGACCGTCAGACCTGGCTCGGTTGTTCCAGAAATCGCAGGACGATCGTTGATCACAACAGAACCGTCTGCAGGCGTATCGAGGTCAAGCGCGACCGCAAAGGCCGAGAACGTAGAAGTCGCTGTTGCCGAATTGGTCGCGGGATCCACAGCAAGGACGTCAATGGTATGCGGGCCTTCAGCCACGGTCACGTCAGCCGAGAAATCACCGTTTGCATCAGCGGTCGTGTTGAACACCTGCTCGCTTGGCAAACCACTGTCGATGGTGACAGTTACCGTGGCGTCTGCCTCGGTGGTGCCTGTCACTGTCGTGGTGAGCGGAGTCGTTGCGGCAAGTGCTGGAGCCGTGATCACCACGGTTGGTTCCGTCGTATCCACGAGGATCGTGTTCGTGACCTCGGTGGTATTACCCGCGGCATCCGTCGCAACTGCTTTGAAAGTATGACTTCCGTCCATCAACGCGCCCGTTTGAGCGGCTGTGAAGCTGTAAAGCCCAGCTGCGTTGGAAGTAGTGACTCCCACCGACACGCCGTCGACAAAAAGCTCAACATCAGTCAACGACTCCGTAACACCAGCCGCAGGGTGTGACGTTTGGTTGGTCACTAGACCATCTGCTGGATTGACCAACGTCAAAAGAGGATCAAGCGTGTCGACGGTAATCGTATTCGTAGCAGCGCCAACGTTGCCGGCAGCATCCGTGACAGCGGCTCGGAATACGTGAGTTCCGTCCGTCAACACGCCGGTCTGTGCAGCAGTGAAGCTGTATGCACCGGCAGCATCCGAAGTCGTCGTGCCAACAGAAACGCCGTCGACAAAGAGCTCAACCAATGTGTTTGGTGTCGTCGTTCCCGATGCCGGCACTGAGGTCAGGTTCGTGACCAAGCCATTTGCGGGAGTAACCAAAGTCACCACAGGTGCAATCGTATCCACCGTGATGTTCACCGTTGCGGTTTTCGAACCCGATTGAGTTCCTGAAACCGACGTTACGAGCACGTTCGCGCCATCTGCCAACGCACCAACAACGGCCTCCGTGAAGGTGTAGTTTCCGTTGATGTCACTGGTTGTGGTTCCTACCACGACGCCGTTAACGGTCAGCGTCACGAGCAAAAGCGGAGAAGTCACACCCGTGACGGCCTGCGTATTATCGTTGGTGAGAAGGTTGTTGGCAGGGGCTGTAATCGTGATCGTGATTCCACAAGTCGCGCCGTAGATCGGATCGCAGGGGTCGAGTGGATCCCAGCCATTCGCAACCTCAACGCCGTCGTCGATGGTGTCATTATCGGTATCGGTGTCGTTAGGGTCCGTGCCGTAGAGGCAAATTTCGTCGACATCAACAAGAGTATCCATGTCCGTGTCCAACGCTGGATCAAGGATTTGAATCGAGACCTGTTGAGTGTTCGAGGACTGCGCAAATCCCCAGGTATCCAAGAGGGCGTCGTTTCCTTTGCTGTTCGAAGAGAAATTTCCCCAGGCCCGAGCATTGGTGTTAGCGACTGCAGCGTCAGCGTAAATCCCGGACATAAGGCCATTTGGCCCCGAGGTCTCAAGCCCAACTTGACCGTTTGGCATCGTGAGGGCGTTGCCTTGCAGCAACGTGTCGTTCCAGAACATGGGTTTCCCAGTTCGGACGGCGGTCGCGCGATCGTAGCTGAACATGCGAAGCCCCTGGTAGCTGGTCTCCATGTCCGTACCCACAAAATGAACCTCGCCCACGGTCAGGAATCCCTGGCATGAGTAAGTGTCCGAGGCGACAAGCCCACCGGCTTCGGTTGTGGCGTTCCACAATACCGTATTGGTGCCCGTGACGGCATCGCCACTCAGCAACAGGTCGTCGTTGCTTGAGATGTCAAAGATCCCGTCCTTGTTCAGGTCACAGATGATCTTGTATTTGCCGTCCGCATCAGACGAGAACGAGAAAATGCCATCGTCGCCACCGGATGCCGCAGCGCTACAGGCATTGGCCGGAGCAAATTGGAAGTTCGACAAGGTCGGGACGAGTGCGCCACCCAGCGAAACGGAGGGTGGATTCACATAAAGTTTGTACAAAGGTGTGAACGTATTACCCGCCTCAGGGGTGCTGCGACTGTTCGCGCCGGCGATGCCGTCAGCGTTCATTCCGATGGAATAGACGTAACCGCTTAGGCCGTCGAAACGAACCTGCATGATGGCATCGCTGTTAGGAGCACCACCTGGCGTCAACGCATAAAAGCTGGCGTTCATCGAAGCCGATGAGTTGAACGAGTTGGTGTCAAAATTCCACTGAGTGGCGTAAAGCCGCCCGCCCACAACCGTCTGATTGGTGACTTCAACATCCCAACTGTTATTACCCTGATTCGAACCCATGGTGACGCGGTAGGCACCGTTACCAATCGTGTCCAACGGAATCGTGGTTCGATCCAGAAGGCCGGCCCCCAACAACACACCCACGACATTACCTGCCGGAGACCGCACAGTGAGCGTTCCATTGCCCGTCCATCGGATGCGCTCCGTCCTCGCATCCACGATGTCGACATAAAAATCTGTGCTGCTTCGAACGCGCTGGTTCGCACCAACTTCCGCCGACCCTTCGGCAAAGGCGATGTCCCCAAGCGTTGCACTCAGGAGCAGACATAGAACCTGCAGAAACCAAAAATATCGCTTCATCTAAATTCTCCGTTCATCTCATACGTAATCGATCGCACATGTCTCATAAAACAGGCCTCACAAACAGAGGTTGGAAACGATCTGCGCAAAAAAAACAAAAAAGGCAGCAAATGCGTCAAAATAATGACACATTAACTGCCCAGATATCGCGTGGATATTGAACCTTAAGGACTAATACCCTAAGAAATCTCGAGCCCTAGCCACGGCGCCTTCCAGACATCCTGCCTCAAACGGCGAAGTCAGATTTGCCGAACGTGCGAGCGTCTGAAATGGCGCTTCACCACCACGTTTGCACAGCGTGACATACTCGGCGAGCGCGCCCTCATAATCCGTCTGCATGCGGTCCCAGAACTGAAGCGCACAGGTCATCGCGAGGACGTAATCAATATAATAGAAGGGTGTCGAAAAAATATGGCTTTGCAGATGCCAACGGCCACCAGCAGCGCCGTGGTCAATATCGCCCCATTGGTGCCAAGGAAGATAGAGTGCTTCCATCTCCAACCACATCTCGCGGCGTTCGGCAGGAGTCGCTTCGGGTTTCGCGTACACAAGATGCTGAAAATGGTCCACGGCTACGCCATACGGCAAGAAGCTCAGCGAACCAGCAAGGTGGATTTTCTTGAAACGATCGGCGTCGTCTCCGAAAAACAGGTCCATATGCGGCCACGTGAAGAACTCGAGGCTCATCGAATGGATCTCGCACGACTCAAAAGTCGGCCAAATATAGTCGGAGAGTTGCTTTTCCATGCTCACATAACATTGGAACGCATGTCCCATCTCGTGAGTGAAGACTTCGGCGTCATGCTTGGAACCGTTAAAGTTCGCAAAGATGAACGGCACGCCATAATCCTCGAAGGAAGTGCAGAAACCGCCACCAGCCTTGCTGGGACGAGTGTCCAGGTCGAGCAAACCGTTGTCGGCCATCAGGTGGTAAAACGAGCCGAGTTCCGGATTCATCGCATCAAACATCTTGCCTGCGGCGACAGTCAGTTCGGCGACACCACCAATAGGACGGGGGTTCCCGCTAAGGTCGTAGACCGGTTCGTCCCATGCCATCAAGGGCTCGACGCCAAGGCGCTCTTTTTGGTCCTTGTACATTTCTGCCACCAGCGGCACCACATGTTCAACGACCTGCTTACGAAACACTTCGACGTCATTTTGCGTGTAATCGACGCGCGTCATGCGGCGATAACCAAGGTCGATGTAGTTGTCGTAGCCAAGCTTTTGGGCCATGCCATGACGAACCTTCACAAGGTCATCATAATTGCTGTCGAATTCTTCGGCGTGCTCAGCGACCCAATCCCACCGGGCTTTCGTCGAACGATGGCGAATATCGCGGTCTGCGACCTCTGTGAATTTGCCAAGTCCTGACAGATTATAGACTTCACCGTCGAAATTGATTTCGGCCGAAGCCACCAATTCGGTATGTTTAGCCGTGAGTTTGTTCTCGGTGACCAAGTCGTCTTGAATCACGGGTTCATAAGTTGTGACTTCAGACGTCCACAACAAAAATGCGTGTGTTCCGACGGCCTTTTCGAGCGCCGGGCGGTGCTCTGACGCAAGCAACTTGCGCATCATATTCACGTTAAGTTCAGTCACCTTGGGTGACAACTCATCACCGAACTCACGATCGGATTTCGCTTTTTCGTCTTTGGTATTCTGAGCAAATCTAAGCCCAACGATCGAGTGCCAGGTCGTGAAGGAACGGCGATTGCGGTCCCACATCATGACGGCTTCAAGTCTGCCTTCATCAGTCGTTGCCTTATCAAAGGCAGCAGTGATTTCTTGGTACGCCGCCTTCAACCCTTCAAAAGTTGGACGGGGGGGATTCATCTGCGAATAGGAAATTACGGGTGGGCGCGACACGGGAAACCTTTGGATTAGGATGCGAGGCATTTCAGATGCGGCAAGCTAGCCAACAGTTTCGTACTGAGCAAGAGACACCTTTCATAGCGACAAAGGCAAAACCCTGACTCGACCCCACGGTTCTTGAGTCCGATCGACCAGCCAGTCCGCAAAAAAGTCTGAATCTCGAGAAAATGTGACGTAGAAGCCGCCCGCCTCGTTTGGTGGAAGCGGCACTTTAGACAGGTCGAATGACTCCGAATTCCACTTCGCCTCGTAGAGCGCATGATCAAATGCGTCCTGAAATACCACGCGGACCGAATCCCCCGCTCCCACGCGGATATCCACGTCTTCCCCAATCGGCCCGGCATAATATTCACCGCCATCGCGACGGCCATCGTGGATCAGCGACGTTCGCAGCTCGCCTCCAAACCGAGAATAACGAAGTCCGTTGCCTGACATGAATGCCAGATGAACCAAGCCTTCGGCATCCACTGCCCCCGCCGCGTAAGGGCCTGTACCCACCGCCAGATAAGTCGGTTCGGCCCAGGTACCGTCAAAGACACTCCGACCGATTCGCCTTGAGATTCCATCGTACCAAACGGCCAGGAGGCCGCCTTGTGGTGTGGAAGACAGGTCACCAAACATGCCCTGACGCCTCAGGAAATCCTTGCTCTGTGTGGCGTCCACGTTGGCCTCGGCCACCGTGATGAACGAGGCTGCTCCTTCAACCGGACCCGAAATCGACAGCGTTGCGTGACGAAGAATCGATTTTCCGGCCACGCCATCGACGCCGTAAATCACGTGCAACTCGGTCCCGATGAGCACGGCAGAAACCCAAAGTGGATCACCATCGGCCTCAAGAATCCCAGTCTCGAAGGCCGAGCCAAACACCCCGCGGGCGTACTTCAGCCCTTTGGCATCTTCGTCGCGGTAGACCATGTGGATCATGCCCCCATCATCGATGGCGACAGCAGAATGCGTACCCACGTTGGGACCGCGCTCCTCTCGACCTCCGCGCCATCCGGTTGGGTCTCCCGTGATGGCTCCGCTTGTCGGCATTCCGTCGACAAATTGCCAAGTCAAGGCGCCGTCAGCCTCGAGTCGCCCAATCATCAGGTCGCCATAGGTGCGGTTATACGTCGCGACAACCGTGACCCCTGCCTTGGAATCCACCGAAAGCTGTTGCCCATGAACGCCAATTGGGATCGGAGGCAATGGCAGGCACTGACAGGCTCCTCCATCAACTTCACAGGTTTCACGATTCGGGGTTCCGACCACGCGCGACTCGTAGCCAGCCTCACATGCCTGATCGCAGGTTGGCGCCGATGGAACACAGGCGCTCGAGCCGATGCAACAAAACTCGTTTTCCTTGCAACCGCCGTCGCAAGCCCGAACACATTGGCATTTGTCGGCTTCACAAATACCGGTGGTCCCCGCAGGACAGATGCCATTGCAATCAGCATCCACCCCACACGCCTGATCGACTGAACACTCAGGACCAAAACAACGAGTCGTCGCGTTGGTCGTGACGTCACCTTTGCAGCCCCAAAATAGGACCACGCATAAGATAGGCAGGAATCCCAAGCTGGATCGGCGCCGCCGCCACATAAAAAGCCCCAGAATCGGCAACCACCACCCGGCTCCAGCGTCGATGGACGAACACCCACCTGCCCGGTCCACTTTCGGCGGATCAGAGGATGTCTCAAGATGGTCAATAATGGCGGTGTCGACATCATCTGCGGCGTCTGTGCTGGCGATCGGGGTCAACACAGGTGTGGGCTCCTCAATCGTGACTTCAAATGTCGCCGGGCTTCGATCCAGGCTGGTCGGCTCACTCACGATGCGAGCGCGAACCTCGATCCTATGAATGCCGGGCAGGCTCAACACCGGGTTTGTGATCGATAGCTCTGGTCCCGCATGGAACATGCTCCAAAATCCGCCATCCACTCGCCATTGGAATTCAGTGGCGATCGGGGCCAAATCCAGACCAAGCCCGCCTGCGCGTAAATCGATGCGGGGCCGCACAAGACCTGATGGAGAGCGGTTCGTCATGTCCAATTCCACCTGACTTACGAACGTATCGACGCCAAGCGTGAACGCCTGAGTCGTCCGAGCCAAGGTGGCAAATGCTGCCAGAAAATCATTGCCGTCGGCGCCACGAACATCGCCCTGTTGCAGGTCGAGGCGAAAGCCGAGGAATTCTGGAATGGCGATGGATTCTGGGATCGCGCTCGCCAGTTGTGGCGCCGCAAATCCAATCAGAGTCGGCACAAGGTCCAAAATCCGCTGTGGGCCTTCGGCGATCAATTCCGTTCGGCGAGGCCGGACATTACGAATGGCATCTTCGATCGCTCCCATGACTGGAATCAGGTTTCCATCTCCGTCGGGACTCAGTGCCACCGGAAGTTCCAGATCCACGCGAATGCTAAAGAGGCGCAACATCCGGTCCTGAGCGTACCCAAAGACGTGGAAATCCAAGTCAGGCCATTTCAAAATCAAGAGAGGTTCGCTGATCGTGTAGGAGCCATTGGCCTGCGTGATCGTGTTGGCACCAAGCTCAATCGTCGGTGCCTTCTGCGGCACCACAACCAGTGTGGCTGTGCGACCCGATGGCCCAATATCCTTGAGGCTGGGAACCGCCAGTTGAAACGTGCCCGTCGACAACAACATCACGGTTTCACTTCCCACGTTCAGACACGCGGCCCCGCTCGCCCACGTCGACCACAACATGTGCTCGATGGCGCGTTTATGGATACCTATTCCCAAATGAAAGGGTTGATTGTCCGGGTCGCGATCGGCGTTGATGACCGTTGATAGCGGTACGGCTGCTGATGAAGGCCGTTTTGTGGGGTCGACCGGAATACATTGGGCAAAGGCATTGGGCTCAAATCCCGCGCGCAGACCGACGCTGACACCGGTGTCTACTTTGGCGAGGTCGCCCGCTTTGACCAAAACGTCCACCGAGGCGTTCGGTTCCTCGGTATAAGGCGCAAGCAGCGACCCAAGGTTCAGCCGCCCCTCGGCCCCCATGGGTCTGGGCACGCAAATATCGCTTGGATATCTACAAATTCCGTCCTCACAGGCTCCTGTTGAACAAGCATCGAAACCCGTTCCACAGCGGCGACATAATTGTTCGTCAGCGATGCCCCCAACGGTGTCCTTTAAGATCTTGCGAATCTCAGACTCGATCATTCCTCGAAAAAGGCCTCGGACAAGGCCTGCGCCCTCGCAAGCGATCGTGTCGCCGACATTCCCACGGCCGTGAATCTTGAAATCCACGTCATCTAAATTGACGACGGCTTCGCCGACGTCGACCCGAAGTTCCTTGGTCGGACTCGCCCCGTCGACATTCAACCCGATAGGAATGGTGCCCACGACCTCAGCGGCAGTGGCTTCCGACGACCCCTTCTTGAAGAGCTGAACGTAACAATTCACCGTTCCAACGAAGGTTCCATAATCAAAATTCAACCGATCATCGACATCACCGATCGTGATCGAGACCTCGAGCTCATTGGGTGGTTTGGGAATGATATGTTGGTCGACGATCGTCAAATCGATCGGACATCCTGCCGCTCCACTAGGGCAGGTGCTCGCCACACAGATGTCAGGGTTGCCCGACGTGTCCTGCGGAATGCAGAAATTCAACCCGCCGGGCAGAAATTGATCGATTAGATAAGGCACCTGAGCTTCGACAAATTTTAGCCCTGATGCGGTCACACGAGCCTGACCAGCCGCAGGCACGGTGGCATCCAGAGCCCGGGATGGAAACGCGCGCTGCTCATATCCCGTGCACGAACACTGGTCGGTCGAACAGGCAACCAGAAATGAAAACGCCCAGAGAACAAAAATTGGCCTTAATCGCATGGACAGAGAGTAGGTGGCCTGACAAAACGTAGCAAGCCGTCCCCGCTCTTGCATCGAACCTTCGTTTTGCGGTAAGAGCGCTGCGGCCTACCGGAGCGACCGATGACTGAAGAAAAAACCGACGATCTCACGGCAATTGAGGCTACGGCCCCTGAAGCCGAAGCACCAACGACTGAGCCCGCTGCAGGGGCAGTTCAACCAGCGCCTGCTGAGGCTATTGCCCAGGCTGCCGAACCGACTGCGAGTGCGCCAAAAGCCGACGAATCTGGAGACGATGAAGGCGACGACGCCGACCTCGCCACAGACGAAGAAATCGCCGCCTCGGCCGTCGAAGACGCCAAGAGCAGCGACGACGACAACGAAGGTGATGGCGACAACGAGTCCGAAGCTGGAAACGAAGAGGCCAGCGAATCACGCCGCGGCAAAGGACGTCCAGCGCTCAAGCGCGTTGGAGCCGAAGTCCGTCGTTTGATGGACTACGCGACAAAATACCCCGAAATCGGACCGACCGTCGCTGAACTCTCGTTCAAGCTCGGCTTCCGAGACGTCGGTGATCGTGTAGTGCGCATGGGCCTTGAGTCCGACGACCGCAACATCGAATACTTCTTCGTCGCTGCGGAACTCGCACGACGTGAAGGACGCAGCGATGACGCGCTTAAGTCCGTGCTTGATGGCATCGAAGCCAATAAAGCCGCGACAGACGAACCGCCAAACCATCGCCTTTTGCATCTGATTCGAATCGGCTTCGCTGTTTTGATGTTCGAACTCAACGACGTGAAATCACGACCTGAGTTTTCGAAGACCGTCAGCGAATTCCTCAAATCCATCGAGTCGCATTTCCCAGAAGACCCTTTCTTCTACACCTTGCTCGCTCAGTCGTTGTGGTTGGAAGACCGCGAAGGCAGCGAAAAGGCGTGGGATCAGGCTGTGTCGTTTGGCGAACGCGAAACCTCATGGAACGCACGCGGTACCTGGTACAAAGAAGCTGAGAAACACCTCGGCAAAGCCGAAGACGCCTACCGACGTGGCCTCAAAGACGATCCAGCTTCAGCATTGTTGATGCATAATCTGGCTCAGGTCCTCATGGACCGCGCCGCCGCACCTGACGCCGAAGGCGCCAAAGTGCAAGATTGGGCACGACAGGCTGACCGCTTGATGCGACGCGCCATCCGCGCGACGCAGCAGCCGCGATTGCGACGACATATCCGCGAAAATATCGAGCGTGTTCAAAAGTTCCGTGCGTTGCTTCCAGCCGACGAAGAAGCCGAGAAGGCTCCAGAGCTCGGTGACGTGGTGATCGGACGGGTTCGCTCGATTCAGGTCTACGGAGCGTTTCTTTCGATCGCTGGTGGATACTCAGGCTTGCTGCACAAGACCGAACTCGCTCACGAGCGTATCGATAACCTGAATCAGGTCCTCAAGGTCGGTGACTCGATCGAGGTCAAGATCATCGAGGTCAAGAGCGAAGACAACGGCAACCTGCGTATCGGATTCTCGCGCAAGGCCGTCCTGCCCGCACCTCCAGAAGGTACGGAAGCACCTCGTCAGGAACGTCCAGAGCGCAAAGAACGTCCGCAAAATGCACGTCCTCAAGGCGATCGGCCTCAAGGTGATCGTGGTGGACGGCCTAAACGAGACGATAACCGCTCCAAGGGCGGCGGCGGTGGTCAACGTGGAAACGACCGCGCACCACGCGAGTACAAGGATCCGATGATCACGAACGACGATAAGTTCGGGAAACTCGGCGACATCCTCCTCGCCAAGCTCAACCTCACCAAAGAAGACAAGTGATTTGACGTGGCTTCGGCCACGTCGGTCCTACTTCCTCCACACCCACAAAGTTGTGGTGCTGTGGACGTTTTCGGCCCAACGCGACTTGTACTCAAGCTCGCTACCAAGGTCGTAACGCTTGATGCCTTCGTCACAAAGGCGTTCAATCATTCCCATCTGCATCAGGTTGCCGAGCGCAAACTCCCGGTACTTGTCGTCAAACGACACTTGAAGGCCGCGGTACGTGTCGCCCAAGAGCCCACCGAACACAAAGGCGATGTCCGTGTCCGCGTGACGCGCAAAGAGAACTCGCAACGCCCCACGGCGCGCAAGCCTTGGAAGCATCAGGCGGTAGAACGTGTTCATGCCCCCATCCAGAATTCCTGTGCCTTCCATTCCTTTCCAAGACCGCTCTTCGACGCGCAAAATCCGCTCGTATAACCCGTCGGCTTCGGCCTCGCTCACCACGGAAAGATACTCGTAGGTCACGCCGCTCTCAGCCGCACGCCGGGAGGCCCTGCGCATATTATGCCGCATCTTTGACGATCGGTGCGACAGGTAGATGTCCAATGTCTCGTGTAGATTCGCAACGTAACGGCGCGTCTCGTGGCCCAGGCCGACGCGACAATGTGGGACGAAATTCCGTACCACCGCATCGTAGAGGGGGCCTGAGGTCGGGATCCCAGACAGATAGAGAAGATCCCACTCGCTCGAAGGTGGGCGAAGATCTTGGGCAAAAGCCTCAACCAGTCCGTCGACGTCGGGTCCCACAAAAGGACTTGCAAGGCACCACGACGATTCCAACGGCTGAAAATAACGACCGATGCGTGGATTGAATCCACGTGCCAGATTCACAAACCCCTCGCCCTCGGCTCGCAAGTAGAGAGGGCTCTCCGGCATGAACGCTTCGTATGCGGGCAGAGTCCAATCTAAGGAGGAGCAGAACGCATCTATCCCTGGAGTGGATTCAACCGCGGCGAAATGCTGGTCTCCCCGGCTTCGAAGTTGATATATGGTCAGCGTTTCCATGAAACCCGTACTGGCTCTTAGGCTTCTAATCTAACGCACGTTCACCACGGGAGCACGCCACATGTGGATCTTCGGTTACGGATCTCTCGTTTGGAAACCAGATTTCGACTTCGAAGAAGTCCAGACCGGCTATATTCAAGGCTGGGCACGGCGGTTCTGGCAAGGCTCTACCGACCACCGCGGCATACCAAATTCGCCGGGACGAGTCGTGACGCTCGTGGCCGTTCAGGATGAAATGACCTGGGGCCGCGTCTACCGGATTCCAGACGCCCAATCGGCGAGAATTCTAGAGGTTCTCGATATCCGAGAACAAGGCGGCTACGATCGCCTCAATCTGCCGGTCTATCGCGAAGATGGGGTGGTTGTTGCGCAAGAGGCTCTTGTCTACCGAGCCACGGAAGAAAATCCCGAGTTTTTGGGCGACGACGAGGTCGCGAAAATGGCAGAACAAATTCTTCACTCGGTCGGACCGAGCGGCACCAACGTCGAATATCTGCTAGAACTTCACAACGCCCTTAAGATGCTTAACGTTCAAGATCAGCACATCGACGATCTTGTGCGGGCGGTTCGCGCCTTGGAGCAAGAATGAATGTCTGGATAGGAACCTCGGTCGCTGCACTCTTAGTGCTGATCATAATTTTCGCACTTCGAAAAGTCTCGGTCATGATCATCGATCAAGCGCCTCGAAAACCACAATTGGCGGGTCCCGAACCCGCACAACTCACAAACGAGTCGGTCCCTGCCCTTGAAGGAAACGAAGATGCAGCCGGTTCGTGACGCAGCAACGGTGATGCTCCTGCGCGACTCGCCGCGACTTGAAGTGTTCTTGTTGCGCCGCCATTCGCGCTCGTCATTCATGGCCAATGCATGGGTCTATCCGGGCGGTCAACTCGATCCAGGTGACGTTCATCCCGAAAATCGCGACGTGATCTGCGGCGTCAGCCCCGAGGCGGCAGCTAAAATGCTCCGAACCTCGTCTGAGAAGGCGATTGGTCTGTTTTTGGCTGCTGTCCGCGAGACGTTTGAAGAGTCAGGAATTCTGCTTGTCAGCAAGAACTCCGAGGCGCTGGACGCGGCAAAACGCGGCGAATACCGCGAAAAGCTCCAGAATCAACAGATGAGTCTGTTGGAGGTCGCGCGCCACGAGGATCTTCAGTTCGACCTCGCTGAGCTGGCATTTTTCGCCCATTGGATCACGCCGGTCAGTGAGCCTAAGCGATTCGACACCCGTTTCTTTGTTGCCCGCGCCCCGGGCGAACAGATCGCCGAACACGACAGTCTTGAGACCACAGCCTCGATGTGGGCCACACCAGGCGAAGTGCTCGACCTGGCCAGGGATTCCGAGATCTTGCTGGCCCCTCCGACGATTCGGACTTTGGAACAAATTGCAGACTTTGATTCTGCTGGCTCGGCCCTAACGTGGGCCAACAGTGAGGTCCCTCCGTGCCTCATTCCTCATTTCGACAATCTCGAAGGAGCTGGCACTTTATTGCTGCCAGGTGACCCACTTTACCCACCCAATACCTATGCGAATGCGGAACCCGTCAGCGATGGAATCACGCGGATGGTCATGGACGGTAGTTTCTGGCAATCCGAGAAGGCGTAGGCTTTATCAAGTGATCAAAAAAACATTCGGTTTTATTGAATATTGACGGACGAACGAGGTCCAATGCTTGTACCCGATAGAGATATGGAGCTGATCATGAGCACGACATCAAAAATCCTCGCCTTCGCTCTAGCCCTTGGGCTGGCTATTCCGACCATTGCGACGTTGTCGATCACAGATGCCCATGCCGCAGGCGGTGTCCTCAGTTCAGCTGGGAAAGACGGTAAACGCACCCACAAACGCGCGTCGTCCAAATCAAAAAAGAAGTCCAAGAAGAAGTCCAAGAAGACCACGACCACGACCTCGCGTCGATCCGGTGCCACACGCACCACGACAACTCGCGTGAACAGGTCAGCGCGGACAACGGGAACAACCCATCGGCATTACGATACAACCACACGACGAACGACCTACGTCCGACGAAGCAGCCGCCCCACTCGAGTCGTCCACAGGGCTCCCTCGCACAGCTCGCATACGGACACTGTCTATGTCACAGACGCTCCGCCTGCAGGTCGTTCAACCGCTCGAAGTGGAGGAAGCAGCACGGACATCTACATCACCGGTGGTGTGGGCATCAGCGGATTCGCCTCGCAGACCATCAGCGACGAAGCGTTGCCGGGTGTGGGTTGGAACGTCGCCGTGGGCGGCAAGGGAAAATACATTGGGCTTGAGATCGGCCTGGATGGCGGCGGATACTCATTCGACCCCAACGGAGAAAACAGCACCGACCTTGCCTTTTATGGCATCTACGGTGACCTGAAATTGCAGCCTACGATTGGCGGTTTCTTTGAACCCTACGTTTATGCAGGAGTCGGCGGATACGTGTTGGGAGATGCAATCTTGGACGAAGCATCAAGTGGCGGAGCCCTTCGACTGGGTCTGGGAGCCAATTTCCGATTTGACGACATTGCAATCGGCGGCAAATACGCCTGGCAGACCATGCAGTTCACCGATGACTCCGGCTCATACGGAGGAGATTTCGGTGGCCAGGCCGAGACGATCTCGCTGAATCTTTCGATCTACTTCTAAGTTGGGGAACGCGTAAGAGTCGAAAGGCCGGCTAGTCCGGCCTTTCTTCTTTCTTGATCCGGAGTCTCAACGCGCGGACCTTTTCTTTCTGCGCACACCAGTCGCCGATCGGCTCAACCAGCCCCAAGAGATCAACCTGAACGTCCTCTCCGCGGCCGCGAGCGGCTTGAATCGCCAAAATCAACCGTCGAATCTCGGCCCCCAACCCATTCTCTTCGACACTTCTATCCTCGGCGCAAGCGCGTGCGTCCAAGACCATCGTCTTGGAATACGCCACGCGGAGATCGGCATCGAGGGTGTCAATCGCCAGTACTGGTGCCAGAAAACTCTGCCGAGAAGGCTGCCGATTCGCCTGCATCGTGGCCAATCCAACCAGTGTGAGCGCGCTCCCTGCCACCAGCGTTACGCTGCCCACAATCAAAAGAATCAACTCAACCTGCACGGCGACACCTCCATCATCAACTTTCTACTTTCCACGCTAGGCTCTCTGTGTCACTTTCCAACACGAAATTGGGCGCTTTTGTCCGGTAAATGCGACGCGACGCGACCACCGGGAATCTTGACGGCATGGCATACCAGTCGTAACGTATTCAAGGTTTTTGCCTTGTGTGTGCGGGACAGTTGCTGTCCCGACCCCTTGCGAGTTCGAGGACGAGATTGAATTCGAAAAAGTCAGGCGGATGGGTTCTTAAATTCATCTCGGGGAAGTATCAGGGCGGTGAATTCCCCCTTGAGATGGATGGTGAGGTCGTAATTGGACGGTCTAGCGATTTGGACATGGTCCTGGTCGAAGACATGGTCTCACGACGCCACGCCCGCATTACTACTTATGGCGGCGAAATCTACATTGAAGATTTCGGCAGCACGAACGGCAGCTTCGTCAACGGCGAGAAGGTTACAAAATCTCGCTTGAAGGAAGGTGACCGAATACTCGTGGGCACAAATATCATCAAATTGGTGCATCGTGATGCCGACGAGATGGCAGGACGCGACATTCGTGGTGGCGGGGGAGCAATGCTCTCTGACCGCGGTGCAGCTTCACGAACCACTGGAGCGACCCTCACGGGATCGATATCCGGTCTGATCGAAGAAGTGCCACTTCCCGATTTGCTTCAGCTTTTCTCTACCAGCAAAAAGTCCGGCGTTTTTGTCATCCATCGTGATCACGATTTCGCCAAAATCTACCTCCGAGAAGGACGTGTCTTCTTCGCTGTGATCAACGACGAAGTCGACGTTTCGCCCTATAAAGCGTTCTACCGCATCATGGGTTACACGCACGGCACGTTCTCGCTGGAGCATCCGACCGACGAATCGTTCGAAAGCGAAATCAATGAGTCCACAGAAGGACTCATGATGGAAGGCATGAGAATCCTCGACGAGATCGGAAATCTCGGCGGCGATGTGCCTTCGGCAGACGATGTGCTCGAAGTCAAAAGACCTCTTCTCCCCCCCTTGAGAAGCCTCACGCCAGAACTCTTGGACACGTTCCAGTTGGTCTACAACTTCACACGCGTCTCAGACATCATGAACAAGAGTCTCGTGAGTGACCTTGAAACGATGCAAGACGTCGTTTACCTCGTTCGCAACGACTATGTGCGAGTAGCCAAGTAAGTCTGGCTATGGCCGCATCTATTCCCAATTCCGACAGCCCTATTCGAGTCCCGCCTCATAACGATGATGCGGAACGCTCGCTTTTGGGCTCGATCTTGCTCGATAATCGAGTGCTCGATGAAGTCCAAGGACGGCTCAAAGCCGAGGACTTCTACCGGGAAAGCCATCGTCATGTCTTTCGGTCGATGGCCCTGCTGCATGCACGTGGCGAAGCGATCGACATGATCACGTTGGCGGATCACCTTTCCGCATCGGACTTCCTTGAAAACGTCGGCGGCGTGAACTTTTTGGCTCGCCTGTCCAGCGAAGTTCCCTCGGCCGCCAACGTCGAACACTACGCCAATATCGTCCGCAGAAAGGCCTCGTTGCGTGCCTTCATCAGCACATCGGACGAGCTTGTAGAAGAGTGTTACGGCGATGTGAACGACGTTGAGCTCTTCATGGATCTGGCCGAACAGCGGCTCTTCCAGATTACCCAATCTGGAGCGGCGCGGTCTTATTCGACGATGCGAGAAGTCGTTCGTGAGGCTTTCGGACAGATCGAGGCGCTTTATCAGAAGAGTGAACATATCACCGGCGTTCCGTCTGGATTCGTCGACCTCGACGAAATCACAGCGGGTTGGCAGGGCTCGGACTTGATCATTCTGGCGGCGCGACCCGCGATGGGAAAAACCAGCGCCACCTTGAATATGTTGACGCATGCGGCTTTGCATCGAAATACGCCAGCGGCGTTCTTCAGCCTCGAAATGTCGAATCAGCAATTGGCGATTCGAATGTTGTGTTCTGAAGCCCATATCGATCAATCGCGGCTCCGTCGTGGCCAGATGACCGAGCAAGAGTGGAATCGCCTTATCAAGGCCGCGGGTACGCTCAGCGAAGCCAAAATCTTCCTCGATGATACGCCAGCACTGCCGATCATGGAGTTCCGCTCCAAGGTCAGGCGCCTGAAGGCTGAACACGATATCGGCATCATCTTCATCGATTACCTTCAGCTGATGCGTGGAAGCGCCAAAAACAGCAATTCTCGCGAGCAAGAGATTTCCGAAATCTCACGTAACCTCAAGGCCGTCGCCAAAGAGCTCAACATCCCGATCATCGCATTGGCACAGTTGAACCGTGGTGTTGAACAACGCGCTGACAAACGCCCAATGATGAGCGATTTGCGTGAATCAGGCGCTATCGAGCAGGACGCCGACTTGATTCTCTTCATCTACCGCGATGAGGTCTATCATCCGGAGACCGAAGAAAAAGGCGTCGCCGAGATCATCATCGGTAAACATCGAAACGGCAGCCTGGGCACAGTCCGTCTGCGTTTCTTTGCGTCACACACCCGATTCGAAAATCTGGCCCCCGAAGATAACTGAGCTTTAAGGCTTGGGTTGGGTGATCCACTTGGGTGCCGAGGGCACCGGAATCACTGGGCTTGCGGGATCGGTCACAAAGAGCACTTCTGCCTGAACACGCTTAAGGGTCTGCCCCGAAAACGGCCCGTCCCATTCAGGAATCACCAAATCAGTGAATTCAATCCGCAGCGGGCCTTTTGCGTCATTCGTCAGGAACGACGCGCGAACGAGGCCGTCTTCGACCGGGATCTGTTTGGTCTCGAGCATCGGGCCGTTGTTTTTGGTCGTCGAATTTGACCTGGTCTCAAGCAGAACCCTGAACGGAAACTTTTTCAGGTCATCGGCGACCCTCTTCAGGCTTCCCTGGATGACATTTCCCGGCGTGCGCAGGTCATTTCGCAACGAGAGCATGAACACGAGGCTATGCTGTTCGCTGAGACGCAATCCGACATAATAGAGGTCTTTTCCATCGTAGACCGCCGTCGCCGGGCCCTGAACGCCATCCGGAAGCAGGTAAAAGCCCGTGGTGAAACACCCCTGAGCTGAAAACCCGGGCTGGGCAGGTGTACCCACCGGCGGCCCGTCAAACGTCATTGAAAACGTGGTCTTCTGATTCTCATCAATCACACTGATCTTTCCGACGGCCTCGGTCAGCGAGAGCTTCTTGAGCTCCACAAAAAGATGGGAACCCGTGACCCCCGGAACGTCGTAACGGAATCCCTCACTCTTGAGTTCCGCGAACTCCAGCAGGAATCCAGGAGTCGTCAAGAGCTTACCCTCGCGCTCGATATACCCCTGAATGAACCAGCCGGTCTGGCAAAGATTCACCCCGATGGCCCTGAGCGGCACGGGGCCAGGTTCTGAGAAATCCACCGTTTCCATTTCGCCGACGCTGCCTTCGGGCAGGCGCAATCCGACCACCTGAAGCGGAAGTGCGAGACGTTCCGGTGGAGGAGTGATCTTGTCGATCGCCTCGATCGGCGCCACAGCGGGTATTTCTGCGGCACTCGTCGTTGACGGAGCGGGCGGTGCGGTTTTTTCACACCCGCTCAGCCCGAGACAAAGACCCATGAAAACGAGACGATTCATCTTAGATGTAGCGATTATAGTCTGGGAAGAACTCCCAATCGCCGACAGGTCGGTCTTTTTTGCACATCACGACGAAATAAGCGTCGGCAGCAACGAGCAACGAAATCGTATAGCCCACGCCACACGTGAAGATCACACCTGCAATGATCGCAAGGCCCTTCATCGTCTGGCCGGCCATGATATGGCCAACTCCAGGCAAGAAGATCGACAAGATAATCGGAATCATGTCGTTGGTCTCAAGCGTGTGCTTGATCTTGGTCTGTTGCTGCATCTGACCCGGCTGCGGAGCGACGCTCGGAGCCTGTGGTGCGGGCTGTTGTGGTTGCTGCAACTCGGGATCCGGTTGTCCCCAATCGTTATCATCACTCATCGGTTTTACCTTGGTTCAGAGGCCTTGGCCTATAATGTTTTCGATAGCTTCAATGCTCTTAGGACACGCAGCAGTGAGGTTCTCCCCACCGGTGGCGGTCACCACTATATCGTCTTCAATTCGAATGCCCACGCCCCTCAATTCAGGAGGCACGGCTTCATCGTGGGCTGGAAAATAGAGCCCCGGTTCGATGGTCAACACCATTCCGGGTTCGAGTTTCCGCCACGCTTTGCTTTGGTCAAAATACGAGCCCACATCATGCACGTCGATTCCCAGCCAATGGCCGACATTATGTGGGTAGTAGCGCTTATAGGATTCTTTCTCGACGATCTCGTCGACTGAGCCCTTGAACACGTTTAGATCAATGAGCACCTGGCTCAAGCGTCGTACGCAACGCTCCTGAAGTTCATTATAGGGCCGCCCGACAACCACATCGGCGATCGAGGCTTCTTGAACCTCCAAAACCGCCTGATAGGCGTCGCGTCCCGCGCCTTCGAACTTGCCAGATACGGGCCATGTTCGAGTGATATCGGCCGCGTAGAAATGGTACTCGCAGCCCGCATCGATCAACACCAAATCGCCCGAGGTCAGAGAAGAGCGGTTTTCGGTGTAGTGCAGGATCGTGGCGTTATCGCCCCCGCCAACAATACTTGTGTAGGCCGGAAACTCCCCACCATGGTGGCGAAAATACGACTCGATGACTGCCTGAAGTTCGAACTCAAAAATGCCCGGTTTTGTTCGACGCATCGCAAGCGCGTGTGCCTCGCTGGTGATCTCAGCCGCCCGTCTCATCAGTTTGAGCTCTTCGGGGGTCTTGAATAGCCGCATTTCATGCATGAAATCGCGGACATCTCCGATCCGTTCTGGACACTCTGCAGCCTTTCGTCGAACGAATCGCAAATTTGTGTAGAACGTGAACATCTTCCGGTCGAACTCGTGATCCAGACCAAGAGGCCAGAACAAAGTGTCACGATTGGCGAGCAGCTTGGGCAGCTCGGTATCGAGCGTCGCGATATCAAACGCGGCATCTGCACCAAACTCTGATTTCGCGCCGTCGACCCCAAATCGTCGCCCAGTCCATGTCTCTGCTTCGGGATCACGAGGACGCACAAAGAGGACAAATTCACCCTCAGGATGACCAGGCGCAATCACAAGCACACACCCCGGCTCACGGAACCCCGTGAGGTAGAGAATGTCGCTTGAGGGACGATAGGGGTACTCGGTGTCATTCGAACGCGTTCGCTCGGGCTCACCAAAAAGTACTGCAACCCCACCGGGCCCCATACGTTTCATCAAGTCTCGCCGACGGTCCTTAAACTCCTGCGCTTCAACATCGTACATCTCAAATCCTCAATTAGACGGCGCCATCGTAGTCCAGCATGAGCCAGAACGCCACTAAGGCACAGGGGCGTGTTGTCGGAAAAGCAGGTAGATGATCACAACCACCAAAATGATCACGATACCAATCAGGAGCGCTACGATCGAAGAAGGGGCCACGTCTTCTGGTTGATGGGCTATTTCTTTCTCCGGCCGTGCCTGAAACTCTTGTGACCGCATCGACGCGGGATCGACCATTTGCGGCGCTTGAAGGGGTCGAATGCCGGCAGTCGCGGGTGGGACATAACGAGGATGATCCATCATCTGGCGCTCGAGCGTTCGAATGATGCGCTCAAGGCGGTCTCGCACGGCCTCGGCCCCATCAGGCCGAGACTGAGGGTCCTTCTGCATCAGCTCATAAGCCAGCTCGATGATCTCCTCGGGGACGTGGTCTCCCACGAGCGAATAGAGATCGGGCACGTCGTCCATTTTATGGGCGCGCATGACCTCAAAATCCGTGTCTCCCTCGAATGGCGCACGCCCAGTCAATGCCGTGAACAACAACACGCCAACACTGTAGAGGTCGCTCTGCGCGCTGGGTTCGATCGAATCCAAGAGTTCTGGCGCGATGATGCCAGGGGTTCCTGGGATTTCCCCCATACGAGTGATGGCTTTGTCATGAAAAAGTTGTTTGGCCACCCCGAAGTCCAAGACCTTGGAATGAATGCGGCGGTCGCGATTACGACAGAGCATGATGTTTTCGAACTTGAGGTCGCGATGGATGATGCCCAATTCGTGCGCCTCGATCAGGGCGTCGCAGACCTGAACAAAAACATGCAGGATTTCGAGCAAGGACAGTCTTGAATGCATCAGAGCATCACGAAACGTCTCCCCCTCCACAAACTCCATCGCGATGTAATTCAGGCCGGCGAGGTCGCGCCCCGTGTCGTAGATCGACACGATATTGGGATGACTCAGGCTGCCTGAAATCTCGATTTCATCCATAAATCTGCGCACAAGATCATTATTTCGAGCCAGAGAGGGCTTGATGATCTTAACCGCAACTTTGCGTTGAACCGTGACCTGGGTCGCAAGAAAAACGATGCCCATGCCACCAGCACTGAGCACGCGCTCAAGCCGGTAGCGGCCGTCGAGAATGCGACCGACAAGGAGTTCGGGCGCGTCATTTGGTTTGGTTCCTGAGCCGCTAAAGCCCGGTGGTGTGCTCATCGCCGAAGCTTGCCACGGAAAGTCCTAACGGACGAACGCTAATTCTCAAAAGCGGACAATTTCGGGAGCGCGAAACACGGCCACAGAACCTTGTTCGCTGACCAACCTGAAGCAGATATCCGTGGCTTCAATCGACGATGGAATGGCCTGCTGACATGCGCTAGCAGCATCCCAGTCATTCTGTCCAAGCGTGATCAATGCCTTGTTCAGCTCACGAGAAGTCTTCACGTTGAACGAGACGTCGAGCATCTGATCGATGTCGCTCATCGCGGTAACAACGCTGAGGTCTTCGGTCAGTTTGTCGTATGGAGTCGGCGTGGAGGTGCGTTCACATCGCTCGTAGCGATCCGAGAGCGTCACAAACGCAGAGATGGCCTCGGCTCGTGAGAACGACGTCCCCGAGCGTGAGGCTCGCCATTCCACCATCATGCCCGTATGCAGCGCTTCACAGAGGCGAGGCTCTTTTTCGAGCGCACGGACATAGAGATCGCGTTGAGCCTGCGGCTCAAGTTGAGGGGTCCACAGCGTCGACCACGCCAGGTTATTTTCCATTGTGGCATTCGAAGGACGAATACGCTGCAGGGCTTTCGCCAGCACCACACTGGCCTCGTGATAGCGCCCCATTCGGATGCTCACGATTCCCAGCTGATTATTCAGGGCTTCACTTGTCGGAAAGGCATCAACCGCATCCACGCCCACATCATGAGACTCAAGCAGATATCCGCGATCCGACAGGCATTGCATGCGCCCCAGATATTCGTACTCGGTGTTCACCGAAGAGGAGCCACACGGCAAGGTATTGAAGTCCATGGGTGACTTAAAATCATTCGTCAAGAGCGACACGCCCAAGATGGTCCACGCAGCTACCGCGGCAGCAGCCGGGTTGGTGATAATGGTTCTCGCGGTAATCGCCATGGGAATCCTCCTAAATGATCTGAACTGAAGTATGACAGGCCAGCCGACCGACCTCAAGGGCTGGAGTCAGCAAAGAACAAGAAACTAGAAAACCGCGCTTTGAGGCGCGGTTTTCTGATTCACTTTTTGGAGGTCAGCGACGAACGGGAACGGCCAATCGAAGACACGTATTATGCGTCTGAGCCACTGGCGTCGCCTCGGTGCACAGGAAATCTGGGTCCGCAAATCCGTTGACCTGAGCGGTCTGCATTGCCAACCTGGCGAGTGTAGCGCTGGTATGAGCACGTGCCCAAGCTGGCTTCACCCGATCATTTGGGGCGAGGCGAGACATCTCGAAATCAAGGGTCGCCGTTCCGAGGACTTCTTGGACCACCTCTGGTTTGCCGTTATTGAGCCGCGCTTCGCAGCCAAAATAGCGGTCTCGCAGGACGTCGAAACGTGCGATGGCAGTTTCTCGCTCAACATTGGTTTGGCTGGCTGCAATCGCGTACTCAACCCACATGCCGGTATGAATGCCTTCACAACTGGCTGGGTCACGAGCCAAAGAGTTACTGATATGCTTGCGCGCTTCTCTGAGATCCATTTTTCGTGGAGCCCAGAGTCCCGACCACGCGAGGTTATTTTCCATCACACCGTTGGTTGGCGTGACGCGCGCAACACCGTTTCTGAGGGTGTCTACGGCATCGGCGTACAACCCGAGGTTAATCTCGTGGTAGCCGCGGATATTCAGCAGGGTCTCGGACGAAGGATAACGAAGCAGTCCCATCTTTGCGTTAAGAAGGGCCGTTTCTTGATCACCGCTTTCATCGTGGCAATAGACGACACGGACGAAGTCCATTTCTGTCCACTGATTTGAATCAGCAGCAGCCACGTTGGCACACGCCGAATAAACCGGACGGTATTCCACCGTCGAGTATTCCGCGTCTGATGCGGGACATGTTCCAGTGCACATCATTGCCATACCAACCAAACCAACGGCGCCAGCCGCGAGTGTTGTTAGTGCAAAGAGTGCTGGGTTTCGAATGATCGTTCGTGGGGAAATTGCCATGTGATCCTCGTCCTTCGTCGTTCCTGCTTCGAGGCTGCCAGAGTTGATGACCTCAGTCGTCTGTCTTAAACCGCCTCGTGTTAGAGTTTATTTCCTAGAAATAAAAAGTACAGGGCTCTTTGCTTTCATCTGTGAACCCAGACGCGTAGAAAATGTATCAATGAAGCAAATATTTCTAATTTTTGTGTCGTTCAGCCTCTTTGCATGCAGCTCTCAGGAAGAACGAACTCAGGCCTTGGCGCGGAAAGCGGGAGCAGTCGCACTGGTCAAGGTTGCCGCGCCGCCGCCCGCCCGCGTGGAGCTTGGTCGCATGCTCTTTTTTGACCCGATTTTGAGCGGTAATCGCGATGTTTCATGCGCAACCTGTCATCACCCGGCATTTGCAACGGGCGACGGCAGAGCCTTGCCGATCGGCACGGGTGGAACTGGACTTGGACCTGATCGAGTGATGGGAAAGTCCAAAGAAGTCGTCGCGCGGAATTCCCCTGACCTCTTCAACCGGTCTCAGCCCGAAATCCACACCATGTTTTGGGATATGCGGATCGAATCAGGCCCTGACCATGCGATTATCTCGCCGGCGGGCGGTCTATTGCCCAAAGGTGCACGCACCATGTTTGCAGCCCAGGCGATGTTTCCGGTGATCGCCCGCCAAGAAATGCGCGGCGAACGTGGGGAAGATGGCAACGAGATTGGGGCACTTTTTGACAGTCAAAGCACCGAAATCTGGGCCGGTCTGATGGCGCGTTTGATGGAAATTGAGGAGTACCAGAGACTGTTTAAGGCGGCATTCCCCGAGGTCCCGGTTGATTCCCTTACCTTTCGGGAGGTTGCCCTCGCGTTGGCCGATTTTCAGTCCTCCGCGTTTGATTGGGTCGACACGCCCTGGGACGAGTTCATGCGCAGTGAGCCCGAGTCCATTTCATTTGGCTTTGGAAATCGTGGATATCGAGAGAGATTCCCTTCAATTCAAGGGGCCGAGCTCTTCTTTGGCGACGCTGGATGTTCAAATTGCCATTCCGGGGCCATGTTGACCGACCAAAAACCCCATAATATTGCAGTTCCCCAACTGGGCCCTGGTAAAGCTCCGTTTAAGCCGTTCGACGTTGGGTTTCAGGCCGTTTCGGGTTCGCCAGACGATGCGTTTAAATTCCGCACGCCGCCGCTGCGAAACGTGTTTCTAACGGGGCCCTACATGCATAACGGTGCGTTCGCGACCTTGGGCGAAGCCATTCGTCACCATATCGATCCTGAAAAATCATGGGATACTTGGGATACCTCGCATCTACCCGATGACCTGCGTGCCACCGCCCGCCACGACGAAGAGACGCGTCAGAAGGTTTTTGCCACAGCCGAATCGGCCAAACCTTTACGAGAACTCACCGACGACGAGATTGAAGACCTCGAAATATTTCTTTTCGGACTGACTGATAAAAACTGGAAGAAACTGGTCGTGTTTGCTCCAGTTGCAGTGCCAAGCGGCTTGCCCGTTGAGCGCTTCCGACCGCCCGGTGATTGACAGCACCGGCCATCTTAAAGAAGAATCCCACCCGCACCGTTCCTCGTGGAAAGACCCCATGCAACTACTACTCGCCAAGCCAGATCAGGCTGAGCATATTGCCGCATTTTATCGTGGCATTCATGGTCCTGAATTTCCGCATCAGGAACTGCTCGACGGGCCGACGCTGGCGCGTTTGCTTCAAGACGGCGAAGTTGCGCTGATCGTCGCTGCGGATGAACGCAAAATTCTGGGCTGTGGTTTGTCGTTCCCACGTGACTGGAATATGTCGCTCGAAATCGGCGCGTTGTCGGTCGACGACGTGCCCGAGCGAACGCTGGTGGCCAAGGCTCTTTTTGAGGGTTTACGACGACTTGGAGTCAAAAAATTCGGCGTCGCATTTTTCAGAGCAGGCAACGAAGTTGCATTCAAGCGAGCTCGAGAAATTGGTTCGATGGCCTGGGGATTTCGGGCCGTTCCCGGCTCGAAGAATCTCAAGGATGCTGAGCTCCTGATGGGTTTTGTCGAGATGGGCGGAGATTCAGTTCGGGTAACTCCACCTTCGAACACAATCACCAACACGCCCTTCGCCAAACGCATCATCGACTCATTGGGTGAAGCTGAAGAAGAGATGCCCTACCCCAGCAGCTTCCCTGTTGGCGCGCCCCGCGGCACAGGCAGTGTCGTGATCTCGGGACGGGTCTGGCCCACTTATCATTCACGTGGAAACTACATCACGATCGAGAACTCAGCGGGTCGCTACCCGGTGGCCATCATCCGTGAATTTGTGAATAAGGTTCGTGAAAAAGGCGTGACGGACATTCGAATGACAGTCCCCGTCAATCACGAAGAAGAGATCCTCGAACTCTTGGATTTTGGATTTTCCCCGGTTTCCTACCTTCCTGGTTGGTTCGTGCGGGGCCCACATCGCTTTGACTGCATGGAGCTGGTCGCGGGACTTCCTCGGATACCGCGAGTCACCGACGACTTCATGGAACGCGCGACCGGCCGAGTCGTGTCGGAACTGACACCCAAGTAAAAATTAGAACGGGAACGCTGACGAGAAGCCGACCTCTCTTTCGAGCTGACGTGATCGGCGCGCAAGCGCCTCCTGCTGGCGGGCGAGCGCATAGAGCTTATCGGAGCGGTCGGGCGTTTCTACCGGGAAGATCTTCGCGCCAAGACGCGCGAAGTCGATGGCGAGTGCAGCAGCCACCTCAGACGCCGGCAGTTTCTCGGACCACAGGAACCTCCCGCGGACGCGTTTTGACGATCGTGTGTTGAAGATTCGCGATTGGACCGTCGTATGGAGCCGGCCCTCGGCCACGCGGACGTGTTCGCCCCAGTCTTTACGCGATGAAGCAAAGCGCCCGTGGTTGTTGGCCAAAAAATCGAAGATCATCAAAGACGACAGTTGTGCGGCCAGGTCCTGGGCACTCGCCGTCTCAAGTTCGGTGGTGACCCCCTTGTATTGAGGCAGACGCTTCCACGCTTTCAACGCCCTGGTCGCTGTTGTCTCGTCAGGCTCCCCGCGCAATAAATGCCTCCAACCGCGCACATGTTCGATTGGAAAAGCCGCGCCCTCGGCGCTGGTTGGAATCCAAGCTCCCACGGTCTGAACGCCCTCGAGGTCAACGCTCACCAACTCCGCCTGTGGCACGTCGAAGCGGCATTTCAAAACGATACAAAGCCGCCGCGCAGCGATGCTGTCCTGCCAGTCATCGGGACGGGCTTCCGTCGGCACTTCCAGCGTCCCGTCGACGTCCCCCAATTTCGCACCGTAAACACCTTCTGTGATGGCAACGATGTTTCGGGGCGTGATGATTCGAGGGGTCGTAGAAAAACGAGGGTCGACTTCCCAGGATTGATTAAACGCATCCGTGAGGATGGCGGGTCGCTTGGTCGTCACGCCGGCTTTCGACACCAGTGTTCGAACGTCTTCGAGACGTCCCGAGGCCAACCATGCTGGGGCGAGAACCTCGATAACCTCGTCGCGGCGCCGCGAATCGACGAGCGGCTCAAGTAATGACGCGGCACGTGTAGGATGCCCTTGCACCACCAAATCACGGGCGACCTCGAGCCGAATATCTACGGTGTCGGTTTCGAAAGAAGAGGCCGTGGCGACCAAAGAGTGTGCATGGTTGAGCGCCCCTTCGATCTTTTCGGCCCTCATTTCATCCATCGTAAAGAGTGCGCCCACGATTGTGGCGGCTCCAAACACCGCGATAACCACCAGGGCGGCCCAAGCTCTACGGCGCCGGCTTACAGGCATGATCTCGGCAATCACGGTTTCGGGCGCGGCCGAAATGCGGGCCCCCTGCAGGGTGACTTGAGCAGCGCTCATGTCGATGGGGAGGTTATTACGGATGGAGTGCATCAAATCGGCGGTCAGAAACATGACGTCCAACACGATCTCTTTTGAGACGTCCACCACCTTTAGCGTGTCACGAATCGAGAATTTCTGCGTGGTTGCCATGTCTACCTCCAAGCGATGTAGGTAGATGTAAGCAATTGTCGTGCCCGCTTGAAAATTGGTTGTGTGGCATTGCCCATCGCAAGGCCTGGCTGGAGCCTGGCAGACCCGTCACAAGCCAAGCTGGAGTCTGGCGGACCCATCAGAACGTCATCACAAGTATCGAGGCATCGGCGCCTCAAGCGGGGTGGCATGACCTGAGTCAGTCGACCTCAAGTCCAAAATGCGATGCGTAGGCGATGAACGCGTCGGTTTCGCAGCGGAACATCTCGTCCGACTCGATATTGAAGATCACCCCGCGGATATGGTCTTTGACCGCGGTAATCTGGGCCAGCGCCTCGCTCGGGTCCAACATGAGCATTTTAGAGTCACCGTGATGACCGAGCATTCGCTCAAGATCTCGCAGGCGTCTGAAATTCGTGAACGCGACCAACCAAGGTTCGTCATCACGCATGACAACCAGCGGAAACGAGGCCGGATCGTCGGGGCGAGCTGGCAAAAGATACCATGCTCGCGATAAAAAAACGGCGCGCCAGAGGGCCTCGATATTGGCTTCGGTGGGCGATTGCCGGGAGAGAGCGACTAATTCTCGGATTTCAATCATGGAATTTTAAGGTGTGGTTGGTATGTTCCGCGGCGCCTGCAGACGTTGGAATCGCATCATGCGTTGGTTTTGGATTTTCGTCACCCTATCCGTTTTTTCGTTAAACACAGCGACCGTTTTTGCCGTCGATGCTGGAGCCGAGGAGCAATCCGCGCCTGTTGAGGCATGGGTTTGCCCCATGAAGTGTGACGGTCTTCAATTCGACAAAGCCGGAGACTGTCCGATTTGTGGGATGCATCTGGTGCGCGAGGAGGCCGAACCGGCCGTGGACGACTTTGCTGACGACGGCTTCTTTGGCGCCGATCTTTTGGACGAAGCTCGCCCTGTCGCGCCCAAATCCCAGACGGCGTTGATGCCTGGACTCTCACCGACCCATTTTTACGTGGGCGCGGGTCTTGTCGCCCTGTTGACGCTATTGCTTGGGTTTGGTCTTCCGGATCCTCACCGCAACATGCGGAAAACCTCTGCGCGATGGGAGTATCCACGCGTCGAACTCACACGGATCACAAGGTGGGCAAAATCGAAGCTTTTCCAGCCGATCTTGCAGGTGCCTGTGGTGCTGGCATTTGCGTTTGTGATTTTCGCCGGGCTCTTTGGAAACCCCGATCCCGCGCGTAATATCGCGCCTGTCTTGACCTGGAATATCTGGTGGATGGGGCTGATTTTCTTCGCGTTTTTTGCCGGAGAAATCTGGTGCACGGTCTGTCCTTGGATGGCGATCCCGGATTGGATCACGCGCGGCCTGGGGCGCATGCGTGGGTCGATGCCGGCCGGCTTGGGCCTACCTTGGCCCAAATGGATGAAGACGCTCTATCCCGCGATTTTCATGTTCCTCTTTGTGACGTGGTTGGAGCTTGCGTACGAAGCCCCGTATCGGCCGGATGTCACAGCCTGGATGGCGATCGCGATGGTGGTTGGGGCTGGAGCAACCCTTCTGATCTTCGAAAAAAAGGCATTTTGCCGTTGGTTATGCCCGGTGGGACGCGTCACGGGGCAATATGGCACGACCGGAATGCTCGAAATCCGCCGGCGTGACACCGACATTTGCCATGCGTGCCAGACCAAGGATTGCCTTCGTGGAAACGAGCGCGGCCTTCCCTGCCCGACCTCGGAGTTCATGGGGGCGATGAACGAAAACACCTACTGCACGATGTGCACCGAGTGCATCAAGACGTGTCCCCACGACAACGTGGTTTTGAATGTGCGTGTGCCTCTGGCCGACCTGATGGGGCCACATCGCCGCAGACTCGAGGAAGCCTGGCTTTTGCTGATGATTCTGGGAATTACCATCTTCCATGGGTTGGCCATGATTCCGCTTTGGACTCATGACACCTTGCCACCGCTTCGCGAATGGTTGGATAGGACTCTGGGGTTTGATCCCGGATACCTGGTGGTTTTCACGGCATCGATGGTTGGGTTTCTTGCCACGTTGGTGGGCCTTTATGCGCTGTTTTGCGCGGGCATTCGGGCCGCTTCAGGCACTCTTGCGTATCGCTTCAAAGACTTCTTTGTCGCACACGCTTACGACTTGCTGCCGCTGGCCTTGGCTTATCATCTGGCTCATAACTCGCTTCACTTTTTCTACGAAGGCAGCAAGCTGGTGCGGCTTATCAGCGACCCACTCGGCTGGGGCTGGGACCTGTTTGGAACAGCAGACTGGCCGCTAACGATGCTGATTCCGATTCAGGTCCTTTGGATTGCTCAGGTTGTCTTGGTCCTAAGCGGTCAGGTCGCGTCGGTGTTCATCACACGGCGAACACTCTTTCGAATGCTTGGCAATCGGACGCAAGCAAGGCGAGCTTTCTTGGTCGCGGCGATCTTGTTGATGCTGGTCAGCTTGTTGAGTCTGTGGCTGCTCAACCAACCGATGGAAATGCGCACGGCTTGAATCAGAACCGATACTGAACGCCAGACTCAACGGTAAGAGGCAAATTCAAGTCCCTGCCCGAGAGTGGGAAAAAGTAGAATGAACCGCTCATTCCCAACTGAACTTCAATCGACTTCACAATCTGCAATTTGATACGTGGACGCACGTTGAGGCCGACCAAGAGGTCGAACGAATAGACCGTGTAGTCAGCGGGGTCGTCGTTGCAGCCCGGAATGATTTGGTTGATGTCGTCGCAAACCTTGATATCGCCCATCGTTGAGGCTTCGAGCAACATCCCGACATCAGCACGCCAGGGGCCAAACGAATACCCAAGCCCCACGCCGCCAAAGCCTCGCAGAGTCGTGAAGTCGTCGTTTAGAAACCCGTCGTTATCCCGAATGCTGGTCAGGATCTGAGCGGCGGCCAGCACCTCGAATTCTCGCGTCAGCGAAAAGCTCGCCCCAAAGGTCGCGCCGTAATTTCCAAAGAGCTCCATCTGCGACTCTGGAAACTCCAGAAATGACGTGTAGGCGAAGTTCAATTCGACCGCCCACGGACTCTGGCCGGTCGAGGAGGTCACGGCGTCTGTAACGGGCGTAGGTTCCAGCAGGCATGCGGCGAAACGTGATGCGAGGCGGCTGCCGGCTTCCTCGATGCCTGAATCGACCAACGAGAGCACTTCGAGGGATTCGACAGGCAGGAAGACCCCGTCGTCTGCATCAAACCAATGCACCAAGACCGTGAAACCGCCTGCGGCCGGCAAGATTGTGGCCACGATCACGTGTTGGACATCGGCCAACGCGACCAACTGCCTTGCCCCTTCGAGGTCGTTTCCCGCACGCAATTCACGCTCAAGCGTGTCCCTCGCGCTGTCATAGAATTTCACGACGTCTTCGGGATAAAATCCGGTTTTTAGAACGCGAGTCGGATCCAAGTGGATCATGTCGGCCATGATTTCAAGAGGCCGGGCAAGGTCCTGCCGCAAGTCGAGATGTGCCAGCGCGAGGTACATCATGACCTCGGCCATCTGAATGGGTTCGACCAGGTCCCATCGAACGCTCTGGTAGATGGCGAGGGCCTGCTCAAGGCTTTTTACCGCCCCTTCCGAATCCAGCTCTTTGTATTTCGTGACGCCGAGTTCGGCCCATGATGCAGCGAGCCGGATGGACTCGTCGAAAGCGGGTCGAGTCTTCACGATCTTTCTTAAGGACTCGCCGTCGACAAGCTCGAATTGTTCCGGACGCGAGCGCAGCTCTGCTTGAATGCCGCCAACCAACGCATTGGCAGCCCCTAACGCAAGCCCTGGTTCCTCTACGCCGACGTAAACGATCGGCATCACCACGACGCGTTCGGCTTTATCTTGTGCACTCAGGGGCAGAGCCCATAGAAACACGATTAGAATGAAGAAGGAGCGGCGCATCGGAACCATCTCAGGGGTACCAGAATGTAGCCCACGGAGAATCCACGCGGCAAGGCTGCACGATGCTTAACGACCCGAGAAGTAGGCGCCTTCGACGTTGCTGGTGAAATCGCTTGATACGGCCTCACCCAATTGGGCCGCATCACCACTGAATTCAACTTCTGCGGGGGTTTCCACGGTGAACGCAGGATCCATGATTCCATCGATAAAAAACGCTTCGATGGTGGCGTCAGGTATCTGCCACTCGTAATAGGAGCCAAATTCGTCTTCGACCAGAACGTTCACCGACCATTCGAGGTTAGGACTCAAGGTGCGGCCAGGCGCCTGGAATAACGACGATGCATTCATGGTCGTCGAGGGTGTCGTAAACGGCAGGGTGGTTGGGCCCTCAAGGGAGTCGGCCACCGCGTCCATAAACTCGGCGACTTCGCTGATCAGAATATCGTCAGCCTGATTCCAATCGAAGACCGTGTTTTGCGATCCTGTTTGACCTAATCGAAGCGTCTGGGCGCTTCCCCGTGCGGCCTCGGCAAACGAAGCACCTGCTTTCACCAGACGGTCTGGGTTCTCGACGACACGAAATAATTGAGTGCTAAGGAAGCGCGACACGTAGTCGAAATACGACCAGTCCTCGACGTACCCGGGTTCCTCAGCTCCAACATTATCCCATTGTGCTCCAAATCCATCGGCGAGGCTCCAAGAGAACTCATAGGCTCCAAGGAAGTATGAAAGGCCTCGGACTCCAGAAACCACCGCGCGCAACGCAGCCAGCTCTGATTTGCCCATCACAAGATTCAAGCTTTGGTCGTGAAAGACTTCTCCCGGAAGGAAATAGGTCTTGAAAGTCGTGGAGTCGATGGCGGTCTGCAGGTTCCTCTCGATGATGGAGAGGTCGTCGGCAACGACTTCGAGTCGATCCCAGAACGTATCAAGGCTTTCGGTTCGTTCGGCGACAAAATCCGGCAACGACGTCATTTCGCGAGTGGTCCACGGCAGGGCGCTCTCTAGAAGAGTCGCGATGCCGGGGAAACTCTCCCCGTCCTCAAACGGTACGCCGCGAGCCAAGAGGTAGAGGTATCCGCCGTCTCCATAAATCACGTCGCGCGTGGCATTTAGGGCATGATTGGCGCCCAATGCGTCGCGCAGAAGCGCAGAGAAGGAATCCGAGTAGGGCAATAGAAGCACGTCGGTGACGGCTTTGCCCGCTGCGGCGGCAGGATCTGAGCTGTCGTCGATGAGGCGTTCCTCGTAGAGCCTACGCGCTCCCTCGAGGTCCCGCACAAAAAGTCTGGACTGCGCTAAGTCTACCTTTTGTTCGACGTTATTATCCCCAGCGCTTTCAAGATCGGCCTTGGAGGCCGAGCAACCCGCGAGGGAACTCATCGTCAATATTAGGGTCAACTTGCTTCGCCAATTCATCTTCATACTCCAGACGCCTCAGGGCATCTTCTTTAACTGCCTTAACCTACAACGCAAGATCCTTACCAACCGATACACCAACCCGAATGTCTTATGAACACAGGACCTTGGGTTATTTCATCGACTCTTTTTGACCTTCAGCACTTGGTCTAGCTTTCATCCAGATCCAGAAATGATGGGGTAAGGGTACCCCATCATTGTGCGTTGTACGGAAAGAGCCTCGGCAGCTCGATCCGTTTGGACTCCAAAAAACGATCGGTCGTGACCATGCGAGGACGTTCTCCGATGCGACGCTCCGGGAGCTTCAATTCGATGATCTCTTCACCGTCCGCGATGAAGTCGACCATATAAAAATGTTGTTCCATCCACTCGTAACCCTCCAAGTTCACGATTCTCTCACGAATCGCAGGGTTAAGGTCCAAGAGGCTGTCTTTGACAAAAAAGAGGGCTTTACCGCTCGAGGGCCTGGAAAGTTGCCACTCCGAGCCGGTCGGGAGCCCTAAAGCCGTAGATGTGGCGACGATGGGTTCGTCCGCCAATGACCAAGAGAAACGGCCGGTTTCTTCCGGTTCGTCATCGACCACCACCAAGTGGGCGAGTCCAAACTCGGTCTCCCCGCTGGCCGACAGAAATTTCTCGTCAGGAGGAGGAACTTGAATGCCGTTGATGTACCCGGTCAGGGCCGTTCCCTCCTTAAGCAGCATCGAGGTGGGAAGCCTCCACCAAGTGGGCGCCCCTTGAGTCGGCAGGTAGACCACGCCACCTGGGCTTTCGTAGCGTTCAAGGCCCAGCCAAACGATCACAAAAACCGGGTTTTTGATGGTATGCGCAGCATTGGGCATGGAGCCGTCGGCCTCTGCCGTCACGATATAGTCGGACGCCGAAGAGCACTCGGCGCGCGGTGAGTCTTCATCAAAGGCCAGGCGCACCGCGCGTAAGGATTCAGAATCGCTGTCCGAAAGAAATTCGATATTCAGTTCTGAAGAATCATCAGCAACCGACCCTCGCAGGATGGTTGAATCGTTGGACTGTTGGTTAATCTTAAGGTTAAATTTCCCGTTCGTTCCAAACCTGTCGGCACGGGTCCACGCACAGCGAGATTCTTCGACAAAGGGCGTATCCACTGTGTTTCTTAGGCCACGGTCGAATTCGCGAACGATGGCCTGTGAGAAGTCGCCAAAACGAAAAAAGTCGATCATGACGACGTTGCAAAGGCGGCTTTCAAAGCAGGCCTCGCGGTCGGCATCAAGCACCTCGACGTAACGCCCTGTGTGTTCGTCTTCGTAAGTCGGACACCCAATCATCGTCAGAGCGGCAAAAGCCATGGCCACACGCAAATTCATGGTGTGGATGATGGCAAGAGCTTCAACGCTGAGCAAGCGCCATGAGATTTTAATGGACGGTGATGGCTAGAATGAGGATGCCATCTTGGTATTCCAGACCTGCCTGGAAGAAAGTGCTTCCTGAAGAAGCCCTCAACGTGGTGTTGAGTTTGCCGGCGATTCCCAGCCCAAGCTTGATGAATTTTCCGGCGAGGCCGTGAAAAGTGACGCTCATCGAGGCGCCATTGGGCAATCGAATCGTTTTCTTTTCGCCCTCGGCGACGGAAAAAGTAGTGTCACCGATCATTTGGAACTTGGTGTAGCCCTTAAAAGCCTTTTCAAGCTTGCTCCGCAAATCCTCTAATTTTGGATCAAAGCCCTGGCCGTTGCTCGCCGAGATGGATCGTACCTGAACCGTGATTTCTTCGGCTTGAGCCATCGCTGGAGCAGCGATCGTCAGTCCCATCACCATCATCAGGGTCAGCATTATGTTGAGTATCATCCGCATGATCTTACCTCGGGCGCAATCGACCGTTTAGATCGGTTGACCGATTGGTTTCTTTTCTTTCTTCTCTTCGGCACTCGGAGCATTTTCGTCGGTTGGCTCGTCAAGCGTCCCGTCTCCCTCATCCAAGATCCAAATCACTGTAGGCTCTTCCGTCTCAGAATCTGCACTTGAGACCGCAGAGGCTTGTCGGAAAGGCGTATCAACCATGACCGACGCTCCTGCTGCATATTCAACACTGTCGACGATCACGATGGTCTTCTCGACAATCACCTGATCGGGTCCAAAGAGTTGCTGGCTAAAAAAGCCGCCCACCAGAACCGCTGCCAAAAGTGCTGCGATGGCCCCGATTGACTGCTTCGAAAATCCGCCGCGACGTTCTTCTTTGTCTCGTTTGACCCGACCAAGCGCGACAATATTTTCGCCCTGTGATTCAAGGTCCGCATCCATGGTTGCCTCAACGGCGCCCCAGATGCTCGAGAAATCCACGCCTTCGCTGGCTTCGTCCATTGCGGCGTTAACCGCAAGGTTCAATTCTTGAAATGCTTCAAGACTCTCGGCGACGTGTTGGCTCTTCCAGCCCTGAACCTGAGCACGCTCGGATTCGGTCACGGCGCCATCATGGAAACGTTGAACCAATATGGCATGTTCTTCGACGCAAAAAGACTGGTCTTCCAGCCGAGCTTCGATCGAATTCCAAAAACCTTCCATCGGTACGCGGTCGTCGATCTCTTTGAGCGATGCGACGACGCCTCCCCGAAGTTCATCGAGGCTAATAATGTAGGCTGCAACGTCTTCGCGAGTGTCCAGAAGTTCGGCCACGAACTCGGCCTCAAGATCGTCACATTCGCCGTCAAAAAACCGCTCCAACATGGGGGCGAGTTCGCTGATCGACGCGGATTCATTGCTTGGAGCGGCCTGGCAAGCCGTTAAAACGGATGCCGCGGTCGGCGGAGTGGCTTTGGACCACGCCTCGTTTTCGGCCACCTCAGTGGCGAGTCGAATTTCTTTAAGGGCCTCATGAAACTCGCGAGCCGACGCAGAAGAAGCGACAAGCGTGGTCGCCTCGCGGGCCTCCCCACCAGTGGCATCACCGTCGAACCATCGTTCGAGCAGCAAAATCTGTGCTTCTGTCAGTGCGTTTTTCATCGTGTTGTCCATGTCGAGTGAATTTTGTTCACATCCGATAGACGGCCGTGGTGGGTACTTATTCACCCGTATTTACAGATCGTGAGGCTGTTTTCGATTAAATATCCAGATCGCCGCCCAGATACTCACTGATGGCTTCTTGAAAGTATTTGCGTGCGTGGAAGAGCCGACTCATTACGGTGCCCTTCGAGATGTTCAAAACATCTGCGATTTCTTCGTAGGAGAGGCCATCGATTTCTCGGAGGATCAAGATCGTGCGGTGTTTTTCACCGAGCGACTCAAGGGCCTCGAGCATTTTTTCGCGGAGTTCTTTGCGGCCGTACACTTTATCGGGGTGCAGCCCAAGCTTCGAAGGCAAGAGGAAGTCATCTCCGCCATTGGCTTCGCGCGAGATCGCGTCATCGTACTCGACCACCTTTACCCGCTTATTCTTGCGGATATGGTCGATGCACATGTTGACGGTGATTCGGTAGAGCCACGTATAGAAGCTCGACTGTTGATTGAACTTCTCGATGTTTCGGTAAACTTTGATGAAGACTTCCTGAGAGACATCTAAGCTGTCATCAGGGTTCTTCAGCATGCCGTAACAGATCGAGTAAACCTTGCGCTGGTATCTTTCAACCAGTTCACGGAAGGCATCTCGATCGCCTTGTTGAGCAAGTTCAACGATTTGCAGGTCGTCGCGTTCCACTTAGTCTCCATGCACGTCGCGGTCGCCATATAACACGACTCGATTCGGCACGTCTTGGTAATTTGAGCCAAGAATCAAGTTTGCCGGCTTTGATGTAGGGGAAATCGAGGCCCCGGCTGCTTGAAGGAGCCCAATCAACCTGTCATTCTCTCGCGGCACCGCCATGAGGATAGTGGATTCATGAGATTTTTGTTTTATTTCGTCGTCTCGATTTTCTTGGGTTTTGCAGCCTGTTCAGATGACGGCTCGACCGACCACTGTGGCGACGTTACCTGTAGTTTTGGTGTCTGCGAACCTTCGACCGGACGGTGCATAAATCCCTCTTCTTGCGAAGAAGCGCAGGAGTGTTTGGCTGGATTTACGTGCCTCTTCGAAAAATGCAAAGCCGAGGTGGAATGTGCTGTCGATGGGACCTGCCCCAGAGGAGCCTGTTTCGACGGCGCCTGCGTTAATCCGGACAGCTGTGAATTTGCCGCGCAATGCCTTGAAAATCATGGATGTGTAGATTCCGCCTGCGTTTTCGACAGATGTGCCGAGGTCGAATGTCCTCGCGGAGAATGCTCAAAAGACAGCGGAGAGTGCGTCAACAAGACCGTTTGCACTGAATCCAATCAAGGTTCTGAGTGCACGGCGGGATATGTTTGTTACGGCCAAGTCTGCGTCGAAGAATCAGTGGTTTGCCGCGACATCACGTGCGAACGCGGCGTTTGCGATGCGGCCACCAAGGGGTGTGGGAACCCGGAAATGTGCGCCTCGGACAGCAATTGTCTCGATAATTTCTTCTGCAACGACGCCTCGGTTTGCCAAGAAAACACCTGTGATACGCAGATGGTCGAGTGCGGCCGTGGGGTGTGTGATCTTCGCACCGGCGAGTGCATCAACGCCACAAATTGCACCACGCAGAACGGATGCACGGACGGTTTCTCGTGTGTCGGCGGCGAATGCCTTGCGCAGGGCACGGAGTGTGGTGAAGAAGGGTGCGTTGGCAACAAGGTATGCCAGATCAACGAGGCCACTCTGGCTGCGACATGTGGTGAGAACCCAAGCGGCTGTTCGACGGCGATCGACTGTGACGGTGAACGCGTGTGTCGCAACGGCGAATGCAAAACAGCCCCGGCATGCGCGAGCGATGGATTTGAGCCCAACGAGACGGTCCCGACAAATTTCCAGGAGGCGGCGATCGATACCGAGATCGAGGCCACAATTTGCCGCGGAGACGTCGACCTATACACCTTCGACACACGCCTCAGCCCTCTCTTTACCGGGTCATTGCTTGCGGTCCTGGCGTTCGACGAGGAGGATCTGGGGCTGGGTAACGTGAAACTGGAAATTGTGGATTCCATGGGCGTCGTGGTTGCGAGCGCTCAAAGCAACAGTGCGGGAGTGGCACGCGTCGAATACACGGTTTCTGCGTTACGACGAGGCATCTACACCATCCGGGCTTCGGACGTGGATGTGAAACTCGCCGGGGTCTGGTACCGGCTTTACGTAGACTTGCTCGATCCGATTGCCGCCCAGGCATGCTTGAACCCCACCACGTTGACGTCTGGAGACAGGATCACGGGGAGTTCGACTTCGGGCTCAAGTTACCAACTTGGGTCCACGTGCACGTCAGCGAATAATCCTGCCGGTGAGGACATCTATTCATTCACGCTGGATACGCCGCAATTTGTCGACCTGAGCATCACCCCACAAAATGGAGCGGCCCTTTCGTTTTCTTTGCGACGACAATGCGAAATCTCGGCCAGCGATATTGTCTGCAAAGCGCCAGCAGTTTCGGGAGTTCTTTCCCACAAGAAGGTGATGGATCCGGGGACTTATTTCTTGGTTATCCAAGGCACTCTGGGGAATCCAGGAGGCGCATATAACCTGGCGTTCGACGCCACTGAAACCACGTGCAGTTCTGCGGATAACGCTTGTGTTGGGGCAAATCTAAATTTCACGTATTTCTGCAATGACGTTGGAACCGGGTTCTTGACGGCTCAGTGCCCAAACGGATGCGAACTGAGTTCAGGAAATTGCATCCGCAAACCCACTGATGTGTGCCTGACAGCCACGGACGCGAGCGCTGGATATTCGGGCACAATCACCTGGAACACGCTCACAAACGATTACGACCCCGGAGCCGGCGGCTGTGTTCCTGACTCATCGGGCACTCAAACCAACGGCCCAGATGCCACGTATCGGGTGGAGGTCCCGTCTCAATCGCGCGTCCGTGCCCACCTGGCACGGGCCACTGGCGATTATGTGTCGCTTTACGCCGTGACCAGTTGCTCCGACCTCTCCACGTGCGTTGCGGGCGCCAACTCTTCGGCATTCACCGACGAAGAGTTGATTTACGTCAACACGACAAACGCCACCCAAACCATCTTTGTGATCGCCGATATCGAACGAGACTCAAGCTACGCCACCAGTTCGATTTCGATCGATGTCGCCCCCGTCATCTGCGTGCCCTCTGGGGGAGTCTGCATCGGTACCATGGTAGAGATCTGCAATTCCGACGGGACGGCCAAGACCAGCCAGAACTGCTCGTTTGGATGCACAGCGGGACTGTGCAATCCGGTGGTCAACGATCAATGCACGGGCGCAGTCGACCTAGGCTCCATGTCCTTCACGGGACGAATCGACGAATACAGCGACGACTACACGCCTGGTTTCTCGGGGTGTACCGGTCGGTCTGCTTACGGTCCCGACGCCACGTTCACGGTCACACCGCCTGCGGGACAGGTCGTGACGGCCACAGTTCAGGCTGCGTTTGACGCTTCAATTTATGCCATTCGAAATTGCTCTTCGGCACCGGCCACCTGCGTGGCGGGATCGGACGGCGTGAACGTCTTGAACGAGACGACGCAATGGATTGCCGATGGAAGCCCGTATTTTGTGGTGGTCGACGCCAATTCATCGGCTGCAAGCGGGGATTTCACGGTCTCGATCACCTGGCAAAGTCCACAATGCCCGCCCGGCGACGGGCTAGGTTGTGCCGACAGCTCAACGCTTTCGTACTGTTCACAGCTTGGACTGCCTTCGACCATGGCCTGTGATGGCGCCTGTGTAACGGGCGCATGCACCATGCCTGCTGGCCAGATTTGCGCTGACGCGATCCCCCTTTCCGACGGCTTCATCGCTGCCAACAAACCGTTTTCGGGCACCAATACCATCAATCCTGGCGTCGGCTTGAAGGGAAGTTGTAATTTCCCGACCTCCGAAGAACCTGTCGGCTCCGACACCATTTACGTCGCGTCGCTTCGAGCCGGCGAGTACCTGTTTGCGTCGTACACGGCGAACTCGTCGTACGCGATGATGTATCTGCTGGGCAGCTGTGGCGCGGGCACATCTTGCCTGTCCACCACTGCGGACGGGCAATCTGGCAAGCTGACCTACCAGGCCACTCAAGACGAGGTGGTTTACCTGGTGATGGACCGTTCGACGACGGGCACCACAACTCTGACCTACACACTGAACGTGGCGATCAAGGCTCCAAACTGCACGCCCGGACAAGCCTCGGTGTGCAGCACCTCAGACACGCTTCAGTTCTGCAACGCCTACGGCATTCTCGAGGATTTCACCTGCGCGGGCGGCTGCAATGCGGGCGTTTGTACCCAACCGCTTGGAAACGTCTGCGCTGATCCCATCGTCTTGACCTCGGGTGTCCCGGTCAGCGGGTCCATCAATCGGTCAACGGCCACAAATGCGATCGAGTTCAAGGGGCCAAGGACAGGCCAATGTCTGATGGACGATACCGTGTGGACCCTCGGCTACGACACCATTTATGCGATCGACCTTCTACCGGGCGATATCTTGCGGGCCAATCTGACGACGACGTCGACCTCGGCGTTCATCGGCATTCTGGAGAATTGTACGGGCACATCTTGTGTGGCGTCGCCCGTTTCACTGGGCGGCACAACCAGCCTCTCCGCCCATTCTGCTGCGGGCGGCCGGTATTATATCGTCGTGGATGCAAGCTCTACGTCGACATCGTCGACCGCCTTCACCCTCGTCGCAGACGTGATTCCCGGTGGGCTCTGCAACCCGGACGCGTCCTCATGTGACCCCCAAACCAATCAGGTCACGATATGCGATGCCACCGGTTATTCACCGCATGCCACCTACGGTTGTTCGGGTACGTGTGACGACACGCGATGCGCGCTTAGCCCGCTGGCGGACAGTTGCGCCACGGCCCCTAACGTTGGAACCGGCACCCTTATCCTCGGAAACTACAGCGCGTTGACCGCCGATATCGCGTTGCCCAACTCAACATGTGCCGGAACGACAGCCCAGGGTCCAGAGGCCGTGTATGCCGTGGACGTTCAAGCTGGGCAGATCCTTCACGCCAAAGTGAAGTCCTTTGGGCAAGAGACGCCCGCGCTCTACGTGCTCACCGATTGCGCCGCGACCACGTCCTGCATCGCAGGCGCACCGGCAATTTCGTACGTTTCAGAACTCTACCATATGGCAACCGCTTCCCAGACTCTTTATGTCGTGGCGGATTCCATCTCGACGGTTTCAGACGAACCGTTTGAACTGCTGATCGAAACCCTTCTTCCTGAGTGCGTGGCTGGCGATAAACTGTGTGACATCGACAACGTAAACCTGAAATACTGCAATAATCTTGGCCTCTTTGAGTCGTACGCTTGCTCCGGTGGATGCACCGTAAACAGCTGCAACACGCCGAGCGGCGAGATTTGTGCCGACGCGATTGTGTTGACCGATGGCACCTCGTTTTCAGGAACCTATTCTTCGTTCAGGCCAGATACAGACCCGGGAGTTGGGTCGTGTGTGGTTTACGATGCACGCCAACAAGACGGACCCGACGCTGTTTTTGCCGTCGACCTTGTGGTTGGTGACCGCCTGGACGCTGTGTTGACCACGACCACGACAGCCAGCGGAATGTATATTCTAGATGCGTGTGGCGGAGACACGAAGGCCGCCTGCCGTGAAGCTGCCGTCTACGGCGACAACACGTTGAGCTTCATCGCGGATGCGACCCAACGTTATTATCTGGTGGTCGACTCCGAATACGTCATCACCTCGGCGTTCACCGTCGCTGTGAATATCGTGCCTGGGCAGACCTGTGTTCCGGGCGGATCGACCTGTCGCTCAGGGGTCCTGAACATGTGTGATGCCGTGGGCGGGATCTTTGCGAGCGCATCGTGCGCCAATGGATGTGGGAACTCGACGGCATGTGCGGCCAGCCCCATCGTCAACGATTCATGCAGCACAGCCACCCCGATCTCGGCGAGCACCGTGATTATCGACTCGTACGGTCGACACACCAATACCCTGAATCCTGGCTCGATGTGTGCCAAACAATCGACCCCAGGCCGAGAAGCCGTGTATGCCGTGTCGCTTACAGCGGGGTTAGTCCTTACCGCGAACTTGGTCGCATCGGACCCGACAACTGATCCTTCTTTGTACGTGATTACTGATTGTGCGAACGCTGCTGGAACCTGCCTGGCCGGGGTCGCAAGCCAGACGCCCGAAGTGAAACTTCATTACCTCGCCACGACCACGGGGCTGGTCTATTTGGTCGCTGATAACAATTGGGCGACCGACGACGATGCCTTTTATCTAGACATTAAAATCCAGCAGCAAGAATGCACGCCGGGGCAGAAGGTATGCGGAGAATCTGACCTACTCACTTGTAATCAATACGGTATCTACGACAGGTCGACGTGCTATTTCGGCTGCACGAGTGGTGTTTGCAACGGCACACCAAACGACGTGTGCACGGGTGCCACAGATGTCAGCGCAGGCGGCACCTTCCGTGCTCCGATTTCGTTCTACACCAACGTCTATGACCCGATGGTGAACAACGTATCCTGCACCGGTGATGATGCTGCGGGCCGCGATGCTGTTTACAAAATGAACCTGAATCAAGGCGATTTTGTGAGCCTCAGCCTGCAGGGGCCCACCGACCCGGTCCTCTATGTTTCGACCGCCTGTGGGACCAACGCCGTCGTGGCGAGCGGGTGTGTTTCGGGCTCTGACGACACCAACAGGCCAGAGACTCTCGAGTTCAACGCGCCAAGCACGGGCGTCTTCTACGTGTTCGCGGACCTCGATACGACATCGACCACCGGTGATTTTGTGCTCGATGTTGTGCGACGCCCGGCCAACACCTGCGTGCCGAACTCAACAACCTGCCTCGATTCCAACTCCCTTCAATTCTGCGATAATAAAGGAACCACACTTGTGAGCGTTTCCTGCCTTGGAGGCTGCTCTGCCGGCACATGCGGACAACCGAAAGGCGAAACATGCGCGGACCCAATCAACGCGACGGGTGGCGGGTTGTTCAGCATTCCTCTGGATTCATTCACGAACGACTACAACCTGACCTCGACTTCGTGTGTGGGTTACGACACGCCAGGAAACGACGTTGTTTTCCGTGTCGATCTGGCTGCAGGTGAAACCTTGGACGCACGCGCGACTGGCCCGAGTTCCGAGAATCCCGCGCTTTATCTTGTAAAAAATTGTGGCGGAATTCGCGACCAAATCACCGATCATGCCTGTGTGGACGGAAACGACGTCACGGGAGCCGTTGAGTCGTTGCGCTATGTCCCGACAGGCCCTGAGACCGTCTACCTCGTGTTGGATTCCCGAAGCACGACGTTGGATGATGGCGTATTTGCCGTGGACATCTTTGCTGGCCCGCCATGCACGGTTGGAGTGACGTCGTGCTCGAACGCCAACACCTTGACCTATTGTCCCACCGTAGACCGCAAAGAATCCTATGCGTGTGCTGGCGGATGTTCGGCCGGCGTATGTGGTCTGCCAACGGGCGACCTATGTGTCGACGCGATCCCGGCGACCATCGGCGCCAACTCGGGCTCCTACAGCGGGACAAATAGTGTGGATCTGGGCGTCGGTGCTCAGGGCACGTGTAATTTCGCCATCGGCGATGGACAGGTCGGGATCGATCACACCTATTACGTCGACCTGACACCAGGACAGGTGCTGAACACCAACTTCACGACCAATTCGGGCTATGGCATCATGTATCTGACCAAGGACTGTGCGGCGGGAACGCAATGCCTGAGCAATACTGCCAGCGGCAGCGGTGCTTCGTTGTCGTATACGGCGACCGCAACCGAGCGCGTCTACATCGTGATCGACCGCACCCTGTCTGGCTCAGACTCGTACTATACCTATGTACTTAACGTATCGATTTTGTGAGGACTCATGCACGCACTGATCACTGGCGCTTCATCGGGAATTGGCGACGCGATCGCGCGTGAATTCGCAGCCAAGGGATGGGATGTTTCACTCGTTGCCCGGCGCAAAGAGAACCTGGATGCGTTAGCGGGGGAGCTCAAAGTGAAGACCTTTGTGCGCCCGGCCGACCTCTCCGATCCCAGTGTTTGCAAAGACGTCATCGAGGATTGCATCAAGGCGCTTGGCCCCATCGACGTGCTCGTAAACAACGCGGGAATTCAGTACGTGGAGCCGACTTCCGGGGTCTCGATCGAACGGATGCAACGGCTCTTGAACGTGAATCTGACAAGCCCACTGACACTGATGCAGTTGGTGATGCCGGACATGATCGCACGAAAAGCAGGCGCAATCATCAACATCGCAAGCGTGGCCGCGATCACACATACCCCGGGGATGTGCCATTATAACGGCTCAAAAGCGGGCCTGGCTGCGTGTTCGGAGAGTCTGCGAGTGGAACTTGCCCCACAGGGCGTGCACGTGTTGACCGTTTATCCAGGCCCCGTTCGAAGCGCAATGGAGGAGGCAGCACGCCAACAATACGAAGAGAGTTGGGCGACAAAATACATTCCGACTGGCGACGCTGCGACTCTTGCGCGCAAGATTTTCACGGGCACAACAAAAAAAATCGCCCGAATTGTCTATCCAAGCTCTTACGGACTCACACGATTCACCCGTGTTTCGAGTCAGTGGTTCACCGATGTGCTGACACCGGGCCTACGAGATAATTGAATTTAAAGGATTATGGGGGACTAATTCAACGTGGGCTGAAGGTTCGGGCACGCGACATGCAAACATGCAGGCGTACACCTGCCGACTCGTGACGACTTGTCTTAACGAAATCATCGATTCGACGGGATGGTTCTAGCTAAATCGACAAAATCTTGTTTCCAAACAGATTTTTTGTAAATGTGCACAAACCAAATCAAAAACGTGTACATCTAAAGCACACGACATCGGACCTAAATTAATTTGAGGAGAAAAATTATGAGATTCAATCGAACACAATGGTTAGCAGTTGTAGCCGCGGCACTTTTTGTTGGCGTGGGCTGTGGTGATGACGACGAACCAAGCAACAACGCCAACAACACGACGAACAACACCACCAACAACACGACGAACAACACCACCAACAACACGACCAATAACGGCACCAACAACACGACGAACAACACCACCAACAACACGACCAATAACGGCACAAATAATGGTGCCACGGCTCTTCTGCAAGTGATCCACAACTCGGCGGATCCGGCTGCTGCGACCATCGACGTGTATGTGAACGGCGACATGTTCTTGGACGACTTCGACTTCCGCAACGCAAGCCCATTCGAAATCGTTCCTGCTGGAACCGACCTCGAGATCGAGATTGCTCCAAGCGATTCGACCTCGGCGGACGACGCGATCAAAACCTTTGGTCCTTATAACCTTGCGGCCGACAGCACGACTGTCCTGATCGCAAGCGGTGTTGTGGACCCAACGGCTTTCGATCCCAATCCAGACGCAGAGAGCACAGCGCTTAATCTGTACGCCATTGAAGATGCGAAAACGACATCGACCACTGGCGCTATCGTTGCCGTGTTCCACGGTGTCACCGACGCACCGACGATCGACGTGATTCTGAATAACAACCCAGCACTTAAGCCTGTTGACGACGCCAAGTATGGCGACACAACGCCCTATGCGGAGTTCCCAGAGGGCGGCGCCGTGTTGGACGTCACCAACGCTGACAACACCGCTCGAATCGCTTCGTTCGGAGCTGCAGTGCCTCCAGGCGTTGCTGTTGTCGTTGTTGCCAGCGGATTTGCGAACCCCGCGCAGAACGCAGCTGCTCCACTTGGACTTTTTGCATTCTTCTCGACCGGTGGCGCTGGAATCCCACTTCCTTCGGCTTCACGACTTCAGGTGATTCATAACTCGGCAGATCCCGCCGCGGCTCAGGTTGATGTTTATATCGACGACAAGAAAGCGTTCGATGACTTCACCTTCCGCACCGCGACACCGTTCTTCACGTTGCCAGCAGGCGACCGAAAGATTTCGATCGCACCAAGCACCAGCGCCAGTGTTGCCGACGCGATATCGAATACGACCGTGACGCTTGAAGGCAAAAAATCCTACTTGGCTGTCGCCAACGGTGTCATCACACCAGCGGATTTTGCAGTGAACCCAGACGCAAAACCGACCGCACTCACGGTGACTTCGGCTGAAGCTCGCGAAAGAGCTACCGACCCAGCGAAAGTCGAAATCGTTGCCGTTCATGGTGGAACCGATGCGCCAACCGTCGACCTTCGCACCTCGAATAATACAACACTGTTCTCAGATTTGAGCTTCGGTGACATCAGCGACTACACCGCACTTGATCCTGCTTCGATGCCTTTGAACCTGCGTCTCGGTAATAATTCAAGTTATGGACCGTTCACATTTGACGCTGCGGCATTAGGTGGCCGAGCCGTCACCATCGTGGCTTCGGGATTCGCTGTCCCAGCTGACAACGCGAACGGTATTGATCTTGGATTGGTGGCCTATACGGCAGCCGGTGGCACAGCAATCATACTTGCACCAGCCAACCTCTAAGTTTGCCCTTCAGGGATAGAGGCGGCCGGGCTTTTGCCTCGCCGCCTTTTTTTTGTTTACAGGCACGATATAAATAGAGCCTTCGTTTTTGTTGTGTCATCGGCCAAGATATTGCGACAAGCCATTATACCAACCGACTATTGGTATATTTTGTTGCTGAAATAGTTCGGTGTTTGGGCCGTTTTGTTGGCGTAATTGGGGAGATTTCAGATGGCACTATTTAAAAAAATCTGGCCGCTAATGTGCTTGTTTGGGTGTTATGACCTCGACTATGACCCAAGCACACAGCTTGAGTCCTGCCCTGGAATCTACGTATGTGCGCCAGATGGTGTGTCCGCCCAATGTGTTGCTCATCCATCATCCGCTACGAGCTGTGCGGCCGAAGACATCGTCTGCGATAAAATGCCAAATGTGAGTGAAGTCTGTACCAACACGACCAATAACGGCACAAATAATGGTGCCACGGCTCTTTTGCAAGTGATCCACAACTCGGCGGATCCGGCTGCTGCGACCATCGACGTGTATGTGAACGGCGACATGTTCTTGGACGACTTCGACTTCCGCAACGCAAGCCCATTCGAAATCGTTCCTGCTGGAACCGACCTCGAGATCGAGATTGCTCCAAGCGATTCGACCTCGGCGGACGACGCGATCAAAACCTTTGGTCCTTATAACCTTGCGGCCGACAGCACGACTGTCCTGATCGCAAGCGGTGTTGTGGACCCAACGGCTTTCGATCCCAATCCAGACGCAGAGAGCACAGCGCTTAATCTGTACGCCATTGAAGATGCGAAAACGACATCGACCACTGGCGCTATCGTTGCCGTGTTCCACGGTGTCACCGACGCACCGACGATCGACGTGATTCTGAATAACAACCCAGCACTTAAGCCTGTTGACGACGCCAAGTATGGCGACACAACGCCCTATGCGGAGTTCCCAGAGGGCGGCGCCGTGTTGGACGTCACCAACGCTGACAACACCGCTCGAATCGCTTCGTTCGGAGCTGCAGTGCCTCCAGGCGTTGCTGTTGTCGTTGTTGCCAGCGGATTTGCGAACCCCGCGCAGAACGCAGCTGCTCCACTTGGACTTTTTGCATTCTTCTCGACCGGTGGCGCTGGAATCCCACTTCCTTCGGCTTCACGACTTCAGGTGATTCATAACTCGGCAGATCCCGCCGCGGCTCAGGTTGATGTTTATATCGACGACAAGAAAGCGTTCGATGACTTCACCTTCCGCACCGCGACACCGTTCTTCACGTTGCCAGCAGGCGACCGAAAGATTTCGATCGCACCAAGCACCAGCGCCAGTGTTGCCGACGCGATATCGAATACGACCGTGACGCTTGAAGGCAAAAAATCCTACTTGGCTGTCGCCAACGGTGTCATCACACCAGCGGATTTTGCAGTGAACCCAGACGCAAAACCGACCGCACTCACGGTGACTTCGGCTGAAGCTCGCGAAAGAGCTACCGACCCAGCGAAAGTCGAAATCGTTGCCGTTCATGGTGGAACCGATGCGCCAACCGTCGACCTTCGCACCTCGAATAATACAACACTGTTCTCAGATTTGAGCTTCGGTGACATCAGCGACTACACCGCACTTGATCCTGCTTCGATGCCTTTGAACCTGCGTCTCGGTAATAATTCAAGTTATGGACCGTTCACATTTGACGCTGCGGCATTAGGTGGCCGAGCCGTCACCATCGTGGCTTCGGGATTCGCTGTCCCAGCTGACAACGCGAACGGTATTGATCTTGGATTGGTGGCCTATACGGCAGCCGGTGGCACAGCAATCATACTTGCACCAGCCAACCTCTAAGTTTGCCCTTCAGGGATAGAGGCGGCCGGGCTTTTGCCTCGCCGCCTTTTTTGTGTTCTTTCTTGGCGTTCACACACCTGATTAGGAAACACCATGCGTTGGACGGCCTCGCTTTTTGTACTCGGCCTATCGTTGACGGCCTGTGACGATTCATCCTCTAACCCGATAGACAGCGACGTTGATGCAGCGGGGGACACCAGCGCAGACACAGACGCAAGCGATGACGTCGGGCAAGAAACAACGTGCGCACCAGGGGAACTCACAGAATTCTCGGGGGTAAATTGGTCGTTTATTGCGGCGGCCGATGGCTCATGGAGCGCGACACACGAAGGCGTCGTGCTTCAGGGGCCAAGCCCTTGTGAAGGTGTTCCAATCCGGACGATGGAAGGTGAGCCTTCCGTGCGCACGGCATTCGGAAATTTCCAAATCGACGTGTTTGCCGATTCCGCCACGTGGGCGGACGCCAAGAACGTTCGCGCAACCGTGGTCGAAGACGGCCTGAATCTCGATTATCAACTGACCAACGGTAAACAGGCGAGACTCTCCCTTCGTGATAGCGGGCGATTTCAGGTCGAAACAGACGCCCCTGGTGCAGAATGGTCGATCGCCTGCGACGCGAACGACTCGTTTTTTGGGCTCGGTTCACAAGTTACGGGAATGGACCTACGCGGCCGCACTTACCCGCTTTGGACGCAGGAAGAAGGTAACGGCAAGAAAGAAGATGGTGGGCTCTTTCCCTTCAACAACTCTTTGGAAGCCGCATATGCACCGATGGGGATCCTGCACAGCTCGGCGGGATGGACCGGCATCGTAACTCACGACGCCTATTCTGAGGTTGACGTGTGTTCGGCGGGATTTGTGAAACTGCGCAGTTTTGCCGGGCTTCCGGGTTTTCAAATCGTCACAGGCACCCCGAAGGAGCGCATGAAAGCCGTATCCGGCTTTGTTGGCACCGTGGGAAATGTACCCGATTGGGTATTCGGACTCTGGCTCGATGCCGTCGGAGGACCATGGCGCGTTAACGATGTCGCGGACCGCCTGCGGGCAAACGATATCCCTGCTTCGGCGATTTGGACCGAGGACTGGATTGGCGGTGATTCCACGGCCGCTGGTTATCGGCTCTCGTATGCATGGGAGTGGGACCAAGATTTCTATCCCGATCTGCCAACTCAAATCTCGGATCTTCATGATCGTGGTTTTGCGTTCTTGGCCTACTTTAACCCCTTCGTGCCCGCGCCTACACGCATGTTTGCAGAGGGAGAAACAGGCGGATTTCTGATCAAGAATGCCGACGGTACCCCCACCATTTTTGGAGACCCGGCCTTCCGCGACACCAGCCTCGTCGACCTCACCAACCCAGATGCGCTGGCATGGCTCAAAGGCTACCAGACCCGCGCAATCACGGATTTAGGGGTCGACGGATGGATGGCCGACTTTGCGGAGTGGTTGCCGGTGGATACAAATTTGGCTTCCGGGCAAGACCCATGGACCTTTCATAATCCCTACCCGCTTGCATGGCAGCGGGCGAACCGAGAGGCCTTCGAGGAAGCACGTCCAGACGGCAATTGGGCATTTTTTGTGCGCAGTGGTTGGGCGTCGGTCAATGGCGGAACAGCCGGACTCGCCCCGCTTTTCTGGGGCGGCGACCAGAACACAAACTGGGGATATGACGATGGTTTCCCAACGATCATCCCCATCGGTGCCCATGTTGGCCTCTCTGGCGTTTCGATCTACGGCTCGGATATCGCGGGTTACAACTCGTTTGGCGGCCTTCCCACAACCACTAAGGAATTGTGGTTTCGCTGGCTTGCCACGGCTGCATTTCATCCTTTGATGCGCACCCACCACGGCGGGATGGAGTGCGCAAACTGGCATTTTGACCGAGATGCGGAGTCCACAGCGCATATGAAGCGCTACGCGAAGATCCACGCGATGCTTTTCCCGTATTTTCAGAAACTGCTGCAAGAGGCCAACAACGACGGACTGCCGATGACTCGCCATCCGTGGCTCGTTGAGCCCGGCCGGCCTGAACTTTGGCAAGGTGACCAGTACGAGTTTTTCCTTGGGGACGACCTTATCATCGCGCCAGTACTGTCCGCCGGCTCCACCCAGCAACAAGTTCGGCTTCCTGGCGAGGGCTGGTGGCCGCTCTTGAGCTTGGCGCGTGCCCCGCTTGGATCGACGGCCACGGTCGACGTTCCTGTGACGGAAGTCCCCGTTTTTGTACGGCCAGGCACGGCGTTGTTGCTGCTTTCCGAGGCACCGGCTTCTTTCTACGGCGGGAATGTGACCACCCTTGGCGACGTCAGCAACCGCCGCATTGCGCTCTACCCGGACGCGAATGGCAATGCCGCCCTCGATGGACCGATTCAGGTCGTCGGCACAGGACTGCAAGGGTTCGAGCCCACAGCTGCGGCGTTGGACGGCAATGATCTACTGACCTGCAACCCCAGCCGTGACTCGTGCGTGGCCGACGGCATGGTCAAAGTCCAATGCGATAATTTATGTGTGCTGACCGCAGCCAGTGCCACCGTGACGATCACAGTCGCGGAGCCCACCACGGTCTTGATTGGAATCGCGGGCTTTGCATGGGGCGACCTCGCCGAACCCACAATCTACACGCCGAGCACCGCGACCAATTCCTGGTGCGACGAGGCGCCCTGAGCTTAGGGCCCAAAAAGTCGTGGCCGCCTGGCCTGAATGATCGCGCGGTTGCCCTCCACGATGACCTCGAATCGTTCAAGGGAATCGCCCTGACATGGCCCCTGAAAACAGGAACCGTCCAGCGCATCAAAACCCGCGCCGTGCATGGGACAAAAGACGAACGACTCGCTGGAATCCAAAAACTGGTTCTCTTCGGCATCCAACGGGACGCTCCAGTGCGGGCAGCGATTTTCGTAGGCAACAAACGAATCGCGGAAGCGCATCAGGAACCCTTCGGACGCCATTCCGAAGCGATCATGATAGGTGAACTTCATCGCGTCGCCATGCTGGCGCAATGAGCTGATATCAATCTCGGCAAGCACCCCTCGTCCGGGGATAAAAGTCGCGTCGTCGTTCATAGCCTCAAAACTTGTTCGTGGGGCAACCGACTTCTATGATGCCACAGATTCGGCGAGAAGAAGGCCAAAATTTGAGTGATATAACCCGATGAGTTCGACGACGTGGCGGACACTTGCCAACATACTCTTTGTCCTCGGTGTTGCCTCCACAGCCGGCATCGGTTGGGCGTGGTGGAATTGTACCGACACGCTCGCCCAAGTCATGGACTCGGTTCCAGACCTTGACGATCACCGTGCGATGGCTGAACGGATTCGGTACGCTCAAAGCCAGTTCGAGGCCAGCGGTCAGTCGGTCCCCGTCGAAATCACCGATCGTACACCGATGGCCACTCAGGCCTGCTCTGCGGCCTTTCCGGTCTCGGAGAGCCTTCCTTTTCTTACCCTGTTCGTGATCTTTATGTTGGGAGGATTTCTTGGGAGAAACCACTCCAGACACATAGAGGAAAAAGAGCTTGAGGAGCGTGGAAACGCTCGGCATGCCTCGCGAACCGCTGCTGCTGTCGCTTTGCGCGAGCCCGTGACGGTCAAGCCAGTCACGTCCATTGCGCTCGATGTAGGCATCGACTTAAAGACAGGCACAGCCCCCAGTGACGACGACGACGAAACGGATTCTTTGATGTCGTTTGTCGTTGAGCGAGCTCGCGCTCAAGACGAAGCCGAGAGCGACGAAGAAATCGTGGGTTCGGATATCGGCGGTTTTTTCTGTCCCCCAGGGTACGAAGACCGAAAGAGCATCTACGTCGACCCGTCCAGCGAGGCGGCACGGGACGACTACACAGACGATACGCCCTTTAACGCGCCCCAATACCCGTTCAAGTCACTCGATGGGGCCATGAAGTTCGCCGCGATACGAATCGTTCGCGACACACCGGGGATGCAGGTCCGATTGGCACCAGGGGTCTATCAGAGCAGCGTTGCGATTCCCGACCGCGTCGTTCTGGTGAATCACCGCATGCCGATTGAAGGCACGCTCACACAGCGCCTCAAATGGATCACCGACCTTGAGTTGAATGACCCCGCTCGTGTGACGATTCTTCCCCCCGCAACGTCAGAATTCGCCATACGTTTTGGTGCCGGCGTCAATCAGGGGATCTTTGGCTGTCATCTTGTGGGACGTGATGGAGTCGCTCAAGCGGGGATCGTCGGGGTCGCCGCGCATAGGCTTGCCATTTTCAACTGCCATATCGAAGGTTTTCGGCGCGGCGGGATTCGGCTCGACCAATGCGGCACCGAAGTGCACGGCAATGGCACCCGAGTAATGGCCTGCGGCATCGTGCACAATGCGGCCTTAGAAGGCGGCGGTATTCATGCGGCAAAGAGCGTCGTTCGAATCACCACATGCATGATTTCGCGAAATCGCGCGCGTAATGGCGGCGGCGTCTGGCTCTCGCAGATGAAGGCGCCCGTCATCATCAATGACTCGCGCTTTTCGCATAACCTGGCAAAAGGCTCCGAGCCCGAAGAGGCGTTAGGTGACATCGGTCTTAAGGAATGGGCTCGGCTCCAAGGCACTGGGGGCGCGCTGATGATGTTCGGCGGAACGATGAAGATCGTCGGCTCGGAATTCGTGGATAACACGGCAACTCTGGGTGGCGGCGGACTGGCGATTCTAGGCGGCAAAGCCATCTTGGAAGGCACCGAAGAACACGCGATTCGTTTTGAGCGAAACAAAGCGCACGCCGGCGCAGGGTTCCTGGTTTGCGGATGGCAGGGCGCCGAGGCAACCCTTAAATTGACCACAAGCGACCTGCAGCACAACGTCTCCGAGGTCATCGGCGGCGCGGGTGCGGCTTTGGGCTTGGCGACTGTCCAGGTCAGTGGAGCAAAAGTTTCCAATAATCACGCCACCGAACGCACCTCCATTGGAGGAGCTTTTGGCGCCATAAACGGCGCGGAATTCATCACCAAGGCTGTCGAGTTTCGCACCAATAGTTGTGTCGGATCGGGCGGAGCCCTCGGCGCAGTCAATGCGTCGTTGAGGCTGGGCGAAGGCACAGATCTTCGGGATAACAGCGCAAACCACGCCGGCGGTGGAATCTACATCATCACCGAATCTCACGAAGAAATCGCCGAGTTGATCAGCCAGGGCCGAATCAAAATCCCATTTGTGTTGGCGATGAAAGACTGTGTTGTTTCGTCCAACGCCGCAGACGATCTTGGCGGCGGATTGCGGGCAGGAAACACGGCGTCCGAGGCCACATTCGCCCTCGGAATCCGAATGGAAGGGGCTTCGCGTATTCGAAATAACCGCACCAAACATCCTAATGCCGCAGGGGATGATGTTTGGGTGGTTTGGATCGACGACGTGGTGGCATCCACAGAAAATCGCCCGGGTCCAAAACTGCTCTTAAAGTGAAGCGCAACGCAGCCGGTCTACGATTTCTGATGCCCGATCGATCTTGATTTCGCCGCATCGAATCAGCTCTTCCACCACGCTGTCCATCTCCTCTGGAGTCGCGCCCGCGGTCGCAGCGACACTGCGTGCATGCAGAGACATATGCCCGCGCTGAATGCCTTCGGTCGCTAAAGCCTTGAGGGCTCCCATATTCTGAGCGAGTCCGACCGATGCCATCACACGTGCAAGCTCCCCCGCTCCCTCGACGTTTAAAAGTCGGTGAACCAATTGAACGGTGGGATGCAGTTTGATCGGGCCACCGACCGTACCCACCGCAATGGGAACCTCGATCTCACCGACCAACATGCCGTCTTCGACTCGCCAAACGGCCAACGGCGAGTATTGCCCGCTTCGTGCTGCGTAGGCATGCGCCCCGGCTTCGAGGGCTCTCCAGTCATTTCCAGAAGCGATGCACACCGAGCTGATGCCATTCATGATCCCTTTGTTGTGCGTGGTCGCACGATAAGAATCAATCTCGGCAAACTGAGAAGCCAGCTCAATGCCTTTGGCGACTTCCTCCCCAGAAAACCCGCGCCAGCCCAGGAGCGAAAACGGCACCCGACACGTGGCTTTAGCCAAGCGTTCATCACAAAGGTTCGACAAGATTCGCAGGAACGCGCGGCCGCCACTCAAGGCTTCCACGTCTTCGGCAATGCCCTCCACCATCGTGTTGATCATGTTGGCGCCCATCGCATCGCATGCGTCGACGACCAGATGAACGACCATCATTTTTTGATACTTCCCGCCGTCGAGCACTCGGACGCGAATATCCTTGGCGCCGCCGCCACGTGCCAACATGCCCGGTTCAAAGGTATTGGCTTTGGCCAGCAGTCGAGGCCGGGCTTCCAGGATGGCAAGCTCTGCCTTTTCCAGATCGGGGCAACCCACCACCTGAATCTGACCGACCATCGTCGAGCCTGCGTATTCAGTCGTGAAACCGCCGGCGTCTCGTACGATCTTGGCGATATGGCTTACCGCCGCAACCACGCTGGGTTCCTCGACCGCCATTGGAACCAAGAATTCTTTGTCATCGACCACAAAATTTAGGCCCAGACCAAGGGGCAATTCCAAAACGCCAATCGCGTTTTCGATCATATGGTTGGCGACGTCAAAATCGATGCCGTGCCCCTGTCTCAGGTAGTCGGCATCGCTTTCATCGAGCGCTCCGGACGCAACAAGCGTCTGAAGCCGCTTCTCGTGCGACATTTTGTAGAATCCAGACAGGCGACTTGTAGGGCGATTTTTCATGAAACTCTCACGTCGCGGATTAGGATGCGGCGTATGCAGATTCGTAGCGCTTCAAGAAATGATAAGCCCAAATAAAAGGGTGAACGGCGGAAAAAGAGGGTTGAACGGTCACGGGCGACGCGAGCTTGCCGTTTTGCGGCCTTTCGGAGTACACTCACAATGCATATCCCGTTTTTGATCGCCTCCGGGGAGGCTGACGTTTTGGACACCGACCATGGCCGCCGAGCACATCACCGATCGCGAAGAATTGCGGCGATTCCTGATGAAGGATCGTCTCGCCAATGCGTACCTTCTTGGGAACCTTGACCCTTCTTATTTCCAGTTTTGCAAGTGGTTTGGCCTGCGTGACGGCCAAAACGAACTTGAGAACCTTGCGCTTCTCTACACCGGCTTGAGCCTTCCAGTGGTGTTCGTCGTGGGCAACTCTGCCCGCATCGAAGAACTGCTTCGTTCTTGCCGTGCTGACCTTCCCAGTCGGTTCCACTTCCATGTGCTTGAAGAGCAAATGACTGAAATTCATGGCATTTTTGAGCCTACGAATTTCCATCGAATGATTCGCATGGGCCTTCAACGCTCGGCTTATCATCAGACCGACAGTCCGACTCTGGCAAGCATTGAAGTTGAACGCCTTGGACATCGGGACACGTTGGCGATCATGGATCTCTACCAACACTACCCGGACAATTTCTTCGAGCCCTACCAACTCGAAACCGGCCTCTATTTTGGTGTGCGTGACCCCGACATCGGGTTGGCAAGCATCGCCGGAATCCACGTATTCTCTGAAGAACACGATGTTGCTGTGATCGGTAACTTCGTGACTCATCCTCGGCGGCGCGGGCAAGGACTCGCCACGGCGTGTACCGCACGGTTGCTGGGTGAACTCTTTGGCAGGGTGTCTTTTGTGGCGCTCAATGTTCAAGAGAATAATGCCCCGGCGATTCGGATGTACTCGAATTTCGGGTTCGAAAAAAACAATTTCTTCTATGAAGGCCGGTGCGCCTAGGAGCTGACGTGTCCGTCAAGGTTTCCACATCTGAGCTTCTGCTCGATTCGTTGATTGATCATCAAAACGTACAGGCTGCGTTATTGGTGGACTCGCGCGGATATATCATTGAAAAGCGCGGCCATTCTGTAGCCATCAAGGACGATGACATCACCGAGGGGCTCAAGAAGGGTGGCCTGGCGAACCTCTACGTTTTGCGCGCTGGGACGGACTATTTGATTGTCGTTTTCGATGAAAAACTGAACTTCGAACGGCTCAAATCAACCGTCGACGCCACCATTTCTCAATTCGACCTGAGCGACTGACCTACTCCAAATCGGTACAAGAATAAGTGCCATGCGCAGGCGGATGCCACGAACCGATGTGACCGAATCATTTTTGGTGGGTTGAATCGCAATTGCGGGCAGGATGCCCGCGAACCAAGCATAATGGCGGGCTGGATGAGGCTGTCTCTTTGACTTGGCGTCAGAAATTCTGGCAACCGTTTCCGGCCTATTTTACCACTTCTGCGATTCTGCGCTTGGTACGCAGGCCCTATGGCCTGCATGCGATTCATGCGATTATTCAGACACAGGCGAGCCATAGGGCTCGCGGACCAAACACAGGCGAGCCATAGGGCTCGCGGACCA
>CAYMYJ010000034.1:0-73224 GCA_964394615.1 uncultured Bradymonadales bacterium | reverse complement strand
AGGCCAGGGCCTGCGCACCAAGCGCAGAATCACAGAAATCGCAAATAGGCCGAAAACGGTTCCCAGCATTTCTCGCGTCAAGTCAAATAGACAGCGTCATAAGCCCGGCGCACCAGGCGCTACCTGCCCAGATGCAAGATCAGCTCGCGCACGACTTTGCAGCCAAGCACCGACGAAACACCGGTCGGGTCGAGTGCGGGCGAAAGCTCCATCACGTCGGCCGCGACCAACTTGAAGTCGTCCAGGACCTTGAGCATGGCAGCAAAGGTGGGCCAGTCGATTCCGCCTGGCTCAGGAGTTCCCGTACCCGGCAGGTAAGCCGGGTCAAAAACATCCAAGTCGACGGTCAAGTACACCGGCCGGCCTTTGAATCGGTCCATGCGCTCTGCGAACGACTTTGCTGTCGGCGCCACCAAGCGTTCTTCCCCGCGCATTTCCTGGAACTCCTCACGTGTGCCCGAACGGATGCCGACCTGAACCAACGAGTCTTTGTCCAAGAAATCCAAGCAGCGACGCATCGCACAGGCATGAGAATTCGGCTCGCCAAGATAGTCTTGGCGCAAGTCAGCGTGAGCGTCCCATTGAACCAAAACAAGGTCTGGGTATTTCTCCCAAAGTGCACGGACTGCCGGCGGAGTCAAAGAATGCTCGCCGCCAATCATCAAGGGATGACCGCCCTTCGCCACGATTTCGGCCGTCGCAGCATGCACTGCTTCAACCACCGGATTGGGATTCCCATACGGGTGCTCAAGGTTCCCGAGGTCGCAAAACGTCACGTCCTCGGTGTCGCGGTCTTGTTCGGGCGAATACGTCTCAAGGCCATCACTGACCATACGAATCGCGTCGGGACCAAGGCGTGTGCCGGGTCGAAAAGACGTGGTGCTGTCGAAACCCACGCCAAAAAGCGCGACGCAACCGGCACTAAACTCACGTGTGGCGCCCAAATACAGCGCCGAAGCATCGTTTTGAAACGAAATCACGCGAGCCTCCGGCGCACGAAATTCGGAACGGCAAAGATCCCAAGATGAATCTCACGATTATAAATTTCGGTGATTTCCGAAATGAACTTCATGCGATCATCATTGATGGCCGTCGGTTTGGTCGTCTTTGACGCGTAGGTCCAAGACCAAGTCCCTGCCGAATACAAAAACACGTCGCGATAATAGGGATGGGCGCTTCCGAAGACCTCGGCGATCGTTTTGACCATCTCGACGTGCGTGTCCAAGAATAACATCGTCGACTCGCTCTGAGTCACAAACACGCCGCCCTCAGTCATGCGTTCCATGCAGGCCTGATAGAAGGTCTTGTTGAACAAGCCTTCAGCCGGTCCCACGGGGTCCGAGCCGTCGACCAAAATGACGTCGTAGGGCGCAAGGTCGGTGTTCTTGACCCAAGCAATCCCGTCGCCAATCGTGACGTGCAGGCGAGGATCGTCCCAAGCCGAGCCAATCATCGGAAGGTACTTTTTGCTGACGTCGACGACCATGCCGTCGATCTCGACCAGGTCGACGTGTTTGACGTCGGGATAACGCAACACTTCGCGGGCCGTGCCGCCGTCGCCACCACCGATAATCAGAACGCGTTCAATCTTGGGAGCTGTCGTCATCGCAGGATGAACGATCATCTCGTGATAGCCCTTCTCGTCGCGCTCCGAGGTCATCCACAAGTCGTCGATAAGCAGCGCGCGGCCCATCTCGTGGGTGTCGACGACGCTTACCGTCTGATACTCGTTTTCGCCCATGAAAAGCGTCTCTTTGAGACGAAGGCCAAAACGTACATTTTCATTCAGAACTTCGTCATACCAAACAGCCATAATAACTCCTAAAGGTGCGCAGACCCGATGGGCGTAAAGCAAAAAAGGCGGTGTCATATGACACCGCCTTCTTGAAATATCAAGCGGGCAGATTGCTCGACAGTCGAGCCAGCCTCTCGCCGATGAATTAAATCTTATCGACGACTCGTCAAGGTACGTAGGGTCCGAATCACTCGGCGCCACCAGCCATCAGGCTAGGCCTAAAAGCTTGTTCGATCCGATGATCCGCGACTGACATCGACGTCTTCTTGCCTTCCTGTCCTCGTTCGACGAAGAGCAATTCGTAAGAAGCACCGCTGAAGCCGTCCAGCAAAATGTCGACCCCAGCATGCGGATCACAATCGCCGCATGTGTAGAAATCAACCGACGCATATCCGTCGCCTGGCCACGTGTGAATTGAAATGTGACTCTCTGAAAGCACGATCACACCACTGGTACCTTGAGGTTGGAACTTGTGAAATACACAGCCCACTTCAGTTGCACCGGATGCTTTAACCGCAGCCCTCATGACTTCCTCAACACGTGAAACGTTGTCGAGGATAGCTTCGTCACAGCCAAAGAATTCTACCAAGATGTGTCGTCCGTAAGTCTTCAATTCATGTTCCTCCAAGGATTCCTTCTGTCTGCGAAAATTCTGCGGGAATCACACCCCTCAGAAAGGACGGCGACTCTAGGGATGAGTGCGTCGCTCGTCAAAGGAAAATTACACACACTTACGCGATGTTCACGTGGCAAACGTGCTTCATTTTCGCTTCGATTCAATAACTAATTGAAAACGAAACAAAAAAAAACGACGAACCTCATGGAGGACGCCGTTCTATGCGGGGTTCACGCGTGTTTTCACGACGCGATTTAGGGGATTTTAACGATCACTTGGCATTCCATGCTTCGCAGAAGCCGTCGCCTGGGAAATCAGCGGGTGGCTCACAAAGCCCAGTCACGATGCCACAAAGGTCTTCGCAAATCACAGGATGACCCACCGGGGCCCTGCTGGGCGCGACCCAGTCGGCCGAAACCGCAGCAGCACCACCATCGTAGTCGGTGGAACGATTCCCGTTAATCAAAGTAATCTTCGAGAACGAGAGCGTGCCCTCGATTCGGTCCTTGCCCTCGTCGTTTTTGACGACCTTGCCAAAGAGCCTTACGTCGGCCAGCTTCAACGTCAACCCGGCAAGAGGTAGGTCAATTTCGACAGGAACGGACTCAAGGAAACGCTCACCGTTTTCGAGGCGAATGAAACCCGTCACAAAAGCTGTCCACCCCTGATTGGTCGAATCTACCAAGAGCTCCTCAGGTACAGCCGTGTTTTTAGGAAATTCAGTGGAGATCGGGTCGCCTTCTGCGCCGGCAAGGCGGAAGTCTCCGCTTGGCAGCACCTTGATATCACTGATCAGAGTCAAAACGGCCGGGATCGGCTGCGTTACCGAACCCACGATGATGTAGACACCATCGTCAAATTCGACGGGTTCCGTGTTCACGAACTGCTGAGTTCGAAACTGAAAGTCGTAATAGATATCCCTGCCGGTGTCGTTGCCGTCGAGGTCGGCCAGCCCTGGCTCGACGTCCAACACCATCGGAGGTCCCGCAGCACCAAGACCTTCGTCTGCAAACGTCAGGGTGGCAGACATCCCGTCAGCAGCCACAGCCACTGTCAAATCGCCACACGTTCCTTTCGCCACGGTGCAACTCTTCACAAGAGGCGTTATTGAACTGACGAACTCACCCTCGATATCACGCTCATCTGGATAGATGGTCACGACGAAGGTGGAGGGGTCGACCTCCTCGGTGAAATTCAGCGTCAGCGGAACGCCCACGGCAAAAGCACCGCCCTCAGGGGCTTGGAGCTTCACATCTGGGGGCGCATTATAGGTCTCACAGCCGGACAGAACACTGAACGCCGCGAACAAAAACGGTAATTTAGAAGCGAAATTCAAGGCGATTCTCCAGCAGGAATGAGTTCACGGCATCACCGTTTTGATCGTAGAGCGCGGGGCCGGGCAGCAACGCGGCTCCCTCGATCGTCCACCTGAAATACTCCTTGTAGGTGAGCCCGAATTGCAAATCGAGCTCGGTGCCGTAGAACCTGTCCGGCTTTCCGCCGTGGAAGTTGACGGCATCGTCGTCGATTCTGTTGCCATCTTCGGACAGGGCGGTGAGCACCGGGTCGACCAAGCCACCTTGGGTCTGCGACCACGCCACCAAGGCGCCAGCGCGTGTATGAAACACCGAGTTGGGAGTCTTGTAGAGGTCGACTTTCACCTGCGGAAAGATGGCGATCGCATTCGTAAATCGCCCTTCTGTGCTGACTTCGGTCAACGGAAAGCTCGCCGCGTCGAGCCCGGCGAGGTTCTCGATACCCACCGCAGCCGAGCGAGCTGATTCGAACGCGAGCACGTGTTCAAACATCAAAAGGCCAACGTTCATGTCGCGTGCGAAGTTGAACGTGGTGATGGGGGTCGTGACGCGAGGATCGTCGTCGCCAGTGGCGTAGTCGAACTCAAGCGTTGCGGTCACAGGCCCAAGCAAATAATCGAAAACTGCCTGAAAGCCGTGCGCAACGATGTCTTGTGTGGTTGGCGTCGTTCCTGAAAGTTCAGCAAAACCTTCCGAGATTTCGCGGCTGCTTCCGTTGATATGCATGTAGTTCAACTGCATGCTCAAATCGCCGATGCCCGCGTGAACAGAAGCCGGGAACCCAAAGACTTTGGATTGAAACTCGTTGTTGCTCAAGTAGACCATCGCACCGGAAACCAGAATATCCTTCCAGTCCCAACCAAACCAATCGGCTTTTTTACGGCGGTACTCAAGGGTGGTGCCGATGCTGCTCAGGTCGTCGTTGTTCAAAATAACGTCGTCCTGGACCTGCCAATCGTAGAAAAGAGCGAAAATCACGCCGTTATCCATCGAGGGATCGACGACGTGTTTGTAGCCATACATCAAGGTGTAAAAGGCTTCGTCGATCTTGGTGCCGAAAAGAATCCGGTCGGCTGCATCGGAATAGGAGCTGACGCCCCAACGATTATGCGGGCCACCGTCGTGTGACGGAATTCCAGCGCCGTATTTTTTAGGCTGGCGACCGATGCGCAGCAGTCCAATCGGCAAGAACACGTCGGCGTAGAGGTAATTAACCTCGAGCACGTCGGCATCCACCAGAATCGGCACGTAGCTCTTGCGATCCAGGGGATCCGCGCCAGGCGGCAATCCAACCTCCCAACGACGCATATTCGGCCGATTGGACGAAAGACTCACGCCGCTGGTGGTGTCTGGAAAATCACCATTATCGCCGAATAACACGCCATCAAGCATGTCCATCTGCAGGCGAATCGCCCCCACGCCAACCTTGGCGACGGTCGAATCAAGACGAAAGCGCTGCTCGGTCCACCGCATATCACCGGCTGAGTCGCCGTTGAGTTCGATCGGGTCAATATTGACCATCCGAACGCGATACTCAGGATTATAGGTCCACTCGATGTCACCAAGCTGCAGCTCAGCCTCGCCGCCCGCTTCGCCTGCTTGCTCATGGGATTTGATGCCGTCCTCGTGCCGCGGCAGAGGCGCAACAGGCACCCGTGTCCGAGCCGGCTTATCGCCAACAACGACGGGCGTCATCTCCATCTGAGGCAACGGAATTGACGTCGTAGGCGGAACGTCCGAGGACTCTTCGACCACCACCGGTTCCGACGTTTTCACGTCTGGAGCAGGCTGAGTGTCGCTCGAATCCTGTGCGAATGCGGTCGTCTCGATGACGACCAGCAGAGCTGTGATTAGAAGGGTTCGCGTGCGATTAATGACCGCCTCCACTGTATCTGAAGTTTGACGGACTATACTCAAGCTTTGTCTCGACATACAACCCGGGAACCCACCACAATCGCGGGACTTGTTAGAGAATCAAATGAATACAGTTTTTTTTGGCATCCTTCTTCAAATCTCCGCTCTGGCTGGCGCAACACCCGATCAGGCCGCAGAGGACAGCACCTTCTGCAATTGCACCAACGTGATGGTCGTCGCGGCGGATGAGGCAAGCCGGCCGCTCGCCGATGCTTTTTCGGCGAACCTGAAGGCCACGGTGATTCCCGACGCCCCTCTTGGGGACGTAACCGGATTGGGCGACGACGTGATCGCGCAGAAGGCCAGCGCGTATTCGGTCGATACGATCATCGTGATCAGGTCGATTCCAAAACGCCTGGGATCGCACACCCTTTATTCTCGATACGATGTGGGAACCAAGGCCTGGACCCTCATGCAACGCATCGAAGAAGTTGGGGAGAAGAACATCGATGAAGCGCACATCTTGGCGAAGAACAACGCTCACGCGGGCGTCGACGCAGCCCGAGCTGCGAACGCGGAAGAAGCGCTCACCCTCAATCGTGGCGAATTCCATCGTAATCGAATCATTTTCGGCGAAGTTCCGTGGACGTTCTCGAAAGGCGTTCTAGACGATCCCCTGAACGAAACCGAATTCTACAAGACGGTGGGACGCGCCGATCTTGCGGATCAACACGAGAGCCTGGAGTCCAAAAAAACCGGGCTACTGGTGGGAGGCGGAGTCACCACCGCGCTGGGCGTCGGCCTTTCATTTGTGGGGCTTCTAGGCGGAGGTGCAGATGGAAAGATGCCTCAGGTCGCCATCGGAGTCTCTGGATTGGCCGCCATTCTTGCAGGAACTGGGGCGATCATTTGGGGAGCAACCGTTGACACCCATCCGGTCTCGGCATCCGATGCCCGCGAGTTGGGCGACAAACATAACGCAGATCTGGCGAACACGTTGGGCGTGAAGCCCGATGCCGCGAACGGCAACTGATCGTCTCACGATTTGCATGCGCGGCTTGAGCCGCCGCGACTTCAACTCAAAACCCATTCGGATGAAAAAGAAGCCATCAACTGTTACTCTGTAGCGAGCCCCCATTGAGGAGACCCATATGTGTTTGATCTGTGTCGACTTTCAGCGACAGAAACTTACAGGACTCGAAGCCCGTCGTGCGCTCGGCGAAATGCGCGAGAAAATTGGCGAGGAACACGCGAAGGAGGTCGACGAAATGTTGGTTAAGGCCGCCTGCGTCGCGCAGAACCCGGTTACCGAGGAACCTGCCGAGGGTTCGTGACGCGTTGCGTCAAGCGCCGTGCGGCCCTCCGAGGTTTTGAAAACTTCCGTCACGACCCTTTACCTCGCCAAAATGGTTGTGTTACGTGAAGCGATGATTAGACGGCTCAGGCTCTTGAGGGCATCATGGCGACCGAAATGAAAAGCAGCGCGACCGAATCCCTACTTCGAACAGATGTTGGAGATTCCAATAAGTACCACGGCTTAACCGCCGAAGACCTCATCTTGATGTACCGGCAGATTTACGCGTCGAGAAAACTCGACGACGCCGAAATCAACATGAAGCGCCAACAGAAGATCTACTTTCAGATTTCTGGAGCCGGACACGAAGCCGTCTTGGTCGCAGCTGCAAAAGCCCTTCGCCCCACCTACGACTGGTTCTACCCCTACTATCGTGATCGCGCGTTGGTTCTTGCGCTGGGCATGACTCCGCTGGAGATCCTTGCCGAGGCCGTTGGAGCCGCGTCGGACCCCAATTCGGGTGGCCGGCAGATGCCTTGCCATTGGGGACATCAGGCGCTGAATATTGTGTCGCAATCGTCTTGCACGGGAACCCAGCACCTTCAAGCGGTGGGCGCCTCTCAGGTGGGTCGAATCATGTCAGCTGTCAAAGAGCTGGCCGATAAAGACACCTACAAAAATGACGAGGTTGTTTACGTCTCCATTGGCGACGGAGCGACGAGCGAAGGCGAATTCTGGGAAGCGATCAACACCGCATCGAACATGAAGTTGCCGGTGATGTTCATGGTCGAGGACAACGGCTACGCGATTTCGACGCCGGTATCCGTGCAAACGGCCGGTGGCTCGATCTCGAAGGCCTGCTCGGGCTTTGAAGGGCTTTTCATCACTGAGTTTGACGGATGCGACCCGGTCGAGAGCTACGGCAAGATCATGGAAGCCGCCGATTATATTCGGTCGGGCAAAGGTCCTGCGCTGGTTCACGCCCACGTGATCCGCCCCTACAGCCACTCGTTGTCTGACGACGAGACCATGTACAAAACCGACGCAGAGCGCGAAGACGAAGCCGATCGTGATCCAGTCTTCAAATTTGCCGATTTCCTGGTCGAAGAAGGCGTCTTGAACGTCGATGAGCTCGATGCGTTGCGAAAAGAAGTCGACGCCGAGATTCGACTTGCTGTTGACGAAGCGGTCGCCCTGCCGACCCCTCATCCGGACACGGCGCTCGACTACATCTACAGCCCGGATGTCGACCCGACTTCGGATGCGTTTTCGACCGAGCCGGATTTCGACACCGAAGGCGGCGACAAGACAATGGTCGACTTGATCAACCATTGCCTCAAAGACGAAATGCGCAGAGATCCGCGCATTGTCGTGTTTGGCGAAGACGTCGCCGACGTCACCAAGAAAGAACTGCTGGGTAAAGTTAAAGGCAAGGGTGGCGTCTTCAAAGTCACGCACGGCCTCCAGCTTGAGTTCGGCTCAACACGGGTGTTCAACAGCCCGCTGGCTGAAGCAAATATCATCGGGCGTGCCATCGGCATGGCGACACGTGGCCTCAAGCCCGTCGTCGAGATTCAGTTCTTCGACTACATCTGGCCTGCGTACATGCAGCTTAAAAACGAGCTGTCGAATATCCGCTGGCGCTCAAATAATACCTTCTCTGCTCCGATGGTCGTACGCGTGCCGATCGGTGGATACCTCAAGGGTGGAGCGCCCTATCACTCGCAATCCGGTGCCGCGCTCTTCACGGCGATTCCTGGACTCCGAGTGGTGATGCCATCAAACGCTGTCGACGCGGCTGGGCTTCTTCGTACAGCGATTCGCTGCGAAGATCCGGTCATGTTCCTTGAGCACAAACACCTCTACCGACAGACCTATAATAAGGGGCTGAATCCAGGGCCGGACTTCATGATCCCCTTTGGAAAAGCAGCGACGGTTCGTGAAGGTCATGCGTTGACCGTCATCACCTATGGCGCCCTCGTCGAACGAACGCTTCGTGCCGTCAAACAAACGGGCATCGACGCTGAGGTCATCGACCTTCGCACGCTCTCGCCTTACGACTGGGATGCGATCGCTGCGTCGGTGAAAAAAACCTCCAAAGTCGTGGTTGCCTACGAAGACAACCAGTCTTGGGGCTACGGAGCGGAGATCGCTTCACGCATTGCCGACGAACTTTTCGAGTACCTCGATGCACCGGTGAAACGCGTCGCTGCTCTGGACTCGTTCTGCGGCTATCACCCAGACCTCGAAGACCGAATCCTGCCGCAGATTGACGACATCGCGGCTTCCATCGAATGGCTGAACGCCTATTGAGGACTCATGCAGACTCGGGTCTTATTTGATGGGGATTGTGGCATCTGCACCCATTTCGGCGAGCTGGCCAAAAAGCTCGATCGCGAGGGTCTCCTTCAGGTTCAGGCCTATTACGAAGTCCCCGAAGAAGAGCTCAGGCCTTATGGTCTGAGCTACGAAGCGTGTGTGGATTACCTTCAAGTCATCGGTGAGGACGGTCAGGTCTACTCAGGACATAACGCCGTCAACTACGTAGGACTGCGGCTTTTCCCGATCAGCATCGCCTTCGCCCTGCTCTATTTCTTCCCTCCCCTGCTTTGGTTCGAGGCCATCGGTTACGCTTTTGTCGCGAAGAACCGGACAAAAATCTCCGCCAAGCTCGGCATGAATGCCTGCCGAATTCGACCAACCTGAACCTACCCACGACCTGATATGGGGGCGGCAGATTCTGCGCTTGGTGCGCAGGCCCTATGGCCTGCATGCGATTGGTCCGCAGGACCATGCGATTATTCAATTTACATGCGAGCCATAAGGCCTCGCGGACCAATCACAAAAAACACCTCGTCATCGATCCTTTTACAACAGCCTCAGGATGTCCGCGGACTGCAGGCAACATCTCCGCGGACCTGCCGTCAGCGATATCGCCTGATAACATCTGAAAGTTTGCCACCGACTCTCGATTCACGTTGGCGATAATGCTACCTGTGGCGGAACACTCGCCATAATCAGGTATCCCATGAAATCCCACATGAAACCCATCGCGCTAGGCTTGGCCTTTTTGTCGTTCTCACTTGCGGTAGCCTGCGGAGAAGACACCCAAAAGCGCGTTTTGTTTCCGAATGACTCGGCGAATAATTCGACCAACAACGCCACGAATAACGTCGTCGACCCTGCAACATGTGGAAACGGCGAAGTGGACACAGGCGAATCTTGCGATCACCTGATCGAGTCTGGCGACGGCGCCTGTCCGGACACCTGCGACGACGCCCCCATGTGCTTCATGTCCGTTTTGGCCGGTGACCCGCTGGGTTGCACTGCACGTTGCATTACGTCTCCAGTCGCATGCTCCATGACCGCAGATGATTGCTGCTCGCTTGGATGTTCCGCGGCTAACGACGCGGATTGCTCAAACACCTGCGGCAACGGCGTCGTCGAAACGGGCGAAGCCTGCGACGGCAACTGCCCAACTTCATGCGACGACGGCAATGCCTGCACCACCGACGGATTCACGGGCACGGTCGAAACATGTTCTTTCCAATGCACGAACACCGCGCGCACAGCTTGCACAAACAACGATGGATGCTGCCCAAGTGGATGCACATCAGCAAATGATAATGACTGCTCTTCGACTTGTGGCGACGGAATCGTCGATGCGGCCGAAACCTGCGACGGAAATTGCCCAACCTCGTGCAATGACAACGTGGCCTGCACGACGGACACCTTGACCGGCGCGGCTGCGACCTGTTCGGCCCAATGTGCCCACACAAATATCGCGTCATGCCAAGGCGGAGACGGATGCTGTCCTGCGGGATGCACGGCACAGGTAGACAACGATTGCGTGTGTAACCCGACCACAAGTTGTGCGGCCCAAGGGCTAAACTGTGGAACCATCTTTAACGGTTGCGCGAACGTGGCCTGTGGCACATGCGGAAACAACCAAACCTGCCAAAACAACGTTTGCGTCAATTCCAGCCCAACCGCAACGGTTGGGCAAGCCTGCACGAGCAATGCTCAATGCCCTCTTGGTCCCTACGCGCAATGTTACACCGAAGCATTCGGACTTCCCGATGGTTATTGCACCATCTCTTGCGACACGGGTCAGGGCACCTGCACTGGAGACTCGCAATGTCTCGACGCTCAAGGCATTGGGAAGTTCTGTGCTGACACGTGCACCTCGAATTTGGATTGTCGAAGTGGATACACCTGTCAGGACCCGCTTGCCGTCGGAACGCTTATCTGTTGGGTTGGGACTCCGTGAGCCGTGTTGACCTGAGAAAACCTGAAAGATTGCCCCAGACTCTCGATTCACGCGGTCGATAATGATAAGCCTGCCCTGCAATCGTAACTTTCAGGTATCTCATGGCATCACATACGAAACTCGTCGCATCGCTTCTCGCTTTATTGTCTTTTTCACTGGTTGTTGCCTGTGGAAGCGACACCAAAAAGCGGGCGAAAATCTCGAACAACACGTCGAATAATACGTCAAACAACACGACGAATAACGTAACCAATAACGTCACGAACAACATCGTCGACCCCGCCAAATGCGGAAACGGCGACCTAGACCCGGGCGAGTCGTGTGACCCTCTCATCGACTCCGGCGACGGCGCTTGCCCAACCAGCTGCGAAGACACTCCGATATGTTTCACCACTTCACTCGTGGGCGATGCCTCGACCTGCACGGCGCGATGCGAAGCCGGGCCAGTCGCTTGTTCAGCGACCGAGGACGGCTGTTGTTCGCTCGGCTGTGACTCGGGATCGGACCCTGATTGCTCCAACTCATGCGGCAATGGGATCGTCGAAGACGGCGAGTCCTGCGATGGCGATTGCCCAACGTCTTGCGACGACAGCAATGCCTGCACCACGGATACCTTCACCGGCTCGGCTGACAAGTGCTCATTTCAGTGCACCAACATCTCCCGAACGGCCTGCACAGGCGGCGACGGATGTTGCCCTGCGGGGTGCACCAACGCAACCGATGCCGACTGCAGCACGACCTGCGGAAACGGTACGGTCGATACGGGCGAAGTCTGTGACGGAAACTGCCCCACCACTTGCAACGACAACAACGCCTGCACACGCGACACGCTTACCGGTGCCGCGGCCACCTGCTCGGCACAATGCTCCTTTTCGAACATCACTTCGTGCCAGGGTGGCGACGGATGCTGTCCCGTCGGATGCACGGCAGGCGTGGACTCCGACTGCGTCTGCAACCCTACCACCTCGTGTTCCGCACAAGGCCTGAATTGTGGAACCATCTTCAATGGCTGCTCAAACGTCAGTTGCGGAAGCTGTGGCAACGGCGAGACCTGCCAGAACAACGTGTGTGCTTTGACGATCTCCATCGGTACCGCCTGCACCTCGGACGCAAACTGCACCGGTTCGGAGTGTTTGACCGCTGCCGACACTGGCTGGGGCGGCGGCTATTGCACACTCGCCTGCACTCTGGATGCTCAATGTGGCTCCGGCAATCATTGCGGATACAAAGACCCCGACAACGGAAATCAGGGAGTATGCCTCAAGAACTGTACGACGGACGCCAGCTGTGGGCGAACCGGATACGGCTGTTCTGACCGCGATCAACAGGGAGTCAAAGAGTGCTCCCCAAGCGGCAGCGGAACGACGATTGGCACGCCCTGCACCACCATTCAGCAATGCCCAGGCGGGACAAGCGCCGTGTGCTTTCGGCAGGAATCGATTTGGTATCAGGGCTATTGTGCACGCCTATGCCAGAACAACACAGAATGCGGTCCAGGGGCACATTGTGGAGTGGATGGCATTTGTTTCACAAACACCTGTAATCGAACGGGTTATATGGTCTACGATGCCGATAATGACGGCGCAAACGAGTGTTTCACTGCCGCGACCGGCTCAGGAGGCGCAGGCGACCCCTGTCTCGGAAACTGGCAATGCGCCGGTGGGCAATTCGGGCTCTGCTTCTCCGACGCACAGGGCGCACCCGGTGGATACTGCTCAGTGTTGTGCGGGGCCGGGGAAGGAACCTGTTCGGGAGACGCGAGCTGTATCGACCTAGGCAACGGCGAGCTGTGTATCGACGGTTGCACGACCGACACACAATGCCGCACGGGATACTCTTGCGCGGACATCGGAGGCACCGGCGGTAATTCCTGCTGGCTTTAGATTTCTTGTTTTTCGCCCGACTCTTCGACCAGGTTCAATCACACGTGCATCACTCACACCCGGCTTACCTAAGCCTCGTCCTTGCCCTCACTGCCGTCTTGACCGCGTGCAGTGGGGATGACGGGGTCGCCACACCCCGCACAATCGCAGAAGCTGACATGAGCGTTTTAGACAGCGGAGCCGATGCTAAAACCGAGCCCGAGCCCGCTGTTGAACCTGTACGCGAAACCTGCGGTGGGACGAATACAGGGGCCTTTGTGTCCGCAAACCTTGACCACCACTGTGCGCAAGAAACGAACCTCATATCCCTTGTGACGTTTTTTGAATGCTCGGGTTGTTCGAGCCCCCTGATTTGCACCGATTGTGCGGCCTCACCGCGGCGATACGCCGAATTGAACCTGCATGCGTGGGATGAAGACCTCACAGGAAAAACCCTCACACAAGACAACGCGTACTTGTATCTTTGCCGCATCGCAGGCGCCTGCGACGAAGTCCTGAGCTTTGCGGTCAGAATCGACAAACACGTCGTCGGCGAGTGCGTCTCGGGATCGTACCTGTGGGTGAACCCCGCAAGTGGTGCCGAAGAAACCGGTACCTTTGACGCCGCGGGCTTTGGCCCTCCGTCGACCGAAGAACAAGCCGCCTGCCGCTAGTCTTCTTCGTCGAGCATGTCCAATTCAGGATGCATTTCCCTGAGTTCCTTCGGAAAACTCTTGGGGAAAATCATAAGCTCATCGTCATCGTGGCTTCGCATCCCATAAATCGCCGACCATGGGATGTCGCACCATTGGTCTCGCCCACCAAAAGACAGCGATGCGCGAACGCCACGAGCATCCACTTCAAAATCGGGAATCCCGTAGTCGTAATCGAAGTTCAGGTTAAGGCCGACGCTGCCGGCGTGAGCCTTGGGAACAACGACCCCATCGGCGCGCGCATCCAACGTAACCATGACCGCGCCCTTTAAGAGCATCGCGTCCAGAGTGACCGCTTTTTTGGCGTCCTCCGGATCATCTGGCATATCGATTTTTGGCGGCTCCGGTTCCTTGCTCACCGCCTTGCGAGCACCAAAATCAACCCGAATGACATTATCATCTTCCGCCATGTCTCCTCCATTCGCTTGAAAGTCTGCCCGGGTCCGTTACACTTTTCCCGAGGTGTCTGTGGATCGTAAACTTATCTTTATCTCGGCCGCCGTCTTTGCGGTGTTGGTCTGTGGGGCCATGATCGTTGCTTGGTATGTCACCGGTCAAGACTCCAACTTCAGCGCTTCGCTCGTCGATGCCACCAAATACAAACCGCAGAGCAGGTGGATTGAAGAGGGGCTGGATCCCGACGTCTCGACGTTTGAAATGGCCGCGCCTCCATTGCGCCAAGACCGAATCGACAACGACACCCTGGTCCACGCCTTCGTCCAAGACCACTACGCCGACCTTATGCCGTGCTACCAGACCGCCCTCGAGGAAGAAGACCTCGCCGGACGGCTTGATATGCGTTTTGGCGTCAAGCCGGACGGAACGATCGCCCTTGTCGAGGTGATCGGTTCTGAGCTTGAAAACTTGGCTCTGGAAAACTGTGCTGTCGAAACTGCTCGCCATTGGCGACTCCCCCCCACGGGCAAAGAAAATCTGATGAAATTCAACGCCGACTTCACATTCTCTTACGAATGAGTCGTCGCCTGCGCTTCGTCGAGCCTTGGGTGCCCGTTCTTGAAATCATCACGACCAAGTTTCTTTTTGTCGATATGTTTCGCGAGCTCAAAGAGCGCGTGAAGTGACGCCAAGACGTCGCCGGTATGACCTGATTCCGAAATGGTGTGCATGTTCCTGATCGGAAAGCCGATCGAGGTGGCGGCGGCATCGACTGCAGCAAAGACTGCGGCCATTCCGTCGGTGCCCGTATCGCGTCCCTTGGTGATCTTCTGGAACGGGATTCCTGCTTTTTTCGAGGTTTTCTCGAGCAAGCCGTTCAAGAATTCGCTGGTGACCGATCCCACGGACATCGTGTAGCCCTTCGCCATGTCGATCGGCGTGAAGCGTTTCTCACCCACGCCAGGCGCGGACTTCAGGTCGTGCGCGACATCGACAGCAACCACGACGTCTGGACGCAATTCCTGAACCAGTACGCGAGAACCAAAACGCCCGATTTCTTCGTGCGAAGCCATCGCAAACATCAATCGAACGTTCTTGAAACCGCCGGCCTCAGCAACCAATCGCGCGAGCTCTGCGGTCACGAAACAGCCCAGACCGTTGTCCAGATATGCACCGTAGAAAGTGTCGGGTGAAAATCCTGGTTTGATCAAACGATCGAGCAGAATCGGGTCGCCCGAAGTGATGCCGAGTTTGTCGACCTGCTCTTTGCGATCGTCACCGTGAAGCTGCAGCTCCACGTACATCATTTCTTTCTTGATGCCCTTATCGCCCGACATGACTGCGCTGTCGGCAAAGTGAATAGCTCCGAGAGCCTCAACGGTGCCGCCTTTGATCTGTCGGAAATTTCCGACGTTCTCTGCGTCCCGCGAGAAAATCGTGACTTCGTGTCCGATCAGGGTCGTGGGCAAGAATGAATCGGTGTCGATCCAGATTTTGCCGTCGTCACCGATATTTCGAACCTGCATGCGGATTTTATCCGCATGACCGATCACCATCACACTCAAGAGATCGTCGCGGTCAGGATGGGTATCCAGCACGATTCCGGCATTCCCCTTGAATTGGTGCAGCTTCCACGCCTTTGGCGCGAACGACTCGAAATAAGGTTTGAGCACGCCGTACGTCATGGCTGCCTCGAGTCCAATTGGGCTCGGAGCGCCAATGATGTTGCGCATAAGTTCAAACTGTTCTGCGGGCATTGACTGCGTCCACGGCTTCTTCATTCTACTACCTCATCTACGTAGACAAAAATTACCCGACAACGCTATCACACGTGTCAAGGGCTGATTATTGGAGGACCCAAAAATGTCACAACTTACGCTGGACACGCGTTTGATTCACGTGGGCGAACCTAAGATTCTTGGGGCCGTAACACTTCCGATTTTTCAATCGGTAACGTACCTATTTGAAGACGCCAATGACTACGACGCCGTCAGATACGCCCGACTCAATAACACGCCAAATCACGAAGCGCTCGCCATAAAACTGGCCAATTTGGAGTCGGCAGAAGCGGCCGTGGTGACCGCCAGCGGCATGGCCGCTATCTCGACGGTGCTGTTAGGCCTCTTGAATCAAGGCGACCATATCCTGCTTCAGGACGGGATTTATGGGGGCACCTGGGCCCTGGTCGTTAACGAGTTTCCTCGTTTTGGAATCGAATACGATTTTGTCGACCCGAACAGTCCAAACGAGTGGCAAGAAAAGCTGAAACCCAACACACGCATGCTCTACATGGAGACGGTTTCGAACCCCCTCATGGAGGTCGCCGATTTGGAGTCAGCCAGCGCGTTCGCGCGCGATAATGGACTGATCTCCGTCGTCGACAACACGTTCGCCAGCCCGGTGAATTGCCGCCCCGTGGAACTTGGATTTGACCTGGTGGTCCACAGCGCGACCAAATACCTGAACGGGCATTCGGACGTGGTGGCCGGGGCCATCATGGGCTCTCAGGTGCTCCTAGACGCGCTCATGCCGCGATTGAACCTCTATGGTGGGACTTTGGACACCCATGCGTGCTTCTTGCTTCAGCGAGGCATTAAGACGCTCTCACTGCGCGTCGAGCGGCAAAACCATAACGCCACGCGCCTCGCCAGCGCGCTCAGCGAGCATCCCAAGGTGAAACGAGTACTCTATCCGGGCCTCATCTCTCATCCTCGCCACGCCCTTGCCCGTCGTATTTTGCACGGATTTGGCGGCATGCTCAGCTTTGAGGTCGAAAACGCAGAGGTCGCGGCCCGCGTGTGTTCCAGGCTGCAACTAGGCGTAGACGCGCCCAGTCTGGGCGGGGTCGAGACCCTCGTGACACGTCCCACAACGACTTCACATAAACCGCTGAGTCAGGAAGCGCGCGAGCGCCTCGGCATTCGCGACGGCCTCATCCGAGTTTCCGTCGGAATCGAAGACGCGGACGACTTGATCGATGATTTTGTCCGCGCGCTGCAGTGAGCAGTGAACTGCGCCCGGTGCACAGGCCCCATGAGGCTGTCTATTTGACTTGATGCGAGAAATATTGGGAACCGTTTTCGGTCTATTTGCGATTTCTGTGATTCTGCGCCTGGTGCGCAGGCCCTATGGCCTGCATGCGATTCCTGCGATTATTCAAACACATGCGAGCCATAGGGCTCGCGGACCAAACACATGCGAGCCATAGGGCTCGCGGACCAATCACAACATCAGCCTAGTCATCGACCCCTTATGCGACAGCCTCCCCATGGCCTGCATTGCGATTGGTAGGCCCCATGAGGCTGTTTCTTTGACTTGGCGCCAGAAATTCTGGCAACCGTTTCCGCCCCATTTTGCAATTTCTGCGATTCTGCGACCGGTCGGCAGGCCTTATGGCCTGCACGATATTCCTGCGATTATTCAAACACATGCGAGCCATAAGGCTCGCGGACCAAAGACAGGCGAGCCGTAGGGCTCGCGGACCAATCACAACATCAGCCTCGTCATCGACCCCTTATGGCCTGCATTGCGACTTGCGATTGACTCGACGAGTCATTCCGCAGGTTGCCGCGCTCTTGGCGAGGCGCGCGATCGGCGTTATCGTCAAGGTCTTCTGTATCAGGTGGAAAATTGTCATTTCTCGAAACCTCCCATGTCGCGGAAGGCCCGTTCGGTAGCAGCGATCCGCTCGCGGACCTGGTCGAATACTTTCGCACGAATGGTTACGAAGTCGTTGATTCGACCTCGGGCCCACGGCCGTCGATCATGACCTGGAAAACCGAGACCGAGGGCGATAGGGGCACAGCAGAGCCCACCAAGAGCGACGAGCCTAGCGAAAACACCCCAATTGTGGCCCAAGAAGACGCGGCCCAAGACCCGGCCCAAGAAGACGCGGCCCAAGCAGGCCCGGCCCAAGAAGACCCGGCCCAAGAAGACGCGGACGACGACAACGCCGTTGAAACCCCAGTGTTAGCCCCAGAAAACGATGATGAGTCGGTGGCCGAAACCAGCGACGACTCCTCAAAAAACGAAGAGATACTGCTTCGCGCGCAACTTCGACGCGGCAAACAAGGCGCGAGCATTTGGTCGTCGAATATGGCCGAGTTGCTGGCTGACGTTGATTTAAAAGTCATCGGAAACAGCGTTCGAATCGCCTACAAAATCGAAACGACTTTTCAGCACTTCAACGACGATGATAACGCGTTCTGGGCGCACGAAGCCAAACAAGCCCTGCGGATGGCATCGGGCGGCAAAGCGGTCGATTGGCGCGATAACGAGGAAATCCGAGTGTCGCGCCAGCAAAAAGACATCATCATGATCGGACTTCAACTGGCGGTTCTTGCCGCAATCATGGTCGCGATCACCTACTTCGCCTTCAATAGGTCCTAACTATGACGACGGGGGTCACGCTCAGCATTCGAGGAACCGGCGACCCGGTCCAAGTTCATATCGATCGCGCTGTGGTTGTGGGGCGCGCCAGCACCTCGGACGTCTGGTTACCCTTTGATTTCGTCTCGTCACGCCACCTGCGAGTTTTCCCCGAAAATGACGTCTGGTACGTCGAGGACTTGGGGAGCACGAATGGCACAACCTCCCCCAACGGCCCGGTCGTTCCGAATACGCCCATGCGAATTGGTCCCAAGCTTGAGCTGGCGATCCAAAATCTTGTGCTTGAGTTCAGCCAATCCGCGCCGCCGGCCGCAGCCTTTACGCTCGCGCTTTCTGGAAGCATCGCCCGACAACTGGTTGCCGAGGTCGCTGGGCCCACCGGCTACGCATTCATCGAGGTAATGACAGGACCCGCGATGGGCGCACGCGTCGAGCTTCAAGACGCTCTACAGCGCGTCGGCCTGCACCTGAGCAATGCGTCATTGGGATTCAGCGATGAGTCAGAGCACTTCGTCGTGCGAGACGGCGAAGGATTCGGGTTGCAGATTGGAGAGGCCAAGGCGAGGCGACTCCGCAGCGGGGAGCGATTTCAGATGCAGGGTGCCGAATTGGCCTTTTTTGATCCGCTCGAGGCCCAGCTCAGCCCAATACCGGAACCCGATCCGGAATCCGAAGTTCCGGTCACGGCCCCACCGATCGACGCGTCGGCTCAACCAGACAAAAAAATACCACTGGTGCCGCTTTTAGGGTTGGCCACAGTGGTAGGAATTGCCGTGCTGATTCTCAGCCTATTTTTGGTCTGATCAGATCTCGAGAATTTCCGATTCTTTTTTCTCAAGGATCGAGTCGATCTTCTTTGTATATGCCTCGGTCAACCCGTTGACCTTCTCGAAGCCATCGTGCATTCCGTCTTCGGTCACTTCACCGTCTTTCTCGAGAGCCTTCAACATGTCGTTGGCATCTCGGCGGTGATTTCGAAGTGCAATCTTGTGGTCTTCGCCTGCTCGCTTGCTCAATTTCACAAGCTCTTGACGACGTTCGCCGGTCAATGCGGGAATGGGCACACGAACCACCTGACCGTCATTCGAAGGATTAAGCCCCAAATCCGCCGAGCCGATGGCCTTTTCGATCTGAGAAATCAGTTTATTTTCCCACGGTTGAACGGTGATGAGACGAGGATCGGCAACCCGAACAGTCGCCACCTGCGCGATCGGTGTTGGAGATCCGTAATAATCGATCGTCACTCCGTCGAGCATAGCCGCATTCGCACGACCTGTGCGGATCTTGGATAGATCGCGAGAAAGATCCTGGAGGGTCTTTTCGTACGATTTGGTCAATTCGTTAATGACATCTTGAAGCATGCTTCGCTCCTGTATTCGTGGCCCGCGGTCAAATTGACCGATCGCTAGTTCGTTAAAGTCGCGCGATTAAACCTGAGGCGGTGCCTCAGTTCAACCCTGATCGTCGGGGCGAGGATGGTTTGCAATCCAGGTCCCCAGAATTTCGCCCGTGACTACCCGCTTCATGTTCCCGGGTTCGGTCAGGTTGAAAACGATAATCGGCAGGTCATTATCCATACATAGGCTGATGGCGGTTGAGTCCATCACCTTGAGATTTCTGGACAAAACGTCCAGATAGGTCAACTCATCGAAGCGCTTCGCGTCCGGATTCTTCATCGGATCCGCGTCGTAAACCCCATCGACCTTGGTGCCTTTGAGAATCACCTCGGCGTGAATCTCCATGGCACGCAAACATGCGGCCGTGTCCGTCGTGAAATACGGATTACCGGTGCCGGCAGCGAAAATCACGACACGTTTTTTCTCGAGATGCCTCATCGCCCGACGCCGGATATAGCTTTCTGCGACCTCCTTGATCTCAAGAGCGGCCTGCACCCGTGTGCTCACGCCGAGAGCCTCAATGGCGTCTTGAAGGGCCAGGCCGTTGATGACCGTGGCAAGCATCCCCATATAATCAGCGGAGGCTCGATCCATGCCTGCCGTGCTGCCAGCGACACCGCGGAAGATGTTTCCACCGCCGATGACAATCGCAATTTCGGTGCCCATGCGCTGCAACTCAGCGATTTCGCCGGCCAGCGAGTGAAGAACGGCGGGATCGATGCCGTAACCTGCATTGCCTTGGAGGGCTTCGCCGGAGAGTTTGATGAGCACGCGTTTGTAGGCTGGAGATGACATACGACGACCTATTTGCGAAATTTGGACAAAAAAAAGGAGCGCTTTCGCGCTCCCAACGATCAACCCTTGAGGGTTGCCGCGACCTCGTCAGCGAGGCTCTTCTCTTCTTTCTCGATACCTTCACCGACCTGCAGTCGAATGAAACCAGTGAGGGTCACCCCGCCAGTTTCTGTTTCGTACTGAGCTACAGTGAGATCAGGATTCTTGACGAATGGCTGGTCACGAAGACTGACTTCACGACGCCATTTCGACATTTTCCCTGCAACGATCTTAGGAATGATGGCTTCTGGCTTGCCTTCTTCACGAACGATGCCGTTGAAGATTTCTTCCTGCTTAGCTGCAGTATCCGCGTCGATTTCCTCGGGCGAAAGCACAGCTGGATGCAGCGCAGCAACATGCATTGCTACGTCACGAGCAAATGCTTCGTTGTCCCCGGCGATGCCGACGAGAACGCCGATCTGATTGCCAGCGTGCATGTAGTTCGCGACAAGACCATCGGCCTTGATGCGGGCGACACGTCGCAATTGGATGTTCTCACCGATCGTCGAAATGGCTTCGGAAACAACTTTTTCAAGTGTAATCGAGCCCTTCATCAGAGCGAGAGATTCTTCGACTGTGCTGGCTGACGACGGTCCGATGACCGAGGCAAGATCAGAGACAAGCTTCTGAAAGCCTTCGTTGCGGGTCACGAAGTCAGTTTCGCAATTGACTTCGATCAGAACGCCTTCTTTTCCGTCAGGGCTAACCCACGACTCAACAAGACCTTCTGCCGCAACACGCGAAGACTTCTTCGCTGCTGCTGCCATACCCTTAATCTGCAACCACTCAACCGCAGCGTCGATGACGCCTTCGGATTCAACGAGTGCTTTCTTGCAGTCCATCATACCGGCACCGGTAAGGTCCCGGAGTTGCTTAACAAGCTGTGCTGTAATTTGCATAACTTTTACTCCTCATCAGGCCGTTAACCGGCCTCTCACAAAATAATTATTCAGTCGCTTCAGCGGTACGTGAGACAGCTTGAACTTCTGGCATGACTGCAGGCGTTGCTGGAGCAGCGTTGTAGCCTTCGCCAGATTCTGCGCCGCGCTTGCCACCCTTGCCGCCTTCGAGGCAGGCATCAGCGATTGCGGTCGTGAACAAGCGGATGGCGCGAATCGCGTCATCGTTGCCTGGAATCACGTAGTCAACGCCGTCTGGGTTGCAGTTCGTGTCACATACAGCAACCACGGGAATTCCGAGTTTGCGTGCTTCTTTCACTGCGATTTCTTCGTTCTTGGGGTCAAGGATGAAGAGTGCGCCTGGAAGAGCAGTGAGGTGTTGAATACCACCGACATTCGACTCAAGACGTTCACGTTCACGCTCGAAGTTCAGAACTTCTTTCTTGGTGTACGAGGCGTACGAACCGTCACGCGCCATGCGATCGAGTTCCTTGAGGCGGTCGATCGATTTTTTGATCGTCGCAAAGTTAGTCAACGTGCCACCGAGCCAACGGTTGACGACGTAGTATTGGCCTGCGCGGATCGCTTGCTCTTTGATCGTGTCCTGAGCTTGACGCTTGGTACCGACAAAAAGCACCGGAGCGCCCTTTGAGGCCACGACGCGTACAAAATCAACCGCATCCGAGAACAGACGAACTGTTTTCGAAAGGTCGATGATGTGGACTTGGTTGCGTGCGCCGTAGATGTACGGGCGCATTTTAGGGTTCCATCGGTTCGTTTGGTGACCGAAATGAACTCCTGCTTCGAGAAGGTCTTTCATTGTTACTGGCATTCTAGCTCCGTTTGGTTGTTTCCTCCGCCTTCCGTCAATCCGCTGTCCAACCCGTAATTACGGGCACCAAGGACATGCAGTCAGGGGGCGTGCGTAGTTGGCGCGAGCCTATATCACGCCCTTATCAAATGGCGCAAGGACTTGATGCGCTCGCTCAGATCCAGTGTTAGGATGTGAGGATGAGAATCGACTTTTTTGGACATGCTGCCTGCGCCCTGACCTCCAACTCAGGCGCGCGCCTTCTGATTGACCCCTACGATCCAGGAGGTTTTGGGGGCAAAATCTCCTACCCGGAAATCCACGGAGAGTTTGAAGCGGTCGTGTGCACACATGATCACCTTGATCATAATGCGGTGCATGCCGTGAGACCCGTTCCACCGCCACGCGTCGAAGAAGGTACGGTGGGTCCATTTTCGATCGAACGCATACGACTTGATCACGATGAATATGGGGGAAAGCGCAGAGGCGGACAGACCGATGCATTGATGATTCAGGTCGATGGCCTGTGCATTCTTCATCTTGGCGACGTGGGACAAGCGCCTGACGGTCAATGGCCGATCGCTAATTGCGATGTTTTGTTGGTGCCCATCGGTGGTTTTTTTACCATCGGAGCTTTTCAGGCCCGCGAGTGGATCCGTAGGTCTGGTGCGCGCTTAGCGATTCCGATCCACTACAGCACCCCGTCTTGCGATCTGAAAATCCGCGGCCTGGAGACTTTTCTTGCTCTTGAGCGTGAATACAAATGGTCCTCCGAGAGTTATATTTTAGAGACCGAAGACACGCGGTCGTCACGTGTAGTGGTGATTGAACCGCCACGTGGGAAAAAGACGGCGGGTGGCCCCTTGAATCAGGTCGAGAAAGTCGACACAATGAGAACAGAAGCCAACCCGAGAGATCATCAAGAGCCGTGAACGAACTGAGCCATCAGTCGTTCGCCAATGTCGTGGATGAGGTCATTTATGGAGCTCCATCAATTCGAGCAGGCAATCCTGAAGCTGGCATTCGAGACGCAATCGCGCATTACTACTGCATCGGTTGCGTACTATCTCGGTGTCCCAAGTCGCGATGCCAATCGAATGTTGAACGCACTCTTGGCCGAGGGCGCTCTGGAGCTGGATTCCGACGAAAACGGCAACCTCTTCTATCGCGTGCCACATCAGACCGATGACGGCGAGAAGTTGAAGGAATTGCGCGAAGCGCACGCGTATGTGGCCGACGAGCCGCGTCCGAATTTTCAAATGAACGCCACGCTCGATGATGACAGCACCGCAGAGCCATTCTCGCCGATTCATCGCGAAGTGGATGCACAGAGCCTCGGCCCGATCGACCATTCACCCGTCGATCGCCCTCACGCGATGATCCCACGCCCACCAGCCCGAGAAAAACGCGATCGCTGGGGCGGGTTCGATGACTACTATGGTGATACGCCTGTTTCAGGCCCTGACGGCGCGGCCGGTCGGCGCGTGGTGGCCCAGAAAGTTCTCCCGACTTGGTCTGCGGTATCGTCGAGAGCGTCGACGACAGACGGCACCGTCGGCACAAGCAGCGGATCGCGTTATTTGGTGGCCTCAAACGCGCGCTGCGAACCTCAACCTCTTCCGTCGAATCGTCCGATCATGGCTGCTTGCGACGATGCGACAACCCTTCGGCGCGAGTCGTCCGCGACGGCCACACGCGAGAACCGCTGGTACTCAGAGTCCAACTCCACCGCCATGGTCGCCTCTCAAAACACGGCCCTTTCGACCGAGATCGAACAGCCCGAACATCAACCAGGCATGGCGCTCCTGTTGAGCCTTATCCTGCCCGGCACCGGCCAAATGTATAACGGTGAGATCTCGAAAGGCGTTATGATGATGGTCCTTTCTTTCCTTCTCTGGTTCGTGTTGCTGGGTTGGGTCGTTCATATCTGGTCCATCGTTGACGCCGTCGTGGTCGCTGAGAAGGTGAACCGCAAGCAAGTCTAGACCTCGTCGAATTGCTTGCCCCGGCCCGGGTCGGTGTGATAGCTGGAATGCCGCAAATACGCGGATTGTTATGCCGCGAACTTGACCTCGCAAGGCGGCGACATGACACACTCTCTGGCACACCCTCTCGCACTCACAGACGCATTCGTACGGCGCCATATCGGCCCTTCGGACCAAGAAATCCACACCATGCTGGCGGAACTTGGTTTCAACTCCATTGAGGAGTTGATCTCCAAGACGATCCCCCAGAATATTCGTGTCCAAAAGCCGCTGAACCTGCCGCAGCCCTTGAGCGAAATCGAAGCACTCGATGAGTTGCGCCAGATGGCGAGCCAGAACAAACCGTTCCGCTCGTTTATCGGCCAGGGCTATAATGCGTGCATCACGCCCCCTGTCATTCAGCGCAATATTCTCGAGAATCCGGGTTGGTACACCCAGTACACCCCCTACCAGGCTGAAATCGCGCAGGGGCGCCTTGAAGCCCTCTTTAATTTCCAGACGCTGATCACCGACCTCACGGGTTTGCCGATTGCAAACTCGTCTCTGCTCGATGAAGCGACCGCTGCTGCCGAAGCGATGTCCATGGCACATCGCGCCAATAAGAAGAGCAAATCTGACACGTTTTTTGTCAGCGCCCATTGCCATCCTCAGACCATCGAAGTCGTCAAAACTCGAGCGAAATACCTCGAAATCGAACTGATCATCGGGGATTGGCAGACCTTTGATTTTGAGGCGACTCCCGTGTTCGGCGTGCTGCTTCAATACCCCACAACCGAAGGGTACCTGCTCAGCTACGATGAGTTCACGGCCGCAGCCCACGCGAATAACGCCTTGGTGACCGTCGCATCAGACCTGATTTCTCTCGTGGTCTTGCGTCCTCCTGGCGAGTTTGGGGCCGATATGGTGGTGGGTTCATCGCAGCGCTTTGGAGTGCCGCTTGGATTCGGCGGACCGCATGCCGCGTACATGGCCTGCAAAGACGAATTCAAAAGGCAAATTCCGGGACGAATCATCGGCCAGTCCATCACCTCGGATGGAAAACCCGCATGGCGGCTCGCGTTGCAGACGCGCGAACAACATATCCGGCGCGAGAAAGCGACGAGCAATATTTGCACGGCGCAGGTGCTTCTTGCCGTAATCTCCAGCATGTATGCGGCCTACCACGGACCGACCGGGCTGAAAGCCATCGTCGCTCGTATCCACCGCCTTGCAGCGACTCTGGCCTATGGTCTGGGAGAATTGGGCTACGACATCGACGACCGCCCATTTTTTGACAGCATTCGGATCCAGACCGGTGCCAAGACCGAGTCGATCCTCGAAAAACTCGAGGCCGCACAGATCAACGCACGCGTGTTCGACGCGACCTCGATCGGATTTTCGCTGGACGAGGCCACCACGGTTGCCGACCTTAAAAAAATCCTAACGGTGTTCTCGGCAGGCGCCCTCCCCGCCGACATATTGGACGGAGCGCTCGACGCGCAGGTGCCTGCGGAATTCAGGCGCGAAAGCGAGTTCCTGACTCAGGCCTGCTTCAACTCGTTCCACAGTGAAACTGAGCTTCTGCGCTACATGAAGCGCCTGGAATCCAAAGACCTCTCGTTGACGACGTCGATGACTCCTCTGGGTTCATGCACGATGAAACTCAACGCCACGGCCGAGATGTTTCCGATAAGCTGGCGAGAATTCGGTCAGATTCACCCCTTCGCCCCCACCCATCAAACGGACGGATACACGCAGCTTTTCGAAATGCTTGAGGCCTGGCTGTCCGAGATTACCGGAATGGATGCGACTTCATTGCAGCCCAACGCCGGTTCTCAAGGCGAATACTCGGGTATGTTGGCCATCCGCCGCTTCCACGAAGCCAACGGCGAAAATCAGCGACGCATTTGCCTTATTCCAGAATCGGCGCACGGCACCAACCCAGCGAGCGCGATCATGGCTGGCATGCAGGTGGTCGTGGTCAAGTGTGACGCCAATGGCAACGTTGACTTCGAAGACCTCGAAGCCAAGGCCACGCTTCACGCGTCAGTTCTTGCCGCCGCAATGGTCACTTACCCGTCCACCCACGGCGTATTTGAGCGCGGCATCCGCAAGCTATGTGACCTCATTCATACCCACGGTGGCCAAGTTTACCTTGATGGCGCCAACATGAACGCTCAGGTTGCCCTGTGTCGTCCAGGAGATTTTGGCGCCGACGTCTGCCATCTGAATCTGCATAAAACCTTCTGCATTCCCCACGGCGGTGGCGGGCCAGGTATGGGGCCAATTTGCGTGAAGAGCCACTTGATTCCTCACCTCCCTGGTCATATCCACGGCCTCGAATCGGCTGTTGGGGCTGTCTCAGCGGCTCCCTACGGCTCGCCGAGCATCTTGCCGATTCCATGGATGTACATTCGTATGCTGGGCACTGCTGGGCTCGAGAAAGCCACTCAAGTCGCCATCCTGAATGCCAACTACATGGCCAAGAAGCTCGGTGAACACTTCCCGGTGCTCTACACAGGCGACGAAGGTTGTGTGGGCCACGAGTTCATTTTGGACATGCGGGGTCTTAAGGCCTCGGGGATCGAAGTCGTCGATGTCGCCAAGCGCCTCATGGATTATGGCTTCCACGCGCCAACGATGTCGTTTCCAGTCTCGGGAACGATCATGATTGAACCGACGGAATCCGAATCCAAGGGTGAACTTGATCGGTTCATCCAGGCACTCGTCAGCATCAAGGGCGAAATCGAAGCCATCGACGATGGGCGGTACTCCCGCGAGGACAATCCTCTGACGAATGCGCCCCACCCGGCTTACGTGGTCACAGCCACGGAATGGACGCATCCTTACTCACGTGACGTCGCGGCGTTTCCGGCTCAATGGACGACCGAACACAAGTTTTGGCCTGCAGTTCGGCGCATCGACGACGCCTACGGCGACCGCAACCTGATCTGCTCGTGCCCGCCCATGAGTGCGTACGAAGACTAAGTCGCAATGCGGGCCATAGGGCCCGCATGCCAAGCGACCATCATTCGAACATGTTCGACATGGCGAAAAACGCGACTCGATCATTGGAGTCGCGTAATCGGTTCGAGAGAATGGTCGCAAACGACCATAAAACCGGCACGCCGATATCAGGACGTCGTTTAATGAGCTCGATGAAGTCCTTTCGGCTCAGTCTGGCGAGCTCAGTGTGGTGTTCAGCAAACGCAGAAGCGCTTCTGGGCTGCTCATCGCCCACCAGCGCCATTTCTCCAAAACAGGCGCCTTCTCGTAAAAACGCGAGCGCTTCTTCACCGACACCATGAATATTCTTGGAGATTCGGACTTCTCCGCTCAGAATCAAGAATAGGGCATCGCCGCTATCACCCTCGGCGAAAATGGTCCTTCCTGGCTGAATCTCGACGATAGAAACCAAGGGCATGATCTCGCTAAGGGCGGCTCCATCAAGGCCAGCGAACATGTCGACCTTGGCTAAGACCGAGATATCTAAGAATTTCCAGCTCACGTCTTCCTCCAATTCGTGGTTAGAGCTTGCGGAGACTCAACAACCTTGTCAATTCTGATGTCGTGACCAAACCCACCAACCGATTACAGAACTGGATTCATCGCGTTTCCACCGAGCAACGTTCTGGCGGCTATCGCGTGATTCGCGCGGGCGGCTTTCAGTTCGGCGTGTTTTTGATGGGGACCTTGGGCTACCACATCCTCACCAACCGCGAGTACGATCTGCTCACGTGCGCCTTCATGACAGCGATCACTCTGACCACTGTGGGTTACGAAGAAGTCGTGATGGTCGATACGCCCGAGTTGAAGATCTTCACGATTTTCCTGATTCTCTTCGGAATGGGCTCTGTTCTGTATTTTGTCTCGGCGCTCACAGCGTTCATCATTGACGGCGAGTTGCGCGAGTTTCTCCGCGAACGGAAGATTTCAGGCATGTTAGAAGACCTCTCCAACCACTTCATCATCGCAGGCACGGGCGATACCGGAAAATTCGTCCTCCTTGAGATGATGGGATTGAAACGTCCTGTGGTCATCATCGACTTGGACCGCGAACGCATCGCGGAAATCGAACATGAATACGGCATCGAGCTGCCCTTCGTGATCGGTGACGCAACCGATGACGATGTGCTTATCAAAGCTGGGGTAGAGCGCGCGCAGGGCGTGGTGTTTTCGTTGGGCAACGACCGCGACAATCTATTCGCGACGATTTCGGCCCGTCGGTTGAGCCCCGAGCTGCGAATCGTGACTCGCGGTGAGGATCCCCGATCCGAGAAAAAGTTCATCATGGCCGGGGCCACGAGCGTGATCTACACAAACGTGCTCGGGGGCTTGCGGATGGCCGCCGAAGTGACTCGTCCGCGTGTCACCACGTTTCTAGACCTCATCATGCGCGACCACGACCATTTTCGAATCGTCGAAGAACTCCCCGTTCCAGACGGGTCGCCACTCATCGGGCGAACCATCAAAGATGCTCGCTTTCGTGGCCGGACGGACGCGCTCATCATCGCGATCCACGAGGCTGACGGCGAGTATCGTTTCAATCCTGGCCCCGATTACGTCGTGGCGAAGGACACCCAGTTGATCGTGCTGGCCTTAGGTGAAGACATCAAAGTCATCGAGAAGTTGCTCAAAGAAGGTTAGGCCGGGCTGGAGCCCGGCGGACCCGTCGCAAGGCCGGGCTGGAGCCAGGCGGACCCGTCGCAAGGCCGGGGGAGCCAGGCGGACCCATCACCAAATCAAAGCCAAACTTAGGCGCCTAGACCGATCGCTTTGGTGATGATTTCCTTCATGATTTCGTTGGCGCCACCGCCGATCTGCAGCAATCGCGCGTCTCTCCAAGCGCGTGCAATCGGTCCTTCTTCGACGTAACCCATGCCGCCATGCATCTGCAGGCAATCGTCGATCACCCGCATTCCGACTTGCCCGGCCAGAAGTTTGGCCATCGAGATCTCACGCTGGCAAGGGATGCCACGATTGAACAAATCCGCCGCGTGGTAGGACAAACAACGGACGGCCTCGAGGTCGGTTTCGTGTTGAACGATCCGATGCCGCAAAGCCTGGAACCCAACGAGGGGCTTGCCAAAGGCGTGACGCTCATTCAGGTATTCTTTGGTCTTATCCAAAACGATCTGAGATCCAGCGGTGCCTGAAAGCGACCCGACCAGCCGCTCCCCCTGAAAATTCTGCATGATATAATAAAAGCCGTGACCTTCCTCGCCCAGGATATAGCGGCGAGGGATGCGGCAATTATCGAAAAAGAGTTCGGCCGTATCCGAACAATGGTTTCCAATTTTCTCGAGTTTTTTACCGACCGAAAACCCCGGAGTATTGGTCGGCAAAAGGACCAACGTGATGCCGCCATAGCGGTTGTCGTTGTCTGTTCGTACCGCGAGGGTCACAAAGTCGGCGCGGGTGCCGTTGGTGATCCAGGTCTTCTGCCCGTTGATAATCAGGTCGTCACCATCGCGTTTGGCGGTCGTGCGAATGCCCGCGACATCGGAGCCCGCACCGGGCTCAGAAACCCCAAGCGCGGCGATCTTTTCGCCGGCAATCGCGGGCACCAAAAACTCTTGTTTTTGTTCGTCGGTGCCGATTTCGCCAATAATCGGTGTGGCCATATCCGTTTGAACCAGGATGCCCATTGTCAGGCCAGCCATTCCGCAACGGGGCAGCTCCTCAGCCAAACATGCGGTGTGCCAGACGTCGCCACCACTTCCACCGAGTTCAACAGGGTACTTGGCTCCTAAGAACCCAAGCCGGCCCATCTCGTGAAAGACTTCGTTTGGGAAGAGTCGATTTTTCTCCCATTCTTCAGCATGTGGTGCGAGTTCCTTGACCGCATAGTCGCGAAGCGCCTTGCGAAACATGTCGTGTTCTTCCGTAAATTGCGTCCAATTCCGCTCAGCCATTTTGCCGCCTCCATCCGTAAGTAAGTGTTCACTAACAAGCGAGTGTAGTGCAGGGTTTGGAGCGGTGCAAGCGGCTTGGAAATCGAATAATTCCGGGTATTCAGTGGTGGAAGTCGGCCGGTCCGTGTTGATGTTCCATGTTGATTTGGGCATGCTCCGCGCTCAATCAGGAGACGGAAATGCGATACCTACACAGCATGGTTCGAGTACGGGACCTTGACGCGACCTTGCACTTTTTTTGTGAGCTCTTGGGCCTGCGTGAAGCCCGCCGAAGAGAAAGCGAAAAAGGTCGATTCACGTTGGTCTTCCTTGCTGCTCCAGGTGACAAAGAGCCGTTCATCGAATTGACCTACAACTGGGATGACGAAGATTACGGCAACGCCCGGAATTTCGGTCATCTTGCCTTTGAGGTTGATGATATCTACGCGACCTGCAAGAAGCTCAGCGATGCAGGTGTGGTCATCTTACGGCCTCCGCGCGACGGGCATATGGCCTTCGTGGCGACGCCGGACCTGATTTCGATCGAGTTGCTGCAAAAAGGGGACGCCCTACCTCCGACAGAACCTTGGGCATCGATGGGCAATACCGGGACTTGGTGAAGGCCACTTGCACCCTCGATCGTAAAAACACAGACTGCCGCACGGAGGCCCGACATGAATTGGCCAAGCACGCTCGTTTCTTACAAGAAAACCGATATCTTCACCGAAGATACGCTCCCCGCAGGGCTCCAACAGTCCCATCGAACCAAAGGTGGCGTGTGGGCCTTGATCCGCATCCTTGAAGGTGAACTCCAATTCCAGCTCGAAGGTGGGATGCCCGAGATTCTGTCGCGCTCAAACCCCGGTCTGGTTGAGCCGGACCTGCCTCATCATATTGAAGCCGTGGGGCCGGTTCGCTTCTACATCGAGTTTTTTCGGGATGCCTCATCCACCGAGTACGAAGAATGATGAAACAGTTCGTTTTTTTAACCCTCTTTCTACCTTCCTGTGCGCTTTTCAACGGCCCGGCATACGAGACGACCAAGGTTCCGCTCGAAATGACGGTGATCTACATCTATGGCAATTCGGATGTGGGATCCGGCCAGGCCGCGTACGTGGACAGCACCGTTGAAACGCCAGACGCCGACAAGAAAATCATCGTGCTCGATGATTCGTATTACCCGTATATCATGGCACCAGGGCAAGTCAGGGTCTACTCGAGCGCCGATTCTGGCACGGCAAAATGCATCTCGTTTATGGCTCAATCAGGCGCGTCGTATTACGTACGCGTTCGCCAGCGCGACGACGAGAATCTGGTCGAGCTCCTCGACCGGGTCGTGGCAGAGCCCGAGATTTCTCAGACTCATCTGATGCCTAAAGAATCGCGAACCGCGCCTGACAAAACCCATCCCACCCAAGACTGTCTTGAGCTCTAGACAGAGCGCATGCCCCTCAGAACTAACCAAACTTCGAATCAGCCACGTCCGGCGCTGAAAAACGCGCAGTCTACTCACACGGCGCGGTGAGCGTTGCAAGCCGACGAATCGACAAGTCGTGAGTGCTCACATTCTTACACTGTAGAATCGACGGCAAACGCCATCAATCCGGCAAGGACCGCCAAGTGCGGAGCCAACCCGAGGGCGCTGCCCAACGCGTAGTCGCGGTATCTGATGTCGGACATCGCCAGCAGGTAATTCAGCCATGGCGAGCCGGCAAAAACCAAACGCAAAACGACGACGGTCGATACCGGGTGCTCATCAAGTCGGCTCAACGCTCGGCGAACCCATGGGCGCTCAACAGCGGTCAGCGCCTTGCCGCCTACACTTCGAACAAAAAAGAAGCTCACCGAGACCGATATCAAGCTTGTGAAAAACGCGAGCGGGTAGCCCGGGAAAAAACCGTATGAGAGCACCGCTGCGGCCAGGAACACGTTCGAGGGCACTTGGACCAGATTTCCAAACACAAACGCCGCTACGTACGCCACAACGCCCAGCCACCCCGCGTCGTTCATGACCGCACGGATATTCTCGGTCGTGATGTACTGATACCAATCAAAATACCAGACCACGCCCCATAAAACGGCGAGCGCAAGCGCGAGAGTCGCGACACGGATCAGAGCGCGACGGCGCATCACATTTTGTGATGTGTGGGCCACGGGGCTGGGTTCAACAGGGTCCAAGTTCAATCCTCAGCGTTAGGGGGAAACGGCAAAACCACGAACCACGATTTCCGCGTCCGTTTCGACACCGCCCAACGTCTTGAAGATCTCGGCTGCGTAATATTGATGTCCAATCACGCTGAGGTGCAGCGCATCGCTAAGCAGAACATTGAGGTCTTCGTCGGCTGTGGCTTCCAAGATATCGACCATCACGATGTCTTCTTCGGCCATCACTCGTCGAACGCTATTAAGTTGATTGCGGAGCAGCGTGATTCCAGCCGATTGATAATTCCCAAGAAGGGCGCCCCAATAGTCGCTTGTCGCGTAGTTCGGATAGAGGATCCAGACCACGTCAGCGTTGGGCGCGACCTCGTGGATCTTTGCGATGATCAGCGCCAAATTCACTTCGATCTCGGCGACCAGAGGCGCCAATTCCCCAATGCGAGCCGCGATGCTCTCCGCATCAAGAGAGCTGGCAAAGTCCTGCAGGTCATTACCACCGAGCGAGAAAATAATCAGATCTGTGTCCACGAGCGTTGGCAATAGACGTGTTTCGAAATAGGTCGAGCCAGGCACCCAATCGATCGAGCGCGAGCCAGGCACGGCAATATTATCAAGCTCCACGCCACCAAAATTGACGAACTTCTCGCGCAGGACATTTGGGAACCAAGGTGTCGGACCGTAAACCGGAATACTGTCCCCAAAAACCACCATATTGAGTTTGCCCGAAGCCAGTGCAGGTCCCAGAAACTTGGTGTCGTTGACCGAAGTCACACGGTTGGCTGGCTGCACATCGACAAAAAATGGCGATATGCCTGAACGCACCCGGAAGGTTCCATCCGCACAGGTCGTCCCCGAAAAAACGGCATCGGAAGTCGTGACCTGAACCGGGACGTCAGCCAACCCGGGACCCGCCGTCTGCGCGTATTCCGAGTCCGCTCTGTCGTCGGTGTCCTCGAAGACCGTCCCCAGAAACGCGTATTCCGTTGTGTTGTCGGCGCAGTCGAGCAATGCGGGCTCGGCTTGCATGGCTGCGTCACCCCCCGCATCGGCCTCGACCACATCAAAACCCGTGTCCGAACCGCCAGCCGGTGACGACGAATCATCACCACAGGCCACTAAGAAGAGCGCTGCCAAGATCCAAATTAACTTCATGATGCGACGCTCCAGCCCTTCAACAACGTTTCTGCATGGGCGCGCGCGCCCGGTGTGTCGACATCTTGCCAGAGGCAGGGCCCAACATCCCAAAAAATAAATTCTTTATTCGCTTCAAGACGCCGAACGGCATCTGAGGTTGAACAATCACCTCGCAACGCGTTCTCGCTTTCAAGCGCTTTGATGAAACCAGCGCCGCACCAAAACAGGCCGGCGTCCACAACATTGAACGGCTCGATTTCTTTCCCGATCGAATCCAGCCGACCGTCGACGAGCAGAAGCTTTGTGGCGTCAGGCATGTCGTAGATCGAGTCCAGCTTCAAATCGATCGCCAGCATTCCCTGAGATTCGTCTTCGATGCCTTGGGCGTCGACTCGAAGCCGGTCAAAAAGCGCCGGTTCAAAGAGATGGTCGCTCATCAAGAGCCAGAACGGCCCGCCGATCAGCTCGGCCCCCGCCATGACGGACAGCCCGTTAGATTTCTTGAACTCGGGGTTATACACATGCTGAATCTGAATATCGGATTCCCACGCATCGAGCTGGTCCTCAAGCTCTTGATTGGCGTGACCCGTGACCACGGTCAGGCGCGTGACGCCCAATCGTGCAAGTCCTTCCAGATGGTGGTCGAGCATCGAACGCCCTCCGACCTTCGCCATCAACTTATGACCTTCCTCGGCGCTTAGCCGCGAGCCTAAGCCCGCTGCCAAAATCAACGCATCCTTTGTCTTCATAGCTCTTCACTCATCAGGGACAGAAATTTAAGCAGACCGCAGTCCACCGTTCAAAAAATTATCGTGCCGTCCGCGGCTTCAGACGCGCGGGCACGACGGCCAATAAAACCGCACATACAACGAGCATCCAGATTGTGGAAATCGTGGCGTCCATGGTCCACACCCCGGAGGCCAGAGCGCGGCAGACCCGCACTCCATGATAGAGCGGCGTGAAAAACGCAACTTCATCACCGTACGGAAACCTTGAGGTCGGGAAAAATATCCCGCTGAACAGGAACATAGGCGTAATGAAGAGCGTGTAAAAATACGAGTACAAATCGATGGTTCGGATCGAGGCTGTAAAGAGTTGGCCGATCAGACCAAACATCATTCCAATCAGCCCTGCTGCGGGAATCAGCAGGATGGCGCTCCAGCTTTTCAGGATAGGATATCCGGCAAGGGTCAACCCAACCAACACGACTGTAAAACCTACGCCATAGATAAGTGAGCGGGTTATCGCCCACAATAACTCGCCGAATGCGATGTCTTTGATCTGAGCTGGCGTGCACAAAAAAGCATCATAAAGCCGGGCGAAGTACATCTTGACGAACATGTTGTACGTCGTCTCAAAAACCGCACCATTCATAGCCGCGGACGCCAAGAGGCCGGGCCCGATAAACGCCAAATAGTCGGCGCCTTCGATGCCGTCGCCGACATAATAACCAAGTCCCAATCCCATACCCATCAGGTAGAGCAAGGGCTCGAAGAAATTGGGGAGGATATTTTTGACCCACGTATGGCGGTAAACGGTGACGTTTCGCCACCACACCGCCATCGCAAGGTTGAGGTCAATGTCGCCAAGGAGTCTCATTCGTCCGCCAATCCGCCACTGTTGATCTTCAAAAAAACGTCGTCTCGTGAAGTACGGCGAACCAGAGTCTGCATATGATCGAGTTCAGCCACCGTGTTTGCTCCAGAATCGGGCGGGTTGTGGTCTGCACATTGGCGTTTCATGCGCATAGAAACTCAGGGCGCGAACGTAGCATGTCCGAATGCCCATGGCGAATCTCGACCGAAGGCAAACTTGTAAAGTGGCTCTTTTCAGATAGTATCAAGACGCCACTTTTCGAGTGTCGTTCATCCTATATTTTTGGGTACATTTATGAGCAGTTCAAAGTTCGCAGGTTTTGTTTTTGGAGCACTGGTCATTCCCGCACTGCTTTTCGGAGGAATGGGATGTGGTGAGGATGACAGCGACCAGGAACCCACATGCGGGACCGTTTCTGCAACCTCTCAGGGAGACAGGATGGTCGGGATTGGTGGTTCGTGCCAATTCAACGGGGATTGTGAAACGAATGCTTGCGTGATGGACCTAGGGGCTGATTTTGGAGTTTGTTCGCAAGTTTGTGACGGGAATGATGCCTGTCCTGGCCAGATGAAATGTAACGGTTATGTGCTAAACGCCTCAGGCAGTTATTGCACTCCTTCGTATAATGACTCTTGCGTGGGCGCTGGTCGTTAGTTTTAATCCACCTCATTTCAAATTGACCTGAAGTCTCATTCGTGCCCCAGTCCGTGGCCTGTGATGCGAAGAAACACGTCGTCAAGCGACGAAAGCCGCACGAGCGTTTGCACGCCAACGAGGTCCGCAGCGTGAGCGAGCAAGACTTGCGGATCGTCGGTGTAAAACAGGACACGGTCGTTAAGCTCTTCGACCCGTAAGGCGTCGCCTCGAAGTGGATCGACGATCGACATGTCTTGGTCGTAGCCTAGGCGGATCTCGACGACATGGGCCGGCACATGGTCCTTAATCAGGGATTTGGGCGTGCCAAACGCGACGATCTTTCCCGCGTCCATGATGGCGATTCGGTCGCAGAGGCGTTCGGCCTCTTCCATGTAATGGGTGGTCAAAACAACGGTGATTTTCTGACGTCGTAGCTCAGCCAGACGCTCCCATATTTTTTGCCGAGCGCGTGGGTCCAAACCTGTCGATGGCTCGTCCAATACAAAAAGTTCAGGCGAGCCCAAAAGGCCGCGGGCGACCATAAGGCGACGTTTCATGCCGCCCGAGAGAGTTTCCACCAAGTCATTGCGTTTGGAATCGAGGTCGGCAAAAAGAATCATCGCCTCGACGCGTTCCTTCCGCTCGGTCTTAGAAAATCCGTAGAAACGCGCAAAAACCTCCAGGTTCTCGGCGACCGTCATCTCTTGGTCCAGATTGTCTTCTTGAGGCACCACGCCAACGCGCGCCTTAATCATCCGGTCGTTCTTGGTGGTGGAAGCGTCCACACCCAGAATTTCAAGGGTGCCTCCGTCAAGGCCAGACGCGCGGTAAAGCATCCGCATCGTTGTCGTCTTCCCCGCCCCGTTTGGCCCTAAAAAACCAAAAAACTCGCCGCGGCGAATTTCGAAATCGATGCCGTCAACTGCAACAAAATCCCCATACGAGCGACGCAAGCCGCATGCACGCACCACGACATCTTGTTCCATGGGGTCCTCAAGCTGCCGAATTACTCGACGATGATCCACAAGAAGTCGAGACCGGCCGGCAGGTCTTTGGCGCCGCGAGCCTCGCGAGCCAGATTCACAGTCAGGCTCATGGCCGGCTGTCCGGGGCAGCAAATACGCGCGCTGCGTTCGATCGTTCGCAGGCGGTCTTGAGGCTTGTTCGCGTAGATTAGACTGGCACGGGTTTGAGAGCCGTGTTCGGCCTTCATGTCCGCATCGGTCATGCTCGAGACAATCGTTGCGGGCAATTTTGCGCCGTATTCGATCACATCGAATCGCTCGTTTTCGATCTTGGCGGGCGCTTGCGCTGCATCCACGAAACACGTCGGATTCAGCTCGGCAAATGGCACATCAAAATCAACGACAGTGCGCACCCGAACATCGGCGCAGGACTGCCCGTCGACTTCGACCAACATCGCATCATCGAGCAGAAACTCCTCGTCGATGTCGATGGTTTTGGGGGCGAGCGAACACAAAGGTTTGCAATCGTTGTCTTGAATTTCTTCAAGGAAACCAGTCAGCCTTGCGTCTTCGGTGTTGATTTCTGCTTTACGGATTTCACGCTTATTTGAAGCGCCACATCCGACCACCAGAACCATGAGGAGAGTCCACTTTTTCATCTTGCCTCCGCGCTCCGGTTTGAATAGCCCTGACGCGCCCTGATGACAAGTCTGCGTTTGCCTCGCAAGGACCTAGATGCCCGTCGCAACGTGTTCATTGGATTCGGCTTTGGGCCTTGCCGCAACCAGTCGCCGTATCTTGCCGGTGACGCTCTTGGCGAGCTTATCCGAAGCTTCCTGCAAGAGCTGGGTTTTGATTTCCTGGCGTTTATGGTCGTTATTCCAAATGTTCAGTTTCTCTTCGTGATGAACTCGTTCGTAAACCGTGAACAGGATTGTGCCCGTGCGTACGTCAAAGAACGTCGCCTCCATCACACCTGCGACCTCGACGGTTTTCCCTGGTGCGGCAAAAAGCCCAATCACCGTTGGGTAGAGCCACGCCCAACCGTTGAGCCGCGAGTCGTCCACAAAGCGGTGGCGGTAGAGCAAGAGGTACTTCGAGCGGTAGCGTGCTGCGAGCTCTCTTAGGCCTGCGACGCTGCCGTCTGCTGGCCAGTCGGTTGAGACTTCGGTCGTCACTTCAAAAAAACCCGTTTTTTCCATCGCCTCGCTCAGGATATGGGGAGCAACGGCGAGCGGCAGGTCGGCATCGACGTCATACGCGGTGGTGACGGGAAGGATTCCAACACGTGTTGCATCTTCCAAGAATACCGGCGCATCCAGAATTTCACGCAAACCGTCTTCGGATAGATTTCCTGTTCGGTCTTGCTGGAAGTGATTCGTATCGAGCACAGGCTGCTGTGCCTGAGCGGTCATCGCCATCGGCTCGATTTCAGCCCGCATGGGCGCGGCAGCACAGCCGCCCAGCGCCAGTGCGATCACAAAAAATCCATTCAATTTCATTCGATTCATGTTCAACCTCGTTGTTTATCGATGGTTGAAGTGAACGCGCGGAGGGAACGGAAGATCTATTTTTCGTCAAAAAATATGCGAACGCGTACAGGTCCACGAACGCGCGACCTGAGACTTTCGGGGACGGTAATCGCCCCATCGGGATCCATGGAGGCCCGGAAATCAATCGAATCGACAAAATCGTCTTCTGAAGTGGGGCGAGCCAATTCCAGAATTTCTGGAGGCGTAACATGAGGCCGGGTGGCGGCATCAAGCGAAGGCATCGGCCGGGTCATTGGATTGACCTTCTCCATCTCGATTGTGCGCAAAAAATCCAGCACATCGGGGGGCGACGTTTCTTCGGCATCGACCTCGAATTGGTCGGTATTTGGATCGTCGTCGAGATCTTTCATGAGATTTGAATCATGGACTAAAAATGTAGCCACGAGAAGACCGAAGAAATTACGTCCTTGTGAGCCAATGGAACACCGACTAGCATCGCCGAACCTTTAACCACGACTGATTTAATGTTTAAGACAACACTCTCAATTAGCGCACTTTTATTTATCGCTTTCTCCTCATTCGGATGTGGCAAAGTTTGTGACGAACTCGAAAGCAGAATGTGCACAGATTTGGGACCAGAAGATTGCAAAATTTGGAAAGAAGACCTGGGCGGCCTGGAGTCGATTCGTGCTGGACGAAAATCCGATAATAATTGCGGAAATATCATGCTCGTCGGCGGCTACGACACGATGTTAGCCGCGTACAAGGACGCCGCTGAGAAGATTAAAAAGTCGAGAGCACCCAAAGAGTGACCTTCCGGCAACCTACTCAGCGTCGACAATAGTCTAGCCCTGCGACTGTGAAACAACTGGAGAGTTCCTCGCACTGGTCATTCGCCTGGCACTCATAAGTACAATTCAAGACCGCGTCAGTTCTTGGCCGACAAATGGCTCCAGGAGCCTCACACGGTTGCTCAATGCTGCAGGGCGTGCCGTATTCGAGGACGGCCTCACAGGTCGTGCGAATCTCATCAATCATACACACGGAAACGTGAGACCCGTCGCTGATTTCTCGATCGACAACACCAAATCCAAACGGTGGTTTACAAACGCTACCGTCGTATCTTGGCATACAAAAACGTCCATGGGCCTCTGACCCAAACCTCATGGAAACGCAGGCTAGGCCGGGTCTGCAACTCGAACCACCGACACATGGATAGCAGTCTTCCTGCTCGCCGACTTTAATGGTCGTCGAGCATGTCTTCGCGTCAACATCGCATGCAAAATCGTTCGAACAGTCGGCGTCGGTTACACACCCCACACACAGACCGTCGTCGCAAACCAAGCCTGAACCAGCAGATTCGCAGTCCTTCTTGACCACACACCCGACACAAGAATTCGCTTCACACTTCGACGCGTCACGAGCCGTGCAATGGCTTTCGTTGATGCATTGAACGCATTGATTCTGGCTTGAATCGCCGGCCGCAGGCTTCAGGCAATACGATTCGAGACCAGTGCACTCGGGTGAGTTAAGGCATTCGACACAAAGGTGGGTGTTTGGATCACAGACGCCGTCTTGGCAATCAACGGTCGACGTGCAGCAGAGCGGGATCTCGGCGTCACAGACAAATGGAGGATCGGTAATCGTGCTGTCACCGGATTGGTCGGCGACTTGAACATCCGAACCCGCGTCAGTCCCTATATGGCCCGACGTTTCAACCGCGTCATCCAAACACCCCACGACAAATAACAAGGAGCACAAGGCGATGGTTTTATACATAATTCGTCAAACTGCTTAGGGAAATTGGGATGCCGCTTCCAATTGCATTATCACTGGAATCCCAGCGATACACAAAAACATCCGTCTGTCAGGGCAAGGTGAGCTCACCGTCAGGGAATGAAGCCCCATCTGCCCCTTTATTGTCACCCGGCGCACAGACCGCTCCAGCGGCTCCGGGGGTTCCGGCGACGCGGTTGCCTGCAATAGTGATTGCGAACATTGCCCCATGAATCACGCTCGCTTTGGCCGCGACCGTCACCAACCGGCCGGCGTCACCGCCGTTACCGCTTCCTCCGTTTCCGCCACTCCCACCGGAACCGCCGGCTCCGCCTTTGGGATCGCTACTCGACACACCGATGCCTCCGTCTCCGCCACGACCACCACAGCCACCTGCGCCGCCGTCTCCGCCATTTCCGGCCGTCCCACCGGTGATGGTCACGGATCCGTCAAGCTGCGCTCCAGCCAGCGCCATAATTCCGATGGCGTTTCCACCGGCGAGTCCGGATGCACCGCCCTGTCCGCCACAACCGCCGCCGCCGCCGCCGCCACCGTTAAGCTTTTGGCTGCCTACGCCAGCGCCACCTCCGCCACCGCCACCGCCACCGGTACCGTTGAGTCCATTCTGCCCCACCCCGCCTGATGTACCGTTAAATCCATTTCCACCCTTTTCACCGGAAGCCGGAGTACCACCGACACAATTATTGGATCCCTTGGCACCACCGTTACTCGATCCCTCGCCCGGGTTTCCATCACTCGGCGCGGTCGATAAACAAACCCCTCCAGTGCCTCCCAACCCACCAATATTTCCACCACTACATGAGCCACCACCCATCCCCGGATTCGTAGTGGCGGCGTTGGAACCCGCCCCGCCGGAATCTCCAGGCAATCCGTCAGCCATAGAGGCACCATCCGCGCCAACACCCCGTTCGATTTTGACCTCCTCAAATTTTAGCGGCGTGCCTTCAACCCGTAGGGTGACCACCGGTTGACCCGGCTGAAGCGGCGCGCCAAGAGTGAGAGTCGCCAAACGAACCGGAATCGTGCTCAAAATCGAGAGGGTAGGAGTTGGAGCGTCCCCGGAGTTGGTGTTGAGGAACTTCGTGATTGCCGATGCTGGTCTGCTCGCGAAATTGGCATCGTATCCCCCTGCGATCACTTCAATTTTTGACCCTGTCGGAATCTGCCAGGTGGTGGTCACGAAGTCTCCCTCCGTGAAAAGAATCGCGGGGGCTTCATGATCTTGGGCCAGCTCCATCGCCTTGGCGACCGTTCTCACCGGTGAATCAGGCGTCAGGCCAGTATTGTTGACGTCCTGACCAACTTGGCTGACATAAATCGCCAAACCAACCATTCCCGCCGCGTCATCGAGGTTGGCCACTGGATCATTGTCACAATCCACCCTGAGGGCACACGAGTTGTCATCGCTCATGCATCGAAACTGATTCTCCGCACAAACACATGAAGACGAGTCGTTGCATACCTCTCCATCAAGGTTGCATCCGGTGTCACCAAAACACTCGACACAAGCCAGGGTATCGGGATTACAGACAAGGCCGACCGAGCATGACGCCTCACACATGGCAAGCAGGTCTGGCGCCATGTCTTCACTGGCCGCATCAGGATCTGCATCTGCGCCGATGTCCGAGGGCCCAAGGTCGAGGTCCTCGCTCGTCATGTCAGTGGCGCCTTGATCGACCGTCGAGACGTCCTGGCCCGCGTCGAGACTTGCCCCCATGTCAGACTGGGTATCGCCAGACTGCACGGCGTCTTCGAGACAGCCTGTGGCTAAGAGCAAAGCCAACATCATTATGATCTTATTCATAAACCACCTTGGGTTCTTTTGGTTCGGTCGTTCCAGGTACGTACCTCACGGTTTTACCTGTGTGCTCTTCGGCAGAACGATATGATAAGTGTCCAGATTACACGGTGTAACGCAAGTTTTGCGACAAGGTGCTGAAATCGACCACGAAGCGGGAGCTCATGGAATGAGTGAATTTGGCAGAGAACGACAATCCGACATCTATGTAAAGGGATTGGCTGGGGATTTTCCGGCCATACCCATCGATATGGCGAAGCTCGAAGCAGCTGCCCAAACCGTGATGACGCCCGAGGCATTTGCCTACGTCGCTGGCGGTGCTGGCCTTGAATCCACCGTGCGCGAGAATCGCGACGCTTTGGAAAGATGGAAGATTCTGCCGCGCATGCTTCGCGACGTTTCTAGTCGTGACACGACCGTGGAGATCTTTGGGAAAACCTACGACACCCCGTTTCTGCTGGCGCCGATTGGCGTGCAAGAGATGGCGCACCCTGATGCTGATCTGGCCACAGCTCGCGCGGCAGCGGCCGAAAATGTTCCGATGATTTTCTCGAATCAGGCCAGCGTTTCGATGGAGGAATGTGCGGCCGTGATGGGCGATTCGTCGCGTTGGTTCCAACTCTATTGGTCCAAGTCCAACGACCTTGTGGCGAGCCTTGTTTCGCGCGCTGAAGAATCAGGATGCGAAGCCATCTGTGTCACACTCGACACGACCCTCTTGGGTTGGCGCGTTCGTGATTTGGATCTGGCTTACCTGCCGTTCTTGCGGGGCAAAGGCATCGCCCAGTACACCTCGGACCCGGTTTTTCAGCAGCTTTTGAACGTGAAACCAGAAGGCGGAGAACTCGACCAAAAACGCAGAGTGAACCTGAACACGTTAAAGGTGTTGTTGGAGTTGATGACCAACTACCCAGACGACCTTTTGACCAATGTGCGCTCAGGGAAACCGCTGGCAGCGGTCCGCCAATTTGTCGGCATTTATTCTCGCCCTTCACTGACCTGGGAAGACATTCCTTTCTTGCGCCAGCACACCAAGCTGCCGATTATTTTGAAGGGAATTCAACACCCTGAGGACGCACAACGCGCCAAAGACGAGGGCATCGACGGCCTGATCGTGTCGAACCACGGCGGACGGCAGATCGACGGCGCGATCGGCTCTTTGGACGCGTTGAAACTCGTCATTGACCAAGTGGGCTCGGATTATCCGGTACTTTTTGACAGCGGAATCCGAAGCGGCGCCGACGCTTTCAAGGCGATCGCCCTGGGCGCGCGTGCCGTATGCATTGGCAGGCCCTATATTTGGGGACTTGCGCTCGACGGCGAAAACGGAGTTCGCGAGGTGCTCAAGAATTTTAGGGCTGACTTCGACCTTACGATGGGCCTTGCAGGCTGCACCTCCATCGCTGAAATGGGTCCAGAGAATCTGATACGACTCCCATGATCGAACACTTAGAAAAACCCAAATTCATTTTGGACCCAGAGGTCGCCCACGACTTGGCTTCGGCGTGCGAAGTCACGCCCGCCCAGGTCATCGAGCGCACGCTCGCGGGGCTGAAGCCATGTGGTCTATTGAAGTCTCGACGAGTCGCTGAGCACCCGCTTTGGCGCGATGGACTGTCTGCGCTCTTGCGGCGTCCGACTTCAGACCCTGTCCTGCCGATGATGAACTCGAAATTTGGCGGTATTCCTTACGATGAAGGCTCCGCATGGGCGGGTTACTCGTTCCTTGGCCAGCTGAACTTTTCGCAGTTCAACGCAAAACCCTTGGGTTTCCCGGACGATGGGATTTTGGGAATCGACATGGGTGCGGAACTCTTTGATTTCCGAATTCGCTGGTATCCATCGCCCGACAAGAAACGCGCAAAAGCAGTCACAGTGCCGTCAGTGGGACATTACGAATGCGCAATTTCGTATTTTCCCGAATGGAGTCTGCCCACCACAGACACGGAGTTTTTGGAACTCTACGCCGGCTTTCCCCAGGACGCGTTGGATGTCCTTATCGACTGGCTTCCCGAACAAATCGCGATGGACGACGGAGGGCATCGCCTAGGTGGATGGCGTGCGGCTGGCCTTTTTGATCATTACGAATTCTCGCCTCCGTCAGGCACGCCCGCTAATTTGGACGATTGGACGATGGTCCTTCGTTTAGACTTCGATAATCAGGCTGATTTTGGATGGGGATCAAATGTGATCTATGTGATCGCGCCCACAGATGATTTTCAGAAGCACGACTTCTCGAGGGCCTTTGTCGTCGGCGCAAATTTCTAGTTTTTGCGCTTGGGGTGGCTCCTCTGGGTTTTCTTGTATCCCGCCATCATCGTCTTCACTCGCCGTTTTTCGTCCAGCTGGGCCGCGACATCCGTTTTGCGGGCTTGAAACGCCAGTTCGGCTTTGAGTTTCCGCCAGGCATCGACGCGAGCGATATCGAGGTCTCCGTTCTTGATGGCGCCGACCACGGCGCAGCCGGGTTCGGATTCATGTTCACAATCGGCGAAACGACATTCGGAGGCCAGCTCTTCGATTTCAGGAAACGCCTCTTCGGCGTCGGATTCATCGCCCCAGAGCTGAAGCTCTCGCATCCCCGGCGTGTCGAGCAAGAGCCCAACACCAGGTAATTCAAACAGCTGACGGCGGGTCGTGGTGTGACGGCCTTCATCGTCGTCCAAGCGGATGTCGGCCACACGCTGCCGCTCATCCCCAAGCAGCGCGTTGATCAACGTCGACTTCCCAACACCTGAGCTGCCCACGCATGCGATGGTTTTCCCCGGCCCCAACCATTTAGCCAATCCCGTGCTCACGCCCTCCGGATCCAGAGCGCTCAAGCCCACGACGTCGATGTTAGGGGCAACATCTCTCGCCTGTTTCAGGTAAGATTCTGGGTCCTCGGCGAGGTCGGCTTTATTCAACACCACGACCGGGGTCGCTCCGGACCGCTCGATCGCCGTGATGTAGCGTTCAAGACGGCGAACGTTGAACTCTTGATTCATCGACGACACGACAAATACGGTGTCCAAATTTGTGCCGATCACCTGCGGGCGAGTCTTTTGCCCGGCGGCCTGGCGCACAAGTTCGGTGCGACGCGGGAGGATCTCTCGGATCAACCAAAACACATCATGAGAATCTTCGAGGATCACAAAGTCGCCAACAGCGGGCGATACCCCTTCCCGATTTTTCCCGGGCAAGATCGCTCGTTGAACGCCGGCCTCGGCCCAGACCTCAAAATGAATTCCGTAGTCGGCAGAAACGCGACCGATGAATTGGCCCTCGGCCAGCTCCGCTGTGCCCGTCCACCCAATTTGTTCCAATCTATTCACGTGACAGCCTCAAGACGCGGGTCCTGGGGACCTTCGACACTCTGTACTTCGATGCCGTGTTCTTGCAGGTAGCCCAAACCGTTTTCACCCGCATATCCCCCACCCACTACGATCACTTTTTTGATGCCAGCGTGATGGATCAATTTTGCGCACAAAATGCAGGGTTCGCCCGTCACAATCATCCAACCGCCTTTGGTCGCAACGCCTGACGCTGCGCAGTTACAGATCACGTTCATTTCAGCGTGGTGGCAGCCGATTTCCATTCGCGTGCCCGAGGTTACGTTCATCGTGTCCCGCAAACAAACGTCGCCACCGCAAAGCTCGCCACCGCCTCTTGGGCCTCCGTTATAGCCATCCATGAGGACCACATTTCGCTCAGGGTCGACCAACATCGCCCCGAATTTGCGACGCGGGCAGTTCGAGGCCTTCGCGAGTGCCAAACATTGCTCAATTCGGATTCTTACATGTTTTTCTTTCATTTGCGGCCTCCCAAAGCCGACGGATAGTATCATCGTGAACCACAGGATGTCACGACGCTAGCCCCACTGCGGTCACGAGTGATATGGTGTGCGCCAAGGCCCTGACGGGGAAGCCGACAGACATGACGAAACTTATTGGTCCATTTACGCGAATCCGCACACTAGGCGCTGGCGGCGGCGCGAAAGTATTTGCCGCGTGGGACGCTCTTGGCCGCGAAGTCGCAGTCAAAGTCCCTCATACGGGCGTTGGCGCCGAGCCGATCGGGCGCGAAGTCGTTGCAGCCGCCCTGCTCGACCACCCCAACATCGTGCGCGTTCTGGATTTTGGCCATACCAAGGACCAGACTTGGATGGCGATGGAAGCGTCAGCCCACGGGACGCTCGAAGACCACCCTCCAAAAACGATCGAAGAAATCGATGCCGTTGTTTCGCGCGTACTTGAGGCGCTCTCCTACGCTCATGCTCGCCATATCCTGCATCTGGACCTGAAACCTTCGAATATCCTGCTGATCGATCCCGAAAAGATGGACGTGAAATTGGCGGATTTTGGTCAGTCAACGCTGACCGACGAGCCCGAAGATCCCAGAGCGACTCCAGTGGGTACGCCGCAGTACATGGCGCCCGAACAGTTCTCGGCCGCTTCGCATCTTTACGGCCCGTGGACCGATCTCTACGCGCTGGGCTGCATTGTTTTTGAGTGGAGCTATGGACGTCCGCCCTTCATTCAAGGCGACTTCCTGCAAATGGGATTGCAGCACGCGCGCGAGTCGCTGCCCTCGGACCCTGAACCGATCATCGACATTCCGCCTTCTCTGGTGGGTTGGATTCGACGCGCACTGGCCAAACCCCACGGCGTGAGATTTCAAGGGGCGATGGAGGCCTTCGAAGCCTGGCGTAAGGCCGTGCCCGAATCCATTCGTCACCAGACGATTTCGACACCTCAGGTCATCTCGCCGCGGCTGGCTTCGTTGCGCGCCCCGCCCTTTGTGGGTCGAGCCGCTCAGCTCTCGCTTCTGGGCCAAGTGCTCGATGAGGCCATTATGGAGCGGGCCCCGCGACTTGTTCTGATGCAAGGCCCTTTGGGAATCGGCAAATCCAGACTCGCGAAACACTTTGCGGAACTCGAAGAAACCGCGGGACGTGGGCGGTGGTTCTATTCACATTTCTCGTCGGGCGATCTGGTGGATCCGATCGCCGTCATGCTGTCCAACGCCCTCGGTGTGTCGGGCAAATCGGTCGTGGAGGCGCCCACCCTGATCACGGAGAGGTTGGGAACCCATTACAGCGTCGATGCCCTGATGGGAGTGGTTCAAGGCACTCTGCTGGGCAACGCAAAACTTGGCAGGCTGACGCCCGCGTTGGCGCATCGGGTCACGGCTTCCGCACTGCAAGAGATTTCGGGTGCGCGCATCCCGATCATCATTCTGGACGATATCCAACACGCCATCGATGCCGTGGATTTTTGTGAGGACGTGCTCGCGGCCAAACAAGGCGCGGTTCTGCTCATCGCGATCATGGAGGAAACAACCGATAACCTCGTTCGCGAACGGGTCGCCACGTGGCGCGACAACCAGACGGACCTCAAGATCGTCGATATGTCGGTGCCCACTTTGACGCCCCAACAAGTCGACGACATGCTCTCGGAGTGGGTGTCACTGCCCGCAGAACGGCGCGCTGATATCGTGATTGCGTCCAAAGGCATGCCGCTGGTGGCGGTTGCCAACGTCAAACACGGCTCGGAGGCACCGCCGGAACACGGGCTCGAAAACGTCTGGGCTCGCGTCTTGGCCACAGTCGACGAAGAACTTCCTATCGTTGGACGCGCGGCTCTTGAGGTAGGCGCCGCGATCGGCACACGGGTCGACGAGTCGCTCTGGTCAGATGTGTTAACGCAATTGGGATACCCGCCCAACGCCAATACTCTGGTGGCGCTGGAACGCTTGGGAGCCATTCAACGAAAAGGCCGTTCCTGGGTTTTTGACCACCCTGGGCTTCAGGTCGCGGTTGCCGCGAGCGTCGAAGGAACCGGCTGGTGGCAAGAGATTCACCATCAGGCCGCGCGAGTTCTGGCTGAACGCCATGTTTCACCCTGGGATATCGGTCAGCACTTAGAAGCCTCAGGCGACAAAGAATCGCCCATTTCTCCATGGCTCGCCGCGGCGTATCAAGCTGCGGTGTGTGAAAGCCCCCATGTGGCTCAGCAGATGCAGCAAAAGGCGATTCGCTCGCTGCAAGCGCTCGATATTTCGATGGACGACCCACGATGGGGCCACGCGATTCTGGTTCAGCTGCATATCGACGCCCAGACCAAGTCTTTTACGGACGCTGAAGAAATCGCGCGTGACTTGATTTCCCGCGCCGATGACCACGGATGGCACGATATTCTGGCCGAGGCCCTCGAAGTCCATATGCGCATTCTACATGCGCTCGGGCGTTACGTTGACGCCCTCGAAGCGGGTGAACGAGCGCGCTTGACGATTCGAGTCGAAGGAAACGAACTGTCACTGGCCCGAATCACGGGCGAAATGGCAGAAATCCTACATTTAAGTGGACGTTCTTCGGAGGCGCTTTCGCACCTTCACGACGCATTGGACGCCTACCGGGCACTCGATGAAACCGAAGGCATGGCCTGCGCGCTCGCCCTTGCAGGGGATATTCTGGCCCCCGAAAAGCCGATGAAGGCACGCGAGTGTTACGAGGAAGCCCTCGAGTTCACGAGGCGAATGTCACTCAAGGACCTGGAAGCCCATATTTTGGAAGGCATGGCCAAAGTTGACCACGCTCAGGGAAAGGTCACGGACGCGATGTTGGGTTTCGACCGGGCCGAAGTAACCTACGGCTCCGTGGGTGCGACCGCGGTTTGGATCACGCGCTACCATCGAGCCTACGTTCGTCTTCGTGCGGGACAGCGTGAAGGTCTGTTGGAAGTCTTCGACCAATGCGCCGAGGCTTTCGCTGAAATTGGCGTGCATCGATATGCGATGAACGCCACTGCTGCCCTTCTGGAATGCGCGTCGATCGAAAATGACCAGTTTCTGATCATGACGCAACTGCGTGTACTGGAAGCAGAACTTGATCCTCTGGATCGATGCCCCGAAATCGAGACGCCCTTGCGGGAAGCCTATCAGGCGCTGTCGGAGCGCCATATTGGGCTGGCCAGAACCGTCCGTGGGCTGCTCGCGCATATCGGCGCCGAATAGCCGATACCTACTGAATTTGACTGCCGGGCGGAAAACCCTCACCTTATTTAGTGAACACTTACTAGATTATAGGAGAGGCCATGCGTTTAACGATCGGCTTCTGGCAACGCATTTTGACTGCGGCTGCCTTGGTCACGCTCTTTTCTTGCGGCGACGACAGCACGACTTCAACGTCGAATAATAATGTCGTCGCAGATGCGGGCGCGGACACGGGCTCTTGCGCAACCGACTGCAACGATGGCGAAGCGTGTACCGCAGACTCGTGTGAAAATGGGGTCTGTATCAACAGCTACGACGCCGCACTTTGCTGCACCTCGGATCAATGCGAAATCGACGGTGCTTGCATCGATAATGGCGCAGCGAACTCCGCAAATACCTGCCAAATCTGCCTCGTCGTGACCGACGCCTCGGCCTGGACCAATAAGGCCGACGCTGGAGAATGCGACGACGGCGACGCCTGCACCATGGGCGACACCTGTGTCGCTGGCGAGTGTGTCGGCGAGGCCTTCACCTGCGACGACCAAAACCCGTGCACCGACGATACCTGTGATGGGGTTGGCGGCTGCGGTTTTGTCGAAAACACCGCCGATTGCAACGACGGCGACGCCTGCACCAGCGGCGACTCGTGCCTTGCCGGCGAGTGTGTTCCTGGGCCAGGACTTCCTTGCGACGACCAGAACGGCTGCACAATTGACTCTTGCGATTCCGCCACCGGCTGTGTTTTTACGCCCGACGACGGGGCGACCTGCGACGATCAGAGCATGTGTACGACCGCCAGCGTGTGTCTGGCAGGCCAATGCGTCGAAGAGACCGCACTTTCGTGTGACGACGCCAATATCTGCACCATCGATTATTGCGAAGCCACCGACGGATGTGGCCACGACGACATTTCGGCCTCATGCGCAGACAGCAATCCGTGCACGGACGAAGCTTGCGACCCGGTAGATGGCTGCATCTACCCCTTCAACACAGATGCCTGTGACGACGGAAACCTGTGCACCTTGGTCGACACCTGCACCCAAGGCGCCTGCATTGGCGTGCCCGTCGACCCCAACGATGCCAACGGCTGTACCGACGACACCTGCGACCCGGCTCTGGGTGTGATCCACGTGAACAACACCCTGCCCTGCGACGATAACGACGCCTGCACTGTCGGCGACACCTGCGCCGCTGGCGGATGTGTTCCCGGCACCGACCCATTGCCCTGCGACGATAACAGCGTTTGCACCTCGGACTCGTGTGCTTCCGCAACCGGGTGTGTGTTCACCGATACGTCCTCGATGTGCGACGACAATAACGCGTGCACCGTCAACTTCTGTGACCCAATCAACGGCTGCGGTTACACGGTTCTGCAATCGTTCACCTGCCGGCCCACCATCAACGTGACCTACCCGCCACGCGGTGCCACGATTCAAGGGCCCATCCCGGGCACGATCAACGTGATTGGGACGGTCGCCAGCGGCGCGGGGGCCATCACATCGTTCCAGATCAACGGTCAGGTCGTCGCTGTGAACCCAGTCGACGGCAGCTTCTCGTTGACCGTGACACCCGAGGTCGGCGGAAACACGCTGGAATTCATCGCCGTCGACGAACTCGGCACCGAAGACGCGCGCGTCCAAGCCTATCACTACTCAAGCGCCTACACGCTTCCCACGCCTGTAGGTGGCGGCAACGTGAACCCAGGCCTGGGCATCTACCTTGGCCAGGAGTCGATCGACGATAAAATGCCGCCTCCCCCGACCGACCTTTCCGCGATCTTCAAAGGTGTTTTGGACGGCTTCGATTTAGGATCGTTTTTCGATCCGAACACCGTCATCGCGAGCTCGGCGGGATTTAATATCTATGTGAGAAGTCTGAATTTCGCAGGGTCGACGGTGGTCCTGGATTCCATCGATGGTGGGCTACACATCCGTGCGTCATTGAATAATATCGTGGGCGGATTGCGCTTCGACTGCACCAATTTTGGTTGTCAATTGCTCGGAGGCGACAGCAACGGCTCATTGACGATCTCATCGATCGTCATCAACGCCGACCTGCTCATATCGGTGACGCCTGCGCACACCCTTGAGGTCAGCGTCGTCAACTCTCAGACGACCATCAATAATCTGGACATCAAATCCAATAACGGTTGGACGAACTTCCTGCTGACCATCATCGAACCCATCATCCGCGGCGGCATCGTTTCGGATCTAGAAACCGAACTAAATTCCCAGCTTTCAACGGTCCTTGGGCCTTTGCTCGCCGATGGACTGGGCGCCTTGGCGTTCAATCAGGTGTTCAGCTTGCCACGACTTGACGGCAGCCCGCCCGCCATCGCCATCGCGCTCGAAAGTGATTTCTCGGCGACTGATTTCCAAGATGCGACCCCGGGCCCACAGGGTGGCGCCTTTGGGCTTCGTGCGTGGGCTACCGCTGCGAACCGTGGAACGCCAGACACAGGCGTATTCAACGCGAATCTTGGAGTTCCGATGCGAGTCGGTTGTGGTGCAGGCCAGCAGCTGGTCATCCCCAAAGCCGCCCCGCTCGAAATCGTCTTTGCCGACGACACGATCAACCAGATTCTACGCGCCGCTTGGTGGGGAGGCCTTTTGGAATTCCCTGTCGCCCCCTCGCTTTTGGGCAGCGTCGATTTGGCGCAATACGGCGTCACAAACCTGAATTTGGACGTCAGCGGCTATTTGCCGCCCGTAGCCAGCGATTGTGTGAACGGCGAACTCCGACTCTATATTGGGGATTTGCGACTCGACACGACGTTGGAACTCTTTGGACAACCGGTGGTCGCCGTCGTGTACGTCGCGTTTGACGCGCCCATCACGCTGGCCGCCAACCCCGCTACCGGCGACATCGAGATCGTGATTCAGGCCATCGAAAACGTTCAGCTTGAGGTCAATGTGACCAACGAAGCAGCCCTTGGCGTCGAGCCGGCGCTGGCCTCGTTGCTCGAAAGCCAATTGGTCCCCGCCCTTGGTGGATTGCTCGGAAACGGCACGCCCCTCGCGGCGTTTCCATTGCCTGAAATCGACCTATCAGCGTCGTTGGGGCAACCGCCCAACACCTCACTTATCAAGATCGTGCCCATCACCAATGGCGCACTCCCCAATACTCGTCAGAGCGGCAACACCGTCATCTACGGGAGGCTTCAATGAATTATCGCCTCAAGACCATTTTCTTATGCGGTTGCCTGTGGTTCACCGCCTGCAGCGACGACGGAACGCCGTCCAATACCGCGATCACGACGCCGACAAATAACGCGACGGATGCCGGCACTGATTCCAGTCCTGACGCGCAATTTGCTGGGGTAACCCACTGCGAAGCGGATACCGATTGCGACGATGGCTTGGCCTGCACAACGGACTCCTGCGTCGACAAACCCGGCGAAGGAAAGGTCTGCGCCTGGGCCGTCGCCGCCGACACATGCCTCATTGAAGGTGTGTGCCGTGCCACGGGTGATCCCGACCCAAGCGGTTGCGGAACCTGTGATCCGGCGACTCCCTCCACCTGGAGCGGGGCTGCCGACGGAACAGCCTGCGACGATATGAATATCTGCACCTTCAACACGACCTGTCAGGCTGGGGTGTGTGCGGGCGAGTCGGTCGATTGCTCGGATGGAAACTCGTGCACGGTCGATTCGTGTGATGCCACGACGGGTTGTGTGAACACCGCGCTTAACGACGGAGCGACGTGTGACGACGAAAGCCTCTGCACACAAACTGACACCTGTCAGGCGGGCGAATGTGTAGGCACGGCCGTTTCATGCGAAGACGGCAACGCCTGCACCGACGACACCTGCGACCCAGCAGTGGGATGTGCCAACACCAATAATACCGCCGAATGCGATGATTTAGATCCATGCACCACCGGCGATATCTGCGCCGACGGCGTATGCAATGCTGGAGGACCCGAAACCTGCGACGACGGCAACGCCTGCACGATCGACATCTGCCATGCCGTGGCCGGCTGTCAGCATCTGCCCACCAATAATCCTTGCTGCTCGGGCCAAGTCAGTATCTGTGATGACGGCGACCCATGCACCACCGACGTCTGCGACCCGACCACGGCTGATTGCTCGTATTCGTTAAATACAGCGTCATGCAACGACAGCAACGCCTGCACCGAAAACGACACCTGCAACGCCGGAACCTGTGGCGGCACGCCGCGTTCATGCGACGACGGAAACTCCTGCACCACCGACACCTGCAATATCAACCAAGGTTGCTTCAGCACCGCGATCAATGCTGGCACCTGCGATGACGGGCTCGCCTGCAGCACCGGCGATTCGTGCATGGCCGGAGTCTGCGTCGCCGACACCACCCAATGCCTGTGCACACCTACATTCACAGACGCGACCAAAATCACGGTTCTCACACTCGGCAACGGTACGGCAGTCGGCGAAGCCCTCGATATCGACGGCGATGGAGACCGTGACAACGCGCTGTCACCGCTTGGAACCTTTGTGAACCAGCCGTTGACCGATTCCCTTGTGGCCGGAAGCCTGGTCCTTTTATTCGAATACATCGGATTTCAGCCCGGCCAGTTCACATTGGCGCTGCTGACCGGCGCGCTCGACCCCGCCAACGCCACCTGCAATCTGCAAACAACCACCTGCAATTACGTCTCGGACCGCACGTCACTTGACCCATTGAGCTGCGCGCCCGTGGTGTCGCTCCCAGCGACCCGAACCGGCAACTTTGTAGCCGGCGGTGGCCCAACCACGACCGTCCCCATCGCGATTCCGCTCAACGCCACCAGCGTCCTGAACGTGAAGCTCTACAAAGCCCGTGTCGAACAAACCGTGACTTTATCGGGCACAAACGTGACCGGCTTCTCCGGAATTCTGGCAGGCGCCATCACCGAAACCGACCTTAACGCGGCCATCAACGCACTTGATCCTGCCTCGCTGCCCTTGCCACCGGCACAGCTCATCAGCCTGCTGGGCACACTGTCGCCAAACGACATCGACAGCGACGGCAACGGCTCGCTGGATGCAAAATCCATCGGCCTGAAAATCAGCGGAATCGACGGAAACCTAACCGGCGTGCAGTAGGCGATGGGCGGCCGGCAGGTGACCTGCGACTGGTCCGCCACGCTGTGATTCGGTGCGCAGGCCCTGTGGCCTGCATGCGATTTGCGATTTCTGCGCTTGGTGCGCAGGCCCTATGGCCTGCATGCGATTCTTGCGATTATTCAATCACATGCGAGCCATAGGGCTCGCGGACCAAACACATGCGAGCCATAGGCCTCGCGGACCAATCACAACATCAGCCTCGTCATCGACCCCTTATGCGACAGCCTCCATAAGGCTCGCCGACCAATCAAGATGCCGCGGACCATTTGTTGACTATTCGACCGTCACACCTCGCCAAAACGCCACAGCGCCTTTGATATTCGACGCGGCAGGCTTCGGGTCGGGATAGAACCACGCGGCGTTCTCGTTGCGTTTACCGTCCACCACAACATGGTAGTAGCTCGCGACGCCTTTCCAGCCACACGTGGTGTGATAATCACTGGGCTCAAAATACTTTGAATCGATGCTTTCGATGGGGAAATAGACGTTGCCTTCCACCGACTCAAACGTGTCGGTTTTTGCGATAATGGTTTTGTTCCAAATTGCTTGTGGCATGGGTTCTCCAAGTTGAAGGTTGCCATATTTTGATGACCGCGAACCAAGAACGGTTCGTGTTGGTCGGCTCGAACAACTGAAACGACAACCTGAAACCTGAAAACCGAGTCGCAATGCAGGATGCCCGCGCACCAATCACGTCCACCTGAAACCCGAAGCCTGAAACCCGACAGCCTGAAACCCGACAACCTGTTGGAAATCACTCGGACCAACGCGTACTGTCATGGTTATGTCATGTTTAATTTGGTGGAGGCCAAAATGAAACGTACGGAACGGCTCTTTGCCATCGCCGAATTTCTGCGCGGCCGGCGCACGGGGACCACAGCCGAACAGATTGCCGACCGATTTGGAGTCTCGATTCGAACGATTTATCGCGATATCGATGCACTTAAATTCGCCAATTTACCGCTTCAAACCGAACAAGGGCGAGGCGGAGGCGTTGCGCTCACGCGGCACTATTCGATGCCGCCCATCAATTTCAGTGTGCAAGAGGCGACCTTGCTCGTCACCGTATCCGAAATGCTGGTTCGTCTGCGCTGGATGCCCTTTTCGGACACGTTGATGAGCGCAGCCGACAAAGTCCGGGCGGCCTTACCCAGAGCCGCGCAAGCCGAACTAAACCGGGTTCGAGCAGGCCTGACCTGGGCCGCGGTTCCTGCGTTGGCGGCCTCTGAAGCCGTCCGCACCGTGATCGAATCGGCCTGGTACGATGAAGCAGCGATTCGCATCACCTACAGCACCCCAAGAAAGACCTCGACGCGCGACGTCAAAATCACCAGCGTGGTCCTGACACGAAACGAAACGATGCTCAATTGCGTCGACCTTGGCCTCAACGAAGCCCGCCAGTTCAAGCTTCACTGCATCACAGCTGCCTCCCGCATGTAAATTTTTCGCCACCCCCTCCATCGCGAAAATAGTGCGCCGCGAAAATAAGGCGTCTCAGGATAAACCCGCGAAAAATAACACCCCAACATGTCGGCACGGTCCTTGTAGTAAGGGTCGGTGTCTTAACCTCAATTGGAGATACGTATGATTCGCAAAGTCGAAGGTGATATTCTACTCAGCAACGCAGAAGCCATCGCACATGGCGTCGCGCCAGATGACCATTTCGACCAGGGCCTCGCGCTCTCGTTGCGTGAACGCTGGCCATCTCTCTACAAAGACTTCCGTCATTATATCCACGTCCACCACCCCAAATCGGGAACTCTGTGGTTCTGGGGCGGAGCCGAAGGCGCGCGTTTCTACAACCTCTTCACACAATCAGAAGGCGAAGGGGCACATCCTGGTCCAGCATCACTCGAAAACGTGAACCACGTGTTGCGTGAACTCAAGAAGGCCATCGAAGCCGACAGCATCAAGTCCATCGCGTTGCCTAAACTCGCCACTGGCGTTGGCAAGCTCAAATGGGATGATGTGCTGCCTCTGATCGAAAACCACCTTGGCGACTTGGATTGTGACGTAATCATCTACGAGACCTACCAGGCCGGCGTCGCAGGAGAGAACTAATGCACGAAGAAATTCGCGACGAACTGAACGCCATGAAGGCGCGCCTTGAAGGGCGACTCGACAAGATGAACCTTCAGCGCCTTGAGGGCGCTCGTCCTGCCTTGAATGCTGACTCGGAAGAGCAAGCGCAAGAGCTCGAAAACGAGGAAGTCATCGAGGGATTGGACGAGAACCATTTGGAAACACTCGCCCAAATCGAGGCCGCCCTGACCGCCATCAAGAAAGGCACGTATGGCATCTGTGTCGATTGTGAGGAGCCTATCGCCCCCGCACGACTGAAAGCCATTCCTTTTGCTTCACGCTGCATCGCCTGCGCAAACGCGCACGCCTGATTCGGCTCACGGTGTTTGGTCCGCGGCATCCCGCATGACGGCCTCCTACACGACATCAAAATTCTGGCCCGCTGGCATTAGCCCGTGGGCCTTTTTTTTGTGGTTTGAATCACACAAGCCCAACACGCATCCTAAATGCTCGACACACTTCGGAGAGCCAGACATGAACCAACCAACTTTGAAACTTCGCGATAAAACTGATTTTCCGGCCTTTGGCCTTGGCACCTGGAAGTCGAAACCCGGCGAAGTCTACGACGCGATTCGGGTTGCTTTAGAGGTCGGGTATCGCCACCTCGATTGCGCCGCGATCTACCAAAACGAAGAAGAAGTTGGCCGCGCGATTGAAGACGCGCTGAAGGCCGGCGACATCAAACGCGAAGACCTCTGGGTGACCTCCAAGCTCTGGAACGACGCTCATATTAAAGGAGATGTCCGCCCCGCACTCGAAAAGACCTTGCGGGATCTGCGACTCGACTATGTAGACCTCTATTTGATCCATTGGCCGGTCGCGTTCAAACCCGGGATCGTCTTCCCCAAAGCTCGCCAAGAATTCATGACTTTAGAAGAAGCCCCGCTTGCAGCCACCTGGGAAGGCATGCTCGAGAACAAGAACCTTGGGCTCGCCAAACATGTAGGCGTTTCCAATATGGGCCCACAACGCATTGCCGCGCTGGGTAAGGTCGGCGACCTTCCCGAGGTCAATCAGGTCGAGGCCCATCCCCACCTGCAACAAAACGAATTGCTTTCATTCTGCAACGCCAATGGCGTGGTGATGACAGCGTACTCCCCATTAGGTTCGGGCGCTCGTATCCCCGACCAGCCCTCGTTGCTGGAAGACCCGATTATTACAAAAATCGCGACGGAGCTTAAGGCGCAACCAGGGCAAGTCTTGATTGCCTGGGCCATTCAACGAGGCACCATCGTAATTCCAAAATCAACGAATGCCGGGCGCATCAAAGCCAATCTGGAAGCACTCGCCTTTAAACTAACCGACGACCAAATGGCCAGAATCGCCACGATGGATAAAGCCCACCGCTACGTCGACGGCGAGTTTTTTGCGGGTGCCCATTCACCGTACACCGCGCAAGGCATCTGGGTCTGACAAGCGGCCGGTTGTCGGGTTTCGGTTGGTGTTTCAGGCGGTCACACGCGGCCGGCATTGCGATTCGAGGCCTGTGATGGGTCCGCCAGGCCTGCCTGGCATCGCGATTCCTATGACCCGGACTGCGATCGACAACCCGCGACCAACCTACCAAGTCACGAACTGCCCGTAGCCGCTGCCTTCGAGGCTATAGCCCCCATAAATCGACTCAAAGGCCGCTACGACCTTCCCGCCGATAGGCGTCAATGACACCGTATCAGCCCAAGCGGAGCGCGGCACAAAGCCCCCCGTGCCGTGTTGACACGCAAACATGGTGCAGCCGCCTTGGAAGGTCTCCGTAGTCGAGCAAAAGCCAGCCACCTCCGACGTGCGAATTGGGCCCAAACACACAGACGCCTCGACACTGCCAGCGATCTCTCCCGATTCAAACCACTGCCCAGCCTGATACCGCAGCAGGCGAAGCCCGGCCGTCGCCGAGGCCGTATCCCGATCCGCAATCGCAACCCAAATAGAGGCCCTATCGCCACTCACGGCGCTGACGCCCTCCATCGCCGATGCTCGATTTGGAGGCGTCGTCAGCCCCACACCCGGCACGTCAGGAAGCGCCACAATCAATTCGAATGCGCCAGTCCCAAGATTCAACCGCTGAATCTGTGCCTCGCCGGCACTCTCGACGACCACCAACACATCCCCGCCGTCCGCCCCAAACGTCATCAGCCGCGACCCCGGAGGAACAAAGGGGCCAAGCAAACTGGAGTCCTCCAAGTCGAGGGAGAAAATCCCATTCGGCGAGTGCACAAAAAGCCGTGAGCCACTGACACGCGTCTCCAAGACTTCGAGCGAAATCGGCGCATCTTGGCTCCAAGCCGCCCCATCCCACACCTGCGCCATGACCGTTTTGGCGACCTCATCATAAAGCACCACAACCAGCCCTCGCGCGGTCGAAACCGCCCCCACGATTCGGCCAGTGGTGCTGCCTGGCATGCTCGTATCCGGCAACGCCACAAATGCGTTCGCCCCAGCGTCCAAGCGGTAGAGCCCGGCGGTTACAGGTTCGGTGATTTGATAATCGTTGAGCACGACCACCCCATTGCCACTGAGTTCCCGGACATAGGATGCCCGGCGCACGACCGCAAAAAGTGCGCCGTCATGAGGGACCAGCCGGGGCAAATCCACCTCCTGAGAAAACTGGTCGTCCGGCATTCCCGGGTGCGCCCCACTCGATAGATTGCGGACCTCGACCACCGACGCACTTGGGGTGCGCACCCCGTTGGGCGAACCGTACTGCCCTGACCGAAACACACCATAGGTTTCACCAAACGCTGTCGTAATGGCCTGGTCGTGCCGCGGGATGCCGATTTGATCGACCGCCAATTCGCTCAGGGATTCCTTGTCAAAATCCACCAATTCAACAATTTTGGTCAGCCCATCAAGAACCAACTCGTATTCGCCGGCCACCAATCCATCAGGCCAAGCCAACGTAATATTGCCTTGATTTTGCCCGCTGATCGCGGCTGGCATTCCGTCGATCGTCGCACTGGGCGTCAAGCTCAACGGCCCCACGATCGCGACGGTGCATCCTTGGTCAATAGAACTCCGACAGGCCGTGGCAATGCGCGGCGTGACGCCCGAAGGCAACGGCGTATCCACACGAAACGACGTGACTCCCGGTCCACTCTCAGGGTCGACGATATAGGGCAAAACATGCGACGGCACCTGATCGTCACGCACAATCCACAGCGCCCCTCGCTTAGGCTGCTGAGGCGCGGCTGAACTCTCGAAACACAGGCTGGACGCACTCCAACTGGTCGTTGGAACGACCACTCCCGTCAAATACAACGTGCCAGACTGTCCAAAATCCTGACCACTCAAGCACACCGTTTGGCCGGCGAGCACCGCCCAACCATCCAAATCTTTCCACGGAAACGAGGTATCGCTCCAAATTGGAGGTGAAAAACACGGCGCGCCCTGTTCGCATGCCGCCGTTGGCCGCACGATCGAGGCGTCGTCCACCACGGATTCAGCAGGGTCGGCAAGCGCCACATCATAGGGCGCCATCGAGGCCGCACTTTGGCGCATCGCGACCTGCGACGAGGGTTCAAAGACCCAAATATCGCCGTCCAAAATATACACCAGCGTGTGGCCATTCACCTGTCGAATGGCGATGTCTGCAGGGTGCATCAAATGACTGGCAACAAGGCTCCAAGCAGCGTCACCGACTTTCTTGCGCAGCACCTGCCCTCGCGGGCCATCCACAACATAAACAAATCCGTCCATGTCCATGGACATCGCGGTGGCTTCTCCCGGATACACAAGGCAATCCGCCCCTTCCACGGCCACGACGCCGCATGGATTCGCCTCCGGCAATGAGCCGTCCAAGAGCGGCACCAGCCCGATGCCCGTGACCCAGCTGATTCCATCCCCGTCGGGCTGCACCGCGGGGCCGACAGTGGATTTTGTCAGCGCCATCCCAAACGCGGTCGAGACTGCAATTCCTGGAATCGCTCGACGCCCCTCGGGACGCCATGATTTCGCACGGCTGGGCCATGTCCCCAAGGTCGTGGCATAGAGCAACTGATCGTCGATCGAGCTCACCGCCGACACCCAACCAAAGGGCTGTGCCGCGAAGCCGTCGCGTGGGGCCGTCGAAAAAACAGTGTCGCTAAAAGGCAATCCCAAGCCCGGCGCGACATCCAGCACATGCAAGTCGGGCACATCGGTTCGCTCGCCAAACGCGTTAACCAGCAACTTCAGCCCGTCGTTACTGGTGACGCCAGAAATCGTCGCGGTGTCGCCGTAGGTTTCTTGGACATTCCACAGCACGTTATTGGGTGGGACTCCGCCCACAAAGTCGCGCCAGCTCGCGATATAAGCCTGACCGTCGTCTTGCAATGCCATGCGATCGAACATGTCCGACCAACGACCGCGACGTGCATGAAGATAGAGCCTACCGGCCTCGAACGTCGTCGGTGTTCCCGTGAGCAACGGCGCCACCTCGCCGACTGCTTCGACGCGGCAAACCAGATTCTGCCCAAATTTCGATGATGGAGTCGTGCGCAGCACCAGGGCTCCCTGCGTGGCTGCGGTCGCATCGATCAATTGCAGGTCATCGACATCACCCGCACTAAACGAGAGCCTTTGCAGAGTCCTAGCACCTCCGAGCGCGCCCAATATTCGATAAGTCGAATACTCCTGCGGGTCCGACGTGGGCGAATCCAAATATTTGATCCACAGGTCGTTTTCCGCCCACCACATGTCGACCACACCCACGACGGCTTGCTCCTTGGGCAGGAGCTGGAATTGCCAAACCGCCCCATCCCACCACATCACCCGGCGGTCTACTGCCACGGCATAGGCGCCTGACGACGACACAGCCCCCTTGGCGCCGCCCGCAAAACAGCCGTTCGGCAAATAGTTCGTGCACTCGCCAGTACCCGCCTCACAGACCTTTTTATAAGCGTCCAAGGCGGGGCCAGATGGGCAAATCGGCCGCGCCGTTACGACGTCTGGCGCAAAATGCACCATCGGTGTGCCGTCATCGGGTTTGTAGGGATTATAGGGATAAAAAACGGAGCTACCGACGCTTTTAAACGTCGAGGTCAAGAACTCAGCCGTCGCCCCGCCGTCGCTCGAAACGTACCAATTATCCAAATACTGAAACACGACTCGGCCATCATCGAGCGGCCACGGCACACAGGCCGTCCCCTGATACGTCAAGGTTTCAGCTGTATTTGCACCGACGGCGTAGGTCGCACCACCGTCCCTCGTTAATGCGATAACGTTTGGAACGCGCGGCAAAACTTCGTTGTAAGTGCCCAGGATCCACGAGTCCTCGTCGATCTTGTAGAACTGCTGCCACGGAAAGGGTCGGCGCGCGCGATCTGGTTCCATCAAATCAAATGCGGCCGGGTCGTAGAAACGCTGCCAACTTTCACCATTATCTTCGGAATGATAGACGCCGCGATTATTCGTCGCCCATAAGCCGCCAGAGACCGTCTGGACGGACTCGACGTCAAAGCCGTTCTCGCAGACGACCGGCACCTTTACCTCGTCGAACTTGAGGACCGGAACATCAGGCCCGCTCGACGAATCACACGCAGCCAAAAACACAGCCAGAACAATCCAACTACGCATCGTGGGCACCCATTTAAAAAGATACGCCGATGATAGCTCTTATCTGCGCGATAATGAAGAACTCGCGCAAAATGAACCTTGAAAGCCAGCTTTTTTCAGACCTAAAACAACCGCCATAGGTGTTCATCGGCAGGTACCGACCAGGCCGTTGAATCCCCAACTCCCACGACCCGCAAGAAACGAACCTGCGTCGCATCCTCGCCAGGCCTAGCCATCAGATAACGCAAATCCTCCGGACGCGTCGCAACGCCTGGGAACCCAAGCAATCTCGCCGATTCAGCAGGTTCGACAAACCCTATCGCACGACTTAACACGATGCCTAAATCGGGCGGGTCTTCGTCGAATACCACCGTGTCGCCAGCCTGATAGGCGATTCCAGCATCAGCGTTGCTGGCCAGTTGGAATAGCAGGTCCACAAGGCCCACAGAGCGCGTCGTGGCATAGGCGAGCAGTTCGGTCGGGGGAAAATCGTCCATAGCCTCAGAAAGGCTTAGGCCGGCCGTGGCATAGGTCCACCAATCACGGTCGGGGCTGGGAGCGAACTCAAAAACCAATAAGGGACCAAATCCAGGCGGCAGGCTTTCGTCGCCGAACTCCGCGCAATCTTCGCCCCAATAATCTGTCATATGGGTGATTAGGCGAGCGCGACCGGCGTACATCATCGTGTCGCGAACCGACTCGCTCGAAGGGGACTTCTTGCCCAGAAACTTTTGAAAAAAACCCATTAATCACCCGACATTGCGATTTGCGACCGGTACGCAGGCCCTATGGCCTGCTGCGACTTGAGACCGGTACGCAGGCCCTATGGCCTGCTGCGACTTGCGACCCGAAAACCGAAAACCGAAAACCGAAAACTGACAACCGACAACGGCCGCAGGCCCTCAGCAGCACGCACCGCCAGACGCAGCCGCGTCGCCCCCGTCGTAAGGCAACACCGACCCACACCCATCAAAAATCCCATAATGCCGGTCAAAATTACCGATGAATTCAAAATGAGACTTAAATCGGGTGTCGTGCAACATTTTCCAAGTATTTCCACACACTGGAAATACTTTGCCGGTCTGAATCGTGTGATGTTTATCCAGAATAATCTGGTCAGCATTTTCGGGAATAGTCCCCTTATAGATCACAGCCTGACCGTAGTCTTCGCAAGCAGGTTCAAGGCCTTCCAATTTAAACAGGCGATAGGTGGCCGAATAAAACTGGATATTTCCAGTCTTGGATTTTAACTCCGGATCGGTGACCTCCAAAGGACGGTCTTCGACCAAACGAGGGTCCGCAAATCCAGCCGTCTTGGCCAGGTTCTGAAAGTCGTTCCAATAAAGCGCTCCCCCCAAACACTCGCCGTAAAGCACCGGGTCGTTTTTGACGGATTCAGAAACCCGACGGTCAGTGTAAACGTCCGAAAAATACATCTCGCCGCCCGGCTTCAACAGACGATAGGCCCCGCGCAACACAGCTTCTTTGTCCGGCGAAAGGTTCACCACACAATTCGAAACGATCACATCAAACGAGCCGGGCTCCAGGTCCAGCTCGTCCAGCTTTTCGATATACCCCTTCAAAAATGAGACGTTGGCGTAGCCGAATTTGTCGGCGTGGTACGCCAACGTATCGGTCGCAACTTTGAGTTGCTCGTCGGTCATGTCCACGCCCACCACGCTTCCTGAGGGGCCAACCAATTGCGCCAACGCGTACACATCACGACCCGACCCGCTCCCCAGGTCCAGCACACGTGCGCCCGTCAGCAAGCTAGGAGCCACCAATCCACACCCGTAATATTTGGACATCACATCGTCATGCAGGTTGGCCAATAATGGCTTCAACCACTCCGGAACCTCGGACGCGTCACAACACGCCGTAGTCTTCAGGTCCGAGGTGCTTTGCAGGGTCTTCCCGTAATAGTCTTTGACGACATCTTGTATCATGAAGGTCTCGTGTCTAAGGGCGGTGCATCTTAGGTGAATGCCCCGCAGATTGCGACCTGCGACCGGTCCACCGGTCGAGCTTGGGATTGGGACTCTTGCCTCAAAGTCAGCCGCACCTAGCTTGTGGCGATGCAAGCCAACCCAAGGAATGGCCATGTCAACGAACCTAACCCTGATTTCCCACGCGATCTGCCCCTTTGTGCAGCGCGCCGCCATTGTGATGCTCGAAAAAGACGTGCCTTTCGAGCGCAAGGACATTGACCTTAAGAACAAACCAGACTGGTTTCTAGCGATTTCTCCGCTCGGTAAAACCCCACTCTTGATGGTCGGCGAATCCCCGATTTTTGAATCCGCGGTGATTTGCGAATATCTGGACGAAACCCGCGGCGAGCGTATCCATCCCGAAGACCCATTGCGTCGTGCACGGCATCGCGGCTGGGTTGAGTTTGCCTCGAGCGTGTTTCTCTCGGTGATGGGTTTTTACACCTCAAGAGACGACGCCAGCCTGCAGGGAGCCGCCCGTGAATGCCGCGTCCGCTTTGAGCAGCTCGAAAACGCCGTGGGCGAAGCCCCGTTTTTCGACGGCGAGTTTTCGATGGTGGATGCCGCCTTCGCCCCCATCTTCAGGTTCTTCGATACCTTCGACGAAATCGACGACTTTGGCATGCTGACCGGCCTGCCTAAAATCACAGCATGGCGACAAGCGCTCGCCGAGCGCCCATCGGTGAAAGCAGCCGTTCGCCCCGACTACGCAGACCTCTTTAAGGCGTACCTGAAAGCCAAAGACTCCGCCCTGGCCTCACGTATCTAATGGAAGCGCCCACCGTGTTTGGCACGATACGCGCCGCAAACCCAAGATTTCATGCCGCTGAGGCGACTCGGGCTTGCTTTCCCAAGGCGAGTCCCTATATTCCAATTCGTCGCTATGAAAGGCGACTCTTTGACAGTTTGGTGCTTGCGCAAGTTATCTGCGCTTATGGGGGCGCCCTGGTTTCGACATGGATACTGACGGGTGCGTGGCATGTCGTAGGTGTCGGCGACTACGTTTAACCACCGACAAACACACAGTTGCAAACGATAACGTTGCAATCCGGATGGCTGCTTAACAGTAGCCTGATGGGCGATGCTTCGAAAGAAGCCCGTTACTACTATTTTCGTCTGTGATTTAATAGTAACGACATTTAGCAGACTTGGAGTTTTGGGCTTCGTTCCTTCGACAAAACTCGACATTCCGAATGACACTCCCCGATGTGGCCTGTTTATGGGCAGCGGCAGTGGAGTCTAAGAAGACAATCATAAACTACACATGTAGAAGCGTATCTAGATGGTTTGTGGACGCGGGTTCGATTCCCGCCGCCTCCATTAGGTTAAGCCCCGAATTGATTTATCAGTTCGGGGCTTTTTTTCTTCAATCCACTTGTATCCACATTAACATGTACTTATCGACAAACCCGCTTGCATAAAATTTGAAAGGACGGAGTTATGTGGCGAGCAAGAACAAAAGATAAGCAAGGACATATATGATTTGGGAATCGAATGTTTGGAAAGATGATTTACTTCGAAAGGCTGATATGCTGGAAAGACGACAGAAGCAAACCAGATGGGTTCCCGCATCATTTGCCCGCGTTGAACAAGACTTAATGCTTGGGTTTTACGCAATCAGGAAACTCATCGAAGCGAAGAAACTGTGTGATTCCATAGTCGGCCAGTCAGTAGATTTAGTAATCTACCCTTCGACTGGAGACATTCCAAATCTCTTAAATTGGCATCATATAGAGCGTTTTTACAATTTTGAAAAAGGGAGTAACGAGTTTCGAAACTTGCTATATGTTTGCCACCAAATCGTGCATAGCTATATTTTCGTCCCGATTTTTAGTGAATCCCAACAAGGATTATCGGGAATCCTCTTCACTTCTGATCGCCAACGGAGTGATATTTTACACTTTGCGTCAGTCGATGAAATCATTCGCCTCTTTCGACAAATCGGCCACGATTACCCGAAACATAGCCGTCAAACATGGAACTCAAAAAAAGGCGATTATGATATTACGTCAGAGACTGCGGCGGGACCAATTGGCCCCGGTATTTTTCTAAAAACAAAAAGCAAATGACATGGAAAACAGGTCAAAGAGCGGAGACTTGAGAGATATTCACGAGATTCTTTGAACTGGCTAATTTCCCAACAAACCCGGTATGCTTCAGGGTCGTCAAGCAACCCGTCTCGGAATGGGAGAGTCTCGTGCTGATCGCCACCTATTTGGAATTGTCGAATGTTGGTCCGTTCTTGGGTCGTGAGGTTATAACCCTTGAGCCTGAATGCACAGTAGTCACCGGCCCTAATGATGTCGGAAAGTCCTGGATACTTAAGGCATTTGAGCATTTTGTATTGGGTACGCCGCTTCAAGAGTTGGATGTAAATCTCCAGTATCTCAAGACCGACTCGTCGAATTGGGATACCGACCGAAACATCTCCATAACCGTTGGGTTCCACACCGACGGTGAGAATCTGATCGAACTAAACGCTAAAGGAAGTAGTATCCACTTCGGAAAAGGGCGCGAGGAACAATTCAAGGTCGAGTACTTTGCCGCGCCAGGTGTTAATGCGTATCAACTCGAATTTGGCGGTGCTCGACATGTCTTGACAGGTAGGAATCCACTAATTGAACTGGTACGTTTGAACCCGTCGGCTGAGCTCAATGACGTCCTATCGATTGGTTACGATGATGAGGTATCATCGCTTACTCAACAGCTGTTAGACTATGTGTTTGGGGAATCCGGCCGATTTCAGGTGATCTTGCGCAGTTTGAAACACCACCATGTGCGAAGCAGCCGTATTGAGGCGGCAAACCGCCAATTAGAACGACTTTTTAATGAGATTTTCCCTACCTTCAAACAACGTCTCAGATTCGTTGAAATCTCGTCAAACGCATTTAGATTAGATGTGACAGAAGGCGAAGATTCGACGCCGTTGATTTATCGAAGTGCAGGCCTCAAGAAGTTTCTGTCCTACAGACTTCAGGTGCACTTTTCAACCAATAGCGTTAGACCTCTCCGAATGGTGTTGAGTGATGAACCCGAGCTTTCACTTCATGCGGATGCTCAGCACTATCTACGTGCATCCTTCGAGCAAATGTGTCGCTCCGGGCGCATGCAAATGATGTATGTTACGCACTCGCCGTCAATGCTCAATCGATTGAGACCGTCGACGGTACGAGTGGTGCGACGAGAAAATAAGCGCCACCAGATTGGCCTAAACCTGGCCCACTCCCGGGTTGAACATCATCGTCCTGGTGACAATTTCACATTGGTGCGCAATTGCCTCGGCTTAAGCGCTGCGGATTCACTGCTTTACGGACCTATAGTCGTCGTAGTTGAAGGAGATACGGAGTTACTCTGCCTTGATAGAATTTTGCCAATTCTCGCAAAGACCCCAGAAGAGCTGGCTGCGCTGGAGATGACAGTTTTTATGGATGGCCAGGGCGCTCCAAACCTTGTGCATTGGTGTCATCGGGTTGAGACGTTCGGTGATACCGCGATTGCGTTTGCGGATGGTGACAAGCGTAAGGACATCGAGCGAGAATGTCGTAAACATGCCTACAGCTTCCCGGTAGTCTTTTTGGATGACGGTGAGGAGTTTGAAGACCTCATCTCCCGTGAGTACTACTTTCAATGCCTTAAAAGAGTTTGCGAAAAGGAGCTTACGCAGGAGGCCTTCGAAACGTGGTCCGCTGAGCAGCCTGCCTGGTTCCACAGGAAAGTGTTTACAAAACGTATTGACGACTGGATGGGAGATACGTTGCCGGACTTACGTTTTTCTAAACAGAGCGTCATGAAAGAGGCTGTTCGTAGTGACCCCAATCTTGAAAAATGGAAAATGGATCCCCTTCGACTTCTCCTCGCCGAGATCTTGAAAGCAGCCCGTGTGAAATTGTTACTGCCATGCTTCGACGACGAGCAAATCACATGAAAAGCTCACACCATGAAAGTACTCAAGACATTGAGATTGGGCTGATTGCCGATGCCAAGAAATTCCAGACCGGTTTCGACCAGTCCAAACTTTGCGCCATGTACGTCGACAAGAAGCTTGGCGGCCTTGAGTGTGTTCAAACGCTCTCACGTTTGAACCGAGTCTACCCAGGCAAGGCAGAGACCTACGTTCTGGATTTCTTCAACGAGCCGGCCGAAGTGTTGTCCGCGTTTCAAGAGTATTATCAGACCGCAAACCTGCTGGATGTCTCGGACCCGAACCTGATTTGGGATTTGTACGAAAAGCTCAAGGCGTCTGGAATCTTCTTATGGACCGAGGTCTCGCGGTTCGCCGAAGTGTTTTTTATGAAGAACAAGAGCAACGCCGCCATCAGCAATATTTGTAAACCCGCCGTCGACCGGTGGCAGAAGCGTTACGAAGAAGCGCAGGCCGCCTACATCAAACACAAAGGCCTATTCGACCACGCCAAGTCGGTTGGAGATGCAACCTTCATCGCCAACACTGAAGCCGACATGAAGGCATCAAAGGTGGAGCTGGACGCACTTGGCTTATTCAAGGCCGATTTAGCGACGTTCACCCGATACTACGAGTTCATGTCCCAGATTGTGGATTACGAGAGCCGCGACCTAGAGAGCCTGAGCCTCTACGCCCGCCACCTCCATCCATTGCTGCGCGAAAAAACGCCCGACGAAGACCCGATTGACTTAAGCGCAGTCGAGCTAAGCCATTACCGCCTTTCGAAAATCAAGCAGCAAGACCTGCGACTGGTAAAGGACGGCACTGAGACCGGCTTAGCGCCCGCCGACGGACTTGGGACCGGCAAAGGGCCGAAGAATGGCTCTCAACCATCATCACGCGCCTCAACGAGCTCTTTGTAACCGATGGTCTCACCGAAAAAGACCTCATCAACTACGCCTACACCATCAGGGACAAGGTCAGCGAAAACGAAAACGTCATGAACCAGATTGCCAACAACTCAGCCGAACAAGCCATGCTGGGCGACTTCGCAGGTGCGTTGGACGATGCCGTCATGGACAGCACTGCGGCCCACCTCGTCCAGAAGATGCAGTACCTCAACAGCAAAGAAGTACAAATGGGTTTTCAGCGGGTGGTATTCGACATGCTCTTGGCAATCGGTGCAGGGATGACTTCCGACAATTAACAACTATCTACGAAGGATTTAAACATGACAAAATCCATCAACCGTATCAATAGTTTTGCGAATAATCGTTTAGCGCCAATTCCAATAAAGATCTTCAAACAGGGTATAAATGCGGTTCAAAAATGGCCACTTAAACTCCACTAATTTATAAAGTGAATTTACCAAACCATTATATATTGATTGGACCATCGCTTGGTAAAAACCATTCGTACTGCTAGCGGTGCCCAACCGCGCTGTTTTCATTTAACTAAAGTCCAAGAAACCGCGGCAACTTCGGCCATGTTCGATTTAAACTTGACACACAACCTGAAAACGGTTCAGCCTTCTGTGATTATCCGAAATAGGGAAAACATGCGTATTGCCATTTTAGTGTCTGTATCGGACTATAACTCACCTAAATTGATTAGCCTGCCCGCTTGCATAAACGATCACACATTAATGCTTAAGATCATTCATGAATCGGGTGAATTCGATGCGGTGTTCGAAGTTATTAATCCAAGTGCCAGCCATCTTAAACTGAAGTTGTCGGATTTTGTAGACACATACAAGGATGAAGTTGTTGATGAGGTTTTCTTTTATTATTCGGGACATGGTGGTACTTTTGACGATGATTTTTATTTTACGCCCAGCAACTTTGATAGCACCAATCGACGATCGACTGGCTTAAGCAACGACGAATTGGATCAACTCCTTCGCTCATTAAATGGTGAGCTCACTGTAAAGTTTATTGATGCATGTCATGCTGGCATTCATTATGTGAAGGACTCCGATGTCATCGTCGACAAAGCTCTTAAATCCACACAGATTAATTTTAAAAAGTGCTACTTCTTTTTCGGTTCTGATACGGACGGTCGTTCATACCAAGATGACGCTCTTAGCTTTTTCACACAAAGTTTTGCGGCCGCCTTGGCAGGACATGCCGAACAATCAATTCGGTATAGAGACATTGCGGCATATATTGCAGATGATTTCGAACGGTCAGGCTTTCAGACTCCCTTCTTCGTGAGTCAAGCCTTAGGCACAGAACGTTTTGTAAACCTCAGTGATTCGATGCGGACATTAATCGACGGACAGTTGTTGTCGCAAAGTGTTCCGAAAGTGAGTCCGATAGAGCCCCCGGCGACGAAAGCTGATTTGGTTGAGTGGATTCAGAATCATGCAAAGCAATATTGTTCTCGTGATGAGGCGATGTCCACCCTTACCAAAATTGGTCTGGAATTCACCAAATATGAAGTTGCGAAGCCCCTTTCAGAACTTTTTGACTTCGAGGTCAATCTTTTAGAGACAGTTATGCCATCGTTTAGGCTGCGCCAAGACTCATATCCTGGCGACTTGTTAGTTGCGAATGAAGAAGATGTATTCGCTAATTATGTTTACGAGAACGAAAAGTACGAGGTTGAAATCCCGGTTAAGCAGGGCCTAGCGGCATTTGAAATGATCACGGCTCTATATGGTGAACGCCCGACAAAAACAGTCACACGGACTCGGAAATTAATCGTCGGACTGCACTTCACTGAGACTCCGCCTTTCACAGAAGTTAGAATTGTGGCCAAACCAAAGTTTCCGAACTTGCCTTGGTTTGAGCTTCACGCATTTCATGTATTTTCGAAGGTCGATGTCCTTTTGATATACTCAATTTCACGGCGAAAACTTTTGGATTGGAAAGGCGAAAAGTTCAGACGTGATCGAATCGGAGGCTGGCGTTCGGTTGTTGGGCCTCTTAAACAACATCAAGTCGGACCAGGCGTTGAAGTGTTTGGGACCTTCGAAGCGCAAATACGACAAGAGCTCGAAAACATCCTTCCAGAGGGAACCAAGGTCACAACTAAAAGTTCCCAATCCGCTTAATTATATTGTGGTTTTGCATTGACAACTTGTTGTGCACGGCCTGAAGATTCTAGGTTATTATCACAACACGTTTACTAGCTTTTATCATATCAACAATCTTAAGGCCGAATCCTCGGAGTTTCGTTCTAAAATTGGGGTGAGCCAAAATGACCCGTCCAAAAACATTGGAAGATTACATAACTTGGGCGACTTCGACCCTAGAACACCAATATAATGAGACTTGCGAAACTTGGTATAAAATGACAGCGCCATATATTTTGGGTGTTTGGTCGGACAATTTTCTGAAGGCGGGCTGGAGAGAGGTTTTAACCGGCGCAGCTGAGGAATATATGTCAGAATTTGGAGTGTCGCTCTTTGCTGATGAGGCAACTCCAGAGGTTGTTTTGAAGACCAAACCATACCCGTCAGTACTCGATAAGCTGTACCGTGAAAACGTGATTTGGAACCGCAAGTTTCCAGAACAACCTGAGAAAGGGTGGTGTGCGCCTGACGATGTTTTTAGCCGTTTCAATGATATCATCCGGACGCGCATAGTTCTTCGCTACCTCGACGGGCCGGAATATCTCGCCAAGAAGATTTCGGTGTTCGCACAATCATTAGGGTTTCAATGCGATTTTGAAAGCCGTGAGTCTGATGAGGGATACTATGGGTTCCACGTTTACATCACTACACAAACGGACATTCCAGACCGAAGCTACTCAAATCGCGCATCATCTTCAAAACTTGAGATACAGTTGACTACTCAGCTTCAGGATGTATTGCGCGACTTGACGCACAAGTTCTATGAGGAGCGACGATTACAACATCAACCTGACAGGAAAGCATGGAAATGGGCGCACAAAAGCAACCACTTTAGAAGCGCCTATATTGCACATACACTACATCTTTTAGAGGGCATAATCCTCGATGTCAGAGACGGAAACAAGGAGCCCATTTGAGTAAGCATCAAGATGCCCCGCGCCCAGAAGCCCTCTACTTGAGAATCCTCCACGCAAGAATACAGACAGGAAACATTCGAGTTCCAGCATTTCAACGTGGTTTTGTCTGGGAGGAGAAACAAATTCTTGAGGTACTTGAAAGTGTGTATCGCGGTTTTCCAATTGGCAGTTTGCTTTTATGGCGGGTGGAGAAGAAGGAACTAAAAGTCGACCGTTCGGACGATCTTCCCCTCCCAGAGCTGGAGGAGCATTATCCAACCTCCTATATTCTAGATGGTCTTCAACGACTCACGACGCTCTATGCCGCATTTCATGAAAATGGGGATCGGCGATTTCAACTTATGTTCGATCTGCGAGAGGAACAATTTATTTCTATCGCCAGTTCGGATGATATTTTGGAGAGTGGAATTCGTTTATTCGACATTTTTGACCCACGAGCCATGCTGGGCGCGCAAAAACGGTTACTTGAGTTGAATGACGGTGCGACGCTTATAGATGCAAGCCTTCGCCTTCAAGCCGCTTTTCAAAATTACATTTTACCAACAGTGACGATCGACGGACGTGAAGTCGAAGAAGTTGTGGAGATTTTTGAGCGAGTCAACAGCACCGGTACAAAGCTAAGTACAGTCGACTTCATGCGAGCAGTTACCTGGTCAGACGACTTCGATCTGACTACCGAAATTGACAACATGTCCATGGCTGCTCAGGACTTAGGATTCGAGGTCCCCGACGAGACTTTTGTTAAACTACTTGGCATTGGTGCCGGCCTAGCACCAACTTCGGAATCGCTGATAGGGCTAAAAGCAATGTCCGCAACTGATCTTCAAAAGGCTCAGACCGCCGCGGCGAATGGTTTAGAACAGGCTTTAAAATTGTTACTCACGGAGAAAATCCTTTGCTACGACTATGTGCCGTATGAAGGCCAGTTGTTAGTCGTTGTTGCCGCCTTTTTGGAAGAACCGAGTTTATCGGCCCGTTATCAACAACAGCTAATCTCTTGGCTCCGACAAACTTCATTGGTTGAGTCTTTGAGAGGAAAGCCTGATCATTATGTTCAGCGGGCGATAAATTCGACCATCACCGCGTTGAGATCTAATGAAGACATCCCAATTGTTCGAATGTCACTTTCTGCTGAGGATTTAATGGAGCGTCGATTCACCGTACGAAAAGCGGTGTCGGCAGCCCTTGTGACATTTTTCGCTCATAATACACCTCGTGATTTGAAAACCGGAGCAATCATTGAAACTGAGATTTTTATGCGTAATTTCGAATCGTCGCACTTTGGGGTCGTTTTAACTCGCGATAGCGTAAGTATGGCGCTCGGGAAGGACATGAGTAGCGCTCGAGTCTTGGCAAACACCTTTATCGTCACCGATGAAAGTAGAAGTTCTTTGGCACACAATCCCAAAGAAGTTCTGAACAAAGCCACCAAAGACGCCCTTGATTCGCAGTTTGTTTCACAAGCCGCGCTTGATGCCTTGAATTCTGGTGATAACATCAATTTCTTAAAGGAACGGGCCGATTGCCTCTTGAAAGGACTTGCGGCTTTCACGTCATGATTGTGGACGATTGCGAGGTTTTTTGTTTGCGCAGTCGCATAAGCAATTTGAACGAAATCTGTTATCGGTCGGCGCAACAGCGAAGTCCGACAGATATACAGCCTGCCATTCACTCACAACAACATCCGTGTACGAATTGAACGCAATGGCTATGGCCGTCCGCGATGTTGTTGTATAAGTGTAACCGTCCGGCAGACCGCGTTCTTGAAGGGGTGATCTAGTTTGGCTTAGCTA
>CAYMYJ010000033.1:12651-73606 GCA_964394615.1 uncultured Bradymonadales bacterium | reverse complement strand
CAACTTTTCGCCGGCAGCGCGCTCAAAGGCATCGATGGGGTCGACTACGCCGAGGCATTCGACGCACTCTGGACGACGGCAAATCAGAAGCCTCCGCCCGACGCGATTTTTAGTGGGCGCAGAGCAGTCGAACGTTATGTCGAACTCGGATATGTCCCTGACGACGAGTACGACCAGTCGGTCTCTCGCACCCTTGAGTACACCTGGGGTGACTGGGCGCTGGCCAATCTCGCCGAGCACCTTGGCCGTTCGGAAGCCGCCGAGTTGCGCCTGCGATCCGAGAATTGGAAAAACACCTTCGAGCAGGAATCGACGTTCATGATGCCGCGAAACGCCGACGGCAGCTTTGTCGCGATTCCCAGTAAGAACATCGCCTACGAAGCTCATTATACCGAAGGCGACGCCTGGCATTGGCGCTTCTACCCAACCTGGAGCGCCGAGAATTTGGCCACCGCTTTCGGCGGCCCGGTCGCCTTCGGCGAAGCACTCACAGAATTTTTCGAAGGTGCGGGCCTCAACAAGGCTAATTTCAGCCCGCTCCTGCCGGACCCAAAATACTGGCATGGCAACGAGCACGATATCGGCGCCCCCTATTTGTTCAACTTCACAGACCGGCCGGCGGACGTCGGAAAATGGGTCCGCTTGATCCAAGCCAAGGCATACGGCACGGGCCCAGACGGCCTTGTCGGCAATGACGACGGCGGAACCTTGTCGGCTTGGTATCTGTTCAGTGCGCTCGGTTTTTACCCTGTCGCTGGTTCGGACATCTACATGGTCGGCTCGCCGCTATTTCCCGAAATTCAAGTCGACTTAGGTAACGGGAAAACACTCACGATCGAGGCACCCGGTGCCGGCCCTGACACACCTTATGTCACGCGAATCACGGTTGATGATGAGGTCGTAGGTCCTTATCTGAACCATGCGCAATTGGTTGGAACGACCATTCACTTTGACATGGCAGCCGAGCCTCTGTGACCGCTGTGACTTGTGATTGGCCCGCTCTGTGACTGGTACACAGGTATTTTGCATGGTGACTTATGATGGGTCGGCGGGCATCCTACCCGCGTTGTGACGGACCGGAAGTGACGACTTTGCCCGAGGTGATTCATGAACGAAAAAGACACAGTTTGGAACACCGATTCGGCTGCATACGCGGACAATATTGCTGCCTATGAGGCGCTTCTGAATCAGCCCTATGAGCCGAAGGACGAAAAGTATCGGTCCACCAGCGAGGTCAGCGCCCTCAGTCTTGCTGACTCGCGGCTTCCTGAAGAAAAGAGGGATATCCTGATTGAATTGGGATTTCGTCCGGTCGTGCTGGAACAAAGTTCGATTGGTGCCTTGAAAATCGACATTCTTGCCGAAACTTGGGCCGATGAATCCGGTGGGACGACCGCTGAAATTCCGCTGAGCATGCCTAAGTTTTATGTATGCACTTATTTTGTCGATGGCCGCGTGATTTCAATCTGGCCAAGTGACTCGGCGATGATCGGCAAACCCGCAGAACGCCGCATTATAGAGGGTGGCACGGGGGATCTTCGAAAAGACATCGAGCGTGCCTTTCAATTGCGCGAAGAGCGTGGAACGCCAACTCTGAAATATGTCGATACGAAAACCGCTGGCCTGCGTGAGGAGTACGCCTGGCGGCTCATTCGCGTCGACCCTGTGGCGTTTGCGATGGCAAATCCAGACATGACGGTCGTTCGAAAAATGATCCTCAATTGGTTTTTGAAAGCTGCAGCTTTGATCGTTTTGGTGGCAGTGGTCGTCACGTTAGTGTGGGGCATTCAACCCTACTTTTTGGGAGGAGTCGCGGTGCTCCTGGCGATTCTTGCTTGGGCTCTTTTTGGCGCGCTGAAAAAGCAGGGACCAGCCGAGCTATCACGGGAAGACGTCGAGAAGGCCCTGCGCATGATAGAGGAAATGGCGGAAAAGAAGAAAAAATAGCAGACTGGTTTTATGGGGCGATGAAGGCCCAATCTGACCACTCGTTGCCTTGAGTGGTCTCGAGAACTCGACCTTCAACGCGGGTTCCCGACATCGGTGGATTCCTGACGGTTGAGTTCGCGTTGTCCCGCGGGATGCAGTGGTAGGTCTGGCGTTCGTATCCGCCAGCTAGAGCGTAAGCGACGTTGTCGAAGAGCTGGTGAAGCCTGCTTGGGTCGTCAACTCCAGCGTAAAATCCGCCGGTGGCCGAGGCGAGTGTCTGCAGGTCGCGAACGGCCAGGTCGGCGTCGTCAAAGCGAGTGTCGGAAGCAGAAGCTGGGCCCAGACCGACGACATAAACCACGACATTCTCTTGCAGGGCCAAGTCGATCACGTCGTCCAAGTCGTACCAATCGGAGTCGTTATCGAGCCCGTCGCTCAACACCACGACATGACGCTGAATCCCTTCGTGGTATTCGAAGGAGAGGAATTCAGCTTCGTCTGCGGTCGCGTCGATCATCTCGTAGAGTGAGTCGTAGAGCGGGGTTCCAAGAGGCTGGTCACCGCCGATATAGTCCAGGGCGGTTTCCAGTCGGTGCGGGTTATTATCAAAATCTGTATGCAAATACGTGGCGCTCATGCCAGCACTTGGCTCTGGACCAAATTCCGCGATGGCAAGGCGGCTGTCGGGTGCGACATCAAAAAGTGTCTCCACAAATCGAGAAGCCGCTCCAACTCGTTCGCGGCCTGGGTCATGCGGGCAAGTGTCGCACTCGCCCTCATAGTAAGTGCGTTCCATGCTTCCTGAGCCGTCAATCAAAAGCGAAAGCGCATTCACGGGCGAAGCGCCAACATCTATGCCGTCGGTGTACTCGCACTCCGAATACGAACCGTCATAGTTTTTGACTTCGACGCGCATTTGCTCGGGGTTTAGGTCAGTTCCTCGCGAAATAAGGCTCAAGTCCACCTGACCGTTCTGAGAATACGCAGGTGAGGGCGAAAGCCCCGCGACACCAATGCCTAACGCGTCTGCGACTTCGGCCTTTAAGACGTCTTCGGGTGTGGTTTCGCCATTCGCGAGGTCGTCGATGGTCTGGAGGCGCTCCATCACCTGACAGCCCGAAAGGGCGATGGCGGCGGCAAAAAGAAGGCTGACGGTGCGCGAAGTCATGAGGTTTCCGAGCTTGAAGTTTGTGACTCTCGTTTTGACGCTGAGACCGGCTGGCTATTCAACCGCACAGAAGTTTGTGTTCCTCGACCGCGTTTGACCTTTGCCGATTGGCCAATTCGCGGCAATCTACTCTGCCATTTGACCCTTATTGGGGGAGCCTTTCATGAAAATATTTTCGGTCGCGATGTTGTTGTTGGCGATGGGTTGCGAGTCCAAAGAAGCAACCCAGGCGCCTAATCCCAGCCTGTCCACTGCCGCTCAAACCAAGGCCGTGCCCAGTCCGGCTACACCTGCATCGGCGAAGTTGAGCGTCACCACACCCGATGGGAAAAAAGTGGGATTTTCAACCATGCTCGCCTGGGAGCTCGACCTTGGGGCAAGCCGGGCGCCCCAATTGGCCTTTTTTACCGAACCCGCCACCTGTGAAGACCGCTTGGATAATTCAAAGACCAAGTTCTATGCGGCATTCATGGGGGATTTGGAGCCAAATGACATGAACGAGTTGGCCGACGGCGACCCCTACGGTGCTCCAAACTGGGGCTACACTGGCTTGCCTGATTTTGTGCCAAGTTCAGAAGACGAACAGGGCTATCCGCCTCCATCGTGGGGCTCGGTGACGATTACCAAGGTGGATGAAAAGACCGTTGAGGGCACGGTGGATTTTGAATCCAAAGGTGTCGTCGTTCGCGGAGAATTTGTCGCTCAGCGCTGTCCTGACATGTAGGAACCATTTAGCGAGCGACGCAGTTTACCCCGCCGAACGACTCGCCACATGTGCCGCCTGCCCTTGAACAATCGAGGTCATATTGCACTCCACCCTCACAAATCAACGCGTGGTCTCCGTCGCAACGATTCGCGTTTGGGCCGTCCTTGTCGCATTGTTTTGACTCTGGAATCAAACAATCGATTCTCACTACGCCTTCGCCGACCAGCGGCCTTTCGAAACACCTAAAATCGGGTCCGACCTCGTCACAACTGACGGACGTGACTGTTCCTTCAAAGCAGTACGAAAGAGACTTTCCGTCCGCGCTGCAGGTGTTTTTCTGACATGCAGTGTACGGGGTGTCTGTGCACAGGGCTCCGTTGCACGTCTTTCCTTCCACTGCACAATTTCGGGCAAAGGGGACGGTTGGATAGTCACCTAAACACCAGAACAGCGTGTCCCCATCGCATCTGGTCTCGGGTTGGTCGTCGCAAATGGCCTGAGGAACGCCGCAGTAAACCCAAGGAGCGTCGATGCAGGTTAGACCCGCTGCGGTGCAGTCGTGACGGGTTTCGCGGCCGTTCTCGCAGTCGTAGGCGATATTGGATTGGCAGCGGGATTCTGTGCACGAGAGGCTCGAATAGACGCATTGTCGGTATCCAGCGCAGTCATTCACACCTTTCAGGCATTCCACTTGAGCGGCCTGGTTATCCTTCCAATCTTGCGGCCACGACACGATGCGGTCGTCGTCTTGAAAGTCTATCAAGCAGGACCTGAGGTTGCCGTTTTCCTCGCATAGGGCTTGGAAGGGGCAGATGACGTCGCCGAGTCTCTGGTTGGAAGGCGCGTTCGGCGCTGGAACCCAACATCCGGTTGAACTCACAAGGCCGAACCACACGAGGACGATGCGGAGCTGTGGGTTAAATGCCCTTGCTTTGGTCCGGTCGGCGTTCGAATCCATCGTGGTTCCCCGTGTTCTGCAGTGATGGCCGCTACGATACTGATTTTTTCGGCGTTTTGCCACTTCATCAACCGACACCTAGGTGGACGCTGAATAGGCCAAATAGGCGATTGCGCCCAAGAAGATTGCGTAAAAGCATAAAAACGCCACGACGGCCCAGATTGGGCGATGCAGGTGGTTGTGCGCGCGTACGACGGCTCGAAGGTGCAATGGGTCCGCGCTGTAGATGGGCGTTGCAGCCGTCGCGTCGGCTTCCTTTTGCACCATCTGAATCAGCGCTAGATAGTCCTGACGGAAATCATCCGTGGTCAAAATGAAAATCAGCGGGCTTTGGGACTCGGGTCGACGTTTTGCCACCACAACATCCACACCGTTGGTCATCAAGGTCCTGAGATGGAAATATCCGTCGCGATTGCATTCCAGCCGCACAAAACCTTCCGGGCCGATCCAAAATGGCGTCGATAAGATGAGTAGTGGAAAAACGCCGGAACGGACAAAGCAGATGGGGCGAAACCCGAGGTCCTCGGCGATTTTCCGGATTCTGGTTGGCAACAGACCGAAAGCGGGCGTTCCGTACGCGAACGAGGCGCCAAGAAACTCGCCGATTCGAATCGCCAATGGACGTGGAAGCGACAACAGTTTTTGAGTTTGGGCGTGCGTTTCTTCCGCTTTTTCTGCGATGGATTCAGGGGTTATTGGGAATCCCATATTTTGGTGTGATTCATTCATTTACGACAGCTTGACTCGTCCTTAGAACAGGGGGGCACTCCGAAGTCCGTCAAAATGAGACGCCTTTCCCGTGGGCGAACATGACGATCCAAACCACAATCGCTACGACCATAAATAACTCGGCCAACATGAACTGAAGCATCATCGACGGTTTGCGGTGAAGGTGTATAAAAACACGAGCGTTCGCTTTTATCCCGGCGGGAGTCGCGATGTAGATGGGCGTCGTACCGGTCTCGAACATGTAGTCTTGGACGAGTTGAAGCAGCCAGTCGTAGTCAGTTTTGAAGTTCCCTGAGGAGAGGAGTCTACGTCTGGGACCTTCTATTGCTTCGCCATAATTAACGATGGCGATATGGCTGCCATCCGACATTGTCACCTCAAGCGCCTGCTTTTTATCGACTCTTTCGAGTAAGACGAATCCTTCAGGTCCAATCCATTGCGGTGCCTTTATCATCGGAATCAGCCACATTCCTGTTCGGTGAAAACAGATCGGACGAAATCCCAACTCCTTGGCCAGATAAGAAATATTATGAGGGAGAAGGTTCCATTTTGGTGTTCCATGGACAAGGTGTGTCACCCACCTCCCACCAAAACGCGTGATGAAGGGCCGTGGCGTCTCAAGGAGCTTCTGAAGCTGAGCGTCGGAATCGCTCGCCATTTGCTCAATGTATTCGTCGTCTGTTGGGAAAATTTGGGGACTATTCTCATCCAATGTGGTGCCTTGGCTTTACGCTCATTAACCTGTGCATTTACGTATTCGGAACGAAATCGGGCCTGTCCTAATCGGGTCACACCACGCAATATCTATCGGATCATTGTCGATTTGGCGATTCATTAACCCGCTCAGTCGCAACAACGTAAGGGAGGCTCCGATGAACAGATTTGGTTTAATCACGATGCTTGTTGGCCTCAGCGCGTGTCAGCCGACGCCCCCTGTCGTGCCTTCGACGCCCATCAATACCGGTCAAACGGCGGAGCAGGGGGTCGACCCAGCATCCGAGAAGGTGAATTCAGACATCAAAGGGCTGGATTCTGAGCAGGAGGCTCTGGTCAAAAGGGCGATGGGAATCGACGACGCGCTGAAGGTCGTAGCAGGCACGATGATTGAGGTGCCCGATTTTGCGGCAGAAGGTGCATTGGCCTGGAGTTGGAAGGACGAAAAAGGCGAGGTCTCGAAGCTCGTTGTCGAGTCAAAAGGCGAGACGTATGACGGCGTGGATTCAGTCTATTTTGAGGCAGGACAACCGATATTTGCGCGGCGCTTCCACTTCGCCAATCCTGCAAAATTCGACGTGGCTGGCAGCGAGACTTACGACGATGCCTTGGCCGCGCGCTCGGCCGAATCCACACTCTTTTTCTTTGACCACGGCAAGGTCGCAGCCGTGAGCAGCACCGGAGTCCAGCTCGCAAAACAGGACGCCGAACTTGATGCAGACAACCGCTTGGTCGAATGGCCAATCACGGTTGTTAAGGCCCTTGACCCGGCGGGTGAGGAATTCTCGGCAGCTGTGGCCTCGATCAATGAGACCCTTGGCGTTGTGTTTAACTAGCCGATAAGCGTTTGAATTGACGCATGATTTTTGTGTCTGTGGCGATTTATCAAAAAAAACGCAATGAGCGTGTAACAAATCTGCCCGTCGCGAGACTCATAGGGTGAGGAGTCCATTGGACCAGTGAATCGTGATTTGTCACGCAGCTTCCGAGGACGTACCTTGCAGCGCACCAATGAAACCAAGATAGGAAAAGAAAACATGAAACAGAATCTTTCAAAACTCGCTCTCGCTGGCCTGTTCACTGGCTCACTCGTCGCTTCGGCTTGTGGTGGTTCGGAACCAACCCCTGATACCGCAACCACTGAACAGTCCATGGAAAAAGGCGACCACGCCTGCGGTGGCAAAGACGCGTGCAAGGGCGCAGAGAAGTGCTCTGGAGCGGACGCAGCCGAGGGTGCAGACAAGGCCGAGCACGCCTGCGGTGGCAAAGACGCGTGCAAGGGTGCCAAGATGGCAACCGGAGCGGAGGCAAGTGCCACCTACACCGAGATTCACGACTGCGCCGGCAAGAACACCTGCAAGGGCCTTGGTGGCTGCAAGGTTGACGCTGCGAAGCTTGCCACTTTGGCAACGGCAGCCGGCGTCGATGCCGCCGCTGCTGGCGAAGCCCACGATTGCGGTGGCAAGAACTCCTGCAAGGGCCTTGGTGGCTGCCATGTTGACGCCACGAAGCTTGCGACACTGAAGGCAGCCAAAGCCGCAGCAACGACGGCTCCCTAATGGCTCATCCACACTTCGCTAAGAATTTGGGGGTAGGGGTTGGACTTCGGGTCCCGCACCTGCCCACTATTCTTGGGCAGTGGCCCGCAGTCGACTTCTTTGAAATCATCTCAGAGAATTTCATGGTCGACGGTGGCCCACCGCTCAGGAATCTGGAACGTATTCTGGAACATTATCCTGTGGTTCAACATGGGGTCTCGCTCTCGATTGCGTCGACCGACCCTTTGGATTTCGAGTATTTGGGCCGACTGAAAGCATTGAGTAAGTTGACCAAAACGCCCTGGTTTTCTGACCATTTATGCTGGTCACGCACCGACAGCCATCAATACCACGACCTGCTGCCTGTCCCGTACACACTGGAGAACGCGGCCTTCATCGCCGACAAGGCTAGGGTTGTTCAAGACTTTATGGAGCTGCCTTTTGCTCTGGAAAACCTGAGCTCGTACGTCGAATTCGTGGACTCGCAGATGCCCGAATGGGAATTCTACGCTGAGGTCGTCGAGCGCGCTGGCGTGTACATGATGTTGGACGTCAATAACGTCTTTGTGTCGGCCAATAATCATGGTTACGAGCCCATGACCTATTTGAAAAACCTTCCGTTGGAACGGGTGATTCAGGTTCATGTAGCGGGCCACTCGGAGTTGGAAAACGGCATGTTTTTGGACACCCACGACCATCATGTGAAGGACGCTGTCTGGGAGCTTTATCGCTACGTCGACCAGCAAGTAGGCGGGGTTTCGACTGTTCTGGAATGGGACGATAATTTCCTTTCTTTCGAAGAGACTTTGGCGGAGGCCGAAATTGCCCGACAATATCGACAGCAAAAAGACCAAATCCAAAGTGCCTGAGGCTCCGGAGTCGTTACGCCGGCTGCAATTGGCTTTTGGTCATTCGATTGCCACGCCATTTTTATTCGGCGAGCTCGATGGGGTCGAGTGTCAGGTCGATAAGTACGACCGGCTTGCGGTGTCTCAGATGGTCGCTCGCGGCCCGCTATCAGGCGTTGAGAGGCTGGCTGTTTATAATCAACAATATTGGTTTCGCCTTCTGACTGTGATGCAGGAGGAATATCCGCTCATGGAGCGCATCCTTGGCGTTCGCGAGTTTAATAAGCTTGTGACGGCTTACCTAAATGTCTATCCCTCGAGCGCACCGTCGTTGCGGCATCTCTCAGACCGATTTGTCGACTTCCTGACCTCGGACGCGGCCGGCGCGCATGGCACGGCCATCACGATCCAGACGGCGAGACTTGAGTACCTGTATATTCAGGCCTTCGACGCAGAGGAGTTGCCGCCGCTGACTTTCGCGACGATGGAGGAGGCCGAAGCAGCCATGTCGAAGCCGCTTCGATTCCAGCCGCATGTGGGCTTTTCTAAGACGGATTGGGCGTTGGTGGAGTCGCGTCGCGCCATTCGCAAAGACCCCGATATCCAGACGATTAATCCTGAAGAAAAAGCGGAGTATTGGGCAGTATTTCGAGGGAAAAATGGCGTGTCATCACACCAGCTCGACCGGCTGCAATGGCCATTAATTCAAGCGCTCTTTGCCGGTCAACCCTTTGCCGAGGCCTGCGAGTCGGTGGCATCGACGATGCAAGATTGTGACCTTGAGGCATTTTCCGAGGGCATTCAGGGTTGGTTTGCGACCTGGGCCGGCTTGGGTTGGTTTGCAGCCCCCTCAACATAACCTCCTCGATTGGTTTTTGTTGGGAGCGGCGCGATCCGTGCCGGTCGCAAGGTTAGGGTTGGGCTCAACCTGAACCCAAGAGTCTAATCATGGCAGCCCAAACACCCCCTCGTCCGCATCCTCAATCCAAATCGTCCGGCGACCAGCGCATTGTTATCACCGGCATTGACGTACCCTTCGTCGATTGGGTGACCTTGCTCATCAAGATCACCATCGCGTCAATTCCAGCCGCGATCATTCTGGGCTTTTTTATGTTCATGTTGGGATTGGGATTTTCGATGTTAGGTGTCGGTCTGGGGGCGTTACTGAAGTGACTAATTTGGTCACCGACACTCACCGACACCACAATCGATCACCCAGGTTTTACACCCTGGAAAACGCGGCCTTTATTGTGGAAAAGGCGCGAATCCACACCTATCACGCGCGCCAGTAATCATTGGCCGCGGCAACGGTCTGGAAATTCACCGCAACCACATGTGAAGCGGCGGTGAGGCCTGCCGCGTCCTCCGCGTACTCTGTGCGCAGTCGATGCAAAACTTCGACGTCAGGCTGGGTCTTTTTTACGGCCATACGCGAAAGTTTGATGGCCAACTGAAATCCCTCTTCGGGGGTTTTGGTGATGAGTGTGGGGAGCCATGAATCAGTCATCTGAAACCTCATTTTTGGGTAAAAGCCTGCGCCGCTTGGCGCCATATTCATATCGCGACTCCGGCATATCGTCCAATGGTAGTGGAAACCGAAGCCCCTGAGTATTTTGGCCTTTAACGACCTTATCTACGTAAGTAGTTTGGCTTTGTGAGCGTCGTACTCGGCGTCGGTCAGCGCGCCTGCCTGACGCAAAGCGTGTAGCTTTTCGAGTTGTCCCACCACGTCATGGCCTTGATTTGGGACGTGGACAGTCACACTCTGCGCGATTTGGTGTTGTTGGGGTGGGGCTTGAGGGATGGGGAAATACCCGGCCACCGCGTTGTATTTTGCGTCAAATTGCGCGTCGTTCATCGTCAAGTAGAGCAGGCCTTCGAAAAAGGCCAAAAACGCGGGAATCAACGTCCAGCAAAAGAACAGATACATCAGGCCCATTCCGTTTTCACCCAGGTAGAACTTGTGTGCTCCGAAGCCGCCGAAGAACCAGGCCAGTAAAAATGCGGTGGTTTTGTTTCTCATTTTGATTCCTTAGAAATAGCGCGTTGCTCTTGGGTTTGATGAAAGCGTTCTGTGGCCGAAGTGTGGTCCGGTTCGATGTAGAATTTTTCGGCCTTTCGATAGACAAAGCGGCCGGTCTCTAGGTCTACGTCCTCGTCCAACTCTTGGGAGACCAGCAGGTTATGGATGACCTCGAGGGCTGTGTCCTCGGACCAGGCCAAAGCGTTTTGTATTTCTGAGACGGTTTTGGATTCGGGGTGCAAGGCGAAGTGCTCCAGCAACCGTTTCTGGTCGTTGGCGACCTTGTCCGGCGTGGACTGGATCCCCTGCATATTTCCCTGATGGTCCTTATTCCATAAGGCCCACATGACCCTCGCCGCGGTGGGGATTTGCAGCGCAAAAAACACGGAGAGGATCAGCCATAAAGGCTGACCGTTGAGGACCATGACGAACGCGATGAGGCCTAAGAGCAGAGTCACGACGCCGTGCGCGGCGATTGAAACCAGCGGCCAGCCTTTGCGGGGAAACTCGGCGGCTTCGGTCATTATTTGGCGATTTTGGGTGCACCTTTGCTCTGCATGGACGACGCCGGCAGCGTGTCCGATTTGGATGCTGCCTTCCGAGTCCATCTTGATATCCCCCAACTCAAGTTTCATGCGTGATCCGTGGCGTCGACCAGCCAGGATGGGCGGTCAAGTTCAACCACCGTAGTCCATCTGTCGGCATGGAACGTGCCGGGACGACAGATCGGCATCGTAAATGCGCCTCGATTTTGACGACCTCGGTCACTTTCAATGACGTCCACACAGTGCAATCAACGATACGGTTATCACCGAGATTCGCACCGAAAAGCCCCACGAAGGTTCACGTCGTCTCTATCAGTCTCAGCGTGTCATTGACGGAGACTCACAGAATCGGCTTCAGTTTTTCGGGGACGATAATGGAAGCATTGGGAACAGGGTTTTATGCGTCGGCCCAAATGCCCGAGCGTTAGGATGGGTTTTCGGTGGTACCCGAGAGGGCTCGGTGTATTCGGTGCCCCTCTAGCGTTTCCTGAACAGATTCCGTCGGTGTTCGCTCCAGGAATTTTGATATGTTACAAACGCTTACCAAAAAATATTAAGCGAGAGGAACCCATGAAACGATGGATGCCGATAATAGCGTTAGGACTGCTGGTAGCAGGTTGTAACTCCAAGGGAGCTCCAACCGAAAACGCCGTAAAACCGACGGGCGGCGAGGCTTACGACAAGGCGGAGGGGGCGTCAGGTGGCATCCAGGTTTCGGCCAACATGGCAGAGCCGATGGACGCGCCACGGGGCCAGGAGATGCCCGCCCGAGAACGTCGGCCCATGCCCAAGTCTTTGGCGCCGATGGTGAAGGGGAAGGCGGCTCCTATGGTTCCACTAGAGGCAGCACCGCCTGCGGACGGCAGCGCCGAGGAGTTTACGGACTACGGAGTCAATCCATGGACGGACACGGCGGTCGACGCCATGTCAACGTTTGCCATTGATGTCGACACGGGCTCATACACGATTGCTCGACGCAAGATCATGGAGGGCCAGCTTCCGCCCAAAGAGTCGGTTCGTGTCGAGGAGTTTGTGAACTACTTTCGCTACGATTACCCCAATCCAGAGAGCACTTTCGCGGTTCATTTGGAGGGGGCTCCCAGTCCGTTTTCCACGGAGCCAAATCGTTATCTGGTGCGGGTTGGAGTGCAGGGCAAACGCCTGGAGGCCAAGGAACGAAAACCAATTCACCTGACGTTTCTGGTCGATGTTTCGGGTTCGATGAACTCCGAAGACAAGCTTCCGCTCGCCGTTAAGGCGCTCAAAATCCTAACGAATAACCTGAAGCCCAAGGATACGGTCGCGATCGTGACCTATGCAGGGAACACGGCCAAGGTGCTTGACCCGACAGGGGCAGAAAATCGTGGTGCCATCTTCGAGGCCCTTGAATCGCTGGGTGCGGGCGGTGGAACGGGGATGGATGATGGGATGAAAGCCGCTTATGAACTGGCGATGAAACAGAAGCACGGCGGGGAAACCTCAAGGGTGATTGTGCTTTCGGACGGGGACGCCAATATCGGCCGTTCCAGCCATGAGGAGATCTTGAAGCAGATCGAGGCCTATGTTTCTGAGGGCGTCACGATGTCCACGATTGGCCTCGGAAATGGCAACTACAAAGACACGATGATGGAGCAACTCGCCAACAAAGGTAACGGAAACTACTACTATATCGACAGCATCGAGGAAGCTCGAAAGGTCTTTGGCGACCAGCTCGACGGCACCCTTCAGGTGATCGCGAAGGACGTTAAGCTTCAGGTCGAATTCGATCCGAAAAAGGTCAAACGCTACCGGCTTATCGGTTATGAAAACCGAGACATTGCCGACAAAGACTTCCGGAACGACAAGGTCGACGCCGGAGAACTTGGAGCGGGACACACTGTGACGGCGCTCTATGAGCTTGAGCTCGCCGGTGCGCCCGAGGAGGCCATGGGTACGGTGCGAGTGCGCCACAAGACACCAGACGCGTTTAAGGCCACGGAGGACGCGTTCCCGCTCAATGCATCACACTTCCAGACGAAGCTCGGAAGCGCGTCCAATGATTTTCAGTTTGCGGCATCCGTCGCGGCATTTGCGGAGTTGCTGCGAGGCAGTCCCCACGTCAAAGGCGTGAACTACGCCTGGGTTCTGGAAATCGCGACGGGAGCCAGCTCACCCAATCAGGTGGATCGCCAGCAGTTCCTGGCTCTCGTGAAGAAGGCTCAGACCCTCAAGTAGGTCGTTTTTTAACTCATCTGGTTCGGTTTCATGAATCAAAGACACGGATAAATCATGTCGGGAAATGACTGGAACTCCCCCGAAGAGTCAGGCCAACGGGCGAATGACGACAATAAAATCGACCGCAAAACTATTTTTGTTGCGGTGTTGTTGCTGGTCGTTTCGTTTTTCCTCGCGACGACGTTCATGAACTGCGGCGGTGCCGTGGTGGATGTTGCGGGATCTGTCAAAGAAGCTCAGGATTTACGGGCGAGTGCAGAGGTCAAAGAGGCAGAACGTCGTGCTCATTCTGCGACCACGGAAGCGACTCGGAAGCAAAAACAGCAGACGTTGAAGGAATCAGCAGCGCTGATTCCCGAACTGCGTCGCGCGACGTTTGTTGATTTTGACCTGAAACGTCGAGATGAAATTGCCGACCGGATGGTCGAGTTGTCTTCAGAGGGGGCGGCTGGAAAAGTCTCGACTGAGCTTTGGAATGTCGGCGCGACGCGGCACTTGTTGAGGCTCGGGCCCGACAAAGCGGGGCGCTTCTTTTTGTCGGCACTGATGAAGGAGCGTGATTGGAAAGCGTTGGATTCGTTCGACGTCAACACGCTATCGGTCAGAGAACAGCTTAGATCGGCGCGGCTCTTTTGCATGGCGGGCTATCCCGACGTTGCCAGACAGATCTATGCGGCCAATATTTCCCAAGATGATGGGCTCACTCGCCCCAATTACGTGGATGCGCTTGCATGTGGCGTGGCCGAGCCCGATCTGAATCTGATGCGAAATCCCCCGAACGGGGTCGCTCAAATGCTCATTGCGCGTGAGAACATGGACCTGTTGCCGCAGGCATTTCAGTCGATTTCCCACATCAAGAAATTTCGGCAAAGCTCCACGCTCTTCGAAGCGGGGGCCGTGCTCTTTGCCAAGGGGGCGATAGCGCCTCCTGAATTTTTGAAGACGATTTCGGAAACTCCTTATAAGTGCCGGCCTCGCGACTTTTTTGATGAAGAAATGGCGTCGCCTGCGACCCTGCTCGAGGCAGCAACCAAGCTGAAAGAGGCGAATCTACCCACGGCGGATAAAGACCAGGTCGCGATGGTTGTTGATGCGCTCCATACCGGGGTGCTTCTATCGGCGTTGTCTCGTGGTCAAGACCTGCGCGATCAAGTTTCAATCAAACGTGTCGAAAACCAGGCGTGTCTGGCTCGCGCCGAGTACGAGTTTGAGCCCAAGGCGGCGGTGGACCGTTTAAAGCCGCTCATCAAGGCAGCCAAAGGCAGGGATCTCGCGCGACTTCATCATTTAATGGCCCTAACGCAAGCCCGATTGGGAGACTTCGAGTCGGCTTTGGCGCACGCCAAGGCGATGAAAGTTGCGGAAGGGGATGGCATCTACAAGCCAGAGGCTAGCTTGCTGATAATGGCAATGGCTCATCGGCTGGGGAGGCCCGAGGAGGTCGACACAAGTAAATTGCCGGAGCGCGATGCCTTATTTTGGACGGCCGTGAATGGCTCTGAGGAAGAGCGTGCCGCCTACCGACATGGCGCCCAGAGTCAACGGTGGGCAGGTCAGCCGGGTTATTATCTTGATGGAGCGCTCGCCCCCGGGCATGAAGAGGCGTTATTGGAAATTCGCGCACCAACCTATGGAGCGGTTACCGAGATGTGGTTCAGGGCTGAAGCCGCGCGTTGGCGAGGCGATCTGGATACCGAGAAAGCCTTGCTCGATCGGCGAGCTCAGTTGTTGGCGCAATTCGCTGACGGCAAGAACGGCGGCTATCACATGGTCATGTATCGCTACCAATAGGTGGCCACGCGGCAATACCAAAGGCCTGCAATATTGGTTTGGGGGAACTCGCCAAAACGAAAAAAGCCCCACACTTTCGTGCGGGGCTTTTTTATAACTCCGGCTGCAAGGCTCGAACTTGCGACCGATCGGTTAACAGCCGATTGCTCTACCACTGAGCTAAGCCGGAATTTCCCGAAAACGGGTGGACAAAGCTGCAACAAGACGAATCGCGTGTCAACAGCTTTCTTGGGTGCAGCGTGATGCTCTGGTCATCAGGCGGTCTTGGTCGGCGGAAAACGCTCGCCTTCTCGCGCCTCTAGGGCTTCGGCGCGTTTAAACGCTGGGCGTTCGCTCAGTCGTGCCAAATAGTCGGTGAGAGGGCTTTCTTTTGGGATTGCACCGAACATCACTCCAAACCGGGTGGTGGCGCCGACAACGACGTCTGCGGCCGAAAACGTGTCGCCAAGCAGATAGGGGCCTTGTTCCAAGCCGGCCTTGAGCGTTCGCAGCATGTCGTCAAACGATCCCCAGGCAACCGAGCGCGCTGGCACGTTCCATTTAAAGAACTTTTCGCCAAAAGCGGGTTCCATGATCGCGCTCGAAAAGAAAATCCAACGCAGAAAGGCCGCGCGATCAGGGCTGTCCAGGGTAGGAGAGAGCGCTGTATCCCGGTATTTGTCTGCAAGGTAAATTGCGATCGCGCCAAGCTCCGAGACCGGAATGCCGTTATCGACCACCACGGGGACCTTTCCCATCGGGTTCATCGCCATGAAGGCTTCGGTTTTGTGGTGATTAGAATCCAGGTCGAAGCTCTTCAATTCGTAAGGAACCCCCAGTTCCTCCAAGAGCCATGCGGCGGTGAACGAACGTGTGCGAGGGGCAAAATGCAGAGTAAGGGGAGCGGTCACGGGGCCTCCAAAGATATGGTTACATCTGTTCAGTAGTAGGGGCCCGTCTTGCTGTCAATCGTCGCTCGAAACTCGGCAGGGAAGGAACCGCGTATGCCGTCGGAATGCTCGCAGAATCAGCGGCTTGTTATATTCACGGAGCGTGTTTCGGGAATGGCCGCGCCGCGCTAGGATCCAGAATCCTTGAGGGGTTAGGTATGGCTGAATTAGAACTTGAGCTTCATCGCAAGACCGATGTTATCGGTGGGGCGATCGAGCTGAACGGCATCGTTGCCCATGAAAACCAAAGCCCAGTTGCGCGTGTTCATGTTTGGATTGGCGAGCGATATCGCGAGGTCGAGATTCGTGTCGGGGACAGTGTCCGGGCGGGCGAAGTCTGCTTCCGGCTCATGTCGATCGATTTATATTCCAGCATCGGAATCGAGATTCAGGACATCGAGATTTCCAGCGGGACCGTTGAATTTGGCACCGCGTTCGAGGCGATTTTTGGGCGCCGACTTCGACTGCCGTCGGGGCAGGACCTGACGTTGACGGCCATCGGACATTTCGGATTTGAGGTCTTTTTTGGAAACAAGAGTGAGTGCGAGAATTTTGCCTGGTTGGATTACGGCTTTTGGCGAAATGACGACTTGCTCTTCGAGGTGCTCGGGACGGACATGGAGCGGGGTAGCGTCACACTGATCATCAACCCAGAGGAACACGTGAATCGCCAGATTGCCGCTGATTACGGCGGCGTTTTGAGCTTGGGTCCGCGCGATTTGGCGCATTTTCCAGACGGCGTGAGCCTGAGCCTGCGACGTGCCACGCGTCGGTCTTACGATGCCGTGGATTGGGATATGTTGGCCAAGGCTGGGGATGACGTTTCTTACCCTTACGGTTCGATTCGCGCCTCGGACGGCAAGGCGAAGGCTGAGGACCATGGCTTTGGTTTACTGGCCAATCGCTACAACCTTCAATTGACGAAGATGAATTTGGCCCCAGAGCTCAAAGTGACGCTCGTGATCCGAAAGGAGGCCAACGGGCGCTTTGTCTTGGGAGAGGTCTTTACCCTTGATACGACGGCGTCCATGGAGGGCCCTGAGGGCGTCGCTGTGCACTTTCTTGGGTCGGGACATGCGCACGGCACATCTTTGGGGCCCGACGGCGAGGAAGAGCCCTACACTGAGGCATGGGCAGACTTCCGTGTACTCAAAGGCACCGAAAGCGAGAGCTTTCAGGTCGACCTCATGAACTTGGAAGCCTCGGCTTCTCATGTCCGTTTTGGGCTGCGCATCACCGTGGCCGAAGTTGGCGACCAGACGGCTTCTTTACGAGTCGATCGAGTCTAGGCTCGGGGCATCTGCAAAGAGCTGGGTAAAAACAGCGCGCATGTCTGCAAGTCGATACGGCTTCGGCAGGATTAGGCTCCCGAGGTCTTGGTAGCCCTCGTCGTGGTAGCCGCTCGTGAGGACGATTTTTACGTCAGGATCCTCAGCGCGCAGCAATTCAGCCGCTTCATCACCGCGCATGATGGGCATCGTCACGTCGAGCATCACGGCGGCGATTTCCGGGTGGAGCGGATACGCATCAACCGCTTCTTTTCCATTTCGCACTGATAACACCTTAAATCCAAGATGTTGCAGCATGGCGGTCGCGACGCTAAGCACGTTCGGTTCGTCATCAGCCAATAATATTGTGCGCCCGCCGCCCAGTGACGGAGCCTGGTGTTCGACGGCCTTTGGGGCGACGAAACTTGGTCGCCCCTGATCGCCGGCGCGCGGCAGAAATAGGCGAATCGTTGTGCCCTCGCCGGGGCGAGAGGCGGTACTCAGGCTGCCGTGGTGTGCACGTATGATCGTGATTGTCGACGCGAGCCCTAAACCGCGTCCGGTCGTTTTGGTGCTGAAAAATGGGTCGAACATCTTCTGAAGGGTTTCGGGCTCCATTCCGCAGCCCGTGTCCGAGACCTCTAAAAACACGTATTCGCCGGGCCCAAGTGGTTGAACGAGTGGGAATTTAATCAGGTCAGCTTCGGTGAAATAGCCGCAACCTGTGCGGACCGTTACGACGCCTTCGCCTCCTTCCATCGAGTCGGCGGCGTTGGTGATCAGATTCATGACCACTTGCTGAAGTTGAGCGCCGTCGGCTTCTACCAGCCACAAGTCGTCGGCCAACTCGCGTTGCAGAGTCAGGTTTCTGCCCAGCGACACCGAAAGAAGTTGTGCAAAGTCTTCTGCGAGCCGGGAAAGGTCCACCCGTCGCATCTCAAAATGGCCTTTTCCTGCGTAGGCGAGCATTTGATCACAGAGTTCCGCTGCGCGCGTAGCCGCCGACTCGATTCCATCGAGACTGGCATGAGAGGCGTGGCCGTCGGCCAGGGTCAGGCGTGCGAGCTCGGCATAACCCATCATGCTGACCAGAAGATTATTGAAGTCGTGGGCGATTCCACCGGCGAGCATCCCCAAGCTTTCTAGTTTTTGGGCTTGAATGGACTGGACTTCAAAAACGCGAGCGGACTCCTCGGCCGCTTTTCGCGCAGTGATATCGACCGAAATCAGAATCACGCCCGTGACAACGCCGTCGTGTTCAATGGGTGAAAGTCGGTTTTCAAACCATCGGATGACCCCACCAACCGTCACTGTTGATTCGTACGATTGTTCATCTACGCCAGCAAAACAGGCCTCGATCGCAGTGCGGGCTATCGCGTGGTAGGCGGAGTCAAAAAGACTGTAAACCTGAGTTTTCCCGTCACGAAGCACCGCGTGTTTCGTGTGATTGATGAACGAAATATCATGTTCCGGATCGAGAATAGTGATGATATCAGGCGCGTTCTCGGCCAGAATTCTCCACTTGAGGTCCGCCTTTTGGCTCTCGCGTTCGGCCTCGTACTGACGTGTGATGTCCATCGAAAGGCCGTAGAGGCCGACCGTGTCGCCGTCTTTCCGTCGTGGGAAATACCGATTCTCCCAGACAGACTCCCCAACATGAGTCAGCGCTTTGTTTTCTACGCCACTCAGGCCAAGTCGGATGGGCTCCAGGGCCTCGGGTATATCCTCGTAGAGGTCAAAAACACTGAGTCCGACGACCTGGCTTGGCTTGAGCCCTAAAGCATAAAGCCCGTTGCCCACCGACATCGTGAAGACGCCATCGATGTCGATTTCCCACAACACGATTGGTAATTCCAGCACAGCAGCAATGACTTCTCTGCTGACCCCATTCCCAGTGGCTGCAGATTCGCGCTGCAGCGAGGATACTTTTTTGTGCAGGCGGTCGAGCTCGATTTTGCTGAGCATTTTAATTCCCCTCGGTGCAATTCAACGTACTTTCATGCGCACAAGAAAGTCAATTTGCTGGCAAACTTAGCGTGTCTGTTTACGTCCTTCATATGAGCGAAGCCTTTTCGAGTTCATCCACGAGGGCTGGCCGGTGTCCGTACTCTGCCAGGAGTTCGTCGATGGCTCGCATCCACATATGAGGTTGGTTGGCGCGATCAAGTTCCCCGCGCAGGGTCTTCAAAATGCGGCAGGCTCTTCGGTATCGAGAGCGCGTGCCCCGGCCAATTTGGTAATCCACCATTCGCCTTCGCCCCGAAACGAGGATATCTGTCCGATTAGGGCAGGCCTTAATCAGCGCTTCGGCGGCGTGGCGGATGCGATCGTGGTCGTTTTTTTCGAACCAGCAAACGATTGCAGCCTCGGTCTCACCGCGCTTGAGCGCGTTAATTATCCAGATGTCGGGCAGCTCGATGCGGGTGACGGCATCGACTTCCTGCATGAGGTCGGGATTGTTCACTTTGCGGGCGTAAGCATTCAGCGCACGGTAATCGCGAAGCAGACCCGTAATGAGAAAAACGTTGAGCAGGTAGCCCGAGAACTGGTCCCTAAATTCGGGCTGAGCCACAAGGATGGCCGCAAGCTCGTCGAAAGCGTCGCGCGCGCTCGCGGTCGACGTTCGGTTATGAGGCCCCTCCATCCAAGTCTCAAGGTGGTTTGCGCAGGTTGTGGCGTGCATGACGATTGGGTCCCCCAAGCCGAACGAATCGGCTGAGTTCGTTCTACTTCGGAATATCGCAGGTCAATACTTCAGGCGGGCCGCTCGAGGTCACGAGGATGTTGTCTTCGATCCTGACACCGCCTATTCCTCGCCATTTATCCAGTTCATCCCATCGAACGTCATCGCGATAGGTCGCCCGTTTAGAGGGCGAGTCGATGATGGCGTCGACAAAGTAGAGCCCAGGCTCGACCGTCATGACGAAACCTCGTTCGAGGGGCAGGTCGACGCGCACAGCCGCGCCACAACACGTGCGCCCGGGCTCGCGGTCAGGCGCTCTTCCACCCACGTCGCGCACGCCCAAACCAAGCATATGTCCCACGCCATGTGGGAAGAAGATCGAGACGGCTCCGCGATCTGCAAGGCCCTCGGCGTCTCCAACAAAAATCTTGAGGTCGACTAAGCCTTGGGCAATCACATGGGCTGCCGTGCGATGAATCTCATGCCACTCGACTCCGGCGCGCGAGGCGTCGATCGCCGCCAATTCTGCCGCGAGCACGATGTCGTAAATATGTTGTCGCTGAGCGTTCATCGTGCCAGTGCACAAGGTGCGTGTGACGTCAGCGGTGTAGCCGTTGACCGCCGCGCCAGCGTCGATCAGGACAAACTCATCCTGGGCTAATATTCGATCGGATGGATGCCCATGAAGCACGGCAGAACGATGCCCGCTGCCTACGATCGAGGCGTATCCGACCTCGTCTGCACCGGCGCGGAACATGGCCGCCTCCATCTCGATCTGGATGGCACGCTCCGAGACTCCAGGGCGGACGAACTCCATCGCCCGGGCATGGCCTGCAGCGGTGGCTCGAATCGCAGTGCGCAATATGTCGATCTCGGCCGAGTCTTTTGGCCGTCGCGCAGCGTTCAACCGTTGTTGTGCCAGTACGGTGAATTCAACATCGTTTGGCGCATCGTTTTGAGCCCATTGACCGAGCAGGGCTTTTCGTCGACCAGGTCGAGCCTCGAGCCAAGCCGGCAGCTCGTCCAGCCCACGTCCCTCAGGGGCGACGGCATCGCCCTCCCAGAGGCGCTCCGCGGCAGAAACGGGCGTCACAAAATGAGTCCACCCCGATTCGGAGTCGTACGCGATCACGGCGTCAGGCCGGCGTGACCCTGTGAGCCAGTAGTACTCGGGATGAGCGATGAAAGGATAGGTTTGGTCCAGGCCACCAGGCTTGGGCAGAGGTGCCCCGCAACTCACAAGAATGATGCCGTCGATGCCGTCCAGAACAGCTTCAAAACGACGGCGACGTTTCGAGATTTCGTTTTCGAAGAGGATCAAGAAAAACCACCATTGGAAAGGGTTTCCACCGTTGCCGTTCGAAGAATAACACGGAAGGTCGAGCCGACTCCTAACGTCGATTCACAGCGCAGATCGCCACCAAGGCTCGTCATGATGCCTTTTGCGACGGAGAGGCCTAATCCCGTGCCAGAGCCCACTTCGTGGGTGGTGAAAAACGGGTCGAAAATGCGTGGCAACAGGTCGGGAGTGATGCCGGAACCGTTATCATGGACGCTGATGACCACCTTGTCTTGGTCGTGTTCGGTCGAGATCGTAATCAAATTGGTGTCACACTTTTCTTCAAATGCGCCGGCCGCATTCACCAAAAGATTGACCAAGACCTGGGCGAGCAACGAATCGTCCGCGACAACCATCGGGCATTCCGACTCTATGATTCTCCAAGTCGCAACTTGTTTCATTTGATGGATCGCAATATTGACGGCGATCTTGATGACTTGGTGCGGGTCGGTGGCGCGAATGCAAACCTCGTCCCTGGCAAAGATGCGCAGTCCGCTGACGACTTCAGAAATGGTGACCGCGCCTGAGCGCGCATCTTGAAGGGCCGGAACGATGTCCGTGTTTTCAGCGGGTGATTCTGCGAGCGCCTCAAGAACAAAATCAATATTCGAAAGGATGTAACTCAAGGGATTATTGATCTCGTGGGCGACTCCTCCAGCAAGGGTTCCCGCCGTGACCAAACGTTGACGGCTTGCAGCTTGTTGACGCAGAACCTCCTGCTCTGCCAATCGCGCTCGCTCTGCCGTGATGTCTCGGAAGGTCGTGACAACGGCTTGCGCCACACCGTTTTCGAGGATCGGTTGAGAGTGAATGTTGATCCAGGTCAGCTCATCATTGGCCTTATGCACGCCCATGATGACGTCGCGCTGCGGCTTTGAAGTGGCCAGTGCAATCATGGCTGGGTGTTCGCTGCTAGGAAAACGCGTGCCGTCTTGCCGGATAGGGCGCCAATTTGCGTCGGCAGGTTTTAGGCCCGTCAACTGATCCCAGGAGAGGCCTAGGATTCGTTCAGCCGCTTGGTTGCAGGCGACAATGGTTCCGTCTTTGATCTGTTTGACGATGCCTTCACTCATGCCCGCAAAGATGGCCTGCAGTTCCTTCTCTCGCTGGGCGACCACCTGCCGTCTGCTCTCCAACTGTCTTGCGGTCCGACGCAACTCCAACTGAGCCATGACTTGTTGGGAGAGGAGGGCGAACAGCTCCTGTTGCTCATCCGTAATTCTGCGAGGAACCGTATCCATGGCACAAAGCGTCCCCAGCACCTGCCCGGTAGGGGTTTTCAGTGGCATGCCAATATAAAACTGGGCGCGAGGACCGCTGGTGGTGAACGGATTATCATGAAAACGCCGGTCGTCATTTGTGTTGGGAACCACCAAAAACTCGCCGGAGGCTACCACGTGGCCGCAAAAGGATAGGTCCCGAGGTGTTTCCGTCGTGTCCAGCCCATAGTGCGATTTGAACCATTGGCGGTCTTTGTCGATTAAGCTCACCAGGGCAATGGGCACTTCTAAAATGTGCGCGGCCAAGCGAGTTAACGCGTCAAAATTGGCTTCGGCGTCGGTGTCGAGAATCTCATACGAGTCCAGTTCTTCGAGTCGTTCGGCTTCATTTTCGGGAAAATCGGGTCGTAACATCTTGCCTTCGCCTTGCAGGTGACCAACGCAGAAGAATCGACTCCTCCGTGAAGACACTTTAGGCGGAATTCACGAGAGATAACAGGACGCGGTGGCAGGAAAACGTGTGGATTAAAACGATCTTAGCGTCTCGCTACACGTCGATTGAGACCATTTCGTCGTATTCACGGGCGTTTAGTTGGACCAGGCGCATTTTAACTTTGTTGAATATGGCTATTTTTGCGGGCTTTCGCCTCATTGTTGCCATGGGAATTCATCGCTATGGTCACGACCTAGCTTAGGTTTCTGGGTCTCTGGCGAGCCTTCTGCGAAGATCATCCACTTCGGCATGCCAGGCATCGTGATAATCGCTTTCGGCCCAAAGCTCGGCGAGTTCTGAGCTGATTTTGACGCGATTGATGACCGCATTGGCGTATTCGGAATGGGTATCGACCAGCTCTTTGGCGACATCACCGGGTTGCAACTCAAGCCAATTCTGAAGTTCTTGTGGCGTCTTGGCGCTGGGGGCACCTGCGAGTGCGGCGATGACCTCCGCCGCCGCAAGGGCAGCGCTCGCGGCACTGACGTTCAGGTATTGTGCCGAGCTGGCTTCCGCGACGCCCGCAAGCGCCTCATAGAGCGGCGTGTCGTCGTCGGCCTCAACCAGCTCGTTCAAGAAGTCCAAGGCCTCGTCGTTCGCGAAGGAATCTGTTCCCCAGGCACCCATTTAGTTCTCCAATTTCGATATTGTTTCGAGTTGAACGAGCACAAAGGGCTCCACGATCAACGCAGCAAAAAGCGCTTTATGCTCAACCCATTCGGCGATAACTTCGGGCGTGGGCCGAGCAATCGTGTTGTTTTCGATCCAGGTGGCGATTTTCGCCTTATCATCGTTGGCGAGTGCGACCCCAACATCGATCAGGGGCATGGCGCTTACCAGAAACACGACGCCGCGAATCAGATGAGGACGAATGTCCTCCCAGGATGCGTGGCGCAGCAGATCTGCTGCGAGTTTGGTTCGTATTTCATCGGACATCAGGACCCACGACAAGCAAAGGGGAAACCGTCGCGCATAAAGTACTTCGTGATGGGAGCCGGCTCAAGAAAACCTCGAATTCGGGGTGAGACCGTGGCGTTTCATTTTTTCGATGAGGGTGGTTCGGCTGATTTCGAGCCGCCTTGCAGCTTCGCTTTGATTTCCGCCCGTTTCCCGAAGCGTTCGCGCGATGATCTCGTGCTCAAATCTGGCCACTTGTTCCGACAGCGACGTGATGGAGGAAGCATCTTGGGCTCGATTTATAAACGGGTTTTCGTGGATCACTGGTCCCTCGGAAAGCACGACCAACCGTTCGATCACATGTTGAAGCTGCCTCACGTTTCCGGGCCATGCAGCGGACTCCAGAGCGCTTAACGTCGATTCGCTGAGCCGAATATTTCCCATGCCGAATCGTTGGATGGCTTGCCGAAGAAAGTGCTCCGCGAGTGGGCGGATGTCGCCGGGGCGCTCGCGAAGGGGGGATAAATGAATCTCAACCACATTGAGTCTGTAATAAAGGTCACTTCGAAATGTGCCGGTCCGTGTGGCCTCGACGAGGTCTTGGTTGGTCGCCGTGATCAATCGGATATCGATGTTCTCGGTGCGGTCTTGTCCTACAGGCCGCACTTCTCGCTCCTGGATCACCCGCAAGAGCGCGCCCTGAACTTCGAGGTCCAATTCGGCGACTTCATCCAAAAACAGCGTGCCTGAATGCGCTTCTCGAAACAGACCGCGTCGCGCCGATTCGGCTCCCGTGAAGGCTCCTTTGGAGTGCCCAAAAAGCTCGGCTTCGGCGATTTCCCGGGGAACAGCAGCACAGTTGAACGTCACAAAGGGGGCGTTTCTTCGTGCTGAGCCGTGTGCGATAGCCCGTGCAACCAGCTCCTTTCCTGTTCCGCTTTCTCCCGTGATTAAAACCGTGACGTCCCGGGCGGCAATGCGCTCGACCAACTCAGCAACCTCGAACATTTGAGGGGATGAAAACACCATGAACGACGAGAGCAAAAGCGCACCGCGTAGCCGCATGTTTTCTGCCGAAAGACGAACCCGAGCGAGGCTCGATGCGACGACCTTCAGGACGTCTGCCGGGTCAAAAGGCTTTGAAAAATAGTCGATCGCCCCAGCCTGAATCACTTCTACTGCGTGGCGTTCAGAGCCGTGTGCAGTGATGACGATGGTTCCCACCGGATGTTGTGCGGCGGTGAGCTTTTGGAGCAATTCCAATCCACCCATTTTGGGCATTTTTAGATCGGTGATGACCAGGTCGATGCCACCGGCTTGGATGCGTTGCAGCGCAACTTGGCCGTTTTCTGCTTCTTCGACTGTGATCCCGACGTCCTCAAGGATCGTCCGCAGGGTGAAACGAATCGAGGCTTCATCATCAACGATGAGCACTCGTGCCCATGCGGTATTCACTGTGGATCTCCCATTTTGACAGGCAGTAGAACAGTGGCTTCACAGCCCTTGTTGGGAAGATTGTTGAGCATGATCGAACCTTGATGAGCACCCATGATACCTTGGGCGATGGACAGGCCAATTCCGGTACCGTTGACACGCGTGCTGACCCCCGCCTCAAAAACCTTGTCAGCGAGCTCCGGAGCCACCCCAGTGCCTTGATCTGCGATCCGTACGCGCACAAAATCTGAGTCTTCATCGACGCTTAACATGATGGTTTGGCCTGCGGAAGAAGCCTCCAAGGCGTTCTGCATCAAGTTCACGAGCACGTGCTGTATTTGCCGTTTATCGCACTCAACCACCACGGATTGGTGGCTTGATTTTTGAAGCTGGATCTTGAGGCTCCCTGCGTGGTCCTCATAGAGGGCGATGAGGTCGTCCAGCATCAGGTCCAAATCAACTGGGCTGGGGTCGATATCCCCAAAAGGTCGAGCGAAGGTCAAAAAATCGTTGAGGATTTTTGACATCCGGAGGACTTCGTCGACAACCACACCGAGCTGTTCTGCTTCTCGTGAGCCAAGGGGGGCTTTGCGGGCTTGATTCATCGTCAGCCCTTGAATAGCCGCGAGAGGATTCTTGAGTTCGTGTGCGAGGGCAGAGCTGAGCTCTTTGAGTTCGGAGTTTCGCATGTTCAAAATGACGATCGAACGCGCGAGGGCCTTTTCTTCGGCGACCACTGACCGCTCAAAGGCGCGACGAATGCTCAAGCTAAAGACGATCCCGTAAATGACCGCGACCGAGACGGTCAGAGCCAGGAGTGGCATCTGAACAGGCTCGGGGAGCTTTGGGAGTTCGACGGGCAGCCACAGGTCCACCGCCAGAAAAGTGGCGACGGCCAGCACCACCATTATTGCGGGCCCGACGACAAAACGGGGGCGCCCAGACACCAACGCCGAGATCGCCATCGCCGGTACGTACGCCACAAGAAAAGGGCTCTGGATGCCTCCCGTGATGGCAATCAGCGCCGTCTGCAGCGCTACCGCTCCAAAAAACAGGCGCTGAAGCCCTTGGTAGGTGAGCTCCTCGATGGACCAGCTTTTTTGCCGGCGAATGAAGTGGATGACCACCGCGATGACAATGACGACGGCGATTCCGATGATTTCGATCCGCACTTTGCTTGTCACAAGCGACAGGATGGCGATCGCGCCCAGAATCAGGACACCAATGATACGGGCCGAGAACGCTCGCGTCACAAACCCTTCAAGCTCGGCAAGAATGCGTTGCTGGCCTCGTGAGTTTTCGATGTTTTGATTTTTAGGAGGCATGAGCGTCCGTGGGCCGTGAGTGGCAAAATACACAAAGCATGAAGCGGGCCGTAAAACCTAAGCGTCTCATCTGGTGAGTTGCCGTCAAAATCTGACGTCCACCCGAAACCATTTGTACGGATTTTTGACAGGTGTTGTCGAACTTCTGAACAGAGGCGTAGTCTGTTTTGTGGAAGTGGCGTGGTGTTTCCGTGTTCTTGGGGGTGGCACGCTGATTGCTAAAGGTACCTGATACCTAGTTGTGGGTATTGAATGAAGAAACAATTCAAAACAAGTTGCGTCACACTTATCCTTGGCCTCTGCGCCGCGGGCGAAGTCAACGCGGAGACACTTTCGATCGCTGAGGCCATGCAAAAGGGCGCAAACCGTGCGCCGGTGGTTGCTTCCGCTCATGCCGGAGTGGAGGCTGCTGAAGCCTCGGTGGACTCCGCCCAGGCGGGGTATTGGCCTCAAATCCAGGCGTTGGCTAACTACGCTTACTCGAGGCCTCAGCCTGAGATTCAAATCTCCCCGGCAGTGCCTCCGGTTACGTTGGGGACGTCTTATAACCTCGCCACGGGTCTGGGGTTAGGGTGGAGGCTCCCGGATCTGAGTCGAATAAGGACTGTCGACGCGGCCGAGAACCGAGTTCGTGGCGCGCAGGCCGACGTTGCGTCTTCAGTTTTGGACGTGGAGCGACGTGTCCGAGACCTCTATCTAGGGGTGGTTTACCTAAGTGACGTCGAAGAGGCGACCGTCGTTGCCCGAGACGCCACGGCCAAAGCCGCTCAGAACCTACGCTTCGAGCTGGAAGCGGGGCTGGCATCCGAGGTCGATGTTGCAGCCGCAGAGTCGCGCCTAGCCGAGTACGAATCACGTCTTCTCACGACTCAGGCGCAGCATGCGTCGGCGCTGGCTTCCTTGAAGGTCATGCTCGGAATCAAGCCGACTGACGAGTTGGTGCTCAGCGACACCATCGAATCGGCGGTAGATTTGGCGTCGGGTGAACCGTCCGCGGAACATCCGTCGGTGGTCTCCACCCTGAAGTCGGCAGAAGCGCTGCAATTGGACGCATCGGCCATCACGGCGCGGTGGTTTCCAGCTTTTGATGTGACTGGGATGGCGCAATACCGTTACCCAAAGACGTTTGTGGACGACGAAGCCGGATTTGCGTGGTCGGTGGGAGCCCAGCTGACCTGGTTGGTTTGGGACGGTGGTGCACGGGGGGCTGGAGCGGACGCGCTCGAGGCCAAAGCGCGGTCTGTGCGGGCCGCGGCCGAGGCGCAGCGTGAGGGGTTGGCGATCGAAGCTGCAGATGCACGGGCCCGAATCGAGGCCGCTGATGCGAGCCTTAACGCCGCCCGTGTTCGCTTTGAAACGGCCTCTGCATATTTGATTTTGGTTAAAGGGTCACTTGAGGCAGGCACGGCGCAGGTGTTGGATGTGCTGGAGGCAGAGGTGCAAGTCGACCAAGCCCGATTGGGTTCGGTCAGTGCTAAATACGATCTTGCTCGAGCCAAAAGCGCGCTCTGGCGAACGCAGGGAATTCAATTTTCGGGCTCGGAGCAGCAACGATGAAATCACAGATGAAATGGGCAAGTTTTGTATTTGCGGTGTTTGGGCTTTCGGCATGCCAGTCCGGTTCGGACGAGGCGCCTGGTAGTTCAGCCACGATCGAAGGTGTTTCGTACACCGTCAGCCCCAGAATTGCGGGCAGAATTTTGAAGGTCCATGTGGACGAAGGGGACGCGGTCGAGGCAGGGCAAGTCCTTGTTGAGCTCGAGTGCGAGGAGCCCACGGCTGCATTGGCCGAAGCACAAGCCGTGTTGGCCGCGTCGTTGGCGCGCAAGAGCCAAGCAGCTGCGCAACAAGGTCTGGCCAAAAAAGGCGTCGATATCGCTTCCCGACAGACGGCTGCTGCTGGCGCAAACGTCGCGGCGACGCGCTCACAGGTGTCGGTGTTTACGGAGCAGATTCAAAACGCGGAGCGCACCATTGAGCGGATCGAAAAACTGCGCGCAAACGGCGGCGGGACCGCCAAACAGCTCGACGACGCAAGGACTCAGCTCGCCGTGTTAACCCAACAGCGTGACGCTGTGGAGGCAACGACGAGGGCGGCGCAGGCACAGCGTAATGTGAGTGTGGGTGGAGAGATGAGCGCGCAGGGCCAAGTGGCCGTCGCGGACGCCGGGCTTTCGTTGGCCGATGCTGATATCGCGCGGTCCACTGCGGCTGTGAGTCGAGCCACCTGGTTTAAAGAGGGCTGTCAAATCACGGCGACCCAGGCGGGGACCGTGAATATGCGCGCGTTTGATCCGGGAGAATTTGTCGGTCCCGGCACTCGGATTTTACGGGTCGTGAATATCGAAACCGTCGAAGCGACCTTCTACCTTGGGAACCGTGACCTCGAACTCGCAAAACCTGGCGTAGCCGTCGAGGTGGTGCCGGATTCCATGCTCGATCAGGTCTTCCACGGCGTGATTAAGAGTGTGTCGGAGATGGCCGAATTCACCCCCCGCACGGTGCAAACCTCGGACGACCGAGAGCGGCTGGTATATGCGGTTAAAGTCGAACTTCCTAATGCCGACAAACGCCTTCATCCGGGCATGCCTGTTGAAGTGCGAATCGCGGCGGCCAAGGGAAAGGTCGCCAAATGAATGACGTTGAACCGGCAATTTCGTTGATTTCGGTCAAACGAAAGCTAGGCAATGTGATGGCCGTCAATGGTCTGGATCTGACCGTTCGAAAGGGGGAACTCTTTGGGCTGGTCGGGCCAGATGGAGCCGGCAAATCGACCACCATTCGACTTATCGCTGGGCTGACGGACGCCGACTCGGGGACGGTGACCGTGCTCGGCCATTTGCAAGAAACTGAGCACTCAAAGGTTCGGGATTCTATCGGCTACATGCCGCAGCAATACAGCCTTTATGGAGATTTGAGCGTTCAGGAAAACATGGAGTTTTTTGGTCGTCTCTTTGGGCTAAAACGCAAAGAACGTCATGAACAGATCGACCATCTTTTGAATTTGGTTGGGCTGGCTCGTTTTCCGAACCGGCGCGCCGATGCTCTTTCGGGCGGCATGTATAAAAAGCTGGCGCTGTCTTGTGCGCTGCTTCATCGCCCCAAGCTCCTTGTGTTGGACGAGCCGACCAACGGCGTCGATCCGGTGAGTCGTCGTGAGCTCTGGACGCTTCTTTATGAGCTGGTGGACGACAACATCACGGTCGTGGTCTCGACGCCGGATATGGATGAGGCAGCTCGATGCCATCGTATCGCGTTGATGCACGAGGGGCGGCTGTTGGCGATGGGAGAGCCAGGCAAATTAGTGGCTGCGCTCAAACACCGAGTGTTGAGCGTGGGGACGTCGAAACCGGCGGAACTCGAGACCGCACTTCTGGCCCGTGATGACGTTTTCGACGTGACTCCGGATGCCGGTCGATTGCGGATCCTGGTTCGCGATCAGGGGGAAGACGTCGAGACCCAGATTCGGTCATTCCCAGGCACGGTCGATATTCGCGATCAAAAACCGACGTTTGAGGACGTGTTCCTGGCTTTGATTCGGGACCCTGCAGCCGTTTCGGAGGCCCTATGAACGCGATTATTGTGCGAGACCTAAGTCGTCGGTTTGGCGATTTTGTCGCGGTCGATTCGGTTTCGTTTGAAGTCGAGAAGGGCGAGATTTTTGGCTATCTGGGGGCCAACGGGGCGGGGAAGAGCACGACGATTAAGATGCTGATTGGGTTGTTAAGGCCCAGCACGGGGGCGGCCGAGGTTGCCGGTTTTGATGTTGTGCATCAACTGAGCGACGTGCGCCGCTCCATCGGCTACGTGTCCCAAAAATTCTCGCTCTATCTGGACCTGACACCTCGTCAAAATCTTGAGTTTTTTGCAGGCGCCTACGACCTGCCTCGAGCCGAGGCGCGCCGAAGAATTAACGAGCAGCTCGAGTGGACAGGTTTGTCGCAGCGCGAAACCTCATTGACTGGCGCGCTGCCAGGCGGACTTAGGCAACGACTTGCGCTGGCTTCGGCCATGTTGCATCAGCCCGAGATTCTGTTTTTGGACGAGCCTACCGCGGGTGTTTCACCCGATGCGCGACGCATGTTTTGGCGAGCCATCCGAGAACTTGCCGCGGCGGGGCGAACGATTTTTGTGACGACTCACCACCTTGACGAGGCTGAGTATTGCAATCGAGTCGGGTTGATGGTGGACGGCCGCCTTGTCGCGCTGGACACGCCTCGAGGTCTCAAGGACACCCACGTCCCAGGCGCGATGTTTCATATTTCGGTGCCGGGCGTTCCGGCCACCAAATTGACGGGTCTATTGCGTGCTCTGCACGGCTTCAAAGCGGTGCAGGTCTACGGTCTAAGCGTCCATGCGCGTTTTGACCGCCTCGACCGACGCGCCGAGATTGAGTCGATGCTCGCGACCCATTTTACCAGTTTTTCGGTCGAAGATTCCGACGCCTCCTTGGAGGACGTCTTTCTGGCCGTTGTCGCCAGCGCCGCAACGGTGGCAGGGGAGGTCGCGTGATCCAGGAAATTCGAATTTTGCTGAACCGAACGGGCGTGGTGGCCTACAAAGAGCTGCTGCATATCAGGCGCGACCCGCAGGTGCTGGCCTTCGCCCTGCTTGTGCCGATTGGGCTCTTGCTGCTTTTTGGATACGCCATCTCCTTCGACCTAGAAAACGTTCCTTTGGCGGTGATGGACGAAGACAACACGCCTGAGTCGCGCATGTTGGAACACCGCTTGGCGGTGGGTGAGCTCTTCGACGTGCGGGCTCGGCCCAAAACCGCCAGCGAAGCGGAAGCGCTTTTTCGAAACGGCACAACCCGAGGGACCTTGGTGATCCCTAAGGGGTATAGCCGGTCGCTGGCTAGAAACGAACCGAGCACCGTGCAGCTCATTGTCGACGGAGCGGACAATAATACGGCCTCGGTTTCGATTGGATATGTCGGTGCCATCATCGGCGCGATGCAGCCCAATCGACGTGGCATGGTGGACGTGCGAACCCGCGCTCTTTTCAATCCAAGGCTCAAGAGCGCGATCTTCATTGTTCCTGGGCTGATCGCCCTGATTCCTGCGTTGGTGGCGGTGATGATGACGGCGCTGACCGTCGCCCGTGAATTTGAACGAGGTTCCATGGAGCAGCTCTTTGCGACGCCAGTTCGACGCGTGGAAATCGTGCTCGGGAAGTTGGCTCCCTATTTGTGGCTGGGGCTGCTGCAGGTCGTCCTGGTTGTGAGCGTTGGCATCTTCGTGTTTGGCATCCCCGTCGAAGGAAGCATGGTGGTGCTCTTTGTCTTCACGCTGCTCTTTCTGCTGGCGGTACTCATGCAAGGGCTCGTGATCAGCGTTTTGACAAAAAATCAGGTCCTCGCCTCGCAGGGCGCCTTGATCACCACGCTGCTGCCCACTCTTTTGCTCAGTGGGTTCATCTTCCCCATCGAGAATATGCCCACTCCGCTTTACGTACTGGCGACCGTGTTGCCTCCGAGTCACTTCATGACGGCTGTGCGGGGAATTGTCTTGAGGGGGAATGGTTGGGAAGAGCTGGTGTGGGATGGCGTAGCCATCTTTGCATTTTTTGTGGCGATGACTTTTATCGCCGTGGCTCGTTTCCAACGCACAACAAATTGAGGTGAGTCATGTGGAATCAGCTACTCAGCGTGATGATCAAAGAGTTTCGACAGACAAGACGAGATAAACGCACGATTCTTATGCTGCTGGTCGCTCCGGCGTTTCAGCTTCTGGTTTTGGGGTTTGCCGTCGATCTGAATGTGAGCCACGTCCCTACAGCGATCGTTGACCTCGACCACAGCGCCGAGAGCCGGAGTTTTGTGGCGGGACTGTTGGCCGATGAGACCTTCGATTTGGCGTTGGAGACTCCCTCGCCCGACGCAGCCATGGACTCGATCGTTCGCGGCGATACATCGGTCGCATTTGTGATACCGCGAGGGTTTTCGGCTGACCTTTACCGTGGGGATCATCCTGCCGTGCAGGCTCTGGTCAACGGTGGGGATGCAAACAGCGCGACGATCTCGCAGAACGCCATGACTGCGTTTGGTGCGACTTGGAGCCCGTTTCCCAGGCAGGCGCTTTTTGCGATGACCGAAGTGCGGCCACTGATTCGTTATAATCCAACCCTTTCAAGTTCGTGGTTTTTTGTTCCTGGCATCGCCGGGACGTTGCTGATGACCATCACAACAATTGTTTCGGCCATGGGGCTGAGTCGCGAAAAAGAGACCGGCACGCTGGAACAGGTGTTGGTGACTCCGATGTCCACCGAGCTCTATATGCTTGGGAAGGTACTGCCCTTTGCGTTGATTGGCATGGTCACACTCTATCTAATCGTCGCGCTTGGTATCCTGGTTTTTGGCGTACCGATGCGTGGATCGCTGCTCGTGTTGTCCGCCGGGGGCGCGCTCTACATTTTGAGCGCGTTGGCAATCGGTCTGCTGGCGAGCACCTTTGGAAAGAACCAGCAGCAGGCGTTTTTGAACTCGTTTTTTGCGATCCTTCCCGCGATTCTGCTCAGCGGTTTTATGACCCCCATCGCGAATATGCCTAAGGTGCTCAGGATCGCGACGATGGGCAATCCGATGCGCCATTTTGTCGAGGTCTCACGCGCCGTGATGCTTAAAGGTGCCGGTTTTGAGGACCTGCACTCTCAATTCCTGGCGCTGGGGTTGATTGGGGTTTTGTCGTTTTTTGGGGCGGCCGTTCTGATGCGAATCCAGTTTGGTCGTTGAGCGGTGAGCCATAAGTCATCGGCACAAAAAAGCCGGTTGGCGCTGATGCACCAACCGGCTTCTTAATTTCTGATCAGGCAAGTCGACCTAGCGGCGACCACCCCTACGTGAACGGTTGCCGCGATTTCCACCGCCGCCGCCGCCTGAACGACCGCCTGAGGTCGATTGCGGCGGAATGGCTGATTCCAAGTGGAAGTCATGATCCACACGCATTGAAATTGGCATGCCAATCGTCTTTTCGATGCTGCGAAGATGTGCACCTTCGGTCTCGTCACAAAACGAAATCGCGATACCACTTCGACCGGCACGACCGGTTCGGCCGATGCGATGAACGTAGTTTTCCGCTTCGTTCGGCAAATCCAAGTTGAACACGTGCGTGATGGTGTCGACATCGATGCCGCGTGCGGCGATATCGGTCGCAATCAAGATATCGCATTTACCGGCACGGAACGCGTCCAATGCCCGCTCACGCTGGCCTTGGCTGCGGTCACCGTGAATCACGGCTGCCGAAAAACCTTGCTTGTCCAAACGACGATGGACTCGGTCCGCGCCATGTTTCGTGCGTGTGAACACGATAGCCTGGTCGAAATCTTCACGTTCGAGCATGTCGGCCAAAAGACGTGATTTGTCGCTCTTGGCTACAAACATCACGCTCTGGTCAATCTTATCGACTGTAGGCGCGTCTGGCGTGATTTCGATCTTGAGCGGATTCGACAACATCGAGTTGGCAAGGTCGACCACGGCTTTAGGCATCGTGGCCGAGAACAACAGATTCTGTCGTCGCTCAGGGATGGCCTTAAGGATGCGTCGAACATCAGGAACAAAGCCCATGTCCAACATGCGGTCGGCTTCATCGAGTACAAAGTACTCGACGTGCGAGAGGTCCACGACCCCTTGATTCATGAGGTCCAAAAGACGACCAGGCGTCGCAACAACGATGTCGACTCCACGGCGCAGTTCTTCTTTCTGAGGACGTTCACTGACGCCACCAAAAATCACCACTTGGTAGATCTTCAGGTTTCGTCCGTAGTTCTCGAAACTTGCGCTGATCTGTGAAGCAAGCTCACGTGTGGGCGACAAGATGAGAGCACGGATTTGCGGTTTGCCGGTCTGTGGGGAATTGGCAATGTGTTGGAGAATCGGCAAAGCGAACGCTGCCGTTTTTCCGGTGCCCGTTTGGGCACAACCCACCACGTCTCGCCCTGCGAGCAGCGCGGGGATTGCCTGCGCCTGAATGGGAGTGGGATTGATGTAATTGTTCGCTGCGAGCGCTTGATTCAGCGGCTCGATCAAATTCAAAGATTCAAAAGTCGTCAACGTATTTCCAGGAATGCAAGAGACCGCAAAATGGGTCTCTCCGAGAAGAGCCAGTCGGACTCTCCGACTGTAGGGGCGCAGGATTAGCAGAACCGCATATACTTGTCCAATCGTTGGACCTCGCATGAAACGACCGATTCAGCTACCCTGACCGCTCAAACGTAGCGAGGCCTCGCCTCGCGGAAATTCTCCGCACGCTGCGGTTCTTATCGCGAGCCTGTCATGGATTCTCTCCGCTACCGTTATCAAACCGTCGAATTCGGCGATCTCGATATCCACGTCCGCACGTTGCGCGACACCAATCAGTTTCAAGACGATGACGGCATCGCGGCCGAGTACGGCATTTCCTCGGCGACATGGCCCCTCTTCGGTGTGCTCTGGGATTCATCCCGCCCTCTGGCCGAGCTGATGGTGGAATATGACATCGAGGGCAAAAGAATCCTTGAGGTTGGCTGCGGAATTGCGCTGGCCTCCTTGGTGCTGAGCCAACGAGGAGCCGACATCGTCGCCACCGACTACCATCCCGAAGCAGGACGGTTTTTGGAGCATAACGCCAAGCTCAACGGCGACAAAACGATCCCATTCTTTCGTACCGGATGGGCCGAAATGCAGCCCGAACTCGGGCTTTTTGACCTGATTATTGGCAGCGAAGTCCTCTACGAACGCGGCCACGCCCTTGACCTGTCGGATTTCATTTCACGCCACTCCAAGCCCGCCTGCACCGTCATCATCTTGGATCCGGGCCGCGAACATCGCTCGCGATTTTCGCAACATATGATTGGTCACGGTTTTTCGCATGAACGCACTCGGCCCGACGCCCGAGAAGACATGCCTGATTCGTATCACGGGCAAATTCTCGAATTTGTACGCGACCCAAATAATCCTGTGTAAGCCCTGGTCCCATAGGGAGGCTGTCGCATAAGGCGATGACGAGGCTGATAGTGTGATTGGTCCGCGAGCCCTATGGCTCGCTTGCGATCGGTACGCGAGGGGGACGTTTTTGTTTTCAATCCTTGTAGGATTTGAAGTCGTCAAGCCGCTAAGACGGACGAGCGGAGCTCAAGATGCTGAAAACGAAAAAAACAGTCGATCGACCACGCCGAACGTTCGTGTTTAGCGTTGAGCCAGTCGGTTTTCGGTCCAGTGCAGAATTCGTGTCCCAGCACGGGCAATGTACGGTCGGACTTCCCGCGGCACTTCAGAAACACCTCTACGAAAACCTCGATGCGCGACCCGGCGATCATGTTCGTTTGGAATGTGATGGGGAGTTTATCGAGGGCGCGCTACTCCTCAAGCCATCCGACTGCATATTGGTGGAAAGCGACGGTCTTGAACTGAAGGCGTGATGTCCGCCAGATGAACGGCCTTGTCAGCTTGAAAGGACCATCATTAGTCGTAGTCGGCGGCCAGTTGGTAGGCGAGCGTGCGGTAGAAGGCGATATGGTCAAACCCTGTGTACGGATCGATTTCATCGTTTTTGATCTGTCCGACCTCGTCGAGGTGGTCCGCAGGGATGCAGCCTTTGAAATCACCCCAGATGGCGGATTCCACTGTGGCCATGCCGTCGCTCGGCGTCAGTCCTAGCCCGGCGATAACCGCGGCCCCAGGTAGGAGTGTGAGGTTCATGCGGTCGGCACTCTTGGGATGAGCCAACAACTTGCCCTGACACGCGACCTCGTCTTTGCTGTTATGCAGGCCGAGCGCACTGCTGACCCCGGCCCAGCTTTGATAATGCACCCGCGGGTCGTCTGGATTTTCTTCGTTGAACCGTGCCGCGCCATCTGTGCTGAGCGCGCTGAGGGCCGCGCGGACATTGGCGTCCTCGTCCACTTCGTTAAACGTCTTGCTCCACAAGGTCGCCAACATGTTGATGACCGAATCTGCAACCCCGGGAATCAATCCCACTCCGGCATCGGCCACGGCCGTTCCGCGATGGGGCGTTGAAATCGTCGTTAAAGTCGCGATTCGGTCTCCATACCCGAGGCTTGAAATCACGTAACGCGAATCCATTCCGCCCATCGAGTGCGCGATGAGATGGATTTTGGGTGCCCTAGTCTGAGCAAGCACGTCATCGATTTGTACGGCGAGGCTTGCTGCGCGGTCTTCCACGGAGCCAAAAGCAGGGACTTCCGCGACGTAGACGGTATGACCATCCGCGACCAGAGCAGCTTCGACTTTGTAGAAGGACCATGAACCTTCACGGCCGGCATTGAAGCCATGCGTCAGCACGATGGGAAGGCTAGAGGCATGGCCTGTCGGGTTTTCGAATAGGGGTTCGGCATTGCAGTCTGGATCGCGTTTGATGCAGAACCAATCGCAGGATCCGTCGCCGTACCAGCCCTGCGCTTTGCAGTAGTCGAGGGTGAAATCGGATTTTCCGTCCCGCGTTTTTTCGGCAGCGTCTTCTTTCGTGATCGCTGGTTCTTCGGTGGTTTCTGGCGTCGAAGCGGGCTCAGAGTCGCCACATCCGAACGCCAGAATCACAAGTGCCAAGAATAAATTGTTCTTCATATTCATATCCATTCGATCAATACGGCATTTGACCCTGATTTGCGTGGGGGCACAAGGTCACCGGGGCGCGAAGGCGAATGTATTCAGACACTTTCAGCTTCCCAGAATCCCGGGGGCGCTTTGGGCATCCAAGGGTGACTTTCGTTAACGGCAAAAAGACCGAGGTTATTATGGAATACCGTCCACTGGGCCGCACAGGCCTTCAGGTTTCGACAATTTGTCTGGGCACCATGACGTGGGGCTCCAAAGGTTTTTGGGAAGTCATCGGGCAGGTAGGGCAAGAGGCCGTCAATGAGCAGCTCACGCGTGCTGTCGAGGCCGGCGTGAACTTCGTGGATACAGCCAACGTCTATCATGAAGGCATGAGCGAAGAGATGCTTGGCAAAGCCATCAAGCAGACAGGCATTCCCCGCGAAAACCTCGTGCTCGCCACAAAGGTGAAGGGCAGAATGCGTCCGGGGTTGAACGGGGTCGGCCTGAGCCCAGTCCATATCAAATTCGAAGTCGAAGAATCCCTAAAACGTTTGGATGTCGATTATATCGACCTCTATCAAATCCACGGGTTTGATCCGCTCACGCCAATGGACGTGACGCTGCGAGCCTTGGACGACTTGGTCACGAGCGGAAAGGTTCGGCATATCGGTGTTTCGAATCACTCGGCTTGGCGGATCTCCAAGGCGCTTGGGATTTCTGACAAGCACGACTGGAATCGATTTGAATCGGTCCAAGCCTACTACACGATTGCCAGTCGAGACTTGGAGCGGGACGTCCTGCCGATGGCCCAGGAAGAATCGTTGGGGGTCATGGTTTGGAGCCCACTTGCGGGCGGCCTTCTTTCTGGGAAATTTTCGCGCGAGGAAGCAAACCCCGAGGGGGCACGGCGTTCGGCGTTTGATTTCCCGCCGGTGAATAAGGACAAAGCGTTTGAGTGTGTAGATGCGATGCGTCCCATCGCCGAGGCGCATGGTTGCAGCGTGGCGCGAGTTGCGCAGGCATGGCTGCTTCATCAACCCGGCGTTACATGCATCATCATCGGCGCCAAGACCCACCTGCAGCTCGACGATAATATTCAGGCCGCAGATCTGAAGTTATCGGCCGACGAACTTGCGTCACTCGATGCCGTGAGCGCTCTGTCGCCCGAGTATCCGGGTTGGATGGAGGATTGGCAGAATCGCGACCGGTACAATGAGCAGTGAGCGGTCTGTGGTGAGCAGCGAGCAGTGAGCGTTTTTCGCGGGCATGGAGTCGAATGTCGAAGGGGAGTACGGTAGGCGTAACTTCAAAAGGAACTTCATGAAACCGATTTGGGTGTTTGCACTGCTTCTGTCTGCCTGTTCAAGTGGCGGCGACTCCAAACGACTTTCCGATGCTGGTTGGGACTTGGCAGAGGACCAGGGCGGCGGGGACCAGGGTGTCGATGATGCTTCGGTCGATGTGGGCCCAACGGTTTGCGATGTGGTTTCGGCTTCGGATTTAGACGGAGTGGAAATCACTATTTTGGGCGAGCGCTGCTCTTGGACCAAAGCGGAGCTGGCTGCGGGTGTTTCGATTCCGTACGAGGTTCGCGTGGATTCAGCGCTGACCGTTGTGCCGTCGTCTCAAGACGCCGGTGGGTGCGAACGTCCAGGCCCCTCTGGCCTGACCGTTTCATTTCGAATTCAAAACTCACTTGATGAAGTTTACTGCCTTTGTGATGTCGGGCTGTGCATGGCCACCCAAGATCCGAGCGTGTTGGTGGTAGGCACCCATTCTCAGAAAATCGAGTGGAGTGGGACGACTTGGAGTGGGCCATCCGACACCGGAAACCCGCTTGGACCTGTGTTTTCAGCGGGTCCGGCGACTCTGACCGTGAGTGCTCTCGGGAAAAAAGGCGATGGCACGCCATTCTTAGTTTCGTCCACGATGACCATCCGCGTCCTCGATTGAAACATTGCATCCGTTTTCGGCTTATTTACGATTTCTGTGCTGCTGCGCTTGGTGCGCAGGCCCTTGGCCTGCATGCGATTCCCTAGATTAGGCAAGGCTTGGGGGCGAAGCCGCGAATTGGCGTGTGTTTGCCGCAATCCCATGCGGGCAGATACTCCACGCGCAGGCGTGTGGTTTGCAGTTGATACCTTATCTTGTCGAATTCATTGGGGATGCTTTGCGTCGGTCGTGGTGGCACGAATCTGGCTAATTGAAGAGTCGACAATGATTTATCCGTCCTAAATGTTTGAGCCTCCTAGGAGAGCCGAAATGCGAAAATCAGCGCTAATGTTTCCAATGATGACTTGCCTTGTGGCCACGTCTGCCGCGGCCCAGACGGCAACCTACGACTATATCGCGGCGCCATCAGGTCGAACGATGCAGGTTGTATCCAACAAAAAAGTGGTTGGTGAGGCGCCCATGCCGTGCCGCCCAAAGACCATATTTCGTTACGATGCGGCGCATATTGTGGCGACGTGCGCGGATAAGCCAGGTCTCTTGGTGGTCGATATCTCTGAGCCCATAAGTCCTATTCCCATGGAAATCTGGGGCTACGAAGGCAAGCTTCTCGACGTCTACCTTGTTGGCGACAAGGTGTGGATGGACATCAAAGGTCTTGGCTCCAGCCCACTTGTTCTGCAGACCGAGGCTCCGATTGCACCCCCCGAAGAAGTGGTGGTTGTCGAGGAGCCCGAAGTCATTGAGGAGCCTGCACCACGCGAAGTCCAGGAGGTTGCGGTAAGTGATATCGAGGAAAACTCCGTGCCGATTCGAGTAGGCAAAGTTCTGAAGGTTGACGAGCGAGATATCGTGGTCGATTTCGGATCGAACGATGGCTTCAAGAAAGGGGACGACGTCGAGTTCTACGAAACCAGGGAGATTCAGCTCGAAGGTGAGCGGGTCAAACGAGACGATACCGTCGCGGTTGGACGGATTAAGAGCCTCGAAGAAACTCGCGCAGTCATTGAAGTTGGTATGAACGAGGATGTTAACGTGGGTACGCCAGCGAGATACACGTCGGTCGATTATAAGGCCAACTATCTGGCCCCTCCTCGTAATGGAGGATCCGACGAGATTTTGATGACCATTCGTCCCTACCTTGCACTAGGGTCGCTTGGTGGCGGGGCCATTATGGATGCATCGTGGATGCATCGGTTCGAAGAACCCATGGCCATCGAATTGAGCCTTTCGCCCATGGGGTTTGCGATTACCGATCAAGGCAGCGCAGCCGCGTTTGCAGGTCACGCATTCTTCACCTACGACGCTCGGGTTTTTCAGGTCGGACTTGGGGTCGGGGTTGCCCGATTCAAGGCCAGTGATTTGGCCTCAGAAGTCGCCACAGGGGAGGCTCTTCCCGACACGATGGAGTTTGGCATTTCGGCGGGGCAATACGTGCGATTGGGCGCGCGTGATGGCTTCAACCTGACCACCACCACCAATTTTGTGGTTCGTAATAAAGAATGGGATTTTGGCGGCATCGCAAGTGAGCTTCAGGCGCCGATTGGTGTGCTGTTGCCGGACACATGGATGATCGTCCGCGGAGGCGGAGGTCTTCCAGGGCATATCTTCGGAGAGATTGGCTTGCGCACCATGGTCAAGGGCAACGGCAATAAGGGGAGCGTTTTCATAACACCCACCCTTGGTTATGGAAATATCACCACGCAAGAATACGAAGACTGTGACTACCGGCCTGGCTTTCAATGCCTTGTCGACAACGACTACGGTGGGCCGATGGTCGGTGCCACGGTCGAATGGCGCCCCTGATTTGGAGTCGATAGGCGGCTAATTAACGAGGCAGCCCGGCCAGGACTTCACGTTCGAATAGATTCTTGAACGTGAGCGCCAGATCTTGGGTTCGTCCAGGATGTGGCGCCGTCGACTGGATGATGTCGGAGCGTGGGGCCGTGAGCCAATGGAAGCGCTCGGATTTGCTCATCGAGCCAATCGGGCCTGGAGCCCCCGCCGCAATCGCTTCTAATGAGCTCAAGTAGAGCTCAAGGCGACTCAGGTCCACGTGTGGCGCAAATCCTTGCAGTGGTTCAAGGTCATCGACAAAGATCGCCTGGATGAACCCCGCCGTTGGCGCGTACATGGCCAAACCGATATTCATCGCATTGCCGCGATGAACGCAGGGTACCAGCCGAATCAACGCGAAATCGAAGTCGTACCAGTCGCTCATGGAGTCGCCAACGCAAGGCGGGCGGTCTCAGCGGTGGTCACAAAGGCCCGCTCCGAGAGCCGTTGAATTAGAGTGTTCACGTAGGCCTGGCGAGCATCTTCGGCGACTTCGAACGGCCTTTCGACGCCCAGCGGCGTGTGCAAGAGCAGAGAATCAGGGACCATTCCGAGCACTTCCGTCAATACAGCGGGCGTGACTCGCTCCATGATGCGCGCGTCCGCTTCTTCGATGCTCGCAGCCTTGGGCAAAAGAACGTGGTTGGCGATCGGTGCAAAGGGGGTTCGCGCGGACTTCTCGGTCACGTTCGACCACGCGTGGTGGAAATAGAGCGCCGCACCGTGATCGATCAACACAAGCACGTTTTCATGGACCATAAGGTTCGGGTTTCGTGCGGTTCGGTCAATGTTGGTGACAAACGAATCCAGCCAAACCAGATCCGCGGCGAAGGTCGGGTCGACCAGGTCGGCTGCGGCGACGGGGTCGTAGTTCAACGCACCTTCCATGAAGCGCAACCCAACATTTACGCCAGTGCTCGCCTTCAGAAGGTCTCGGATTTCTGGGTCGCGTTCGGTGCGTCCAAACGACGCGTCCACGTCGATAAGCGCCAGATCTGGCACAGGCAATCCAATCCGTCGTGCCAATTCACCAACGATGATTTCGGCAACGAGTGCTTTGGCGCCTTGCCCGGCCCCTAAAAATTTCACGACAAAAAGGCCGTCTTCGGCGGTTTCCACGATGGCTGGAAGTGAGCCTCCCTCCTTTAAGGGGGCGGCATAACGAACGGCGATGAGGTTTGGAAGTTTCATTTTTCATGAGTACACCGCCTGGTCGAATCCGCACAAGTGGGTGTCACATCGTGCATTCCACACTCACGCAAAAAAACCATTTTCGGCGAAACCGTTTCTCGGATCCTTCATCCCACGACCGTTAGTGAATTATTTTTCACCTAATCCTTGTTTGACTCACAGTGAGCTTGTCAGATGGAAGAACCAGAAATAGCTTCGGCGCCACACGCAGACAGCCCAGGTACGCGGGATGAATTCAAAGAAGAGACTCTCGAGCAAAGACGCTCAGGATCGGATACTTTTGGCCGCAGCCCGAGCGTTTCGAACGCACGGTATGGGAACGACCGTCGATCAGATAGCCGAAGAGGCAAATTATTCGACGTCGGCTCTCTACAAGCATTTTGCGAATCGGGAAGCGATTCTGGATGCCCTCGGGGACCGAGCGTATTCGAAAATCTTCGCCCTTTTTGCCGCGGGAATTCCGGAAGACTTGACCTTCGAGCAACGACTTCGTTGGCTGATGGGCCGTATGACGGACTTCGCATTGGAGGATCCGGACTTCTATCTAGCGGTCCTGGCAGCCGCCCCGGCCATTCGGGCAAGCGGCGACCCGCGGCGTTACAAACGCGAGGAGGAGCATCTGGGGTTCTTCGTGGATCAGATGAAGGAAGGCCTGGCGCTTGGCGCGATGAGTCCTCAGTTTTCGGCGTTGCAACTCGGTCTGGCTTTTCGGGGCATGATGGACTCGCTCGGTGCACTCTGGGTTCAGATGCCGGAAACCGACCTGAAGAAGATGGCAGACGTTTCACTCGACCTTTTCTTGCACGGTGCGGTGAATCGATCCTGACGCTCTTGGCTGTGTCACTGGTCGGCCTGTGGTCGATTCCGGCCTCGGCCGAGACGCTTTCGCTCGCCGATTCGCTTGTGCGGGCGACTGCGAATCATCCGGATATTCAATCCAGTCAAACCGATGTGGTCAGTGCTCAGGCACGTGAGAGCCAGGTGACAGCTGGATACGGTCCGAAGCTTGATGCGGCCGCGAATGTTCAGGTTTGGACCGACGCGAATGAGGTCAATATTAACGCCTTCGGAGCGAACCTTCCTCCACCCGAGACCCCTTATGAAGAGCTGATCTCAGGCTTGCTTTCTACGGGGACACTTACGCTGCGAGACCAGGTGACCTGGGACGCTTCGTTGACGCTGACCCAGCCGTTGACTCCGCTTTGGGATATTCATCTGGCTTCCAAGATCTCTGAGATTTCGACTCAAGTTGCCAAGACCAATGTGTCGGCCTCTGAGCGTCGAGTGCGCCGTGATGTGGCGTCGGCGTTCCTTCGTGTGAATCAGGCCCGAAAGGCTGTTGCGAATTCGAGCGATGAGGTCACGCAACTCAAGGCTCAGTCCGACCGTTTGCAGATATTGGTCGAAGCCGGAGCCGCGCAGAATGCCGACAAATTGCGAATCGACGTCGCGCTGGCTGCGGCCCAACAGCGTGAATTTCGTGCCGAGGCTGACTTAAACCTCGCGACGTCGGCGTTTGCCGTGGCGTTAGGTGAAAACGACGGCACCGACCTGGATGCTGCCGAACTGGAAGTCGGAACTTTGCAAGCGCCTACCACGTCGCTGGAAGCGCTGATCGAAGTGGCCATGACGGAGCGAGATGAGATCCAGAATCTGGACGGTCAATACAATCAGGCCGACTTACAGGTTGACCTTAAAAAGTCGGCTTATAAGCCGGATGTGGTGGCGCTCGCGCAATACCAGCATACCGAAGGTCAGGGTCTTTCGAATGCCGACTCGTTTTTTGTCGGCGCGTCATTGCGATGGAATCTATTCGAGTGGGGCAAGACGCAAAGCGCGGTCGATGAAGCGAGTTCATCGGTGGTGAAAGTGAAGCTTGCGAAAGAGCAGGTTCGCCGTCAAATCGGCCTTCAGGTTCGCAAATCCTGGTACGACTACGAGGCATCACGCAAGATGCATGAGGTCGCCTCAAGCGCGGTATCGCAGGCCGAAGAGGCATTTCGAGTAGAAAACGAAAGGTTCGAGGCCGGGCAATCGACCTCGACGGACCTGTTGGCGGCCCAGACCGCATTGACCGAAGCAAAAAATAACCGCGATGCAGCCTATTATCAGGGCTTAGTCAATCGCGCCGAGTTGACGTGGGCCATTGGTCGCACCGTCACCGCCGAAAACTTGATTCAGGGAGACATTTAATGAAATCCAAAATGTTCACGACTGTAGCCCTGGTGGCTGCGCTCACAGGCTGCGGTGGCGGCGAAGCTAAAGTGGCGTTGCCATCGGCGGCCCCAGACGCACCTGTTGAAACGACGAAGGCCGCTAATGAGGATTCTGCCAAGGCAGCAATCGCTTCTGGTGCGTTGAATTCGGCGATTTTTACAGGGTCCATTGAGACCTACCGCTCCACAGATGTTGCGACGAATGTCGGAGGATTGATTCGAAAGGTTTACGTCGAGGAAGGTCAAATCGTGGCTGAGGGCGACCCTCTGGTTGACATTGACCCCGCGGAATACCGCCTGCGAGTTCAATCGGCCGAGGCCGCTCAGGGTCGCGCCAAGGCGCAAGTCCAGATGCTTGAGAGCCAGTATAATCGGGTGAAACGGCTCTTGGACAAGAAGGCCGCCACCGACAGTGATTACGATATGATTGCGGGACAACTTGCAGTTGCGCGTGCGGCCGTCGCTGAGACCAATGTGGGGGTCGCAATGGCGCGCAAAATGTTGTCGGATTCGAAGATCCGTGCGCCGTACGATTCGGTGGTCACTAAGGTGAACACGGCCGAAGGTGAGTTTGCAGGCGCGGGCCCAGCGCCACTGGTGATGGTCACCGAGATCGGTCACCTGCGGGCTCGGATTCAGTTGCCAGAACACTATATTTCCCAAGTTGCCGTCGGCGACCATCTGAAGATGCGAATCCCGTCTACTGGGCAGGCTTTTGACGGTGCAGTTGAACGCGTGAACCCCGCAGTGCAACAGGGCTCGCGGTCGTTTGCGGTTTTGACCAGCATCGATAACTCCGAGATGAAGTTGCGCCCGGGCATGTTTGTCGAGGCGCAGCTTGAGACGGCTGCCCAAGGTGCAAAACCATGAAACTCGCAGAGGTAAGCATTCGGAGACCCGTATTCACCATCGTTATGATGTTGATGCTCATTGTGTTTGGTATTTGGTCATATCCTCGGATCGGCGTGGGTCTCTTTCCTGAGATCGACTTGCCGGTCGTGACCATCACTACCGTCTATCCAGGCGCCGACCCATCGACGATCGAGTCGCGTGTGGTCGACCCCATCGAGGAAGCGATCGGCGGCATTTCTGGGATCGATGAACTTCGATCCACGAGCGCCGAGAACGTCGGTTTGGTGGTGGTTCGGTTTGTGCTCGAGAAAGACGCGGACGAAGCGGCACAGGATGTGCGGGATAAGGTTGCGGGAATTGTCGGGTCGCTGCCCACGGATGTTGAAGCACCGATCGTTCAGAAAGTAGACATTGGCGCAGCCCCAATTCTTTCGATTGTTCTGTCAGGACCGGCCTCGACGCGCGAGCTCACGGCATACGCTGACGACGTTCTGAAACAAAAACTCCAGAACATCCAAGGTGTCGGCAATATCGACATCATCGGCGGTCAGGACCGAGAGTTTCAGGTGAAAGTGGATCCCTACAGCTTGGATGCATTTGGGCTTTCGGTGACGGACGTCGTTCAGACTCTGGCTTCGCAGAATATCAAGATCCCCGGCGGGCGACTGGACACGGGCGCAGTAGAATTCACCTTGAATACCGTGGGTGAGGTCTATTCAGCCGAAGAAGTGGGGCAGATTATCATCAGCTCCAATTCGGGCCGAGCCATTCGTATTTCGGACGTTGCTGAGGTTCTGGATGCCGAGGAAGAAAAGCGCTCACATGCGTCGCTAAGCGGCGTGGACGCTGTGTCTTTGACGATCCAGAAACAGTCCGGAGCCAATTCGGTTTCTGTTTCTCATGGGGTTTTGGACGTCATTGAGGAAGCCCGTACGAAGCTTCCGTCGGGTTGGGAGATATCGGTTCCAGTCAACACTGCGACCTTTGTTGAACACACCATCAACGACGTGAAATTCGACCTCGCCTTTGGCGCGATCCTCGCGATTTTGATCATCTTGATGTTCCTGCGCGATTGGCGTGCAACGTTTATCTCGGCCTTGGCGCTGCCCACGAGCGTGATTGCGACCTTTGCGTTCATTCAGGCCATGGGATTCACGTTCAACAACATGACGATGCTCGCCCTGACGTTGTCGATCGGTATCTTGATCGATGATGCCATCGTGGTTATCGAAAATATCCATCGGCATCTCGAGATGGGCAAGACGCCTATGCAGGCGGCGAGCGATGGTACGGCAGAGATTGGCCTCGCGGTGATGGCGATTACGGCGTCGATCATCGCGGTGTTCATTCCGGTGGCCACGATGAAAGGCATTGTCGGTCGCTTCTTTTACGAGTTCGGACTTACCGTGGCGTTCGCTGTGGCAGTGTCGCTCTTTGTCGCCTTTACGCTGACTCCGATGTTGTCGGCTCGTTTGCTCAAGAAGACCCATGCGAAGCCTGGACCTATTGGTCGAGTCATGGATAGCGTTTTGGGAACCGTTGACCGCGTCTATGAATCTTCGGCGCGGGTTTCATTGAGACATCCAATCATCACCTTGATCGGTGCGGTTGCTATTTTCATCGGGTCACTGGGGCTGGTCAGTGTGATTCCTAAGGAATTTGTGCCTCCAGCCGACCACAGTCAGTTTCAGGTGTTGCTCGAAACAGAAAATGGGACTCCGCTGGAAAAGACGATTCAAATCTCCGAAGACGTCGCGACGGCTCTTCGCGAGATACCTGGCGTGGGTTTGACCTTCGCCACGATCGGCGGAGGCGTGCAGGGCATTGTGACCAAGGCCACAATTCACGTGGAATTGGTCGAGAGCGCCGAGCGAAATTTCTCGCAGACGGAGGCGATTGAGTATGCTCGAAAGGTTCTGAAACGTTGGCCAGAGGTGTCGACCGCTGTCGAGCCCATCTCTGAGGTGGCGAGTGGCGCCGGGCGTCAGTCCAATATCCAGTACATTTTGAGTGGTAACGACCTTGGGGAGCTGAATCGGGCTGCCGATGTGGTGATCGCCAAACTCAAGGAAACCCCAGGGTTCGTGGATGTCGATAAGTCGTCTCGTGACGGAAAGCCTGAGCTTCGAGTCGACATCGACCGAACGCGTGCGGCGGACCTTGGCGTGCCTGTTGCCGATATCGCGATGACGCTTCGCACCCTCTACGCGGGTGTAAATGCGACTGAAATCGCAACAGACGGTGACCGCTTTGAGTTGACGGTGCGTATGAAGGACGACCTGCGAACGGATCCGTCTCGGATTTTGACGATGCGGGTGCGTTCACGCACGACCGGGGAATTGATTCCGCTTTCGAATCTGGTCACGGTCGAAATTTCCAGCGGTCCGTCCACGATTGAACGCTTCCAGCGCCAACGTCAGGTCACGATTTTTGCCAACGTCGAGGGGATCGCCCTAGGGGCTGCTTCGGAGCAAATTCAGGCTGTGGCGGACACGGTGACAAGTGATTCGGTGAAGGGGTCGGCGGCGGGTAACTCGAAATCGTTGAATGAAACGGTCGGTTATATGCTCGAGGCACTCTTGCTGGCGATGGTGCTGATTTACCTGATTTTGGCCGCACAATTCGAGAGCTTCGTTCACCCGCTCACCATCATGCTTTCTTTGCCGCTCTCGTTGATCGGTGCGCTTGGATTGCTGGCCATTACTGGGCTACCTCTGAGTATTTTCACCATGATTGGTTTCATCATGCTCGTGGGTCTGGTGACCAAAAATGCGGTGCTCTTGGTCGACTACACCAATGTACTGCGGCGAGAAGGCCTTGAGCGCTTTGAGGCGCTGGTTCAGGCTGGTGTCGTGCGACTTCGCCCGATTCTGATGACCACCGCAGCGATGATCTTCGGCATGATGCCTGTCGCTCTGGCGCTCTCAGCTGGCGGTGAGCAACGTGCTCCGATGGCTGTTGCGGTTATCGGCGGCCTTATCACCTCGACTTTGCTGACCTTGATCGTGATTCCATCGGCGTATTTGCTCTTGGATAAGCTGACCGAAAAGGTGAAGGGCTGGGTTGGTCTGTCGACCGAATCCGATGACCTTGGTCGCGACGCGATGGCCGAATAAATACCGCGGAATGCGATGTTCGAGGGCGCCTTTGTGGCGCCCTTTTTTGTGCCTAAAAGGCGACACCGATCGTTGTATGGGCGGCAGGCAGGATGCCTTTCGGGCCGATGCCATCGACGTGATAATGCATGTATTGCACACCGAGACCGCCCGCCAGGACGAACCAGCCATCGAAGATAGCCGTGTAGCCAGCCAGCGCGCTCAGGTAGCCGCCCGTGCCAGAAACATCGGTGCTGGGGGTAATATGCGCCACGACTCCGCGGACCTGGGCCCAGAAGCCTTGTGGAGCGCCGCCCAGGAAGAACCAGCGCAAGCCGGCTTCGACACCGTAACCTCGATAGGATTCACCGCTTTCTTTGTCGAGGAGTCCGTCAAAAAGATGAAGATGGGGCCCCGCGTAGACTGAAAACGAATCACTGAGCCTTTTTTCGACCTGCAGATGGACAAAGCCCAGTGCGGTGGTCAGCGGGTCGAGCTGCAGTGTCCATTCAGGAATCGACGCAATATCCTGAGCCATGGAGGGTGTCGAAAGGGCCAGTCCACCCAGTATAATGGCGACTTGGACTGTTCGAAGCCTCACCGACGTTTTCGTCCGACAAAGACCAATCCCAACCCGGCCAAAACCGAAACCAACGCGAGATCACCGCCGGTCGTTGAACAACCGCTGGTCTTGGTCGCTTCTTTTTGTTCGAGCGTTGCCGATTCTTCGGGCGTGGCTGCTTCATCGGGCTTCACGGCTTCTTCGTGTTTGACGATTCCGTCAGGTCTGGGGGCTTCGACGTCAACCTTTGGTGAATCGCGGGGCCCGTCGACCGCGATGTCGGCAAAAGCGGGCGCAGAAAACAGCAGGCACGACACGAATAGGGCTTGGCTCAATCGATTCATTTGAAGGCTCTCAGCGGGTTGAACGGTGATTTTCAGGGGAATCAGAACGAATAGCAATAGGCTAGATTTTCAGCGTTTTTTCTGTGCGTTGCGAGTTGTGACTGGTCCCAGGCTCCAGCCTGGCATTGCGACTTGTGACTGGTCCGCCAAATACAGACGATAAAGTCGGCGTCCCGGTCGCAGAATCACAAATCACATGCAGGCCTTAGGGAGGCTGTCGCATAGAGTTTGTTTTTGTCGTAGGTCCGCGAGCCCTAGACAGCCTCATAGGGCCTGCGTGCCGGTCGCAGAATCGCCATGCCGCGCGATAGCGCCAGCGTGGTCATAAGACGTGTCAGAGCGAGGAACCGAACTCGAGGATCCAGTCCCGCAACGGGAAGCCCATGGCGAACGAAACGCCGTTGGCCAGGAGCGAAAGACCGAATGCCCTTGCAGGCGTCAACTCGGTGAATCGCCAGTAGATGACGGCTTCAGCCAGAAGCGCGAAAGTCTCGGCGACGACGCAACGTTGCCAGAACGGAACGGCTTTCATCCAATCCGTGACAATCAGCCAGACAAAGGGGTGGGTAAGGAGCGTGGCGGCCGCTGAAATCGCGGCAAGGCGCCACCACACGGTATTGAGTCGTGTGAGGCGCCCGAAGGCCAACGCAATAGGAATTTCGATGGCGAGCGTGACTATCATCGCCACCAATTGAATCATGAGCGCTTACGGCCAAGCATGACGAGACCAAACCCAAGCAGAAGCGAGACCAATCCGCCGGTGTCGCCGGTTGATGAGCAACCACCGTCATCGGTTTTAGCGGGTGGAGTTGTCGTGCCGGTGGTTGTCGTGTTGTTGGTCGCGTTGTTGCCAGTCGTAGCGTTGTTCGTCGTGTTGTTGCCGGTCGTAGCGTTGTTCGTGGCGTTATTGGTTGCGTTGTTGGTTGCGTTGTTGGTCGCTGCGGCTTCGCAGTTGAGAGCGCCAGCAGCGCCTACGCATGTACCGGTGCCGCCGGTAGTCAGGGTGCACTCAGCGCCAGTGTCTTTTCCTTCGCATGGGTCGACAGCGACGTCTGCCATGGCCGAAGTTGAAACGAGAAGTGAAGAGACAAACAGGACAGCAATAATTCGATTCATTGGAACTCCAAAATTCAAGGGCGCGTATTTTCCGCCTGTGTTGGGAAAACTGCAAGGATATGAAAGTCGATTTACCAACTCTTCAGAAAATTGACCAGTGCTTCTCGCTCCGACGCGGGCAGCGTTGTGCCATGGACGTGCCCAGCCTTACGTCGGTATCGGGTTGGATCCAAAAAATCGTCCAGCGACGTTTCAACCCCGTCATGCAAGAGTCGCCCGCGCGTGCCTACATGCGCCAAAGAGGGGATTCGGTAGTAGCCTGTTCCCCGCGCTGCGGAGCGGCCAAGAACGGGGTCAGTCCCGATCACATCGACTGGAATTGGCGTCGCGGTGGTGCCGTCAAGATGGTGGCAGGATGCGCAGTTTTCCTTAAACACAGAGCGGCCCTTTCCCGAGGCCATGGGGGAGGGCGAATCCATGTTCCAGAGGTAGTAGGCGATCGCAAACGCCAAGTCGCGCGGCGGTCTGGTCGTTTCGCCCGACGAAATGATGAGCAGCGTTTCGACCCGAATCGCTAAGGCAATCAAGCTGTTTTTGAGGGTCGCGCTCAGGTGAAGGTGTGACTGGAAACGCACGGCTCTTAGGTCAGGTACATTACTGGCGTTGTTGGTGTGGTCGTTGGTCGGGTCAATGCGTCCTGGTCCCCACGTATCGACAACGGTATTTGTTTTTCCGGCCATTTTGTAGAGCGCTGAAATGTCGATGTTTTCATTGGAACGACCGCTGAAATATCTGCCGTCAACGACCGATGAATGGCAGGTTGCGCAGGTCCACGCGAGCCCAGGTTTCGCGGTGTCTTTCACAAGTCCGCCAATACGCCCGTCGGCCGCTTGCCCAAGCCCGGCCTCAGCGTGTCGTTCCGGGGCATCCAGTAGGACATCGAAGCGCCAATCGGGCCTCATTGGGTAGTTTTCGAAAGCCAGTCTGCCGGCCTCCATCAGGCCTTCGTGGGTCCATTCAGGGGCATCGAATTCAATGGTCTCGGAGTCTTCCACACCAAATGGGATGATGGTCGGCGAGTATTCTGGCAAGTCGTCCCAACCGCCTTCGATGGCATATTTTGCGAGTCTTTCGGCGCTGTACGAATTGTTCGGATTTTCAATCGCGTTTTCGAGCACGCTGCGTCGAAAAGACTGGTCGCTGGTGTAGGCGCGTCCTGCCTCAATGTCTTGGTCGTCGCTGGCGTAGTCTTGGCCACAGCCCACGAGCAGGAGTGTCATAATTCCAAAAAAGGCTTTCATTTCTGTTGGCTCAAAAATCGTTTCAGGTACGCGAGGTAACTCGCCTGATTGGCGGCAAGAATCGAGTTGTGGTCTCCGTGTGGAAACCGGATGAACTCAGCCTTCTGGGCTGCATCCGCGTTTCGTTCACCATGTGAAATATCAACCAAATGGTCGTGTTCAGCATGAAGAATCAGGGTCGATCCCGAGTAAGCCGCTAACACGCCGCCATGGTCAAAACGCTCATCGATGATGTTTTTGAACGCTTGTCGCTCGAGCCCGAGTTCGTCGGCGGAAACCCGCAAGGCTAAGCGTTCATGCACATCGTGGATGCCGCTCTCCAAAACCAGACCGGCCGTGGTCGGGAATCGGCGAATCCAATCGATGGCAAAAATAGAACCGACCGACCGTCCAAAAACGACGATGTCTTTTGGATCGCGATTCACGGCTTTTAAGATGGCGGGCGAGTCGTCCAACATAGATGCCAGTCGTGGCTGTCCGTCTGATTCGGCGTAACCGCGGTATTCAGCCAAAAACACCTCCCAACCCGCATTCCTAATCGCGGTCACCAGCGGGCTGTCGATCCAATCCGTAACCAACTCGCCGTTGCCGTGAAAATGCACCAGAACAGGGCGATTTTCGTCTGGGTCCGAGCGCCAGCAAGACAGGCGACCGGCGTCGATTGGGACGTAGACGGCATTGGTCACCTTGGACTTCATCGGGAAAAAGTAGCGGTCCCCAATTTGAGGAGCATCGATGATTTGTCGTGGTGAAGGCATGTCGTTCCGGGCCGGGTGAGCCGTCACTATAGTGCAGGAGATGGCAGAATGGGAATCAGCGGCATGCCTGCCGGACTGAGAACCGAAAACTGAAAACGGCCGAAGGCCTAAGCGTGCGCGACCACAAAGTCGGTGAGACCCACCAGTGACTCGACTTTGGTGTAGTCCGCCTCCGGAATTTCCACGCCCATTTGCTCGGCGATGCGCTCCACAATCGTCAAAAAGTCCATCGAGTCGAGGCCCAAGACTTCTCGGAAATTCGCGGCGTCGCCCACGGCATGAACGTCGGCATCTGGCGCGACATCCATGATGATTTCTTCCAGAGCGGCGCGTGTTTCTTGAGGGGTCATAGGTTCTCCGGTGTTTGCAGAAGTTCTTTGATTCGATTTAGGAATTTTGCGCCGGTGATGCCGTCGCTGACTCGGTGGTCGCCCGACAAGGTCGCGGTCATCATGGGTCGAATGCCCACCATGCCGTGGTCGGCGACAACCCGGTCGCTGACTTGTCCAAAGCCTACGATGGCGACTTGCGGCGGGTAGATGATGCCAAAGACGGTTTCGACGCCCAAGTCTCCAAGGCTTGTGATGGTCAGCGTTGAATCCGTGACTTCCGAGGCCCTCAATTTCCCACTGCGGGAGCGTGCCACAAGGTCACGAAGGTCGGACATCAAGGTCGGCAAGTCCTTTGTTTCTGCGTCGTGAATGGCAGGGGCGACCAGTCCACCCGTCCGCAAAGAAATCACAAAACCGGCGTGGATGGCGGGGCTTGGCCGATGCGCGCCATCCACAAAAAATCCGTTCATCTGCGGGAAATCCTGCGCGGCAAGCGACACGGCCTTGATTAAGAGTACTGCGGGTAGAATCCGTTGTGTTGCCGAGCGTTCGGCGTTGAAGGTTTCGAGCCATTTCAGGGCATTTTCCATCGGGATGGATTCCTGCAAATAGTAGTGCGGAATCTCACGTTTGGACTTGGCCATGGCCGCCGCGATGGCTTCTCGCATCTTGGCGTTCGGGTCGGATTTAGGCGGCTGAAGGGCGGCTTCGACATCGGCCTGAACGACCGCACCATGGGCGCCGTGTCCTTCGATTTTTTCGACATCAAGGCCATGTTGAGTGGCGATTTTTCGCGCTACCGGTGACACACGGCGGTGAGCCTCTGGCGCATTTTTGTGGGCATTCACGTCGTCCAACGTAATCGCGCCGTCGACACCAGTTCCACGAATTCCTCCTAATGTGACGCCGAGTTCGGTCGCTCGCCGGCGTGCTGCAGGGGATGCGATGGGGCGGTCTCCATCAACCCGTGGAGCCGGCGCAGCGGCGGTGGTGGCCGGTTTGGGCGCCGCAGTCGGTGCCGGCGCAACGGATGGCACCTGCACTGAGGGCGGTTCTGGTGCCGGCATAACCGCAGGCGTGGGTGCCTCGATCGGAGCAGGTGACGGCTCCACGCTGTCGCCTTCGGCCAAGGTCGCAATCGTCTGCCCCACTGGAACTTTGGTTCCAGGCTCGACCAGAAGCTCGGTAATGACTCCGTCATTCCACACTTCGACGTCGATCGAGCCTTTATTGGTCTCGACTTCGCAGATCAGGTCACCGCGTTTGACGTGGTCTCCAACCTTGACGACCCAAGCCGACAGCGTGCCTTCGACCATGTCCGCGCCCAACGAGGGCATCTTGAAATCAACCATGAGGTTTCACCAGGCTACGGGCGGCTTCCACGATGTCTTCAACTTGGGGCAGGGCGGCCTGTTCCATGTGTTTCGAATAGGGCATGGGGACTTCTTTTCTGGCGATTCTTTTTAAGGGGGCGTCCAAATCAAAGAAGGCCTCTTCGGCAAGCCGCATGCCGATTTCTGCGCCAATGCCGCAGGTCTTCCAGTCTTCCTCGACGATCAGCGCACGATGGGTTTTACGCACCGAATTCAAGAAGGTCTCGAAGTCCAAAGGGCGTAAAACCCGCAAGTCCACGACCTCGGCGCTGATGCCTTCGTCGGCAAGGATTTCTGCGGCTTTCAGGCATGCAAAGACTTCGATGCCGTAGGTGATAAGGCTGATGTCGGTCCCTTTGCGAAGGATTGCCGCTTTAGAGATATCGACCGCCCCGGCGCCCGCCGGAAGCTCTCCCTCCATATTATAGAGTCCGCCGTGTTCAAAAATGATCACCGGGTCGGGGTCGGCCAAGGCCGTCGCGAGCATGCCTCGTGCGTCTTCGATCGTGGCGGGGGCAAGGACGGTGAGCCCCGGAACATGCGCGTACCAGGCATCAAGGCTCAACGAATGCTGCGCCGCCAATTGTCGTCCCGCGCCGGTCGTCATTCGAATCACAATTGGGACGTTGATTTGCCCGCCAGACATATGGAGAAAGGTCGAGGCGGTGTTCACGATTTGGTCCAACGCCAACATGCTGAAATTCACCGTCATGACTTCGATGATGGGGCGCATGCCGCCTATCGCAGCGCCAATTCCTGTGCCGACAAAGCCGCTCTCAGACAGTGGGGTGTCACGAATTCTTTCGGGACCAAATTCCTCGATGAATCCTTTGGAAACGGCGAACGAACCGCCGTATTTTCCGACGTCTTCGCCCATCAGGAACACGCGCGAATCCTGAGTTAACGCTTCATGCATCGCGCGACGCATGGCTTCTCGATAGGTGATTTTTTCTGAAGTATTTTGGGTGCTCATTTCGAACCTCCATCTTGGACTTCGCTATGAACAAAACGATAGAGGTCTTCGACGTCCTCCCAAGAGGCGGCTTCGGCGAACGCTACGGCGTGTTCCGCCTCGTCTTCCGCCAATTTTGCGAGCGCATCGAACTCGGCGTCTGTCAGCAGATTCGCCGTCTTTAACTTGCGAGTGAAACTTGTGATGGGGCAGCGCTCCTTCCAATGTTCGACCTCGGCTTTGTCGCGGTAAAGCTCAGGGTCGAACATCGAATGCGCACGAAACCTGTAGGTGTGGAATTCGATAAAACGAGGTCCTTCTCCGCGTCGAATCGCCTGAACCGCCTGGTCTGCGGCCTCGCGAACGGCCAAGACATCCATGCCATCAACCTGAGTCGATTGGATATTATAACTGGCAGCTTTTAGGTGGATATCTTGCTGGGATTCAGAGCGGTCAAGGGCTGTGCCCATGGCGTATTGATTATTTTCGCAGCAAAATAAAACCGGTAATTTCCAGAGCGCGGCAAGATTCATCGACTCATGAAATTCGCCTTCAGCCACGGCTCCCTCACCAAAAAAACAAACGGTGACGCGGTCTCGTCCCTGCATCTTTTCAGCGAGTGCAAGGCCAACGGCCATGGGCATTCCGGCCCCCACGATGGCGTGGCCGCCGTAGACGCGGTGTTCGGCGGAAAACAAATGCATCGAGCCGCCGCGTCCTCGCGAACATCCCGAAACCTTGCCGAACATTTCGGCCATAATCAGGTCGGCGCTTACGCCTTTGACCAAGGCATGACCGTGTTCTCGATAGGTCCCCAAAATCGCGTCGTCGGGGTTAAGGCAGTCCATCACGCCCGTAGCGATGGCTTCTTCTCCAATATAGAGATGAAGAAATCCACGGATTTTGGATTGGGTATAAAGGTCCGCACACCGTTCTTCCATGCGCCTGATGCGCAACATTTGGTGTAAAAGGTGATGGGCTTTCTCTTTCGAAAGTTCAGTCATTCGCTTTTCCTTCCAGTGTAGAGATATCGCCCTCAGGCAGGCCAAGTTCACGAGCCTTCAGAAGTCGTCGCATGATTTTTCCGCTTCGGGTTCGTGGCAGTTCGTCAACGATTTCGATTTCACGCGGAGCCACGGCAGACCCAAGTCGGTTGCGGGCAAACGCCATGATTTCACGGCGTAACTCTGGACTGGCTTCAAAACCGTGATTCAGCTCGATGAACGCTTTTACGATTTCGCCTGCCACAGGATGGGGTTTCCCGATCACGCCAGCCTGGGCGACCGCCGGGTGTTCGATGAGGGCGCTTTCAACCTCAAAAGGCCCAATCAGGTGTCCTGATGATTTAATGAGGTCGTCGGCTCGTCCCACAAAAAAGTAGTAGCCGTCCTCGTCGCGGTAAGCGACATCGCCGGTCAGGTACCAATCTCCGAAGAATGACTTTTGATATTTTTCCTCGCGATTTAAATAGCCACGAAACATCGAGGGCCAGCCGGCGATCAGTGCAAGCTCGCCTTCTTTGTTGGCCTCTTTGATGACACGCATCTCGCCGTTGGGCAGTCGATTGATGAGGCCCGCCGAGATGCCCGGAAGTGGTTTTCCCATCGAGCCAGGCTTGATGTCCATCGAGGCATAATTGGCGATCATGATGCCGCCGGTTTCGGTCTGCCACCAGTTGTCGTGGAAGGGCAAACCAAGGACCTCTTGTCCCCACACGACGGCCTCTGGATTCAGTGGCTCGCCCACACTCGCGACAAAACGAAGACGGCTGAGGTCGAATTTCTTGGGCACTTCGGCGCCCGATTTCATGAGCATCCGAATCGCGGTCGGCGCGGTGTACCAGACCGTGACCTTCTGGTCCTGCAACGTTTGATACCAACGCTCGGCGTTGAATTCGCCCTGATCGACGAGCATCGTCACCCCGTTCGAGAGTGGGGAAATGATGCCGTACGAAGTACCGGTGACCCAGCCGGGGTCGGCCGTGCACCAGAAGATGTCGTCGGGATGCAGGTCGAGCGCAAATTGCCCCGTAATATGGTGTGCAACGATCGCCTGATGCACGTGCATCGCGCCTTTGGGCATGCCCGTTGTGCCGCTGGTGAAATGCAAAAGGGCGAGGTCTTCGGGTTGGGTGGCTTCGACCTGGAAGTCGGGGCTGGAGTTGTTCACCAATTCCCAGAAATCCACCGTGTCATCCGGCAGGACATCGTCCGGCGAGTCTTTGACGACGATGACATGAGTAAGGCTGGGCAGCTCTTTGCGCAGATCCGCGACCTTGTCTTGGTAAAATTTTGTGGTGGTCAGCAGCACTTTGGCCGACCCGGAACTCATTCGTTGAAGGATTGGCTGCGGGCCAAACGCCGAAAATAGCGGTGAAAATACCGCTCCGGTTTTCAGTGCGCCCAGCATGCCCACATAAAGTGGTGGCACGCGTCCCAGCAAAGAAAATAGGGCGTCCCCTTTCTGAATACCCAACCGTTTCAGGGCATTGGCAAAACGATTGGTGAGCTCGTCCAGCTTGGCGTACGTGAAATCTTGAGTGCTGCCGTCGTTGCCCAGCCAGCGCAGTGCCACATGATGGGCACGCTCTGATTTTGCGTGTCGGGTCACACATTCATGCGCGATATTCAGGCCACCATCCGGTAGGCCATCGAGCTGAGCCCGAGCGGCGGACCACTGGAATTCCTCGCGTGTTTTTTCATAATTTTCAAGGTTCGGCTGAACGCCTTCTTTTGCCACTTTGTGGAGTTTGGGATAGCTCATCGGGGCCCACCTTCGCGCTTGTGATTGCCGTCATCTATTCACTTATTCTTTCCATCTATTTCACGGCCTGTGCCAGCGATCCTTGTTTTTGGCCGGCGGGCGATTTTCGGCACGGAATAAGGTTTAGCTGGGCTTAGATCGGAGTTGTAAAAACCTTTATGGACCCGCATGTTGCGAAATAATAACGTGCGTTTTTAGCTCGGCGCACAATGTGCGTCCATTCGATTCTTCCTTGTCAGGGGAGGCAGAAAGGCCTCAATGATTGGGGAGGTGGCCTTCCGATTGGGGCGCTTTTTCGCGTTTAGAATTTATGTCATCCCCCGAGCTTGAACCGGCAGAAGTCGATAAAAAACGGCTTCCAAAATCAGTGGTGGGACTTGGTTATGTGAGTCTCTTTACCGACATCTCGAGCGAGGCGATTTTCCCACTCTTGCCGGCGTTCTTGACCTCATTGGGCGCTTCGAACGTGTTTATCGGCTTGATCGAAGGTGCCGCGGATCTGGTCGCGAACGTGTTAAAGTACGTCACGGGTTTGCTCTCGGACAGACGCGAGAAGCTTAAGCCCTTTGTGCTCTTCGGGTACGGGTTGTCGACGGTGATTCGGCCGCTTGTTGCGTTTGCCGCAGCGCCCTGGCATGTGCTTTTGGTTCGCGTCGGAGACCGCATCGGCAAAGGGGTGCGGACCACTCCACGCGACGCGTTGATTGCCGAGGTCACGGATTCTTCGATGGGGGCCCGAGCGTTCGGGTTTCATCGGGCTATGGACCACGCAGGGGCGGCGCTTGGAACGCTTTTGGGCGCAGGTTTGCTTTGGTGGATGGGCGTCACGACAGCCCATGATGCCAGCGCCGAACAAATGCGAGAGGTCTTCTTATGGGCCGCGGTTCCTGGCTTTTTTGCGATGATTGCCTTGGCGCTCATCAAAGAACCACCGCGCACACTCCCGAGTGCGCGTCAGGCGTCCGAACCCTTGTCGCCAGGCTTGAAGCGGGCTCTGCTTCCGATTGCGCTCTTTGCCTGCGCCAACGCGACCGACGCTTTTATCTTGGTCAAGGCGGCTCGCCTTGGAGCATCACCGATTCTGGCGCCGCTGCTCTGGTTTACGATTCATGTCGTCAAAGCCGCGACCGCAACCTCTGGTGGGCGATTGGCGGATCGATACAGCAAACGCAACGCCTTGGCGCTGGGCTGGACGGTGTACGCGTTGACCTGGGGCGCGGTGGGGTTTGCGCCGAGTGTGTCCGCGTTATTTGTGCTGGGCGCGATTTACGGGACGTCCCACGGTTTGGTCGAGGGGGCCGAAAAGGCCCTCGTGTCGCAGCTTTCGTCCAAGGGTGGCAAGGGCAAGGCGTTTGGCGCCTACAACATGATGATTGGTTTTTGTGCGCTGGCTGCCAGCACGACCTTCGGTTTTGTCTGGGACCAATTTGGCAGCGAATACGCGTTTGCCGCGTCGGGGGCCATGGCGCTGCTCGCCGCGTTGGTGCTGATGTTGCGCGTGCCTGCGCTTCCGCATGCCGTTATTGAGTGAGCCTATCGGCTCGATGGACGTAAAATGTTCTTCGAATGAACATTTATTGCTCGAATAAATGCGTGGACGCTTTGTCTTCTGATTTTAAGTCGTTGTTAATCAACATGTCTTTCTGGGTTTGGTTTTGGCCCGATCCATGAAGTTCTCCTCGGCTAGAAGCGAAGGAGATAAACGTGTTGGTGCCAATCATAGTTCTGGTCGTGGGTGGGTTGATGATTTGGGCCGAGTGCCGCGAACCCGGTCGTCATTGGCCTCGCGTCAAGGGCTGGTGGGGCAGGGCGCTGCTTTTTAACGTGTTCCAGGCGGCCGTTGTTTATGGCTTTGGTCTGTGGTGGGAATCATCGATGCCCGACACCCATCTGTGGTCGTTCGATGGCCTGGGAACGCTTGGCGCTACTCTGGTGGGCTATCTGGTGATGACTCTCATCTATTACTGGTGGCATCGCGCTCGCCATGAAGTCCACTTCCTGTGGCGTTGGTTTCACCAGCTGCACCACTCGCCGCAGCGGCTCGAAGTGGTGACCAGTTTCTACAAACACCCTTTCGAAGTCGTGGCCAACGCGGTGTTGTCGAGCATCGTGATGTATTGCGTGATGGGCCTGTCAGCCGAGGCCGTCGCTGGAGTCGCGCTATTGGCAGGGTTGGCCGAGCTTTTTTACCACTGGAATATCAAGACGCCTCATTGGCTCGGCTATATTATTCAGCGCCCTGAAAGTCATTGTGCCCATCACGAAGAAGGCCTGCACCACCGAAATTACGCAGACCTTCCGATTTGGGACATGCTTTTTGGGACCTTCCATAACCCCAAGACTTTTGAAGGGAAATGCGGGTTTGGCGATAAAGAACACGACCTGCAAACGATGCTGCGGGGCGCCGACGTTTACGATCCCGCACCCGTCCCGTATCGATGGAGGCTCAATGCGCTGGCCGTGATTGGCCTTGCCGGCATGGCTGGAACGGCGATTGGGAGTCCGGCGATTCAAGCGATTGCCGCCGCCACGGCTGCTTCGCCGGCCCCTAAGGTTTTTACAACTCAAGGCGGGATGGAGTCGTTCTCGACCAAGTTTTTATTGGTCTGGACCGACGAAGACGGTCCCCATGAAATGCCGCTTAATTATGATAATTATGGCAAATTGGACGGCCCCTATAACCGCAGAAACGTCTACGGAGCCGTGCTGGCCGCCGCCCCCATGTTGATTGCAAATCCGCATTTAAAACCGATGTTTGACGACGTGTCCGTGTTTGGGCTTTGTCCCGAAAACGGCGCACCAATCCTGCGTGAGCTTGGGGTCGATGTGAAAACTGTAGATTCGGTTTCGATTCACTATTTCCCTCTTCCTGGCATGCTTGAGACGCTCCCAAGGATCGTGGATATCGACTGCGAAGGGAGTCGGAAATGAAGGGCTGGACGCAGAAAAACTATTCGTATTTCAGAATTATTTTTGGCGCCTATTTATCGATCCATTTTATGGCGTTGGTTCCCTGGGCTGCCGAGCTTTTTGGGGGAGGTGGGGCTCTGACGGCCACGGACAGTCCATTGGTACGGCTTTTTCCAAAT
>CAYMYJ010000033.1:0-12641 GCA_964394615.1 uncultured Bradymonadales bacterium | reverse complement strand
GGGTTGGATTGATCAGCCAGCCTTTGTGATTGGCTTTTTATGCGCGGGGACAGGGTTGTCGCTGATGTTCATGGCTGGCCTCAAAGACAGGTTTGCCGCCGTGGGTGTTTGGTTCATCTGGGCATGTTTGGTGGGGCGGAATCCATTAATTCTAAATCCTGGAATTCCCTTTGTTGGTTGGTTGCTGCTGATGCACGTGATGATGCCCAAACCCGATTCGGACGATTGGGTGCTGCCAAAATCGTTTTACGACCTGGCGTGGCTGGTCATGGCGTTGGGCTATACCTACAGCGGCGTAACGAAGCTTGTTAGCCAATCGTGGTTGGACGGTTCAGCGCTTTTGCATGTGTTGGAGTCTCCGCTGGCCCGGCCGTCATTCTTGCGCGAGCTATTGGTGTCCCAGCCGTTGATGCTCAAGGCGATGACCTTTGGAGTCTTGGGCCTCGAGATATTGAGTGCGCCTATCGCGCTTTTCCGGAAGGCGCGGCCCTTTGTATGGCTGGCGCTAGTCGGCATGCACCTGGGCATTTTGCTGACGGTGGATTTTGCCGACCTAACCTGGGGGGTGTTGATGATTCATGTCATCACCTTTGACCCCGAATGGTTCAATCAGCTTCGCGCTAAAATCCCACGCGGCATTCTTCGACGGTGGCGCATTGGGTCCAAGCCCACTCGAAGTCGTTATGAAACCAGTTTTCATCGCCCGAAACACTGACCTTCGGTGATTGCCAGGCCTCGAGGTCGCCCTCAAAATGGATAGATACTTTGCGACGCTGACCGTCGTCGCAGGCGGACGTGATCAGCAGTGTTTGTGCGTCTGTTGCCTTCCACTCGTTCGAAAACAAACACTCGGGCCCGTAGGCCACACAATTCGACCCGTCGACTTGAAATTCATCACAACGGGCCACTCGTCCCGTAGGCACTTGCCCGCTGCCCATCCCAATCGACTCGATTTCCCTGAGGACCCCGCGTTCACCGAACTCATAAAGCGTCACTTCGTAGCCCGCGTGGCTGGGTTGATCGACGCGCCAGATTCCCTCGAAAACCCGTTCCGCGGGCGTAACCTGAGGCCCTGGGTCTGGCATGTCCTGAACTGTCGCATCGACAGTAGTTGCAGTGGTCGGTTCGATGAACGACCAGCCCTGAGGGGCGTCGTCGGAACAGGAACAGAGAATCAAAAGACCGAGTGTTAAATTTTTCATGTGGCCATCAGACCCAAACCCGCGTCCTTTTTCAATCATAATGGAGTGGCTCCGTTTTTCCGGACACATGTTTCATCGTTCATGATATCGCCTGTCCATGAGCGATTCGGTGAATCTGCGATGAACCTTCTAGCAAGCAGATTAGGCTCAACGGGATTATCGTGGAGGGAGTCCGTTGTGACACGAAATCGGCGTGGACGCTTGGCGCGAAGCCCTTCCTCTTGCATCAGCCTGGCGACACGACGTTGTCCAATGCCTGGCTGGGATTTCACCAGTATCCTCAACTGAGCTCGGGAGGGTTCGCTATTCGGATTGACGCAGTGTAGGTTCCTGCACGTCATTTTGCGGCGCACCCAAGGCGGCCATGTTCGAGGAACTCTATAATAGCGCTTGGAACAATCCGGGCGCAGCCTGGGCCAGCGTATTCATCATGTTGCTGGTCGTTTTGCGTCGGCTTCCTTTCTTCTGGGCGTTCTTGATTGGCGCGCTCGCCATGACCAGCGCGGACGCGATGATAACAGGCGGTTACAGCCGGCTCGGGGGCGAAACCTCGGCGATTTTCCCAATCCTATCTTTCCTTTTTGTGCTCTTTGGCGATTGGCGGCTTTATCTTTTGACGGAGCGATTTTCGGGTTCGAGAGGTCCGGCTGTTTGGATGCGGTCTGGAGCCATCGCCATCATTCCATCGTTGATGGTCTACGTGATCGGCAAGGTTTCGCCCGACTTTTTCGCGGTTTCTCGCGTGCTCTATCTGACTTACGAAGTGACCTTTATCGCACTCGCTGCGCTGTATTTTGCTTTTGTTCTGCGTCCGCGTCTCGCGACTTTAAGTGGGGAAACGGCACGTTGGCTAAAAATTGTCTTTGGATTCTTCCTCGTCGGGTATGTTGGGTGGGCGCTCTCAGACGTGCTTATTTTGTCCGGATTTGAATGGGGGCATGGGCTGAGGATTTTGCCGAACCTTATGTATTACGCGGGCATCATACCCGTCGTGTATTTCACGGCTCCGGAAGAGGAACGTTCATGGCCCCAAGCTTGATGGCTCGATTTGCCCTTGTCTGTTTTTTGACTTTGATGGGGTGCGAACAAAGTGAACCGCCCGTCGATGTTCCGATCGAATCGGCGCCTATGGAGGCTGTGGACGCCCAACGTTTGGCGCAACCGTTGGTATTTAAGTCAAAGGGAGAAACAGTCGCGACGTTGACGGTGCAGCAAATCATCGAGGCCGCACCGCTGCAGGTCGTGACCGGTTTTGACCCTTATTACCAAAAGAATAAGACCTGGCGTGCGTTTGAATTGGCGCCTGCACTCAAGCTCGCTTACGGAGCGGATTTTCAAGGGTTAAAGGACCAAGAGTTCATCCTGCGCGCCAAAGACGGATATCAAGTTCCAACAAACGGGCGGGACCTGCTTCGCCCCGGTGCATTCATTGCGATCGAGGACATGGACGCTCCGAACTGGGAGCTGATTGGCCCGCAGAAAGCCAATCCCGGGCCGTTTTATATGATCTGGAAGGGCGCCGACCAGCAAGATCACGAGGTCTTCCCACGCCCATGGCAGTTGGCCGAGATCGAGGTCGCCAAATTTGAGCAGATCTATCCGCACACCGTCCCTGTGGACGTGGATCCGAAAGGGCTAGCGGGGCAGGGCTACGAGCTTTTTAAGGCGCAGTGCTCACGTTGCCATTCCATCAATCAAGAAGGCGGTCGGGTCGGGCCGGATCTGAATGTGCCTCAAAATATTACCCAGTACCGTCCCGAGGCCCAGATTCGGGCCTATATCAAGGACCCGTTGAGCTTCCGCTACGGCAATATGCCGGCCTTTTCGCATTTGAAGGACCAAGAAATCGATGGCCTGATCGCCTATCTGAAGGTGATGAGTTCTCAAAAACATGACCCCGCGCAGGCGGAGTCTAAATGATTGATTCTGTCGCCACCTTGTTGAGGCGCAGCGGAGGGATTGCTGCTGGATTTCAGGCCGTCGTTGAACGAAAGCGTCCCGATCCCGCGTGGCTTGGTGAATCGGGAAGGGTGGCGTTGGCTGGCCTTGGCTTGGCCGAGGGGCCTGCTCGGGTCGCAGAACATCTGTGGCGCTCGATGGGCATCGATGCCCGGGTGATTCCTGCGTCGTCATTTCTAAGTGAAGTGCCCATCGCAAGGGCCGGCGAGTCGTTGGTGGTTTTTTCGCAGCGCCTCTCGCCGAATGCACGGCTTTTATTGGGCCGTCTGGACGAGTTCGAAGCTGGCGTTTTGGTGACTACGCTTGACGACGAAGCGTGTCCTGTCTTGGGCAAATGGCGCGAGGACGGCGGCGAAGTTTACGTCTTGCCTCCCGATGAACCCGAAGACGGCCTCTTGATTCGTGTTCAGGGGCCTGCTTGGTCGACGCTGGGCGTGTTTTGCCTAACGCAAGACCTGGCAAGCCATCGAGCCCATCGCCTGCCTTGGTCGATTGATGTGGCCGAGTTGACCCTACGCTACCAAAACGCGTTTGCGTGCGGCTTGGATATGGGGCTCAAACACGGGCCGCAGCTGCGGGCTCAACCGATGACGATGGTGACGGCTGGTGAAATCAATGGGTTTTCTCACGGCTTGCGCTGGAAATGGCTCGAGGCCTTCTGGTCGGCGGTCGTGCCGGTGGTCGATGTCTTGGCCTTTGTGCACGGTCCCTTTCAGGGCGTTTATAACAAAAGCTCGACGGTCGTGTTTTTACGTACGGAAGCTGAGGTCCATCGCGACCTCGGGCGTCGTCTTCGGACCATACTGCCTGCCGAGCACCTTGTTTTGGAGCTGGGTTCCACGCTCTCGCCGGCACTGGCGGTATTGGAGCACGATGCGACTCTGAACGGAATGATTTGCGGAGCGCTCAAGGGAACTGACCCTGCGCTGCATTGTTGGCCTGGCCAGGACGCCGATGGCGCAATTTATGGGATCGATAGGCGTTTTCGATAGTTCAAGTCACGAGTGCCAAGCTGGAGCCGAGCGGACCCGTCACGGGTCACAGGCTGGGACCGGTCACAGCAAGGGTTCAGCCAGGCGAAGGGTCTTGGCCTTGGCGAGCTCGGCGATCGAGAGGTTGGCTGTGGCGGGCTTCGAAAATGCGAAGTCGGTGACAAACGCGTTTTTCAGATGCTGAACCACTTCGCCATCGCGAATCAATAACATCGATTCTGAATTGTCTACGGCACTGCGTGGGTCCAGATTAAACGAGCCGACGACCGCCATTTCATTGTCGATAAGCATTGTTTTAGAATGCATCGTTTCCGTGCCGTTATATTGATAAATCTGGATGCCGGCTCCGATCAATTCTTTGTAATAATTGATCGACGCGTAATACATCCACCATGCGTCGGTGCTTTCCAACGAGTTGGTCAACACCTTGACCTCAACCCCACGTTGCACAGCAGCCTTCAGGTGCACGCGCAGGCGACGTGGCGGCACAAAATAGGAGTTCGCAATCGTGATCGACTTTTTGGCCGAACGCACAAGCGCCAAGGTCGTGAAATACCCGAGGGGAGTTTCTTGATAAAATGGGTCGCTAAAAATAGCGCGGGTTTTTGACGGTCCCAATTCTTCGAGTTCTGGGAAGTAGAGCGGGTCTTCGGCGACCGGTTCGGTTGGACATGCAAATCCCCAATCCGCCTGACTCTCGCAACCGCCAGCGACTTCAAATGATGCGATTCGGTCCCAGTCTTTTAACAAAAGACGCTGAATGCCTTCCACGCCCTTGCCTGCAACATACACGTCGGTATCTCGCCATTGACCATCTACGAGATATTCGTTGCCCACGTTTCGGCCGCCCATCACGGCTTCGCGGCCGTCCACGACCAAGATTTTTTCGTGCAGTCGATCATTGGCGGACATGTCGATCGAGGTGCGAAGGCCGAACCATTCCGTCACCGGGTTAAAGGCCAAAACCTCGACGCCCCCTTCGGCAAGAGTGACCAACATCTTGTAGTCCGCAAACGTATTCTGGGTGGTCGCGTCTACGATCACCCGCACGCGCACACCACGTTGGGCGGCGGCCACAAAGTCCGCGACCATTTCGTGGCCGGAGTCGTCGTCTTGAATGATGAACGCCGAAAAGTGAAGCGAGGTCGTGGCCTGACTGGCCAGATCGTGGCGCAATTGCCGGGTTTCCGCGTTGTGAATCAGCAGCTGAGTCGTGCTGCCGACTTGCTCATCCGTTTGAGTGTGAAGATCGAGCATCTGCGCGAATTCGTCGGAAGCAACGCCTTGGAAACAATGCTTTTCAGCGCAGAATCCAGTCTCGCAATCGGCATCGGTGGCACAGGCTGGCCCAGCAAATATAGGCTCGTCAGGCGTACACCCCGTACCAAACCAATCGCACAGGGCCCCATCGGATTTCCCGTTCGCGCTTAGACCAGAAAAATCTTCGCATGGAGTATTGAGCAACTCTTGTGCGGCAAATTCCGCAGAGGCGTCGCATTCGGGTGGTGTCACGTAGTCGCCGACACACTCTTGGCGGTGCAGGGCGGCCTGCTCGCAGATGTCGACAGAAGCTTCCGCCTGAACAGGATCTGACTCGGCTTCAGCGCAAGCGCCCAAGCTCAAGAGAAGAAACGGGAGGATATGGAATTTCGTCATTTTGGTCACTGCACCAAGAGGGGGCGGCAATCTAGCGGCGGATCGGTACTTTCGCAAGCTTTGACTTACCGGGCATGGCTCAGCGCGGCACAGGTCTTCTTTCATAACCCGTTTTTGGACGATGAAATTTGATGCCGGGCGAGCGCTTGGGAATTGTTGTTAGACAGATTCAGGGATTGGCGGCGGAATACGTACTTTGACTGGTTTCCATAGGCACGAACCACGCGCCGCGAATTCGTTCAGAATCGTGTCCTGCCTGAGTCTTGGTGAGTCGGACAAGCGTTTGCAGGGCGTCGACACGACCTTCCGGGCCCACCATGCGGCCACCCAATATCAATTGGTCCAAGAGGCTCTTAGGCAATTCTTCTGGGGCGCAGGCCAGCACAATAGCGTCGAAAGGACCATGTTCGGGGGCGCCCAAGGCCCCATCGCCGTGAATCAAGACCACGTCGTTGAAGCCAGCGCGCTGCAAATTGGCTCGCCCGAACTCATGCAGAGTCTTGCGAATCTCGATGCTGACGACCTTGCAGCCAAGCGCAGAGAGAATCGCCGCTTGATAGCCCGTCCCCGTTCCAATATCGAGCACGCGTGCGCCTGGGCCAACCTCCAGCAGAGACGTCATCTGCGCCACATAACCCGGGCACGTGATGGTTTGGCCGTCCATGACTTCGAGCGCGTCGACGTCATAGGCTTGGTCTGCCATCGACGTGGGCACAAATAGATGACGGCGCACGCGCAGGAAGGCCAGGGCTAAGCGCGGATCACGCACCCGTCCATCTCGCACCAAGCGTGCGACCATTCGGGTCCGGGATATTTTTGGAGAAAACAAAGGGATTATCGACGTGTGCGTGTCTTGCGGTAGGTCGAAAATCGGCGCGGTGTGGTGGCGCCGTAGGCGGATTCTGTGAGGGTATCGTCGCGTTTTTCTAATGCCGCAATCAATGCATTCGCATTACGTGAGTCGTTGATGACGTACGTAAAATAATGGTCGCGCATGATCGCGGCCAAACTGATGTCCACGTCGTCGATTTTTCGACCTTCGACCAGGGGCAATACCACGGTGTCGAGGTCCCGTGCCTTCACGCCAGGCTTGGAGAGTAAATCGCTCACAGCCTTCAATGCTGCGGCTTTTTTAGGGTCCTTCTGGAATTCCGCGAGCCGCTGAACGGTCGCTTTGGCGTCAAGGTCTGGAAACTGTGCAAAGACCGTTTTTGTGTTTGCATCGTGGTCATCAGCAGTTGCGGCTTGAGCAAGGCTGTCTTGGGCAACGACCGATTGTGTGGGGGCAACCACTGTTAACGCCAACACGGATGCGGCGGTGCGCGTAAGTCGTTTGAACCATTTATCTTCAACAGCCATCAAGTGCTCCTTCGGAGTTTTCTAATTAGATTGGTGCCGAAAACTAGGATGAAGGCAGGGGCTGCGTCAATCTCGGCTTTCAAGGTATACGAGATATCTGGGAACAAGTTTAGGTCTTCTACTACACTGCGCCGGATTCAAGATGCTATCGAACCCATTGCCCTGGAACTTGGTTTCCAAGAACTACGCTGCTGAAAGCGTACGCAAAAGACGCGTTGGGTTTAGTCGCTTTCGACCCTGGTGACCGGGTCCTGGACGTCGCGGCGGGACCTGGTTCGTTGTCGCTTGAGGCCGCTAAAATTGTGGCTCGCGTGGATGCTATCGATTTTTCAGTCGACATGTTGGCGGAACTTGAGCGCCGCAGGGGTGGGGCGGGCCTAAATAATGTTTTTGCGCAGCATGCAGACGGGCAGAGTCTTCCCTTCGAGGAAAAAATCTTTGACGCCGCTTTTTCGATGTTTGGATTGATCTTTTTTCCCGACCGCGCATTGGGATTTTCGGAAATGTACCGAACCCTGAAGCTTGGCGGGCATGCCGTAGTCGCAACATGGCAGCCAATGGACAAGATTCGGATTTTTGGAGCGGTGTTTGAGACTCTCGGTAAGGCTATTCCAGAGATGTCGCAGAGCGGCCCAGCGCCGTTGACGTCCGTGGAAGAGATTCACGCAGAGATGGACGCTGCCGGTTTTTCGGATATCGATATCACGCCCACCGCACACGCCATCGAGGTGCCGGATATCTCGACGATGTGGAGCGGAATGCGCAAGACATTTGCGCCGATCGTGCTCTTGGAACATACGATGGGACCCGAAGGCTTCGAACCCATCGCACAGCAAATCGAAGCGAAATTGGTGCGTGAATTCAAGGGACCGATTCGGGTGGAAATGCCCGCATGGCTGGCACGCGGCACACGTCGCTAGGTGACTAAAAGCCCACGCCAGGATTCGTGCACACAAACGTGATTTCCGAGTTCGATTGCGAACAAGAAACCAATCCGTCGCAGTTGTTCGCGCCGTCATAGGACGCGCGGACGTCGGTTTCTACGCAATCACAGTCGGCGCAGCCTGCGGGCAGAGGATTACACTCCGCTGAATGCGCTTCCTGCGTCCCAGCGCCATATTTTTGGTAATGACAATAGTCTCCAGCCGCACAAGTTAGGGTCAGGCACTCAAACGCGGTCACCGCATTATTGGAGGTGGTATTATTTTCGGTGGTCGTTTTATCTCCATCGCCGTCGTCGCCGCAGCCCAATCCAAGAAAGCTCAAAGAAATCATCACTAAAAAAATTCGCATTTGTTCGTCCAAAAAAAAACCGCACCAAAAAAATTTTGGAACGGTTTCAACGCTATCCACGAAGTGGATGTGCAGTCAAATGCTTACTTGGGGTCGATTCGATAGACCGCGCCCGTGAGCATGTCCCCGAACCAGATTTTCCCGTCTGGACCCACCCTAAATCCTGCCAATGACTTGGCGGGAAGGTCGGTCTGCAGCGTGCGCAATTCGTTGCCCTCAAGGTCGAACGCGTGGAATGTACTCGTTGCGTTATCCGAGACGTAGAGGATGTCGTCGTGCAGGACAATTCCGCTGGGCGCTACGAGTTTTCCTGGCGCAACGACGTCCGTCAAGCTCGCGTCATTCATCAGGCCTGATGCTGCAAGTTGTTCGTAGATTGGTGAAATTTGACCACCAGCAATGCCCGTCGTCGTGTCGAGTTTGACGACACGCGAGTTTCCGGTGTCGACGATGTAGAGGTCTTTGACGCCGTCAAAAATCATATGGCTCGGTACGCCTGGAACACGAAGCAGTGCGCCCTTCACGTAACGGTGCACTTCGCCGTCATCATGGTTATCTGCGCCAGGGCCGTGGTCAGCATGGAAATCAATGCGGTCGATCGACCCAGCGTTGCCGTTGAACATCCAGTAGACGTTATCCCGTTCGTGGGCGATTCCCATGCACCAGGGCGTCTCGTGCAGCATGTCCAAATGGGAGCCGTTTCCGCCAGAAGGTTGGGCGTAAATGGCGAGGTCTGACGACCATAACGACGGCCCGATATACATCGTCGGGTCATCTTCGTAGTTGCCGGTAAACGCTTCACCGCAGGTTGCGAAGGTGTCGTTGGCACCCATCGCCAAAGCTGGCGGGCGACGCATGAAGTGCCATGAGTTTTCGTCCTCAAGGTACTGAACACGTTGGGTGGCTTCGCCCGGATTGAAAATGATGGTGGTGATGCCACCAAGCGATGCGCAGCGAGCATTGAAGCCGGCCGAGCCACAAACGCCTTCGACTTCGAACCGACGATTCAGAACCCAGAGTTCGTTGCGCGTGGGGTGGAATGCCAGGTCAGGAGCTTCGATGGGATTGGTGGGGCGAAAAATCTCGGTGAACGTAACGGAGTCTGCCGAACCGTCCCCCGAGCCAATCAATGCGCCAGCAGCAGGCGTTGAGCAGAGGCCTGATGCGATGATGCAGACGGGGCCCGCGGGGTCGGTGGCGCAGTCGTCGTTCGACGTGCAGCCTGTCTCACCCGTATCGGTTTTGGTGTCCGCGTCCGCGCTATTATTGCTGCCGGCATCGGTACCGTTATTGGTATCAATGACGATGGCGGTTTCTTTGCCGCTGTCTTCGCCACATCCGATGGCCAAAAACGCTACCAGCACTGCCGCGGAATGAAATTTCGTCGCTCGCATCCATACTCCAAAAAATTGTGGCGCCACCGTTGTGATGGGTCACCGAGTTCGCCGGACTTAATACCAGAACTCGAATACGTTGTCGCATCGAAGAACGGCGTGGGCGAACGACTTGGGCGATAATCCCAATTCTTCGCCGGACTCAGATGCGTTGATTTGTGAGATGGGTTCAAATGACCTGCCATCGTATTTGCGCGTTTTTGTCGCTGGAAATTGACGAGAAACCAACTAAGTTATTGTTCGTGCTTCACAAAATAATAATCGTCAGGAGATGAACATGGCTTCGTACTACAAAGAAATCGACGGAAAGAAATACGATCGCGAGCTCCTTGAATTGGCCGAGAAACTCACTGCAGGCGCAGGCGACGGTCGACTTTCAAAGGCTGACGCTGGTCAATTGCTTGATGCTGTTAAAGACGGCGACAGCTACACCGACATCGAGAAAGACTCGGTCAAGTACATCCGCGAGAATTTCAAATGGACCGACGCTGCCGACGAATGGTTCCGTGGCGAGATTCGCAGCTGGGCAGCTACGAAATAGGTCGATTTATTCGCTTTTTTTTGACCCCGTCAGTGGATCGACTGAATGGGGTCTTTTTTTGCCTACATCCTATGAGTCAGGCTAAGCGCCAGGCTCCAGCCTGGCTGTGACTCCGAGTGGTAGGTTCAAGAACGGAGACTCCTGGTGAGCAGGGTCGTGAGCAGGTCCAGATGGGTTTCCGGGCTGAGTTTGGGGCCAAGTATTTGGACCTGCCGGGCACGGTTGATCAGCTGTTCGTCATGAAGGGCGTCTGGGCATTCGGCTTTTATCCGCTGGCAGACGAACCCGAAATTCAGAGACCGTGTGGCCTTCATGTCGTCGCCCAAGCCGTCGTATTGCAGGGCTTCTTCGTCCAGGGCAACCACCTCGTCTGGCCCAAGTTGAACGAGCAAGAAACCGCTTCGTTTGCTTGTGGTTTGTGAGCGAACGGTTTCAACCTTCTTGGTGAGCAACAAACCGCCGCTTAAGACCGCACGGCCCACCGAAAGCTTGCGTGAGGTCTCGGTGTGCGTGGTTTCAAAGTCGGTCATGCCGATGCCTCGAAGACACAGATCGACATCAGAGAAAGGGACTTCGAATCGCCCACCGTCCCGCGATTCGACCACAAACGCCCCGTCCGCAAACGCGATACGCCGCGCCACGAACGGCTGCACCCCCGATGCAATCCCAACCACAAACGCCGGCACACCCAGGCCGCTCAACGTTTCTGCGTAGATCTCCAACGTCTCCTCATCAGCCGAAGTTGCCGCCACGACCGGCCCCGGAGACGCCACATTCGCCTTCAACCGCGCCTCATAGGCTCCCAGGCCAAGCACGCGGCCGATGGCATCGGTGGCGACTTCCACGGGCAGATCCACCTTATGCAGCGCCAATACAAATATCGTCGAAATCGGGAGTGGATCGTTCACGGTGAAATCCTGGGAAGTGCGGGGTGAGCTAAATATCGGACTTGTGTGGGTATTTTGAAAGGATATATTTTTTTCTGGAACCTAAGTTATTGTTTATGTAGGTTTGACGCAATGACGCTTTGCGTCATTGAGCGCCACCAGCGAAGGTTCAAACTATGATTCGTAGCCGCCAACACAGACTTCGATTCCTCCTCCCACTCACGCTCCTGCTCCTTTTGCCGCTTTCACTCAGCGCGGCAGAAAGCGTCAACACCCAACAAGACGTGATGTTTGTCATCAATAACGTCTGGATGATGGTCGCCACCCTCCTCGTATTCATGATGCACCTCGGTTTCGCGACCCTCGAGGCCGGCCTGACGCGCGCCAAAAATACCGTCAATATTCTGTTCAAGAATGTGTCGGTTGTGGCCATCGGTTTGCTCTCGTATGCCGCCGTGGGATTCGGATTGATGTACCCAGGCGAGGCCTACAAAGGCGCGTTCTTCGGGTTCGCAGGATTTGGCATCGGTACCGACGCCATCGGACTGACAGCCGCCTACAACCCCGGCTATACCTATTGGACCGACTTCCTGTTTCAGGGCATGTTCGCCGCCACCGCGGCCACGATTATCTCGGGCGCTGTCGCCGAACGCATCAAACTCAACAGCTTTCTGGTCTTCGCCACCCTCTACGTTTCAACCGTCTATCCGATCGTTGGCATGTGGCAATGGGGCGCAGGATGGCTCGCCGAAGCTGGATTTCATGATTTTGCAGGTTCCACGATCGTGCATTCCGTGGGCGGGTGGGGCGCACTTGCTGGAGTCATCGTTCTTGGGCCGCGGATCGGAAAATACGTCGGCGACACCATTCGCCCCATCATGGGACATAACCTCCCACTGGCGACCATCGGCGTGTTTTTGTTGTGGTTTGGCTGGTACGGCTTCAACGGTGGGTCGGTGCTTTCAGCGGATCCTGGCGTGACCTCGTTGGTGATGGTGACCACGTCGCTCGCGGGCGCAGCTGGCGTCATCACTGCGATGTTTGTTTCGACGGCAATCCAGAAAAAGCCCGACCTTTCCATGGTGCTGAACGGGGCGCTCGCAGGTCTGGTCGGCGTCACTGCCGGAGCGGACGTGGTCTCGCCGGGTTCGGCCGTCATCATTGGCGGAATCGCCGGAATCCTTGTGGTGCTCAGCGTGATTGGACTCGACCGATTGCGATTGGACGACCCCGTTGGAGCCGTTTCGGTTCATCTGGTTTCAGGCGTCTGGGGCACACTTGCCGTGGGCATTTTTGCCGCGGACTATTCGTTCATGACCCAACTCATGGGTGTCGCTGCGACCGGCGTGTTTTGTTTT
>CAYMYJ010000032.1:0-74098 GCA_964394615.1 uncultured Bradymonadales bacterium | reverse complement strand
GGTTCATCTGGTTTCAGGCATCTGGGGAACACTTGCCGTGGGCATTTTTGCAGCGGATTATTCGTTCATGACCCAACTCATGGGTGTCGCTGCGACCGGCGTGTTTTGTTTTTCCTCAAGCTTCGTACTCTTCCATTTGATTCGAAAAGTGATGGGCTTGCGAGTCTCGGAATCCGAGGAACTGCGCGGTCTGGACCTCGACGAACACGGCATGGAGGCCTACGCAGGCTTCCAGATCTTTACCAATACTTAAGGGCTAAACATGAAACTCGTGATTGCATATATCCAGCCCGAGCGGCTGCCACAGGTGAAACAGGCCCTGTTTCAGGCCGAAATTTACAAATTATCGGTGACCAATGCCCTTGGCTGCGGCCAACAGATGGGCTTTCAGGAGTCGTACAGAGGCGCCGTGACCGAAGTTAATCTGCTCAAAAAAGTGCGTCTTGAAATCGCCGTGAACGACGATTTTGTTCAGCGCACGATCGACGCCATCGTCGAGGGCGCCCGAACCGGAAATATTGGAGACGGAAAAATATTTGTCGTCGATCTGGTGGATTGCATCCAAATTCGAACAGGCGCCCAAGGCAGCGACGCCATCGGCTAAATCAGGTTTGTAGCCGGTCCCCGCTCGATTCAGGCTCCAACGCCGACATAGCGATGAAGATTTGCGCCGTCCAATAGGTCAAAATAATTGGGATTCGCACACCCTCGATGGGGGTGTGGAAACGATCCAAAGCGATCAACGTGTCGCTGAACCCAAAAAAACACGCGCCCAGCACTGCGACCGCTGCCCACCGATTCGGTCTCAGATCCACGGCCGCGGTGGCACGCCACATCATCCCGAAGATTACAACGGTGTACACGCTCACCGGCACCAGCATCTTGCCGAGTCCGGGCCAAAGCATGAAGAGCACCCAGCCAATCCATCCCGCAAAAGGCAGCGCTTCCAAGGGAGCAAGGGCTTTGCTCTTACGCACGAATGCAACGATGTACGCAATGTGCCCCGCCGCAAAGGCCACCATTCCGAAGAGAAAAAAACGCTGGCGGAATTCAAGGAGCAGATCCCCCGCCAAACAGAATCCGAGGCCGAACAAGATAGTCTTTGCGTAGCGGCCGTTTCCTTTGGTCCATACGACCGCCATCAAGGCCAAGACAGGAAATGCCTTCACCCCAAGCCGCAAAAAAAATTGGTCGGTCAGCAAACCAAAAACGTAGAGTGCCACTCCGACCAGCGCCAGTGCTCCAATTGACGCAAGTTTGCGTTCCACTTGTGTTTTCACGGGAAGTCCCTCGCAATATCCAAAGCAGGGACTCTAACCGCGGGGACCCATCTAAACAACAGGCAGCCCACCTCGACAACGGCTCGCTCCCAACCCCTAACACTGGTATCCTGCCCGTCAGCCACACTCGGAAACAGGGAGGCGGGATGCGATTTTTTATCGCGACACTATTTTTGCTCTGGGGCTCAAATGCCCTCGCGGCTTCGTCGCATGAGCCGACCCCAGCTCTGGTCACCGGAGATGTCATTTCTGCCGGCTTGGTCATGCAATCCGCCGAGGTCGTCGGCCTGACCGACTCCGGTGCGCTCTTGACCCAAGGGCTGGCCACCAAAAACGGCCAGCGTGTGGGCTTTGTCGCCCTCTTGGATAAAAACGACCAAATTCAATGGTCGATAAGCGACGGCGACACATGGCCCGAAGGCGGCGTAGTTGCTGATGTTCATGCCAGTCAGCTGCTTTTTGATGGCTCGTTCCTGGTGCACGGCTCAGCGGTCGAAACAACGACCAGAACGGTGATCTACCGAATGAATCCAGCGGGCCAAATGTCCGCGATCTTTGACTGCGAGATTCCCAGCCTAAACCAGGACTTTTGTACCGAAACCACTTCGCCAGAGCCTGCCCATGACATGACCGGCACAGTGTTGCTGATTGCCGAAGACTCCGCATGGAGGCTTATCAACGGCGTTTATCAACAGGTTTTTGACTTCGAAACCGGCGACGAGTTGCCACGCGGAGCGGGCACCCTGGCCGACCATGTTTCATGCATCGGCCAAAAACCAATCACGGATTGGACCCTCGATGGCCGCGGTGGCGTCGTCGCCGTGGTGTACGTCAAGAAGCCCGACGACCATATAGGGCCGGCAATTCTAAGGCAGCAGGTCGACGATGCATTTGTGGTCGAGGTTCCGTACGCGTACGAGGGGCCAAATCGTTTTAATGTTTGCAGCCGGGAGCTCTATGGCGCCGACCTTTTCGGCATGATGTTCAAAGACTCTTACGCTTTGACCGGTGGCCTCATTGACGGTGGGTGGGAAATCAAGAGCGACTTGATACAGTTATTGCCCTTCACCACCAACGGGGTCAGTGGGCCCGTATCGGGCCTGCGTTTTGACGGAACAGGGTTGTACGCCTTGGACCACAACCACGGTGATGCACCTCTGCAACGAGGAGCCCAGTTCGGAGACGACCCAAACGTCGCTGTGGTGGCACTCAGTGCCGACGTCGCGCGTGGAGGCTGGCCAGCAGCTGTCTTGACGTTGAGTGACGGTTCTGACGTCTTGGTTTTAGGGACCGGTGTGAGGCTGGCGGACACTCAAGTGGTGAAAGTTGGCCAAATCATCACCATTCGTTCATCCCAATGGGAAGTCGCGGACCTGAGATTGACCGCGTTCACAGCCGGCCTTTACTCCGGAAGTGTCACATCCGATGGCGCGCTGGCATTTACGATGTCCGATGCAGCCACGGGGAAAAATGCGGTCATGCGCGTCGTGTCGGACGTCGATTTTGTCGTGAATTCGACGAGTGATTCTTCGACGATGATTTCTGGTGATTGCGCTGTTGAAGGGGCGGTCTGGGACGGTCGCCCGGCCTGTGGTCTCCGCGCTGCAGTCGAAGCGGCCTCTACCCACGAAAATACGTCGATTGCCGTTCGTCTTTCGGACCATCAAGTATCGCTCTCGAGACCCTTGGAGGTCTCATCCCATGTCGCGGTGCACGGCCGCGCGAAGCTGATTTCAGACTCAGACATCTGGGTTGTCACAGGCGGCAGCTTGTCGCTCGGCAAATTGGAAATGGAGTCCGAACTGAGTTGTCTGCGGGCTGAAGATGCCGAACGACTTGTTTTGGTGGATGTGGAGATGAGGGCGCGCGCGGGATACGGCGTGCGAAGTATTCGCTCGGGCCCGGTCGAACTGACCCGTGGGGATATCCTGTTCAGCCAAGTTGGGGTTTACGTCGACGGTTCGACTCCTGCCGAATCACCACTCTTGAGCCTGAATGAAACGCGGGTCGCCAATAATGAAGTCTCCGTCTACGCGACGGGTTCCACCACGATTCACGGGAGCCTGATTGCATCAAGCGGCTCAGCAGGCGTGATTATGGACGGCACGGACAACGACGTTTTGACCGTGAAATTTATGGAGCCCACGTCGAACCGAGGAAACGGATTTGTGAGTAATCGCGGCCCAGGCATCCATACCCTTCGAGGAAAACTGATCCTAGAAGGAGGAATTTGGTTTAGCGATAATGTCGGATTTGCCATCGACGCTGGCGGTCCTGTCGAGTTTCGCAATTCCGTTCCAGATCCCGTCAAAGTCGCGGTTCGATACCTCCGGGGCCAAAATTGCAGGGACTTGAGATTCGTTGATTACGAACCGCGCTTCACTCCCATCACCTGCACTGGATATGGCATTCGACTCCGGACCCTGGAGCCCACTGCAGTGATTGGGGTCACGTCGTGGGATGTGATTGGCGCTGCCATTGTCGCTGATGGCCCGGTGTCTCTTGAATCCGTGGATTTCATACGTACGTCAGGGGCTGGGGTTTTTTCGTACTATTCGGGTCCAGGGCCGGCGGTTTCTGTTGGGCCGAACACGACATTCCAACACAACAAAGGACCCGCGATTCAAACCCTGCATGGTGATGTGCTCGTGACCGACGCGATTAACCTTGATGGAACCGGTGGAGGGTTTGACGTCGGGGGGAACATCGTGTTTTCCGCCCAAGAACGAAGTATTATTCGGGGTATCGACGAGGTGGGGTGCCGATACTGGCAACCGGCCCTTGAACGTGCGATCGCCAAGAAATGTGGATTTTCGCCCATGATTTCGCACGCGACGACGGGCACCAATATTTTTGAAAATGTCGATTTTTTCAGCAATCGAGGACCCGCCATTTGGGCCCACTCTGCGGTCGAACTTCGTGATGTTGCAATCATTGGAAATGATGGGGGAGTCATCACCTCAAGTCCAAATAATGCCATTATCTTGCATGAAAACGTGCGAATATTGGGGAATCAGGGACCCGGCTTAGTTGCCAAAGAAGGCAATATCAAAGCGGTTGCCCCATTTCGCGTAGAACGTAACGAAGGCGCAGGAATCATCGTTCAAAACGGCGATTTTGTGTTCGAAAACGACTCGGATACACGGGCGAAGATCCACAATAACGCCGTCGGTGAAGCCTGTGCGCCCGTAGGAGACCAAGAGTCTTATCCGGTCTACGAACGGTGCATCCGCGCCGGTCTATTTGTGCCGAACGGCAAGGTGATATCGTCCGGCATGGAAGTCACAGAAAACGTGGGCGAAGGGATCGCGGCCGACCACGTGGAGCTTTCGTCGTCGACCGTCTGCGGCAACAGCGGCGCCCAAATCGCTTCGCTGACCGAGGTCTTGGACGACGTCGATCTCTGCAACAAGATTGTCGAGCTTGAATCCAAAACCGACGACGGATGCTCCTCAACATCAGGGCTTGTGTCGCCCATCATGCTCTTGGGACTTCTGGGCCTTCGCAGACGACGACGCGCAAACTTGGCGTCAAAGAAAACCGATGGGACAAGCGCACGAACTTGAAGTATTTTCGGGCCACCTAAGCCGATTCCTCATGAATACGGGTGCAGCGTGACCGAGCAAGAGCCAGATTCTGCGATTCCAGTGGTATCCAAACCAAGGCAATACGGCACGTTAGGTGGGGTTTTTACACCCACGTTGCTGACGATCCTTGGCGTCATCATGTACCTGCGCTTGCCGTGGGTCATCGGCAACGGCGGGCTGCTCGGCGGCCTTCTGATTATCGGTCTGGCGATCGCTATCACGACTGCCACCGGACTTTCTCTTTCATCGATCTCGACCAATACCCGCCTTGGAACGGGCGGACCCTACGCGATTATCTCCAGGTCATTAGGCCTCGAGATCGGCGGCAGTGTCGGGGTGCCTCTCTACCTGTCTCAGGCGCTCGCCGTTGCGATGTACATCTTCGGATTTCGAGAAGGCTGGAACTGGGTTTTTCCTGATCATCCGCCTTTGCTGGTCGACCTCACGATCTTCGCGGTCATTTTTGCCATCGCATACATCAGCGCTGGGCTGGCGTTTAAGATTCAGTACGTGGTGGTTTTGGTGATCATCGCGTCGCTGATTTCGGTCTTCGCAAATGTCGACGTTTGGAGCTCAGATAACCCAATTGTGCTCTGGGGCGATTTTTTGGGGTCTGCCGAAAACGGGCTTTCTGGCACAGATTTTTGGACTGTTTTTGCCGTGTTTTTTCCGGCGGCTACCGGAATTATGGCCGGTGCTAACATGAGCGGTGAGCTTCGTAATCCAAGGCGAAGCATCCCGCTTGGCACGCTCTCGGCCATCGGAATCAGCACCGTTGTTTATGTCGCATTGGCGTTTTGGTCGGCGCGAGCAGCCAGCCCGGTCGAATTGGCTGGGAATTATAACGTGATGATCGACCACGCACTCTATGCTCCGATTGTGGTCGCCGGCCTGCTTGGTGCAACGTTTTCATCGGCTCTTGCCTCTTTGGTTGGCGCCCCCAGAATTTTGCTGGCGCTCGCCCAAGACAAGCTCGTCCCAAGAGGTGAGTTCTTTTCCAAAGTTTCGCCAAGCGGCGAGCCACGGCGTGGGATGTTGCTGACCGGCGTGATTGTGTTGGCTGCGCTGATGTCGCGTGATTTGAACATCATCGCGCCACTGATTTCGATGTTTTTCCTGATCACCTACGCCGTCATCAACGCCGTGATGTTGATCGAATCGAGCCTTGGTTCGGTGTCCTTTCGCCCAACCCTGAAGCTTCCTCGCATCGTTCCTTTGCTTGGGGCCTTGGGGTGTCTTTTTGCGATGTTCATCGTCAATCCAATCTTCAGCTTAGTGGCTTGGGCGATGGTTTTTGCCCTCTATTTTTGGATCATGCAGCAGAAGCTTGGCCACGGGTCGGACTCGCGCAGCGGCATCTTTGTAGCGTTTGCCGAGTGGGCCGCGAGCAAGGTGACTGAACTCAACCTCGACACCGCCAGAGCCTGGAAACCGAGCTTCTTGGTGCCAGTCGTTGATGGCTCCGAATTGCGCGGGGCTTTTTCGCTTCTGAGCGATATCTGCAGCCCCGCGGGGAGCGTGAAACTGCTCGGCATCGCGGACGAACAGAGCTTGAGCGACCTGATGCCTCGAATCGAGAAGCTCGGTCGTGAAATGCGTAAGAAGGTTTTTACAACCTGGTCCGTGATCGATTCGGCTGGAGTCGCCATTGGGGTCGCCGCAGGTATGCAAGCCCTGAAGAGCGCCTTCTTTCGCCCCAACGTGCTCTTCTTGAGCGCGCCCACAAATCAAGAAGACTCGGAAATTGTGAAGACATTGCTGCACGAGTCTCATCGCCTCCACGTCGCCGCGATGGTTTTGGCCATGCATCCCAAGGCTGGGCTTGGCCGAAGAGCGGTCGTGAACCTTTGGATTCGGCCAAACGAAAAGGGCCGGTCGACCGAAGACGCGCTCGGCGAAGGCAACTCGAACCTGGCCATTCTGTGCGCGTATCGTTTGGCACGCGCATGGGACGCGGAATTCAATCTGATTTGCGCCGTGGAGCGACAAGAGGATGTGCCGCACACGACCGAATACATCGCGGATCTGCGCGATCTATGTCGAATTCCGGACAAGGCCAACACCGTCATCAAGGTCGGAACGCTCGACGACGTTGTGCAGCAAGTTTCACAATCCGACATGGATTTCTTTGGGATGCGGCACGATTTAGACCTGGAATTTGTGGCACGCATGGTCAAGCTGACCCGCTCTTCATGCGCCTTCACCATGGATTCCGGCACGGTCAACGCGCTGGCGTAATCTCCATGACTTCGAATCCTTTCTCTCAGGTCAGTCATCCTAGCTCCCACTTCGAGACGGTCATGAACTTTCCGACCGACCGAATGAAAACGAAGAAATGAGGAGCTGCCATGTCTGATTCGATACTTTTTAAGCCCTATAAATCTCGTGGATTTGACCTCACTAACCGAGTGGTCATGGCCCCGTTGACTCGATGTCGCGCCATTGGCAACGTTCCGAACGCATTGATGGCTGAATATTACTCGCAACGAGCCTCGGCAGGTCTGCTGATTGCTGAAGGCACTTCGCCAGCTCCCGAAGGACTAGGCTACGCGCGTATTCCTGGCCTTTTTTCTCAGGAGCAAGCCGAAGCGTGGAAGACCGTGACCGATGCCGTCCACGCCAAAGGCGGGAAAATAGTCGTGCAATTGATGCATTGTGGACGTGTGGGACACCCGGCGAACCTTCCTGAAGGTGCGCGCCTCTTGGGGCCTTCGGCCGTGGCTGCTCCAGGCCAAATGTATACGGATTCTGATGGAATGCAGGACATCCCGGCCCCTGAGGCGATGACCGAAGACGAGATCGAGACCGCCATTGAATCTTACGTACATGCCTCTAAATTGGCGATCGAAGTTGCGGGATTTGACGGAGTGGAGTTGCACGGTGCCAACGGCTATTTGATCGACCAATTTTTAAACACGGCTAGCAATCAACGCACAGACGGCTGGGGTGGTGATATCACCGGCCGAATTCAATTTGCGTTGGAAGTGGCGCGTCGAACGACCGCGGCAATTGGCGCGCAACGGGTCGGCATGCGCATTTCTCCGTTTGGAGCGTTTAATGGAATGGCGCCAGACCCCGAGCACTTCGCGCTCTACGAAGCATTGGTCACGGGGCTGAATGGGCTTGGACTCGCCTACATTCATGTCGTCGACCATAGCAGCATGGGCACTCCAGCCGTCGGCCCAGAGATTAAGGCAATGATTCGCGACCGTTTCAAGGGAACCTATATTCTGTCGGGCGGTTACGACCGAAAACGGGCAGAAGCCGATTTGCGCGAAGGCAAGGGTGACCTCGTTGCTTTCGGCCGTCCCTTCATTTCGAACCCTGACCTCGTTGCGCGCCTCAAAAACAACCTCGAACTGGCCGCACCGAATATGGACCTCGCCTACACGCCGGGTTCCGCCGGTTATACGGACTATCCGACCGCTTGAATTTGATATTGGTGTGATCCTCGCCACTTACGATCCAACACACGTTTTCTTGTGAAAAAGATTGGGACGATTTCGCGCTCCCTCAAAACGCGCGTGGCTGTGGCGGTGCTCAGCTTGCCACTGATGTCGGGCGAACCAGGCTGAAAACCGTCACGAGCCCTTAGGTTCAAAGCCAGGCAGCTTTGGCGGACAACGGAGTGTCCTCAAAATCAACGAGCAAGGCGCTCCAACGATCGATTTTGGGCAACTCCCGCTTGAAGAAGAATCGACACGCGACCAATTTGCCTTGGTAGAAGTCGTCCAATCCCTCGGATTCAATGGCCCTCGATGCCACGACCGCTTGTTTAAGCCACATCCAAGCAATGACAAGATGTCCCGTCATGTGCAGGTATTCCGTGGCATTCGCCAGGTACAACCCGATGTCGCCTTCCATCGCCTTGCCCATCAACGTCATCGTCGTGGCCGAAACCAGACCAAGCGCCTGTTCTAAGTGATTGGCGTACTCGGCAATGACCGGAATCGCTTTGCCGGCTTCAATATCCGTCGTGATGACCTCGACCAAAGCCTGCAGGCCGGCACCACCTTTCGCCGTGACCTTACGGCCCAGAAGGTCCAGCGCCTGAATCCCGTTGGTGCCCTCATGAATCGGGTTCAATCGGTTATCACGATAAAATCGCTCGACGGGGTAATCCCGGGTGTAGCCGTAACCACCAAGGACCTGAATCGCGAGCTTATTGGCTTCGAGCGCATATTCCGACGGCCACGCTTTGGCGATGGGCGTCAGAACGTCCAGCAAAAGAACCGCGCGTTCGGCGTCGATATCGGCTTTGATGTCGTCGACCAACCTCGCACAGTACACGGCGAGCGCCAGCCCGCCTTCGACGTAGGCCTTTTGGGCGAGCAGCATGGCGCGTACGTCGGCGTGTTCGATGATTGGAACCTGGGGCGTGCCCGGTGTCTTATCTTGTGCGTGGCGACCCTGGGGGCGCTCCTTGGCGTACTCTAGCGAGTGCTGATAACCCGCATAGCCGAGCATGGTCGCCCCCAGGCCAACTCCAATGCGCGCTTCGTTCATCATATGAAACATGCAGTTCAGACCGCGATTTATTTCGCCGACCAGATACCCTAAACACGCGCCGTTTTCCCCAAAATTGAGGACTGTATTTACCGTGCCGCGATAACCCATTTTATGATTCAAGCCTGCCAGCTGAACATCGTTAGAAATGCCTTTCGAGCCGTCGGGGTTCAGACGGAATCTTGGCACAATGAAAAGCGAGATGCCTTTGATTCCAGCAGGACTTCCGGGGATTCTCGCCAGCACCAAATGGACGATATTTTCGGACAGTTCGTGTTCACCTGCCGAAATCCACATTTTATTTCCGACGATCTCAAAGGCGCCGTCTTCCCGAGGCGTCGCGCTCGTGGTGATATCGGCCAGCGAAGACCCTGCCTGAGTCTCAGACAAACACATCGTCCCAAAAAACCGCCCGTCGAGCATAGGAGCTAGGAACTTCATTTTCTGCTCTTCGGACGCATAGACCACAAGCAGGTTTGCTGCCGCGATCGTCAAAAGCGGGTAGGCCACGGCCGAGACATTCGCCGCCGAAAAAATGGCCATATACGCCTGCACAATCGTGTACGGCAGGCTCATCCCACCCAAATCTTCGTCAAAGGGAGCAGCCACAAATCCGCCGTCGATAAAGGCCTGCACGGCCTCTTTCAGTGCCTTGGGGAGCACCACCTCGCCGCCGTCCCAGCGAGGCTCCTCGGTGTCCAATAATGCCGCACATGGTTCGAATTTTTCTTCGGCGATTCGAAGTGCCGTGTCCAAAATAGCATCAAAGAAATGACGGCTCTGCCCGTCAAAAGCCGCATGATTTCCAAGGGATTCAGTGTCGAAGACCTCGTACAAAAGGAACTCAAAGTCACGACGACGGATGATTTTAGGCATGCTTTTCCCACGGATTCAGTCAGGTTCTGTTTATCCGGGGCACTCGCCTTTTTTGCAAGGAAGCGGACGTCAACATGGCCACCACGTGGCGGTGCGAAATATTTGCGCTATTTAGCGTGTCGGGCTATGAAGCAAGACATTGGGTGACGTTGTCCGACAATTGTCGACAAGATTTCGTGGTTGCGGGCCGTTTCTTCGGTTACTATTGCGAAGCACGTCAGTCGAAAAACACCTTCTCCGTGAACACGGAAACACAAGGCACCTTGGGTGGAGCAAGCAGAAGTCATGAATCAACCGCATTCCACGAAAGTTTTTCGGTTCTCCGTTGCCGTGGTGGCAGTGCTCGGCCTCTTGGGAATCGCGGGCTGGCTGGGGCATATTACGGCTTTGCAGGGAGTCGCCCCTGAGTGGGCCACGATGAAGCCCATCACGTGCTTTTCGTTCCTGTTCTCGGCGCTTGCACTGGGGCTCTTCGAGAAACCCGGACTCGGCACCCGAGTCGCCCAAGTCATATCGTTGATGTTGCTTGCAGTCGGAATCCTCTCACTCCAACACAACTTGCTGGTCGACAAATGGCTCATGGCCCGATTTGGCGGCAGCGGTGAGTACGCCATGGCTCCAAACACTTCGATTTGTTTTGCGTTAAGCGGGCTTGCAATCTTTTTTAGCCCGATGAAATCGGCGCTTAGGTGCCTGACGCAACCTCTCGCGGCGCTTGTGGCAATGGTCGCATTGGTGGCGATTTGTGGTTACTTGGTAAACGCCGAGTCCCTCTACACGGTCAGTGGTTTCGGCACGATGGCGTTTAACACCTCGGTCGCATTTGGTGGACTTGCAATAGGTACCTTTGCAACCCAGCCTCGGCTCGGCATCATGCGGATTTGGAGTCAGGATAACGCCAGTGGCGCAACCTTGCGACGACTGTTGCCTGTGGTGGCGGGCCTTCCCCTGCTTGTGGCTTGGATCTCAAATCACGGTGTGATCGCAGGGTTTTTCGACGGCGAGTTTGCGCTCGCCCTCACCATCAGTTCGTGTTCAGCGCTGATTGGCGCTTACGCGATTTGGGGCGCCAACTTACAGGGCATTGTAGAAGAGTCGCTGATTCAGCAGAGAGAAAATGAGCGTTTTGTCCTGGAGTTTTCGGAGCATGCGCAAGGCTTTTCCAAACCCGATGACCTTGTCGCACATGTGTGTGAAGCGCTGCGCGAGAAACTAGGCCTCGATGAATGCACTCTAGCCCTTTCCGGGTACCCGACGACCTTGCAGACTCATCACGAAGCCAGCGATTCGCCATTGAAACCAGCCCAGGCCGTTGCCTTCGCGATCGCGCCAGTTCCCATTGGCCAGCCTGCAGCAGCCTTGGTCGTTTCGGTGAATAATGAGCGGAAATGGAGTGCCGAAGATCTTCGTTTGCTGGCTGACGCGACAGAAACCCTGTGGTTGTTGCGCGAGCGCTGTGCGGCAGCTGCCGCCTTGCAGGCCAGCGAGCATGACCTCACGCTCACGATGAATTCCATCACAGACGGGATCATTACCACCGATGAAGATGGGCGTGTGAAGCGGCTAAATCCCATGGCCAGCTGGCTTCTGGGCCTCGCAGAGGGCGAGCTCATTGGCTCGCCCCTTAGCACCGTGTTTCCGCTTGATGACCTAAAAATCCCAGGAGAAATTGGCGACCACCAAGTGGTCAATTCCGACGGCCAGTCGCGCCATATTCGTGGCCGCATTTCGATCGTCGAAGGTGGGACCTTTGGCATGGTGGTTGTCTTCCGAGATGTTCAAGAAGAGTATTTCGCTCAGATGCTGCTGCAGGAAAGCGAAGCCCGTAAATCCGCGATTTTACGGTCGGCGTTCGATCCGATTGTCTCGATGAATCACCACGGAGATGTGGTGGAGTTCAACGAGGCTGCGGAACGTGTTTTTGGATACACCCGGTCAGAGGCCATGGGACGCTGCCTGGCCGATTTGCTGATTCCCCCACGTCTTCGCGGATCCCATACCGAGGGTCTTGCTCGTTTTCTTGATACGGATACTGCGCAAATGCTTGGCAAAGTTGTCGAGGTTCCCGCGATGCATCGGGACGGCACTGAGATCCCGGCTGAAATCGCGATCATGAAGATTCCTGGACAAGAACCACCGATTTTTACCGCAATTATCAGGGATTTGCGGATTCGGAAGCAGGCCGATGAGCAATTCAAAGTTGCGATGGAATCCGCTCCCGTCGGCATGATTTTGGTCGATAATCAGGGGAAGATTTCCCTCGTGAATAAAAGGGTCGAGGCAATTTTTGGGTACACTCGTCCCGAGTTGTTGGGCTCGCCGGTCGAAATGTTGATTCCCTCGCGATTTGTGGCGCAACATCCTACTCATCGCGAGATGTTTCATTTTAATCCAGTTGCGCGACTCATGGGGGAACGCGACATCTACGGTGCGACGAAGGACGGTTTGGAGGTTCCATTAGAGATTGCGCTGAATCCCGTCGAGACCGCTGAGGGACGTTTTGTGTTGTGCTCCGTCGAGGATATCACGACGCGGAAACGCCAAGAGGACGAGCGAAAAGCCATGGTCTCCCAACTGCGCGTTCTAAACGCTGAACTTGGGCGCGGCCTCGGTGAGCGTGAGGTTTTGCTTCAAGAAGTGCATCATCGCGTCAAGAATAACCTGCAAGTCATTTCTAGCCTCATGAGTATCCAGGCTCGCAGCGTGGAAGATGCGAATGCGTGTGCCGCACTCTTGGAGTGCCGGACACGGGTCGAGGCGATCTCGTTGATTCACGAGAAACTCTACCAATCCAAAGACTACGCTGAAGTTCCGTTCGATGTTTATGTTAGCGAATTGGTCGCGAATATTGCCGATGCCATTGGCACGGGCTTGGTCCGCATCACCGCCGACGTTGAAAACTTCCCGCTGAGCATCAACAGGGCCATCCCGTGCGGGCTGGTCATTAATGAGCTTGTGACGAACGCGATGCGGCACGCTTTCCCCCCAGGCTCGCCAGGGGAAATCAAAGTTTCCATGCAACGGACCGCCAACGACCGCGTGGAACTCACCGTAGCCGACAACGGAGTGGGCATGGACGATGACGCCGGCAGGCCGAATTCCTTAGGCCTTAACTTGGTTTCCACGCTGATTCGACAGCTACGCGGCGAGTTGAGCAAGACAACCGACGCAGGAACAACATTCAGAGTCACGTTTCCAATGCACGATGAGGAGTCCGTATGAGCACATCTTCGGTTTTGATTGTGGAGGACGAGCTGATCTTTGCTTTGGATCTGCAGCAACAGCTTTCATCAATGGGCTACGATGCGTTTGCCATCGCAGCTTCATGCGCCGAAGCGCTGGCCCATGCGGCGCAGCGACGCCCCGATATTGTGTTGATGGATATTCGGATCGACGGCCGACGCGATGGGGTTGAAACCGCGGCGATCCTGCGTCGAGACCACGGCGTGCCGGTGATCTACCTCACTGCGCAGGGTGATGACGCGACGTTCGAGCGCGCAAAAGAGTCCGACCCCTATGCGTATTTGCTCAAGCCGGTGCGGTCCGGAGAGCTGCGACGAGCGCTCGAGATCTCGCTTCAACGCTCAGCACTTGAGCGTGTGATTAGGGAACGAGAAAGGTGGTTCTCGACGACCCTTCATTCGTTGGCCGACGGGGTCGTCACGTTTAACGCGGAAGATGAAATTCAGTTCGTAAACCCCGCCGCGCGTGCGCTCGCTTTGGAGGTTCAGGGGGCCGTGAACGAGAGCCAATCACCTCTGTTTTCGATGACAGAACTTAGGACTTCCGAAGAGGTATCCTTTGTGGACACGCATGGCCGTAAGCGCACCGTTATCCGAACCAAGAGCCCTGTTTGTGATGAGTTTTCTGTCCTCGGCAAAGTCCTGGTTCTTCGGGACATCACCGACGAAATCGAAGCCGCCAAGAATCTCGCCACCTCTGCCCGCATGGCCTCGTTAGGGACTCTCGCAGCAGGCGTTGCACACGAAATCAACAACCCTTTAACGGTGATCGTTGGCAATTCGGCGTACGTTCATGACCGGCTCAACGAGGACGCGTCGACGCATGTCGGCTTTGAATTTGCCGACCTCATTGAGCTTGAAACCGAGGTGCAAGATGCCGCCGAACGTATCCGAACGATCGTTTCCGGCATGATGGCGTTTGCCCATCCGGGACAAAAGGCCGCGACTCTAACCTCGGTCGAAGAAGTGGTCGAAAGATCGGTTAAAACCACACGTTATGATATCCAGGATCGGGTTCGTCTGATCACAGCCCTGGAGCCAAATCTGCCGAATGTTGCCATAGACTCTGGCAAACTTGGCCAAGTTCTCATCAATCTCATCGCGAATGCTTCCCACGCGATGCCGTCCAATGATCGCAATAGAAATTTGATCGAAATCAAGGCCGTCTTGGCTGGAAATCAGGTGCAGATTACGGTGTCTGATAACGGTAAAGGGATGAGCGAAGAAACCATGAATCAAGTGTTTGACCCGTTTTTCACGACCAAAGAAGTGGGCAGGGGAACGGGGCTTGGATTGTCGATTTGCCACGGTATCATCGGCAGCGCAGGGGGGACAATCTCGGTGCAAAGTAGCGAGGGCGTGGGAACGACCTTCACTATTTCGCTGCCACTTCAATCCTCACTTCCCGCTCAGTCTTCCAAAGGTCTGCCCGTTTTTGCCCCCACTTTGCTCGTAATTGACGACGACCCAATCGCACAGCGCCTGGTGGCGCGGATTCTTGAGGGTTATGACGTTGTGAGCTGCGCAACCTACGCCGAGGCCCTGGAGCGAGTGGAGCAGGGCGAACGGTTCGACGCTATTTTAGTCGATGTGACTCTGGACGGTGTTGGAAGCCTTGAACTCTTCGACAAGCTTACAGCGATTGACGCAGAAACAGGGGCCCGAGTCATATTTGCTGCAGGTGGCCCCATCGGGAAGGAAGCTGAAACACGACTGCGTGGCCTTACGAATTTTTGCATCCGCAAACCCTTCGATATCCGAAACCTGAGAGAGGTCGTGAGTCTTGTGGTTAATGGCGACTGACTTTGGGCTCGGATACGCTTTTCTTCGCGGGTGTATCGGTTTTTATTCCGGCGAAACTTCGACCACTAACTTGCCAAAGTTTTTCCCCTCAAGCTGTCCGATAAATGCCTCTGGTGCGTTTTCGAGACCGACAACAACGTCTTCGACGATTTTGATTTTTCCTTCCTTCACCCATGCGGTCATTTGCTCCATGAATTCCGGAAGTCGATGTCCGTAGTCTGCAAAAATGATAAATCCCTGCATTCGGATTCGTTTGGTCAAGATGGTCCGAGTCAACAGCCCCAAGCGGTCGGGCCCGTCGGGAAGCTTTGTGTCATTATAGTGAGCGATGAGGCCGCATACGGGAATTCGAGCCCCCGTGTTCAATAGCTTCAAAACGGCATCAAATACGGCCCCGCCAACGTTCTCGAAATAAACATCGATCCCGTCAGCACACGCCGCTGCCAGGTCCTTGGCAAAGGTCGGGCTGCGATGGTCTACACACGCGTCGAAGCCAAGCTCTTTGACGACGTAGGCGCATTTTTCAGGGCCGCCCGCGACGCCGACCACGCGACAACCTTTGAGTTTTGCGATTTGGCCCACCACAGAACCCACAGCGCCGCTGGCGCCTGCCACCACGACCGTCTCACCTTTTTTGGGCTGTCCGATGTCCAGAAGCCCCATATACGCGGTGAAACCAGGCATCCCAAGGACCCCTAGGGCCAGGGAAGGGCGTTCCATGTTGGGGTCTAGCTTCATCAGGTCGGAACCATTCGACACCATGTAGTCCTGCCATCCGCCGTTGGCGACCACGAGGTCGCCTTCTTTAAATTTCGGGTTATTCGAAGACACGACGGTCGAAACCGTCCCACCGACCATGACTTCGCCCAACTGCACTGGCGCTGCGTACGACGGACCGTCACTCATGCGTCCGCGCATGTACGGGTCGAGCGACAAATAGCGCGCCCGGAGCAGGACCTCGGACTTGCCCGGTGTCGGTACTGCACCTCCCTCAACGCGGAAATTTCTGGCAGTGGGCGCGCCGACTGGCCGAGAGTTCAAGAGGATTTGACGATTGATTTCTGAATTCTGTGGCATTTCTAGTTCCTAGTTTCTGAGTTCACGACAACGTTGTGTTTGAGGTGACTCAAGCCGGAACGATTCTTTTTTTGCCGGTGGAGGCAAACTCCATGGGTTGTTATGCGCGGCGGTCTTGTTGGCTAAAGAGCGAGTCCCGCAGCACAAAAACGGCACGTGTATCGTCGGTGGACTCATGCCAGCGCCAGGCAATCATAGCCCCGGCGTCTTGACTCGAATTCTCAAGCTCACCCCGCATGATGAGGTTATTCGCCTCGTAGATGATATTCGAAAACGCCAAAGGAAACGGTCGCCGCATTCGCAGACTGACCTGCTCGTAACACTGTGGTGCAACGCCAACCCTTCGCTTTGGTTTTTCGGGCGCCAATGCCGACCAACATGGCGTGGAGTCTGAATACGCGGTCAGGATCGATTGCAGATCGGGTGGGGCGCTTGCTGGTGTCGCATCTGGAGCTTTGAACGCATCCGGGGTTTTGAGTGCCACCTGGGCTTTTTTTGGAGGTGCTTCCAACTTTGGTCGTGAGCACCCCAAGGTCGATAACAACAAAATTAGAATCAGTTGTTTCACTTGAGAATCTAGCGTGTGACTTTGTAAGGCTGGGCAGGCGGGCAGACGCCGAACGGTAGCGTATTCGACAAAAAGCGACCAGAGAACTCTGCGGATTGCCACACGCGGTCACTTCATCTACAAGCCGCATCAATTCCTGACGCCTTTTCACGAGAGAACATCATGGCTTGGACCGAACAAGATTGGACCCTACTCACACAGCTTCGACCAGGCACGCCTTTCGACGAGTTCATCGCGCCCTTGGGCGGGAAACTCAAGGCGGACTGGGAGGAAGAATCGTTCGAAATGACCGACGATGAAGGCGAAGAGATTTTCTCGGGTTCGATCGATGAAGACGGCAATGTCGATGGCTTCACAATCAACGACGACCGCGCCAGCTTTGACGGCATCGCACCGGGCATGTCGTTTACTGACCTTCAAGAAAAAGTCACAGGCCTTTTCCGCGATTGTTCCGACGACGCTCGGGCCATGAAATACGACGAAGATTTTGACTCGTATTGGGCGCCTCACTCGCCAGGCATCGCGTGGCACTTCATCCGCACTGACGACATCGTTTTGACCGTATCTTTGGTTCTGTCAGACGACGACGTCACGCGCGTTGACCCATTTTTTGAGGACGTGAATTTCAAGCTCGTCGTCATCGAAAGTCTGGTGCGTGACGGCCTTTTTACCCTTCCCGAAGGCGAGTCGGTCGACGACCTTGAAGAGGACGAAGATGAGGAAGGTGAGTACAGCGACGAGTACGTTGCGCGCGTGGTTGCGCGACTTGACGAGTGTTATGAATTGCCGCTCAAGAAAGCCGACTTGGATAAGATTGAGTTCGTCGAGTTCGACGGTGGAAGCGAGATTTACCACTATATTCACCCGCTTTTTGACGGCGAGTCGGATGAATTTGATGTGATGGGCATGGAAGGCATCGAAAACCTTCCGAACCTCACGTCGTTGTCGATCATTTCGATGACTCAGAATCTGTCTTTGTTGCCGCTTGCGAACCATCCAAAGCTGGAAGAAGTGTCGCTGTCTAACGGTATTTTTAAAGATTTTTCGGCTTTGGAATCCGTGCCTAACCTCAAGAAAATTAGCGGCTTTTTTGATGGCGAGATTTACGAAGAAGACGACGAAGTCTTGAAGCGCCTTGCCGCCAAGGGTGTGGATGTGAACTCTTTCGACTAGAATACCGCCTAGTTGTTAAAGCCGAGGCCTGCCATGCGCGCAAAAAAACATCCTGAATCTCACCTTGTTGCCCGTATTGGTTGGTTACGCGCCGCCGTGCTTGGGGCCAACGACGGAATCGTGTCCACCGCCAGCCTGATCGTAGGCGTTGCGGCCTCGGCTGCGAGCAGCTCCGAAGTGCTGGTAGCTGGGGTGGCGGGGCTCGTCGCCGGCGCGATGTCGATGGCAGCCGGCGAATACGTTTCCGTCAGCTCGCAATCTGACACCGAGAATGCCGACCTCGCCAAAGAGAAATTCGAACTCGAAAATGATCCGGAATTGGAATTGGAAGAGCTCGCCCAGATTTACGCGGGCCGGGGTGTTGAGCTGAATTTGGCACGTGAAGTTGCGGCTCAACTCATGGAAAAGGACGCGCTTGGCGCGCATGCTCGCGACGAACTCGGGATTTCTGAAATCACCCAGGCTCAGCCCATTCGGGCCGCCCTGGCTTCTGCCGCGACATTTTCGGTGGGCGCCGCGCTGCCACTGGCAACGGCGGCTCTTGTTCCCGACCAATGGGTGATTTCCACGGTGTCTGCAGGCTCGCTTGTTTTCCTGGCGCTACTCGGTGCGCTGGCAGGTCGAGCGGGTGGGGCGAGCATGTGGAAGGCAGCCCTGCGCGTGACATTTTGGGGCGCGTTCGCGATGGGCATCACCGCCGCGATTGGTGCACTACTTGGCACGACCGTGGCCTGAAATTCAAAGTGCTTTTCGTGAGTACACTTTTTGAAACTTCCCGTCTGGATGATCGAACTGAATCGTGAGGGAGTCACCGCTGACGCAGTATTCAAGCGGCGTCGTCAAATCATCGACGAAGTAATTTCCCGCTTCGTCTTGCGTCCACAGTCGGCCGGATGTGGTGTCAAACTCGCCTGAATCAATGAGGCACTCGCAAACGCCATTATAGGTTTCGCAGACTGGGCTTGAACAGTCGTCGCCTTCGGTGGCCATGCACGCCAATGTGGTGATGTCGTGCGTCGTCTCGCTTCCGCCTCCATTCGTGGTCAAAGAACCATCATATCCCGGTTCAGTGCCGCCTTCGGCAAAGACCATCGTCTCGTGAAACGCAAATTGTTCGGCCCTGTAGTGTTCACCCTCTGCGCAGCCTGGATACCTCGCAGGACCTTCTGAATAGCTGCCGCCCAGTTGTTTTCGAGTGCCACACGCACTGACCAAATCCCAAGACCCAAGAATATCTCCGCCGCAATTTTTGAAAGGAGCGTCTGTACACGCGCCGATGGGAACCTCACCCGCAGAAATATTGGTGGTAAATTGCCTCGAGGTCTCGAACGACGCGTTGACGTGACCATCGGTGTTGACTGAATCGATCAAACATCTCCAACCCAGATCTGTGTTCGCCAAAATGCAGTCAGAATCCATAACCTCGCTGGGTAGCTGAACCTCCGCTCGCTTGAGTAAATCGGACTCAAGACGAACTTCATACGGACACGTTCCGAACCGCGAGGTCCGAAAAATAGGCGGGCACTCCAACCGGCTGAACACCACTTTGGAGTCGGACGGAAGCGCGCCAGCCGGGATCGTGACTGAAGCCCCGTCACTCAGCGTAAGCGTGCCGCCCTGGGCCGCGATAATCTGCTGCTCCTGACTTTCAAAGGTCTCCTGACTTTCAAGGGCCGGGTTTTCAGTGCTGGAATCACAGCCGTTCGCAAGTCCAAGGATACAAAAAATAGAAACGAAAAATCTAGGCATTGGTACTCCCCAAAAATTGGCCATTTCTGCGACGATAGTTTGGAGTCCGAGGCGTTTCAACTATTCCAGAAAACACCGACGGAGCGGGGTGTTCCGGGGTGTTTCGGTCGGGCGTGCTTGAGCCACTCACTGCAGAATCCAGTGTTTGCGAAAACGAGTCGATTGGAGGATGGTCCAGCCACCTTTCGAGGTGGGAAAGCATGAAAGACTCCAAAGAAAAAGCCTATTGGTCCCTGGCGCCAGCCGAGGTCTTGGCCACGTTCAAATCCACGCCTGCCGGTCTTTCGCAAACCGAGGCTACTTCTCGACTGCTCATCGAAGGGCCCAACCGCCTGAGTTCGGAGCATCGTGGACCTCTGGTGGACGCGGTGCTGTCTCAGCTTCGTAACCCGCTGCTCTGGCTGTTGCTCTTTGCAGCGATCGTGGGCATTGCGGTGGGCGAAGTCACGGATTCGGCCATCATTTTGGTGATTTTACTTCTTGGGTCACTGATCTCGATCGTCCAAGAAAGCAGCGCAGGCCGGGCACTAGACAGCCTGCGAAAAGTTGTTGCACTGCAGACGAGCGTGATTCGTGACGGAGTCGAGTCTCAGGTTCCGGCAACGAGCGTGGTTCCCGGCGACGTGCTCGTGCTTAGCGCGGGGGTGATGATTGCGGCAGACGCTGTCTTGCTTGAGGCTCGCGACCTCTACGTGGGGCAAGCTGCGTTGACCGGTGAGTCGCTCCCCGCAGAAAAATCAGTCGGAGCGGTCGACGTGCAGGCGGGTTTGGCTACGCGGACCAATGTCGTGCATATGGGTACCAGCGTGCGTAGCGGCACAGGACGCGCTCTTGTCGTCCAGACCGGCGCCAACACCGCTTTTGGCAAGGTCGCTGGCAGGTTGGCGTTGAGGCCGCCTGAGACCGAATTTCAGCGCGGGTTGAGGCGCTTCGGATATCTGCTTGTTTCTTTGATGATGGTTTTGATGGTGGTGGTTTTCCTGGCGAGCGCGATTCGTCACCATCCGCCGATCGATGCATTGCTCTTCGCGGTCGCCCTGGCCGTGGGTTTGGCGCCCGAGATGCTTCCCGCGGTGCTCGCCACGATGCTCGCACGCGGCGCGCGGCGAATGTCTGAAAAAGGTGTTTTGGTGCGGCGTTTGGAGGCCACCGAAAATCTGGGCAACATGAACGTGCTCTGCACCGATAAGACAGGCACGCTGACGGAGGGCGAGATGACCGTCGATGCCGCGACGGACTCGCTTGGACAGGCATCCGATGACGTCCTGAAGCTCGCGTTTTGGAACGCTCGGCTCCAACAGGGGCTCGCAAATCCACTCGATCGAGCCCTAATTCTACGCGGCGAGGAGCACGGTTTCCCACTGCCGACTCGGCTGGACGAAATTCCCTTCGATTTTGAACGAAAACGTCTCAGCGTGGTGGTCAAGTTATCGGATGAGGCGCGCCTTCTGGTCACAAAGGGTGCGTCGATCGCGGTTTTGTCGGTTTGCGAATTTTTGCGCCAAGCTGATGGCGCGATCGTGCCCATGGACGAAACTTTACGGGCAGGTCTGGATCAGCGTCTGGCAGAATGGAGTGCGGAGGGCGTGCGCGTCATCGGAATTGCCACCCGGAAACTAGCCGCCGATGAGCTTACACGACGAGATTCCGAACATGACCTCATTTTTGAGGGTTTTGCTGCGTTTCGTGATCCACCCAAGCTCGGTGTCGTCGAGAGCCTGGCTCGCCTTAAAGAACTCGGCATTCACGTCAAGGTCATCAGCGGGGATCATCACGGAGTTGTCGAGCACCTCGCTGCGTCGATCGGTATGGACAGGCAGATTGCAGCACGTGGCCCAGATTTGGCGCGCCTTTCAGACGAGGCTCTATGGAATGTGGTCGACCGATTTGACCTCTTTGCGGAGGTGGACCCGAACCAAAAGGAACGCATCGTCGTCGCCCTCAAAAAAGTTGGCCATGTCGTTGGGTTTATGGGCGATGGCATCAATGACGCGCCCGCCATTCGTAGCGCGGACGTGGGTATCTCGGTGGCCGGTGCGACCGACGTTGCGCGAGAGGCCGCCGACTTTGTGCTGCTGAAGTCTGACCTTGGGGTCATCGCAGACGGTGTCCAAGAAGGCCGAATCGCTTTTGCCAACACACTTAAATACGTGTTGACCACCGAGAGTGCGAATCTTGGCAACATGTTGAGCATGGCCGTGGCCTCGCTCTTTCTGCCCTTTTTGCCCTTACTGGCCCACCAGGTCTTGTTGAATAATCTGCTCTCGGATGTTCCATCCGCGACTTTGGCCAACGACAGCGTTGATCCTGAAACCGTGTTGCAGCCTCAACGGTGGGATGTGGGCTATATCCGGCGCTTCATGATGTCCTTTGGTGTTTTAAGTGCCGTGTTTGATATCCTGACTTTTTTGGTTTTTACGCAGTTTTTTTTGGCCGGTCCCGAAGAGTTCAGGACAGCCTGGTTTACCGAGTCGCTTTTGACTGAATTATTTGTGCTGCTTGTGCTGCGTACACGGCGCCAAGCCTGGAAGAGCCGCCCTCATCCGCTGCTGCTTGGGTCAACTGTTTTAGTCGCGATAATTGCATTTATTTTACCGCTATCGCCCGTCGCCGAAATGCTGGGATTCGTCGACATCTCGCCTGCGATGTGGATGTCCGTGATCGTGATTTCGGTCGTCTATGTTCTCACCGTCGAATTCGTGAAGCGTCCGCTTCTTGCGCGACTCTTGCGTGCTACCCACGAGCCTAAACCGCGTCCTCACCGAGTCTGGCCGTGGTCGAGTTAGCCGCTTGTGCTCAGTGGTTATGCGCTAATCCCGAAGATACGACGGGGCTTTCGGCGGCTGTTTCCCACGGCACGTCTGGCCACCATTTCACCAATTCAGGTGGGTTCGAGGGGGCGGTGCTTTGGCCGGGTCTGGGGATCACCATCGCTATATCCGTGGTCGTCGCCGCAGCCATCAGGCGTTCGACTGGCTCAGTCCAGTTATGGATGGCCAGGTTGAACGTGCCCCAATGAACTGGCAGCAGAAGGCCGCCCTTAACGTCTTGAAACGCCTGAACGGCTTGCTCTGGGCCAAGATGAACGTCTGCCCATAACGAGTCATACGCGCCCACCTCGATCAGAGCCGCATCAAAGGGGCCCAGGCGTTCGCCGATTTCTTTGAATCCAGGAAACATGCCGGTATCGCCGGAATAATAGACGCGGTGTGTCGGACCAATCATCGCAAAGCCCGCCCATAATGTGGCGTCGCGGTCGGTCATGACGATCGAACGTCCCGAAAAATGTCGCGCTGGTGTGGCCGATATCTCGATATCTCCCACCTTGGTTTTTTGCCACCAGTCGACCTCTTTGATTTGTTCTGTTTTGACGGCCCACGCCTCCAAGCGCGCTCCAACGCCCAGGGGGACGATGAAGAGCACGCCCTTTTTTGCAAGGTATTCGACCGTCATCTGGTCAAGATGGTCGTAATGGTCATGCGAAATCAGCACCGCATCGATGGGCGGCAATTCATCCAATTTAATCGGGACTTCAAAGAACCGTTTCGGGCCGGCCCACGTGAAGGGCGACGTTCGCTCGGCCCAGACGGGGTCCAATAGGATGCGTTGGCCGTCAATTTCTACGAGATTTGTGGAGTGGCCAAGCCAGGTGATTCGAAGCCCACTCGAGGGAAGTTCATCGAAGTCGGATTTATGTCGTTCGAGGATGAGAATCGGTTCTTTGGGAACCGCGTCTTCGCCACTGGTGGCAAAGCGTTTGACCATTTCGAAGTACGGGCCCTCTATCGCGGGCAGGGCGTTGAAAAAATGCCCATCCCGGAAATTCTTCGAGGTTGAAATTTGCTCCAGCCGCGGCCCAGCAGGGGCATTCCCCACGGCCGAGTCAGCATTCGCCATCAGCGCACCGGCCGAACAAAAAAGGAGTGCGACGAGCGCGAGTAGCACGCGCAACGGCTTATTCGAGGGCAGGTATTTCAAAAGGTATTCCGGATTTTTGCCTGAGTGCTCCGTAGGATGAACGAAATCACCTCCGGTTTCAGACCGACCTTGCTCCGGATGGCATCAGGTCGTCACCGGTCGGCTCAGAGGCCTGCCGCGTACGCAGAAATGAGTTGGATCTCTTGGTCGCTGATTTGCGAAGAGTTCCAAGCGCTCATGTAGCTGCCGCGCCGTCCGTACCCATCTGAGCGGTTTTTGCCCTGCCGGATGGCTGAGGTGAATCCGCCACCTCCACGGATGCCTTCTCCGGCGGATCCGCCGCGACCATCGGCGCCGTGGCAGTTGGTACAATACTGGTTAAAGAGTCCTTCACCCGTTGTCGGGTGGGGGACCGAATTGATCCACGTGAACATCGCGCCCAATTGCTGATCCGAAATCATGGATGCCGGATAGGCGGGCATCGGCGAGTCAAAGGTCCGAGTGGCACGACCGGCGCGCACCCAGTAAATGCTGAACGGGTCGTCATCGCTACGCAACTGCACTCCCTGTGTCGCCAGGCCTGCACCCTGGTCACCGTGACACCCGACACAAAGGCGGTTGTAGACCTCTGGACCGGTGAGCGTGGAAAGCGCGGGCGCCAAGGTCAGCAGGTATTCTTGGACCTTGGCCGTCTGTGCGGCGTTGATCGGAATGGGGTCCATATTTCCGCGACCATTGGCAACGATGGCAGCGATCGGCTCGTAGGCTTGAATCGAACCCGCCCAATTTGGCCCGCCTGAAGCGTCGACTCCATGGCAGCTCGAACAATATCGGACGTAGAGACCTTCTCCATCCAGATCGGCAGTCGAGGTCCCAAGAGTCAGCAACCACGCCTGAATCAAGTCCGTCTGAGCGGCCGTGACCGGAACCGAAGCCATCGCTCCACGGCCGTTGGCCACGATGTCGGCAATGGGTTCGTACGCCTGAATCGACCCCGCCCAATTTGCGCCACCACTCGCATCCACACCATGGCAGCTCGAACAATACCGCCCATAAAGACCGGCTCCATCCAAGGTTTCGGTGGGGGCGGCGAGGCTCAAGAGGAAGAGCTGGATCTTGGCGACATCCTCAGACACGAGTGGCAGCGGCGGCATGGATCCGCGGCCGTTGGCCACGATTTCAGCGATGGGCTCAAACCCTTGGATGCTGCCGGTGAAAACCGGTGCACCTTCTGCGGTAGCACCATGGCACGCCGCACAATTGGCCTGATACAGGGCTGCGCCGTCCAGGATTGCCGGTGAGGTGGTGTCGCCATTGGTGTTCGTGGTCGCGTTATTATTGGTGGCATTCATGCCGGTCGTGGTGGCATCCGTGCCATCTGTGCCGTCGTCAACGCCAAAAGCGCCCTGGCAAGCCGTTAAAAAGATTACACAAATCATTATTGTTGATTTTAGCATCGACTCGTTCTCCTCGTATTCCATCAGGCGATAAGCACGCCGGATGGTGAGTTTGGGCCTCTCATTGTTGACCATGCCCTCCGTGGCGTACGCATCTAAGTGGGCGCCGGGTCGACACAACTCAGAATGCAAACCAGGGAATTTTCCACCTGCCGCATTGATCAGAGGGTGAGTTTGTTCTCAGATTCCTGGTTGTTCAATGGGGCGTTGTATACAGGCTGTATACAAAGCTACTCATGGTGCGGCCGAAGAGTCGATTTGACCAAGCGTGACAAAAAACGAATTTTGGGGTCATGATCCCCGCCTGATTTTTTAGGGTTTCATGAAGGTTGAAATGATTGATGTTCTTGTTGTTGGTGCGGGTGTTTCGGGGCTCAGCGCCGCATGGTTCCTACAGAAAGCCGGGCTGAGCGTGCAGGTCATCGAAGCCGCCCCGCGGATTGGTGGAAGAACCTGGAGTCCTGAAATTGCGGGGACGCCGTTCGATATGGGGGCCACCTGGGTTTGGGACCACGAAACGTCCGTGCATCAATTGATCGAGGGGTTGGGTCTTGAGACCTTTGTCGCGGGCGCCCCAGGGGACGCTCTCTTTGATGCCGGACCGTTCGTTGAACGTATGACTCTCCCTGCGTCGTGGGCCGTTGAACGACTGCTCGTTGGAGGAACTCAGAGCATCGCAAACGCGCTGGCAAAAAATCTGGAATCCCTCAGCCTGGAAACCTCCCTGAAGCGAGTAAGCGTTCATCCCGAACATCTGGAGGTCTCGACGACGGGGGCGACAATACTCGCGAAACACGTGGTTTTGGCATTTCCACCCGGACATCTGCATTCCTCGATCGAACTTGAAACGGTGGCCGCTGAACATCTTAAAATCATTCGAAGTACGCCGACTTGGATGGCAGATATTGCAAAAATAGTTTTTGTTTTTGATGAGCCATTTTGGAGGGATGCTGGCTTGAGCGGACGCGCGTTTTCACGCGTTGGCCCGATGCAGGAAGTTCACGATATTTCGCAACCGGACGGTTCAGCGGCGCTTTTTGGATTCATTCCGCGTTCCGGCATGTCGGACTCCGAAATGGAAACCGAAGTGATAAATCAAATGGTTCGTCTTTTCGGAGAAAAAGCAGCAACACCACGCGGCGTGAAGGTCCATGCTTGGTGGAACGAAAGCGGCATGACCCCCGATCCAAAATATTTTGGGCATCCTATTTTGCGTGAACCGATGATGGACGGCCGCCTTCATCTGTGTTCGACCGAGACCGCCTCGTTGAACACGGGCCATATCGACGGCGCGGTTGGAAGGGCTCGGGAAGTCGCCGATTTGATTCGGTCATCAACACGATGACTGAGCGAGCAGGATGCTGCGGAGCCATGATTAGAGGGTGACGGATTCGGGTTTTTCCCGGTAATCTCGGCGGAGCCACAAAGTTGAAGAGCACTTCATGAACGTTGAACGGATGGTATTTGGATCGGGTCCGAACAAGAACGTTCGGGTCATGATCGTGTGTGTGGTGGGTGTCCTGCTGATTGCTGCCGTCGACTACGCCACCGGTATCGAAGCCCGCGTTTACCCTCTCTATTACTTGCCGATCGCCCTGGGGGCCTGGCAGATTTCGACCCGAATCGGAGTGCTTTTTGCGACGTTGAGCACGGCGCTATGGCTCTTTGCGATGTCCATGGCAGGCCCAGGATGGAGCGTAGAGATTTACGCCGTCAATGTGGTCACTCAAGCGGTGTCGTTTTTCTTGGTTTCCCTGCTGGTTTCCAATATTTCAATTCGGCTGCAAAAAGAGCGCGAATTGAGTCAGACGGATGGCCTTACCGGCCTCAAGAATGCCCGCTCCTTCAGGGAATTCGGCGAGTTTGCGGTGTCGTCCGCTCAACGTACGGGACGCCCATTTACGTTGGCTTATCTTGATTTGGATAATTTTAAGAAATTAAACGATACGCTCGGACACGAAGTGGGCGACCAGGCGCTGAAGGTGGTTGGCAGCGCTTTGACCGCGCAAACACGGAAGTCCGATATTGTTGCGAGAATGGGTGGGGATGAATTTGTGGTGTTTTTGCCCGATACACCCGAGGCCGCTGCAACGTCTCTTTTGGAGAGACTGGCGGTTTCGGTCGGCAAAGACATGCAGGAGCACGGCTGGCCGATCACCGTGAGTATCGGAGCCAACGTTTTTTTGGAGATTCCAGATTCTTTGGCAATCGCGATCGAACGGGCGGATGCGGTGATGTACCGAGCGAAACGGGCCGGAAAGAACCGTGTGCTTGTCGAATCAACGGGCGGTCGCTCTTAGGGGGCTGCCCGCCATAATGCGGGATGCGGCTCAAACTCGGTGTCTTCCGGCCAAACGTATTCGAACTCCACTTTCCCGTATTTCGAGACTTCGTAATCGACCTTCCCAAAAGCGACTCGGGTCGTGAAGCCGCTCGTTCCGTTCGTGAAATTCTTCACCGCAGTGATTTGGAGTGGGGTTCCGGCCTTGAGCTTTTCGACAAAAATTACGTCTTCGCCAAGAACCTCGCTTTCGGTGAGGATCATCGACTTTTCTCGAACTTCCGGTTGTCGGTTGAGGGCCAAGGTCACGTCACGGGTAAGTTCGATTTTCTGCCCGATCAAAGAGACGTAGGGTTCCTGACCGGACAGGTCATCGACGGTCGTCCGCAGGACGTAATAAAGCAGACCTAGGAACGCTGCGCCGAGCAGGCATATAATCGCCAAAATTATCATCGCGGGCTTCATCATTTCGGATTCCAGATTTGAAGTTCCAGTCGCATCGTCGCACCGATCGACCCAACGGAACAGAAACCTACATCGAGCGTACCTCGAGGCCGACGAATACCCGTGTCACTTCATAATTGGTCGCAAAACTGATTTCGCGTTTCATGTTTGAGTCGCGGTGCAGATGGGACACAAACCCCACCACACTCAACTGCGTTCCTGCCGGCTCGGCCACCAAGTACGCGGCCTCCAACCCGAGATCGACGCTATGGTCTTGACGCAATTCTCCCGTCCAAACGTTGTCGACATCTCGGGCCTCATAGGTGTCAAATCCACGGACCCAGTATTCGGCCATCGACGTCAGGGACAGCTTGCCCAAATCCCACGACAGGCGAAGGCGTAAAAGATGGCGCGAATAGTCGTAATAGTCGGGCATGAACTTATCTTCGGATGCCCCCGTGAGCCCCACACCTCCGATCTTCCGGTCGTAATTGATCGAGTTGTTCACTTCGAATTGGTAGCGCAGGCGGAGCTTGATTGCCTTTGAGGGGCGGTAGGTTCCGTCAATGATCGCGCTCTGCGAAACGTATTCTTTGTTCGTGTCCGAGCGGGTAATCGCCCCATTAGGCTCCAAAACATCGTAACGGGCGTCGTCGTAAGCGGTGAAGTCGAAGTCGTATCTTGCCTCCAGCTCGTGACCGCCTTTGAATACGTACCCGAAGCCTGGTGTCAGTGAGATTCCTTTATTGTCGATGCGACGGTCGGCGACAAAATAGTTTGGGTATTTTCTGATCGATAGCCCAAGGTCACCTTCACCAAACCAGCCTTTGCGTTTGCCATATCGATGGTTGAGGTCGAGGTCGGCGGAGTAACGCCTGTCGGAGTCAAACTCAGGTAGGCGGATGCCTCCGCCCAACCATGCTTTGGTGCGCGACATCTTTGACCAGCGAGCATCCCAGCCCAGTTTGCCCTCGATCTCGTGCATGGATTGTGCGAGGCGGTCGGTCACCGCGACGCTGTCCGTCGTTTGGTTTTCGTCGGCGAAATTGAACGATTTTGTGGAAAACGGGTCATAAACGTAATCAAATTTTGCGAGAATTTCGTGAACTCCAAAATCCGCGCCACCACGAAGACCCACGTCGACCATGGGGGCGTAACGCGCGCCCTGAACGTAGGTGCCCCCAAAAACTGAGGCGCGATAGGAGCCGCCTAGCTCTGTCTCGGCATCCTTCTTGGAAGTTCTGGAACGGGTATCTTCGCCCTCGTCTTGGGCGCTTGCGGCGGTCGGTGTCAGGACAAGCAGCGAAGAAATCCCCAAGATGAGAACGACGCGCATCATGGGCATCCGTTGGCGACCTTGTAGTCACCAGCACTCACCAGATAGGTGCTCATAGGAAACGCCTGGCCCAGGTGAGCCAGTGTAGCTGCCGCCGCAGGGCAGTCGCCCAAGTCGGTATGGATCCGCGTGATATAATAGAGCGAGTTGTCGATATACACCGACCCCGCAAATTCAGTTTCAACGCGTTTCATGCGGGTGAGGGCGTTCGCAAAGTCTTTCTGGGCATAAAGTGCTCTGCCGCCCCAATAGACCGAGTTGTCGAAATAAATGGATTCCGCACCCGCGAGGACTTCATCAAATGCGACGAGAGCTCCAGCAAAATCCCGCAAACTAAATTGAGACCGGCCCTCGTAATAAAGCGAATTGTCACCATAGACGCTGTCTGGATAGTCCATTCGGAATTTCTGGAAAGCGGCCACAGCTTCGACAAAATTCCCATCTTCATAATGTGAACGACCGACATAATACTCAGCGTTGTCGACGTAGACGCCTGCTGGATCGGCCGCGATTGCAGCCTCGAATTCGGAGCGAGAGGCCGTGAAGGCGCCCATGCGGAAACGTGAGCGTCCCAGGAAAAATCGTGCAGCTGGAACGAAGTTTGAGTCCGGATGAAGCAAGAGCATGGCCTCAAATGCCGCGATGCTGTCAGGGAAAAGACCTTGTTCGTACAGACAGCGTCCATAAAGATAGCCGGCGTTGTCGTGACGGGGAGAGCTCGAGTAGTCGAGAGTCAGCTGGTTGAATTTGTCCGCGGCGGCGGCATAATCCAGCGCGTCGTAGTCGGCCAAAGCTGCCTGGAAGAGTTTTTCGTCGTCAGAACTAGGATCGACCACGGTGTTATTCGCCGAAACGGTGTTGTTCACCGAAGCCGGAGGCTCCGATACCGGGTCAGCGCCACAGGCTGTCGTGAGCAGGGCGAGTGCCAGAAATAGGTTTTTAGTCATCATCATCCTCATTGTTTGCATTTTAGAGTTTTTGCTTCGTGGTCAGGTTGTTGAGAAATCACTCGAGCGCGTTCTGATTTGCAGGCTGCCGCGTCGCCCAAATCCGCTAAAACGCTAGCGAGTCGGTATCTCGCGTCGAGATCCCCCGGCTCGTGTTCCACCGCGTTGTTTAGTTGGACTTTTGCCCCTTCTAAATTGCCGGATTTGGCGAGTGCAGCACCGAGGCTCTTCATGGAATTCAAGTGGTTTGGATCGTTTGTGAGCGCAGTTTCAAATGAATTTTGGGCTTCTTTTGTTTTCCCTACCGAGTTGTAAACCACGCCCAAATTATACCAGGCGAGCGCGTAACGAGGATCGCGTTCAACAAGGCGTTTGTAGGCTGCGATTGCGTCTTGGGCCCGGCCTGCCTTTCTTAGCGCGATGCCCAATTTAATATTCGCTGACCGGTCGTCAGGGCTAAGGTCGACCACTTTTTGATAAGCTGTGGCGGCATCTGCAAAACGACCGTTGGCGTAATGAAGTCGTCCAATATTGAGCCACGCGGCGCGATAATTTGGGTTTGCATCGATGGCCGTATTGTAGGCCTTCAACGCGTCTTCTTGACGCCCCGCGTCTGCAAGCACAAGGCCCAGGTTATTCCAGCCTGCAAGGTAGCCCGGACGCTGAGCGATGGCGGTCTGGTAGGCGGTGATTGACGACTCAAAATGCCGAAGTTTTCGCTCGACGATTCCAATATTATACCAGGCTTCTGGGTACACGTTGTTGGCGAGCTCAAGCGCCGTTTGAAAGCCTTTCAGGGCGTCATCAAATTGTTCGGATTTTAGATCAACCGATGCCAATAAAAAGGCGTACTCACGTGAGCCTGGTTCGTGCTCGAAGAGCCACTCGGCGTGTTTTCTCGCCTTTTTGTATTCGTCGAGTTCCATGAAGACGCGGGCGAGCTTTTCGTGAACAAAAACGTAGCCTGGGTCGATGCTCAGCGCTCGCTCAAGCTCTGTGATTTCCTCGTCTTGGCGGCCGAGCTTGTCGAACGCGCTCGCCAGGAGCGCATGAACACGAGATGTGCCGGGGGCCAGGGCGGCTGCCTTCAGCGCGTGTTCCAGAGCTTTCTTGTGGTCATCGACCTCAGTGGAGCGCAAATAGGCGCGCGCGACGGCAATCCAAATTCCCACGTTTGAAGGCGCGCGTTCAATGGCACCATTAAGGTCAAGACGGGCCGCCTGAAGTTCCCCTGCGTCAATTCGTACTCGACCGAGTGCTGCTAATCCTCGAGCTCTGTCTTCGTTGGACCCCTGTCTCGCGGCCTTTTCAAGAGTGGCGATAGCGCTCTTGGAGTCGCCGCGTTTCGCTTGCAGTCTTCCAAGGAAAAGCAGACTTGCCGTGTGAAAAGGTCGAATCTTGAGCGCCTGAGTGAGGTGTTCCTCGGCCGATTTGTCGTGATTCTGCGCGGAGTCGATCAACGCGAGGTCTACCAGGATAGCGGCATTCGTCGGGGTCGCTTGAATCGCGGCGTCCAAGATTTTTTTGGCTTCCGTTAACTCACCGGCTCGGCGCAAGAGGTGACCGTATTCTGCGTTGAGGCCCGCGTTATTAGAGGTGTCCGCGGTGACCAGTTTTTGGGTCACGGCCAATGCAGCAGCAAAGTCGCCACGTTGCGCCAAGATACGGGCGCGGGCGTGGTCTGCGTTGATCGGGGGTTGCCGATTCCAATCGTCCTCAGATTCATCGGTCTCGTCTGAGACAGATTCATCGATTCGGATGATTCGCGTTTTTGTACCGCTGTCGCGCGCGGCGACTTCGAGCACCATCGCGCCCAAAATCATCATCACTAAAACCGTTGTCAGGGGCCAGAGGCTCTTGGTTTTCATCGGATATTCTCCAAGGCCGCACCCAGTCCGAATCCGTTGATATTCTGGATTTCAAGACCCGGCCGAGCGTTGATTTCCAGAATGAGTGGGCCGTCGGTCTCGTCGATGACGATGTCCACACCGACGTAATTCAGAGGCACTGCAGCGCTTGCGCGCTCGGCAATGCTGATGCATTCGTCCCACATCGGTATTTGGCGCCCCACAATTTTGACACCCGACTCGGGGTGGATTGTGCAGGACTTTCCCTTAGAGACGGCCCTGGTTGTGAGGCCAGTTTGCAGGTCGACGGCCGCACCGATTCCACCCTGATGCAGGTTGGCTTTTCCACCCGATGCACTCGTTGGAATGCGGATCATCGCGATGAAAGGAACGTCCTCTACGCAGATGATGCGCACATCGCAGACGCCTTGATCCCAGAACTCTCGGAACAAGGCGTGGGGGCGGACTCGAGTCTCAATCAGCACGGTGTCTTCGAGTTGACTCGAAAACGCCCCAAAAACAATATTCGCCATGTGTCGATGCACATCGAGGTCCGAAATCCATCCTTTTGGAGTCGTCCATCCCTCGCCGTCACGAACTCCGGTAATGAGAATCCCGTCGCCGCCGCTTCCCTGACAAGGTTTAATCACAAAATTATCAAGACCTTTGAGCTTTTCGAGGGTTGAAGTGACCTCAAACAGTCCCCTGCAAACCGCGAGAGTCTTCGACGTCGGGACGCCTGCCTTTTCCATGCAGGACTTAGACAGAATCTTGTCGTCGGCGTAGGGATAGAGCCGTCGCGGGTTTTTTGCGTAGACGAGTTCCACGTTGCGTCGATTAATTCCGTACACGGGACCGTAACCACCGCGAATGCGTTGGATTTTATTAAGGATTCTCGAAATCATGTCGCGCTCCCCATCAGGTGCCTGAAGCGCCACATTTCGAGCATTCGAACGCCCACCCAACGGCCGATATAGATGTTCGCTGCCACAGCAAACAGAAGGACTTCGGGGAAACCACTGACGATCATCTGCACGGCCAGTGAGTTCATCACGATATAGCAGCCCAAAACCACAATGAGGGTCCCTGTAAGCTGCTTTGCCGCCTCGCCTTTTCCTTTTTCGACCAACGCCAAATAGAAGCGCTCAGAAGCAATCGCCATCACGGCGATTGGGAAATACGAAATTTTGGCCAAATCCAGTAACCCGGCCCGTTCCGCCACAAAACTTGTCCCAATCATCGTCAAGACGACCACGACCAATAAAATAGCGAGAGTGGGGGAGTGCAAGAGCCCAAGCCGCTCCGTCGCCCGTCGTGCAATCACGACCGCTAACAGCACGATCAGCAAGCTCACCAGGCCCCAGAGCACACCGGTCGCTCCGGCGGCTGCCGCGATCAGGGCCGGCAAAAACGTGCCAAAGGTTGGGACCCCAATCACGTTACGAAACAAAACAACGACGAGCGCTCCAATCGGAAGCATCAACACGGTTCGCAGCAGAGAGAACGGCAATTTTAGGCGAGCAAAGAGGTCCCAGACGTTGAACGCGCTGAGGGTTTCGCGTGCTCTTTCCGATGGGACGAGTTTAGAGACAGTCGAAAAGTCGTAGTCGAAATTGATATCCGACGTGTGTTTAAAAAGGGCTTCGTCACCACGGTAGAAGACCAGATAATTGGCCGGCAACTCGGCGAAATGACCGTTGGTCGGGCAGAACGGAACCCAATGACCGCCAAGATTGACCTCAACCCATTGGTGAGACGTTCGCTTCTTTCCTTCCGCCAGAATCAGACCGCCTACCAACCTGGCTGGAAGCCCCACGGAGCGCGCGAGAGCCACAAAGAGGCGACTCTTTCCATTGCAACTCGCTTCGCCAAGGCGCGCGGCTGTCAGGGCGTCTGTCGTGCCCTTAAAGGCTCGCGTTTCAAGTCCCATCGTGAAGTCGTAGATCTTGGTGAGGCGTTCAAGTGCGGTGCCCGTATTGGCCCCGATCTTGGTGGCCAAGGCTACGATTTCGGGGGCATCGACTTGAACGTACTCGGATGGCTGAAGGTGGACGCGAAGCGCTGATTCGTACGAAGCCGGCACCTTCAAAAGAGGGTCGACCACGTATTTCAGACCAATCGTTTGCGCAGTAAAAGTGTGCACGATTGTTGTCTGGTCCGGCACTGCAGTACCCGACCAAATGGCCACCCTGTTTTGCCCCTCGTCCTCGGTTGAAAATCTCATTGCGACAGGCGCTTGTTGCTCCTGGAATCCGATGATTTGACGCTCGTCGGTCACAGGAACGAAAGTGCGAGCACGAGTCGCATCGGTATGACCATCGAAAGTCATCCGGGTCGTGATGGTGTACTCTTTTTGGGGCAGAACGTCTGCGACTTCGTAGTGGAGCCAGAATACTTTGTAACAAACCAGACTTGCCGGAATGGCGATGAGAAGAGCGATGATAACCCAAGATTTCATATTTTTTCTCGTAACTTCCGAGGCGATATAAAGCTTGGTTTCACCGAGAAACCATCGAAATCATTCGTGCCGAGGGATGACTTTCCACCAACAGCAAATGCTGTGCAAACGCTTCTGTGTACACGTTGTATACGCCGCCAATGGAGTAGTGGGCGCGTTTGTGAGTTGAGGTTTGGTTGGGTAAATAAAATCGCTTCGGACGGCTTAGTTGGCCATGCAAATGCGGGCTTCGCCACCGCCGCCCATCAGGTCTCGTCGTCGACATTCGTAATTTTGTCGACATTGGTCATTCTGGTCACACGCGAGCAAACACGAGCCCTCTCCGTTGACCGAAATGCACTCCGTGGCGCCTGGGCAATCCGCCGAAGTCAAGCACGTCTTGCTGCAGGTCCCGCCAGGAAAATCCTGCCCACCAAGGCAAGTCGACCCGGCGTCGCACACTGTGTTGGTGTCGCACGCTCCCCCAACAACCGTTCCTTCGTTTCCGACCAGGGCGCATGCGCTTCCTGCAGCGCAGATACACTGGCCGGATTGGCAAGTTTCACCGCCAAAACACGCGTCCCCACACGCTCCGCAATGGGCGGCGTCGATCGAAAGGTCCACACAGTCGTTGCGGCATGCCACCAAGCCAGGGCCACACATCAATGCCTCACAAACACCCGAGACGCAGGTTTCGTTGTTATTGCAGTCATTCCCACAATCTCCGCAATGATTGGCGTCGGTCGAAAGGTCTGCGCAGGTGTTGCCACATTGAACCGCGCCGGCTCCGCAGGCGCATTGCCCTGAGACACAAATCGAGGCGTCTCCCTGGCAAGAAGTGTCGCAACTTCCACAATGATCAGTGTTTTTTGAGGCGTCTACGCAGAGGTTTCCACATAAAACCAAACCGGTCGGGCATGAACAAACCCCTGCCGGGCAGCTCGCTTCAACAACGACTCCTCCTCCGGAGGTGTTGTTTGCCGCAGTGTTGTTCGCCGTTGAATTATTGGCAGCAGTCTTATCGGTTTTCGAACTCGGTGCGTCGTCGCCGCAGCCCAGGTGGGTGATGCTGAATGCCAATGCGGCGAATAAAATAGTTCTGGAAAATTTGAGTGCATTCATGGGGGATTCCTCGTTGAAACGATGATTAAATTTTCCCCTAATCGAATAACTAATCAATGAAACGGCGACGCTTCCTGTGTACCGCCGGTACACAGAACCGGCGGTGGAAGTGTGGATGGAGGGTTGGTCTTGTGTCACGATCTAGGAAATTCAGTTCACCAAAATAGGTCCCTTATTAAACTGTTTTTCCCGGAGTTCCTCATGGATCATCGAACGTCATTTTTTATGCGAAGCGTGCTGCTGTTCGTCACGCTGCTGCTGGCATCGTGTGGCTCCTGCGGGGACGAGAGCTCGTCGCCAAAGGCCAACACGGACGCCGGGATTATCAACGATCAGGGGGCGGATCTCGGAAACAGTTCGACAAATGATGCATCCGCGGATCTCGTTGCGTGTAATACACCCAACGAGGTCTGTGATGGCATTTGCTCAGACTTGACGAGCGACGCGCTCAATTGTGGAGCGTGCGGAACTTCATGTGGACTGGGCGCATGCGTGGCTGGCGCATGTGAGTGCACCGGCACACAGATTATGTGTGATGGCGCGTGCGTAGATGCCTCGGCTGACCCAAATCATTGCGGCGGGTGCGGCACGGCTTGTCCCATGGGAGGCGTGTGTGAGTCAGGAGCGTGCTCGTGCCCCGCGGGCTCGACCGACTGTGGCGACACCTGTGCTGACGTGACCACTGATGCGTTGAATTGTGGCACATGTCGAAACGAGTGCCCGACGGACGCAACCTGCACAAATGGGGCGTGTGCATGCCCTGCTGCACTGGTGAATTGTGGGGATTCCTGTTCGGATCTGTCGGCAGATTTCCAGAATTGCGGAGCGTGCAGGAATGATTGCAACGTCAACGAACAATGCGTCTCGGGAAATTGTCAGCCCCTCACATGTCCGGCCAACCAAATCGCTTGTTTTGGCTCGTGCGTTGACCCTTCGTCCGACGCTGCGAATTGTGGCGGGTGTGGAACTGAGTGCCCCGCGACGGCGGCGTGCACCTCCGGAAATTGTGCATGTCCGGTCGGGCAAATTATTTGCGGAAATTCCTGTGTCGATCCGACCGCGGACTTCGCAAATTGCGGCGGTTGCAATACACGCTGCGGACAGGGAGAAGCCTGTGTTACCGGCGTGTGTCAGCCGCTGTCATGTCAGGGCGCAGGTGAAATCGCCTGTTTCGGAACCTGCGTGAATCCAGCCCAGGACCCGCTAAATTGTGGAGCGTGCGGACGGGATTGCCCAGATGTCGCGTCGTGCACTTCGGGCGCGTGCTCTTGCCCATTTCAGGGACAGGTGATTTGCGGAAATTCATGCGTCAGCCTCGCGACCGACCGCACAAATTGTGGGGCGTGCGGCAACGACTGCGACCAGAATTTCGGCTCTTGCAGCTCGGGCGTATGCGGCTGTGTTGCCGGGATGATGGCCTGTGGGCAAAACGATACATGCCGCGACGTTCAAAACGACCCCAATAATTGCGGGAGCTGCGGAAACCAATGCGGAAATTCTGAGGCCTGTGTGGCCGGAGCATGCGTCTGTCGCCCGGGCCTTGAACTGTGCAACGGGCAATGCGTGGATACCGCGAGCAATAATCAACATTGCGGCACCTGTGCAAGCCCTTGCGGGCAGAACCAAGCCTGCGCGAACAGCGTCTGTATTTCCAACCAAAATAATGCCTGTCAAAACCTTGGCCTCAACGAATGTGGCCCCAACAACAGCCAGTGCGTATCCGACGCGACCTTCCTGGTAAGCCCGATTCACTGTGGCGATTGTGGTGACCGTTGCGACCGTGACCAGGTCTGTGCCAACGGCAAGTGTCGGGACTTCGATATCGGTCGAGCCTGCGACCAGTGTCCTTGTGCAGATTGCCGCGGCGGCCAGTCTTGTTGCCCTGAAGCCAATGTGTCCGGGCTCGTCTATTGCGTGGACGGCAACACCTGCCCCTAAATAATCCCTGAACCCAAAAAAAGAGGTCGGAGCGTTTGCTCCGACCTCTTTTCGTTTCTTGGAACGAACCTGAAATTTCAAATGTCTTCAGTCGCACCTTCGTCGGCTTCAGTCTCTGAGACTTGAGACGACGACAGAATATTGGAATTTAGAATTTCCTCGGCATCGCCGCATTCTGTGTCCTCGTCCACGGTAGCCGATTGGTTCTGAATCGGAATCGAACCGTCTTCCAGACATGCCCCAAGGCCGGCACCGGCGAGCCAATTTGACGCGTCAAGCTTGATGCTGATGGCGCCATTTTGTCCCACTTCGATGCCCGTAGCATTCTCGATCTCGACGTCGTCGTTGATCTTCAAAGCAAGATGAAGCGTATTCGACACCGCGTCTTTGAGGAACGTGGCGTCGGCGATGAAACTCAAATTGGCCAAGGGGTCTGTCGCGCCGATGAGGCCGTCCTGAGGGTCGGCATTCTCGAGCCGATACACGACCTGAGGATACGCCAGCGCAGGCACCCGGACGTTGTCGAGCGGAGAGGCCTTGGGGTCGGTGAGGTTGACGACAAAGGGGCCCATCACTCGAATTACTTCTTTGGCAGGGACATCGTCGTCGAGGCCACACACCGCGCCCACAAACGAAGTCGTGGACAAGTCCGCACACGTTGTTCCTGTGGGCAGATTCAGTCGAATCTCACCCACGTTCATCTTTGCGGAGATCAACGTGTATTCTGTGCTGTTTTCGTCAAGAAATACCGGCTCCCCGGACTCAGAGCTCAACGATGAAAATATGGTGAACGCCAAGCTGACGGGATTGCCAATATGGGACCCCGTTTCTGCGTCCCCGCATCCGATTCCAGCCAACAAACCAATTATCCAAATCTTCTTCATGACTTCCTCATATGACTCAACGGGAAGAGCTGCACATTCATTTGGTACACCACATCCGGATCACTCTGCTCGTCACAGTACGCCATGAATTTCTCTCGAAAGTCACGCAGCTTGCTTTTGAGTTCAGAAACAGTGTCTGCGCGCACACATACCGTAATGGCGCTGATGTCTCGTTCGGCCGCAGGTACGTCATCGATGGACGCGGCAGCGCGTTCGAGCATCTGCCTGTGAAATTGCCGAACGCCGACCACCTGGACTTCGTGCCCCGCATCGAGCGAGGGTTCTCCACGGGAGACCGTTCCTTCGTCTTCTTCAAGTAAACCAAGCTCCAGCAGCAGTTCCAGGGATTTCTTGGCCTTGGACGCAGAGACCGACGGGCGAAGTTGTGCAGCGATCCATTTGGGGTCGGACTGGAAGTCCGCCCGACCTGCGAGCTCACGAATGGCCAAATTATACCAATTCGAGAGGTACTCGTAGAGCATTCCGTCGATAGGTTTGGCCTCCAGGAACCGACGGGTCGCAGCGATCGACTCCATCACTCGGGCTTTTTCGTCGGGGTCCGCAGCCTGATCAAACTCGACAAGCAACAAGAAGAATCGAGACTCGGCGGCGCTAAGGCCCATTGCGGCTGCCACCCGAACAGCGCTCTCCGGGCTCAAGTTGCGGTCTCCATCCATCACCATTTTTAGAAAGTTTGAACTGGTGAACCCTGCCTCTTGGGCAAAAAAACGATGGGAAAACCGCTTCAGGTTTTTTTTGGCCGCCGTGTAGTAGTCCCGCATGAAGAGGCGAAATGCCAGATACTCAAATATGTCGGGTCTCCACTTCATCGTGACCTCCTCGGTATTTTGCAGGTTCAGTATGCACAGTGCCTGTCTCGGGACCACGTTCTTCGTCAGTTTTTTGTGTACTGGATGTATACAGAGTCAGCTCTAGTACACAAAATTGCGATGTCGGACAGGCGGGCCGTCCCTTTGCAGGATTGGGCGTTTTGGCTGCGGAATTGCGCAAGAAGAACAAGAACCCGAGCGTGAGTACGTGTAAGCTTTCAGTGAACTTTATCAGGGGACCGTTCGTTTTGCAGAAACCAGAGATTCCTTCCAATGAGGCCGAGCGCCTCCAAGCGCTACGAAGTTATGCCATCTTGGATTCGCAAGACGAGGAGGTGTTCGATGAACTTACACGCCTTGCCGCCCGGATTCTGGACGTGCCGATAACGCTTGTGACGCTGGTGGACGAAAGCCGGCAGTGGTTCAAGTCGCGCCATGGTCTGGAAGCACGAGAAACCTCCCGGGAAATCTCTTTTTGCGGACATGTCGTGGCCAACGACGCCATGATGCTGGTTCCCGATGCGTTTGAGGATGAGCGTTTCCACGACAATCCGTTCGTAAGCGGTGGGCCACTGATTCGGTTCTATATCGGGATGCCGCTTCGAACTGCCGAGGGCCTGGTCCTTGGTACATTATGCGCTATTGACCATGTTCCACGAGTCCTGACCGAAGAGCAGAAAGACCTGCTCAGGATTCTCGCCAATCAGGTCATGACTCAACTCGAGCTTCGTAAACACGCACGCCGACTTGAGCGTAAGCGTGCCCTGATTGCCGCCAAAGATGAGGAATTGCGGGCCATGTTCGCCGGAATGGTTGAGGGCGTTGTACTGCAGGCAGCGGATGGAACCACCGTGGCATGCAATCCTGCTGCTTGTAGCATTCTTGGGTTGACCGAGGATCAATTGATGGGCAGGTCGTCGCTTGACGAGGAATGGCGAACGATCCGGGAGGATGGCTCTGAATTTCGGGGCGAAGACCACCCCGCGATGGCGGCGCTTCGAACCTCTGAGCCTCAGTCGAACGTCGTGATGGGCGTCCACAAAGTAGGGGATGAATTCGCCTGGATTCAAATTCACTCGGAGCCCATCCTGAAGGACGGACAAGCGGTTTCGGTCGTGACCACGTTTAGGGATATCACTGCCGAACGGGAGATGATGCGCGAACTTGCTGACCATCTCGACATCGAGCGAGAGTTGAGCCGAACGGACTCGTTGACCAAGATCCGAAACCGTCGCGCGTTCGGGGAGCTGGCGGAGTACATTTTTGCGTCGGCGGAAAGGTCAAACAGTCCGCTCACGCTGGCTTACCTTGACCTCGATGACTTCAAGGCCCTTAACGATGAATTCGGGCACGCTACGGGCGATGAGGCCTTAAAATTGGTCGCGAATATCCTGCAGACTCATACGCGTAAAACCGATGTTACGGCCAGACTTGGTGGGGATGAGTTTGGGCTCTTGCTCCCCGAAACCGACCTTGACGCTGCCACCTTGTTGATTGAACGCGTTGTGGAGGAGCTAGGCCGAGCGATGAAAATACGTGAGTGGCCCACTACGGTCAGCGTCGGTGCGGTGGTTTTTCGGTCGCTTCCTGCTTCGCTCGACCAGGCTATCGAGCAGGCGGATGCCGCGATGTATCAGGCGAAACGAGCAGGCAAGGCCCAAATGAAATTAGAAGTCTTCGCCTGACCCGAAGCACCTTTTATGCTTCAGATACTTTCAGAGGTGACGGGTGGCACTTTCGGTTAGACTTCGTCTAAATTGATTGAAGTCGGATTCATGATGCGCTTAACCCCTTTTATTTCCATCGCTTTTATTTGCTTGTTGTTGCCGTTCTCGGCCTGCGATTGCGAGGACTCTGGCGCTGGGCCGAACGACCCAACGAGCGACGCTGGTGAGGTCACGCCCGATGCTGGTGTCGACACGGGCATCGCTCAGTGTCCGCCTGGCGACCCCACTTGCGCCGTCAATCCTTGCGACAATTCGAATTGCCGACCTGACCAGGCTTGCGAGGCCGTGGATGGTTTTCCGGTTTGCTCGTGCGCCGCGGGCACGACAGACGACGGCGCCGCTTGTGTCACAGACACAGTTTGCACCGCCACAACCTGCAACAGCCAAGGAACATGTTCCGAGAATGCCGGCGAGCTCGTATGCGCCTGTGATTTGGGGTGGGCGGGGGATTTTTGTGATCAGTGTGACGCGGCGAATGGCTACCTGGCCAACGGGGCAGAGTGCACCAACGATCCTTGTGATTTGATTGAGTGTCCAAACGAGCTCTTATGCGCGGTCACGCAGGGAATCGCCGCGTGCGAGTGCCCCGCTGGCACGCATTTGGACGGCCAAAATTGTTCGGTCGATGCGACGTGTAGTCCTACGACTTGTGCCGGCAACGGCACGTGCAGCGAAGACGCAGGTCAGGTTTCATGCGCTTGCGAAGACGGTTGGGCAGCGCCAAATTGCCAGCAATGTGATGCCTCAGGTGGTTTTCACGCTGATGGACAAGGCGGCTGCACCACAAATCTGTGTGTGCCCAACCCATGCACGACCGCAAACACCTCGGTTTGCACCCTTCAGGGCGTTGGATTTGAGTGTTCATGCGACGCTGGTTTTCATGACCAGAACGGAACCTGCGTGATCGACGAAGTCTGTCAGACCGGCGTGATGGACAGCTGCAACGCCAATGGAGCTTGCGATGACACTGGGGGGATCATCGCCTGCCTCTGCGACGCAGGTTATGACGGAGACGCCTGCGATGTGTGCGACCTTGCCGCAGGTTATCATGATGACGGCGCAGGGAATTGCACGTTGGACTCGTGCTTGCCCAACCCTTGTACGGCACCCAACAAGACGACCTGCGCCAGTAATGGGGCGGCGTTCACCTGCCAATGTGATTCGGGTTATCATGCAGACGGAATGGGAGGTTGCACTGACGATCCTTGCACCCCCAACCTTTGCGCGGCCATGAATCAAGCCTGCCGCGTCACCAACAACCTCGCCGAGTGTTTTACGCCCGTGTGCGACGATAATAATCCGTGCACCGACGACGCATTGGTCTTGGGCGTATGTCAGAGCACCAATGCTGCCAACGGAACCTCGTGCAGCACAACGCAATGCATCGACAATCAGACGTGTATGGCCGGGGCTTGCGGCGGCGGAGCGCCACGGGTCTGTGACGACGCAAATCCATGTACCGTAGACTCTTGTGACGCCGTGACGGGGTGCGCCACCACGAATGACGACACGCTGGTTCCCGACGACGGCATCGATTGCACCGTCGACAGCTGCGCAGGCGGTTTTAAGTCCAACACCCCATCAAACTCCTTTTGCGAAGACGGGCTTTTCTGCACAGGCGTCGAGACCTGTTCGCCGGCCAATCCAGCCGCCGCAGCCGATGGGTGTTTGACCACCAATATCCCAACGGCTCCACCATCACCTGGCCCATGCCAGTTCTACGGAACCTGCAGCGAGGCCACGCAATCCTTTATCCTTGAGCAACGCTCGCCAGGAAGCACGTGCAACGACGGTGTCTACTGCACGACGGGTGACGTGTGTGACAACAGCGGCATGTGTGTGGGAGTGATTTCGCCCAATTGCGGTGCCGCAACGTGTGTTTCGACCAGCGCGTTTCCCGACGTCATCGATATCCCGCAGGGATTCTTGACGATGAACTTCACTTTGAACGGCGCGCCATTGCCCGCGACCTCCAATGATTCGAGCACCATCACGTTCTGGGCGGTCGCCAAGGACACCGGCGTTCGCCACGGATTGGGGTATTTTCAGTACGACTACAGCTCGCATAATCTGGAAGGCCCCTACGTCACCCATCGATTGATTCCAGGCATCTACGATATCCTCTACGACCGCTATGCATCGTCTCGCAGCTCGGCCTCGAGCGTTGCTCCATACGGCGAGCGAATATTGATGTCCGACGTCGTGATCACGAGCGGCCAAAACACGCTCGATATTGATATTCCATCCACAAAGCTGACGCTGAACTTCACGCGTAATGGGGCGCCGCTGCCCGCGACGTCTAACGATTCAAGCACGGTCACGTTCTGGGCGGTCGCCAAGGACACGGGCGTTCGGCACGGGCTTTCGTATTTTCAGTACGATTATTCGAACCATAATTTGGAAGGCCCCTACAACACCGACCGCTTGATTCCGGGTACCTACGACATCGTTTTTGACCGCTATGCGAGCTCTCGGTCTTCAGCGTCAAGCGTGGTGCCCTATGGCCAACGTGTGCTGATCAAAGATTTGGTGATTTCGGGGCCGAGCCAGACGATCAACATCGATATTCCGTCGACGCAATTGACCCTAAATTTCACGCGCAATGGGGCGCCGCTGCCCGCGACGTCTAACGATTCGAGCACGGTCACGTTCTGGGCGGTCGCCAAGGACACAGGCGTTCGGCATGGGCTTTCGTATTTCCAATACGATTATTCGAACCATAATTTGGAAGGCCCTTACAACACCGACCGCTTGATTCCAGGCACCTACGATATTCTCTTCGACCGCTACGCGAGTTCACGGTCGTCGGCGTCGAGCGTGGTGCCCTACGGAGAGCGTGTGCTGATCAAAGACTTGGTGATTTCGGGGCCGAGCCAGACGATCAACATCGATATTCCATCCACCGAGTTAACACTGAATTTCACGCGCAATGGGGCGCCGTTGCCCGCGACGTCCAACGATTCAAGCACGGTCACGTTCTGGGCGATCGCCAAGGACACAGGCGTTCGGCATGGGCTTTCGTATTTTCAATACGATTATTCGAACCATAATTTGGAAGGCCCCTACAACACGAACCGCCTGATCCCGGGCACCTACGATATTCTCTTTGACCGCTACGCGAGCTCTCGGTCGTCGGCCTCAAGCGTGGTGCCTTATGGTCAACGTGTGCTCATCAAAGATTTGGTGATTTCGGGGCCGAGCCAGACGATCAACATCGACATTCCATCGACGCAATTGACGCTGAATTTCACGCGCAATGGAGCGCCGCTGCCCGCGACGTCTAACGATTCAAGCACGGTGACGTTCTGGGCAGTCGCCAAGGACACAGGCGTTCGGCACGGGCTTTCGTATTTCCAATACGACTATTCGAACCATAATTTGGAAGGCCCTTACAACACGGACCGCTTGATCCCAGGCACCTACGATATTCTTTTTGACCGCTACGCGAGCTCTCGGTCGTCGGCTTCGAGCGTGGTGCCCTATGGACAACGTGTGCTCATCAAAGATTTGGTGATTTCTGGGCCGAGTCAGACGGTCAACATCGATATTCCGTCCACGTTGATCAACGTCACCTTTAATATCGACGGTCAGCCCCTACCGGCCACCTCGAACGATTCGAGCACGGTGACATTCTGGGCCGTTCCTCGAGACACCGGCGTCAAACATGGGTTCTCGTATTTTCAGTACGACTACAGCAATCATAATCTGGAAGGGCCCTACACGACGTTCTCGTTGATCCCAGGCACGTACGATATCCTCTATGACCGCTACGCGAGCTCACGCTCCTCTGCTTCCAGCGTGGTGCCTTATGGTCAGCGCTACCTCGGGGTTTGTCTCGACGTGCAGTGATTTTGGGCGACGGAGTCGTTTATGAACTCACTCGAAATCGACAATAAGTTGATCGAATGGTTGCTCGCCGGCGACGTCAGCATCGAGTTTCAGACTCGGCGTGACCTCTTGGGGCAAGACCGGCCGGATTTGCAGAAGCGTATCGAGACAGAGGGGTGGGGCGCACGCTTCCTGGCTGCGCGTGGGCCTGATGGTCATTGGGGGCGTGCGTATTATCAGCCCAAATGGACTTCTTCACATTATACGCTGCTGGACCTTCGAAACCTTGAGTTGGCCCCAGGTGTACCGGAGGTCGACGAGACCATTTGTCGAATTCTTGACCAAGAAATTGGCCCCGACGGCGGGATCAATTCGTCACCCGATATTCCACAGAGTGACGTCTGCATGAACGGGATGGCGCTCGACTTTTTGGCGTGGTTTCGGGCGCCCGAAGAACGATTGAAAACGGTCGTCGATTTTATTCTGAGCCAGCGCATGGACGACGGTGGATTCAACTGCCGACGTAATCGCAGTGGCGCTATACATTCGTCGGTTCACAGCACTCTGTCGGTGTTGGAAGGCATTCAGACGTACCTCGCCGGTGGGTATTCGTACCGTTTTCAGGACCTCGATGAGGCCGCCACAAAAGGGCGCGAGTTCCTCTTGATTCACAGGCTCTACAAATCCCATCGCACCGGTGAGGTCATCAGCCCGTTGTTTACGCGGCTTCATTACCCGTGCCGGTGGCGTTTCGATGTGTTGCGTGCGCTGGATTATTTCAGAGGGGTCGGTGTGGCCGACCCTCGGCTCAGTGACGCGTTGGAAATCGTCAGGAAACGACGACGAAAGGATGGAACGTGGACCGCTTCAAAACACGCGGGCCAGACTCATTTTGACATGGAAAAAACCCGCCAACCGAGCAGATGGAACACGCTGAGAGCTCTTCGAGTGCTGAAGACGTTCGACGACCTACGCGGACCATAAGTCCGTCCGACTTGCCGTCCTCGGCCGGAATGGGTGAATGTCGCGCGTGAGGGCCGCTGAGCGGCGTGTTGCGACCCAGACAGCGCCTTGCCCGTGGAAATGACAGACGAGGCCTTCTACGCCGGCTCTATTTGTTACTTTCGACTGGGCGGAACGGGTGGATGAATCGAGCCAGCGCTGCTGATCCGCGCGTTGCGACCCAAACCGTACCCTGCCCACTGAAATGACAGACGAGGCCTTCTCCGCCACCAAACAACGACTTCATTCCGCCAACGCGCTTGACGGTATATTGCAGCCCACCTGTAAACGCGACGATATGATAATTGTCGACCACATAGCCTTCAGGTCCAACATTTACGGGGTGGATGCCACCGTAAGAACCGATGAAAAGTGGGCCGTTTCCTTTGGCCTCAAGCATGAAGAAGCTGGTGCCACTGAAGAATCCTTTGCCCCCCTGAAACGACGAGTCCAACGTCACGTCGGGACCAGAAGCAATGTAGTTCCCGGATGACATGTAGATCGGCTGGGTTCCGTCCATGTCAAAAGCCAGCATATCGCCTTCGGCGACAGGAGCGACCCAGATGGTCTCTCCCGCTTTTGACGCCGTAAACGTGTTCTGAAACAGGCTCTCGCCTCCCAGCATCTTGCGTTTAGCGGCGCCTAAAAGCCCACCGCGCATGTTGGTTTTCATCGCGAGAGCCGAGTCTTTGGCCACCATCGCGGCTGCCTCGACCACAAGTTGCTCACCCGGACTCTCGAAGGTCACGAGGGCGATGCTGAAATTTGGGCGTTGTCTAATTTCGTAGCGCATAAAAACCTTAGTTTGTTCGAGGAGGAAGCATGCTTCCGACCAGGGTGCCGTACGCCTGCGGATTACGAGTCTGCATCCAAATGCGGCCTTGACCGTTGAATTGGCAGACCAAACCTTCACCTGACAGGTACGACGCGATCCAACCGCCGGCTGCTTTTTTGACGTTAAAGGTCAAATTGGCATCCCAGGCAACTAGGTGGCCGGTATCGATGACCATGGAACCGTCACATTGGACCTCTTGAATGCCGCCAAAGGCGCCTACCAATAGCTGTTCGCCGGGGCGTTGAGCAGTGGCTGAAATCAGGAAAAGCCCTTCGCCGGAAAAGAACGATCTTGCCCCGCCGAATTCAGCCTGAATATTCACGCCTGTCGAGCTGGCAACGAAGGCCGTTGACTGCAGTTTCAAGCCGTGATCGCCGACTTCCATCATAACCATGTCGCCCGGAAGCGTATGAGCCAGAAGCAACTCGCCGGAGCCGCCCTGAGGCATGTATGTATTTTGAAAGAAAGACTCGCCGGTCAGCATTCTCCCGGCAGCGCTGGCGAGTTTTCCGAGTATTCCCGTGCTCTGGCTGTTGCCCGCGAGCCCGGTTTTCATGTCCATATTGGTGCTCATGCCAATCATGGCACCCGGCTCGACAAGAAATTGTTCCCCAGCATCGAGTCGGATTCGGGCCATCGTGCTGACCGGCTGATAAAGTAGTTCACATTGCATTTTGTCGTCCTTTCAAGGCATCAGCGGCAAAAGCCAGCCAGTCATCGATCCAAAATTACGGGATTGGATGTACACCCGGCCCCGGCCCTTGAATTCGCATACGAGGCCTTCGCCCGATGCGACCAATCCCATCAAACCGCCGCCGGCGGACTTGATGTCGAATTCCAAGTCTCCTTCCCATCCAACAATATGGCCGTTATCGACGATATAGGTGCCGTCGACATCGATGAAATCCACGCCACCAAAGCTGTTGAACCAGAGGTCGCCTCCGTTCCCAATCACCTTCAGGAAAAACGCGCCCTCCTTGGCAAGGATGCCGCGAAGGCCGCCGTACTTGACGATGCACTCGATATTTCCCGCTGACGCGACGTAGGCGCCGGCCGAGAGCGTGATGATCTGCCCGCCTTCCAATCGCCGATGCACGATCGAACCGCTGACCGTTGGAGCCACCCAAACCGTACCCGGAGTGGTCGTCGAATAGTGCGAGACAAAAAAGCTCTCTCCACCGAGGTATTTTCGAATCACAGCGGCAAAAAATGCTCCGAGAGTGGCTCCCATACCTGGGTTTGGTTGGATGGTGAGCTTGGCTTCCAATTCGACGTGCGACGACATCGCTGCCATGGCGCCTGCCTCAGTGACGAGTGTTTCGCCTGGTTGCAGGTCCACACGTAACATCGAAAATGCCGGATCATGAGTGATCTGGTGGTTCATTGGACTCTCCCGTTCCTGTGCAATTCTGCGGCGACGCTACGCCGTAGGGTGGGCTGTGGCAAGCGACGATGGTTCAGTGGGCCTTGAGCACGGCCCCGACATAGAGAAGTCCGACGCCAAGGAGGAAGAAGCTAAACCGAATGAACGTCTCCGAAAGACGCTCAGCCCGTTTGACCTCCGGAATCAGATCCGCGGCTGCGATATAAATGAAATTCCCGCACCCCATAGCGACGACGAAATGGAGATCAAAACTAGAGCCAAGCGCCCATGCAATGACGCCCCCAAGGGGAAACGTGAGTGCCGACAAAAAGTTGTATGCCAACGCCTGCCGCCGTGTGTATCCGGAATGTACGATGGCTCCAAAGTCCCCGATTTCCTGGGGGATCTCGTGCATCGCAGCCGCGATCCAGGCGGCAATTCCCGCGTGAATATCCGTGACGAAGATCGCTCCAATCGCGAGCCCGCCCATGAAGTTGTGCAGGGCGTCGGCGGCCAAGAGGAGTGGACCGAGTGGCCTGATATGTTCTGAGCCTGTCTTATGACAATGGTGCCACTCCAACAATTGGTCGAGCGCGAACACGGCCGCGAATCCAAACGTGACCCCGACGAAGATATGGATGGGGGTTTCACCACCTTTTAGCGCATTGGGCAGCATATGAAACATGGCTCCCCCCCACAGGGAGCCGGCAGCAAACGCCACGATGGGCTTGAGCCATCGCTTCAGCAGGGATTCTTGCACCAGAGCGAAGAGCCCTCCACTCAGCGCGATCGCGGACATGAGGAATCCAAAGGTCAAGATCCAGATCAGGGTATTCATGATTTCTACTTCCGCTGCAGAACCTGAGCACCCTTTCAGAATTTACAGTGGGGGACCAGCAACCGCCGCCTATTTCGATGTGCCGTCGACTTGTGTTAGATTCTCGATCAAAGAAATTTTGAGGAAAATCATGAAAATACATGCGACTCTCGTAATTGCATCGATCGCTTTCCTGACATCGTTCTCCGCTCAGGCAGCCGACATCAGTGGCACGGTCAAAGATTCAGCTGCAGCTGCGATCCCAGGGATGTTGGTCCGCGTATGGGAGCCAGCTGGCAAGGGGTGGTCCATTACAAGCGACACGCTCACAGCTGCCGATGGCACGTATACGTTTAGTGGACTTGCGGCTGGGACTTATCGCGTTGATGCCCGCATGCCTCCTGGCTACACGGGCAATTACGGGGACGTCTGGCATGACGTGAAGGCACCGATTTCCAACGGTTTGATTTTCGCCGATGCAGACGACATCACCGTGGTCGACGCCGACGTGATGACCGATATTGACCTGCTCATGTTTTCGGGGGGCGGATTTGACCTGAATCTCGCCCAATCTGGCATCACTGTTCGGCTACAGGCTGAATCTGATATTCGGATTCACCATCAGGATGACACTCAATTTGGTGTGCCGCCGCAGACCGGTATCGTCTTTTTTCGTGGAATGGCGCCCTCCCTTTTGGCCTCCCATTATTGGTGGATTACCTACGATCCCAACGGTCTCTTTGCGACGACGGTGGGCGGCTTTGTTGACATCATCGAAGGCGCGAACGCCAGCGCCTCGGGCACTCTTGGAGCCATGCCTGCAGACGCGAACGAACCAAACGACGCCGCGACTGCGGTCACGACCCCGCTTATCGCCCAGCTGCCTTTCACGGCCAGCGCGCCCGTCATCAGTGCAGGTAACGACGTCGACTTCTATTGCATCGACGCCTTGGCCGGCGATCGATACATCGCACGGGCCTCGGCCGAGGTGATCGTCAACGGTGTGGCTCAGCCGCATCCATGGTTCGACCCGATGATTGGTTGGTGGGACGGCGCTGCTTTTTCGATCGTCAACGACGACGCCATCCCAGGACAGACCTACGACTCTGAACTCGATACGGGCCTCATCGCAAGTTCGGGTCGCTACTGTTTTGCCGTATCGACCTTTGGCGACGCTGACTTTGACGGTATCGGCCTCGGCTCACGAGGCACCTACGACTTCGAAGTGATTCGTGGAAACACGCCTCCGACCCTCGCCGTGACTCAAGGGGGCACACCGACGCCGGCTCCCCCCACGGAGATTGAGGTTCAAGAGGGCGTAGAAATCGGTTTCGACCTGACCTATTCCGACCCTCAAGGCGACCCCGTAACGATCGAAGTGATTCACGTGGACGCGGCAGGAAACCCTGTCGTGGTCGGCGTGCTCACCGATACCCAGGGCACCGGCACTTACGTTTGGACACCTTCACAGACCGACGCCACGAACTCTCCCTTTGAAATCACCTTCCGCATCAGCGACGGCGAGTTCGAAGTCGAAGTGACCGTAATTGTGCGCGTAGCCGCGGTCAGCCTGCCCCCCACATTACCGGTGCTGATTTCTCCGATCGACGATGAGATTCTCACCGCCACCTCGACCTTGCTCGTGCTTGAAAACGCCGTAGACCTCGACGGCGACTCGATTTCGTACCAGTTCGAAGCTGAGTTTGGTGAACCTGACGAAGTCCCTGAATTCGAGGATACACGGACAGAAAATCCCTCCGGTCAAACCTCATCGCCCATCGCGGGGCTGGTTGAAAACACCTGGGTATCTTGGCGCGCTCGAGCATTTGCGGGTGGTCGCTACTCAAGCTGGACGGCGCGCGAACGCTTTTTTGTGAACGTGCAAAACGATCCGCCGGAAGCTCCGGTCATCATCAAGCCGGCAACCGGCTCTGAAGTCGCCGAACTTCAACCGACGATCGCAGTGACTGTCCCCGAAGACCCGGAAGGCGACGACATCACCCTAAAAATCGAAATCGCGCGTGACGTCGATTTCGCGGATATCGTTGTCACCAGCGACCCGTTACCGCCCGGTGCCGATGTGCTGATGCTCAGCTGGCAAGTCACTCAAAACCTGGAATATGGCGGCGAGTATTTTGTGCGAGCCATCGCCCAAGACACGTTGGGGGCGAGCAGTCCATATAGCGAAATCACGACCTTCTTTGTGAGTTTCGAAAGCGAGCTTCTTCCTCCATCCTTTGGCGGTGAATGGGGAAATTGTGCACTTGAGACCGTCAACGAGGCGCCCACAGAAGTTCGTATCCTCAACGTTGATGGGACGGGTGATACGATCACCTTCGAAGTCATCATCGCCAGCGCCGATGCACCCGAAGTTGCGCTCGCTCAGGCGAGCGCTGCACAGGCAATTGGGTCAGAAACCATCGTGACTCTACCCGCTTTTGAAGCCGCTCCAGGAAACTACGTTCTGAACGTACGGGCGATTCGTCGCGACCTTCAAACCGAGTGGGCTGGATGTCCGTTCACCATGAGCGACGAACCTGTTGTTGTTGACCCGGACGATGGTGGCGTGACCGTGGCAAATGAGCCCGATGGTTGTGGCTGCTCAAGCACCAGCGACTCGACAGGAGGTCTGTTGCTCCTGCTTCTCGGTCTTGGATGGATGCGCCGTCGTCGCTAACCTTACGGAGCAGGGGCTTGCAGACATGCAGCTCTCAACTTCTTTCGGATCCGTGTGGCTCTATCATTGGCCGCACGTCCGCCAACCTGCAAAACCATAGGGTTTTCGCAGGTTTTTTTTGGGTACCACCGTTCGTTCGAGCAGGTGTCATCGTATTCGCGCACTATTTAGTCATAATCATTAATGAGACCGACGGGTTATCGCCTCCGCAACGGTCATAAGGGTCGGTTCACATGGGGCCTGCGTCGACCATCTGTGTCAAAGTGTCGCACTCGTAAATCCGGAGATGCCTGGGCGGATTCTGTAAGGTACTGCATTTTCTGGGTTTTTGTGTTGGTGGTGATGTGGGGTGATGTCGGCAATCGAATGGATCGATTATTGCTCCAACTATGAACATCGATTTGTACCCGGAGAGTTAGATGGGTGAGACAAACACGCAGAAACAGAGGACCTCTCTTGCTGCGCATATTTTGAGTGGAGCCGGTCATATCGCGATGACTTTCGTGATTTTTGGGCTCTTCGCGTCTCCATTCCTTAGCAGCAGCGTGGCGACGATGGTCGGCACTGGACTCAGCGATCCCCAGATTCAGGCGCCGCTTCTCAAAGACCTCGCCATCATGTTTGGGCTGGCCGTTTGCACATGGGCGTTGCTTTTTGTGGCTTACACTCATTTGCGTGACCGAATCCGCAGGCAAAAGGCGATGGTTGTCGTCAAGACTCGCGGATCGATCATGACCGAGTTTTTGATCGTGATGCCGGTCTTTTTGCTGATGACGTTTGGGCTTGCGCAGATGGGCGTGAATTCCATGGCGGGTCTTTTGACCACACTTGGTACCTTCGAAGCCGCTCGAACCCTGGCTGTTTGGGGACCCGAGGTCGGAACCAATCGCGCGGGTTCATCGGTCACTCGTGCGAATGCAGAAGACCGCGCACGAATCGCCGCGTCGGTCGTTATTGCTCCGGTCGCGCCCATGTCGGCGGGCAATATCTTGTGCACCAAATCGTCCGCGTTCCGGAGCCTGGTGACCGGTATGGTCAAGGCCGGGCTCTCGCCGGTGGAAATTCCGCAGCGATACACCAACTTCGCGTCGTCGTTCGACAATGCGACGTTTGCACAACGTGGCCCAGCGAAGTTTGCTGGCGCCTACTGCAGCACAACAGTGACCTATTCTGGCGACATGTTTAGTGAGGGGACGGAGTTCAACACCAAGGTTGCCTACAAACACAAGATGGTCTTTCCACTTGTGGGTCTGGCATTTGGAGGAACCCCTACCGCAGGCGGATGGCTGACCACAGTGGAGCGCAACTACACTTTGACTCACCACCTGACACCCAACAAAGAGCTTCCGTGACCGTCGTGGATGCTTTGAGGCTATTATGCTGATTAAATTGAAAAATTGGGTCGATCGATTTCACGGGTCGGAATCTGGAGCAGTCTTGCTCTTGGTTTTAGCGGCCTTCCTGGTCCTTTTCATGGTGGCGATGACGATCTTTGATTCGGGCAAGGCAGCTCAAGACAAGATGCGGGTTCAGGTTGCCGCTGACACGGCCGCCTACTCTCATTCGGTGATTAAATCTCGAACGATGAATGTGATCGTGTACGCGAATATCATTAAGCGCATGTTCTATTCATATTTCGTCACCTACGTGCATGCGTGGATCGCGATTTTGGCCGAGATGGTCATCAAGGCTGCGGAATGCGCAGACTGGGTGCTGACCTCCTGTTGGGATTTCGTAGCGGCCTTACCCATGGTCATCGCCGAGGGCATCGAGGCGATCGAAAATGTGAAAGATTTGATGTTGAACGGCCGAGCATCCAAAGAGATCAATCAGCTCGACCGGTACTCTGCATACATGTACGCGATCACTCCTTGGTGGGCCTGGATCGAAGCAACAGGGCGCTCCATGGGCAATGGTGCCATGGTTTCTGCCAGCTGGCCTCCACCACCAAGCAGCATCGGCAACATTAAAAACGCTGTGACGACCACGTCTTCAACGGTTGATTGGGCCCTGGGCACCAGTTTCACCGCCATGATGCCTTCGTTGTCGCAAGCGACCGACGCGCTACCTGTGACTCGACGAGACCGTCAGAAGGTTTGGGAAGCGAAGCTAGAGCCGTTCAAGTTTGATTGGTCACAAGGTGCCGCAGCCGCCGGCGTTGGGTACTGCGCCGAATATGCGTTTTCGATGGAATTGCTGCTGACCTCGGCTCAGACCTACATCAAGTCGAAGGATCAACCTAAGGGATGGAAGACCATCTTCGCAGTTGCACAAGTACTGCCGGTCATCGGCTGCGCTGCCGCGTCGCTCGCTTATCATAACGACGGTTATCTGGACTGGCGCATCAACAAGAATCTTGGTGAAGACAAGAATAAATGGTTGCAGGCGACCTCGAATATCTCGATCGCCTACAAGCCACGAGCTGGCACGATGGCCGACTCCGGCGGACGGTCGAAGTTGAGTTACACCAAGAGAGACCACAAGGATAACCCGCTCTACGGCAACGAAGGCTATTTCGCCCTCGCGCGCTCAGAATTGGTCTACAAGCAACCTTTCGAAATCCTGGCAACCGGCGGATTGAGTTTCCTCACTGCCATTCCAGGTGTGTCGGGTAGGCTCGGTCTCCAAAATAATCCAGACATGTGGTCGCCACGTTGGAAGGCAAAAAACCGCCCAATAGCGCTCCCCGGCGAGAAGCTAGGTTCGTCGGTTCAGGGGCCCGATGCGGGGCTCGGGACGATCATTAACGACACCATTCCATTCCTCATAGTTGGGTCGATTTTAGGCATCATCGATCCTGATTTCACCGCGGGGTCGGGCCTTAAAGACCTCGAATATATCTACAGAGTGGGCACTTCGATGGGGCCTGATCAATTCGAAGGACTCGTGAAATGAACATGAAACTCAACAATCCAATTCGACGATTGTTTTGGGGCGCCGAGTCGGGCTCCGTGATGACTGAATTTGTGATGAGCCTCCCGGTCTTCATCATGATTTTCAGCGGCATGGGCATGCTTTATCAATTCAATCACGAAGCCCTGATCGTCAAAGGCAAGGCCTACAGCGAGTTGTGGAAGGATGACGCCAGCACGTCGTTGCTTGGCCTCGTTCCCATCGCGGGCGCCTTGTCCAGCGTCTCTTCGGCGGGCGATATCTGGCAGAACGGTATTGGGGCTGCGGGCATCTACATGGACTCTGGCCTGAAAGCCAAAGTCCCCGCGACGTTGATGCCTGGCGCAGGTATCGATCCCAAAATGAGTCTCACGGCCATCACCGGCGGTGATGATACCATGATCAACTACAACCTTCTGAACGACCGCATTAATCCGTCGATGGATACAAGCGGATTCGCTGGAATGTTGGCGTCATTTGTGCGGACTACGGGCACGTCATTGGCGCTTGGCGCGGGCGTTCGATACGGCGCTGCTCAAGGCGAAGCCAGTGTTTCAAAAAGCTCCGGTGTCTGGGGACAAATTGATTACCAATCGGGGATTCTGGACGTCCCCAGAAGAAGTGTTGCAACCCATCGCATCATGCCGATTGCGCTGACCCGGTTCGAAATTGCGGCGACTTCAGAACGTTTTGACAAGTCGATCCCAGAATTCAATACGGACATGAACACGACCGGAGAAGACACGACGAGTGCTGACGCTTGTGGCGCCGCGACGGCAGCCTACAAGGCATGTGTTGAGGGTCCCGAAGGTAGTGCTGCAGCCTGCGAATCGCAGCAGCCTACCAGCGCATGTTCAGGTGTCGCGGGTTCAAGCCCGTTGGGAAGTCTGGGTGTTAGTCTGTGAGGCCTAAGCCGGCACGAGGAGTTGACGAAATGAAGATGATTAAAAAAATGGCTGTGGTCGGTGGAAAGCTAGCTCTCGCGGGCGCAATCCTGTGCGGGACCGGTTGGGCTATCCTCACGCAGGACGTGGCCGCCGATGCAAGCCTTGGCGACGTTCCAGAAGCCCAAGCCGATATCGTCGATGGTGCGGTCGTTGATGGAACTGAGTTCACGCGAGCCATCGCGTCACTTGGTTTCAAGCCTCGAGCCTACGACATGAACGGCAACGTGATGTATTTTGCGACGGGGACTGCGCCAGGAAAATCGCCACACCAGGTCATGAATATCATTCAAGACGAAATGGTGGAGTACGGCGTCAACTCCAAGAACTGGCTGGGTGAGGCCCCCTTGGCTGGGAGCTTGGCCAAGTCCGACTTCCAACAGACCTTCGACCCTGCAAAAGGGTTCGACCGCTCGAAATTGGAGTCCATTGATAATGGCGGAATTTCGGCGGCAATGCTGAACGGCGAATTGGTGCCGATTCAGAACGATAAAAACTATATCGCCACCGCAGGTGTCACACCTGGTCGCGACGTCAAAGAAGTGGTTGCCGACTTTCAGGCCGCTGGAGGCCGCTCACCAATCCGAGATTTTACGGGAGGGTATCGATTCGTTGATGCAACGGGAGAACCCGGTGAGGACAGCTCGATGGTCACCGCCGTGTGGACCGACGAGAACTTTGATGCCAAGAAAATGGATAATCGCGCCTTCAAGCAACAGCCCGCCGATCCAAATGTCCCGGCATGCGTTGGCTGTGAACGAGAGTTTCGATTCCAGAGTCTCCAGAAGGACGAACCGTTCCGGAACAACAAGTGGACCGCCAAGAACGCCAGCATGGACAACACGTACGACTTCTATCAGACCGCTATGGCCAACCGTGGTTGGTCCGAATCAGGTGTTCAGGCAAAGTTGAGTCGTCTGGGTCAGTACTTCCCTGAGGTTAATCAGATTCCGGGCCGAACGCTGAATATGACCAAAGATGGACAGAACATGACGATCACGTTGATACCGTCACCCAATGGCGGAACCGAGGTCTTTTCCTCGGAACAATACGGGGACACACAAGGCGGTCTGAACGCCGGAGTGCCCGAGTAATCTGGAACCGCTTGGCGGCTAGCCGTCGGGTCGCAGACCTAGTGCCAGTGGGTTCGATGTTTCGACATTTGATGGCCCCCGTTCGATGAGGACGGGGGCCAATTTTTTGTTGATATCCCCAACGGGGCGACATGATTCAGCGGTTCATTTTGAGTATTTGAGGGTCGAAAACATGCGACGATTTTTCGCATATGCGATGGATCATATCCTGACTTCTTTATTTGAGATTGAATTTCAATCTCATGAAGACGGTGAGGAGTTTGGATGTTGGAGTTCATTAGAAGTGTCGTGATTCCCTTGCGCTGGCTGCATATTTTGACCGCTGCCGCATGGTTTGGTGAAGTTGTTGTGATCAACCTTGTGTTGATTCCAGCGTTGAAACGCGCCGCAATCATCGAGCGAGACTTCGTGCTTTTGGGCGTTTTCCCCGGGATTTTTCGACTCGCTTCGGTGCTTTCTGCGGTCGTGGTGTCCAGCGGTACATTGCTGACGTATGCGCTTCTAGACGGTCAGTGGTCGCGCTTGCTGACGTCTGGGGTTTGGGGTCACTCCATCCTCTTGGGGGGGACGCTGGCGTGGTCGATTACGTTCTTTCATTTTTTTGTCGAAGGATGGGTTTCAAAGCGGCTTGGCTATGACGAAACAAAGACACCCGGTGCATTGGCGCAGATGCATGTGGCCGTGTCGACCATTCCACGCCTTGCGATGCTGCTGCTGAGCCTGATTTTCATTCTTATGATGATCGCCGCACGTGGGTTGCCTGCCTGAGCCTTTTATCATTACGGCGAGCGCGCCAATGGCAATCGTGGCTGGCGAAGCAGGCAGGTGGCTTCTGCCTGAGTTTCTTGGCCTGAGGCCAGGGCCTGTCTTCGCCAGTCTGTTCGAATATATGGTGTTTTGCGATCATACCTGTATTAAAGTCCGGCAGCGTCATGAAAAAAATGAACATCGAGTCGGCTTCATGAGAGAACGTCGATCTCGGGATGGCTCTGAGCGGAAACCAAAGGGGATAAAATGAAAAAGTTAGCATCGGCATCAATAGTGTTCTGGGCTCTTGGAAACCTCACGGCTTGTAACGTCGCAGACGCGGGTCGAGATGGCAGTTCGTGTTCGGTCGTCGAAGCCGACGGAGAAACGCGTGTGGATTGCACTGACGGAACGTCAACGGTGATTCCTGGTGCGGCAGCTGGTTCAGCCATTGCGACCAGCGATGAGGCTGCGGGCGCAAATTGCGAAAACGGCGGAACCCGGGTGGATCATGGCTTAGATGCGAACGGGAATGGGTCGCTTGATGCAGACGAAGTGAAGGGAACGGCTTACGTGTGCAACGGCGGGGCAGGTGCGGGAGGGCAGGACGCTGTGCAGGCGCTCATCGTGACGAATCCGATTGCCGCTGGCGGCGTCGACTGCCCGGCAGGTGGCGTTCAAATTGATGCGGGCATGGACACCGATGCAAATGGGACTCTGGAGGCAAGCGAAATCACGTCGTCAACGACAGCCTGCAACGGTGCGCCTGGCAACAACGGCCTCGCCGCACTCGTCAGTTCAACGCCCGAGCCCAATGGGGCCAATTGTGGAAACGGCGGTACTCGAATCGATACCGGCTTAGACATGAACGGCGACCAACAGCTTCAAGCCGCTGAGATTTCTCAGACCTCCTACGTCTGCAGTGCACGGTCGTGTGACCCTGAAACCGAAGTTGCTTTTGACGGACGGTGTTATTACCTCGACGGAGCGGTTTGTCAGACAGGTTACGTTTTGGCCCCTCAATCCATCTTGACTACGATTGCCGGCGGTTTCGTGGGTAAGAAAAACAAGACCGTTGCTTCTGCGAGTTGCTGTATTGAGCATGCAAATCAGGCCACAGAGTCACAGGATTGGGGCATGGTTTCCCCGGATTGTAATGCGTCGAGTGTGATCGTGACGGGGCCGGTGTTGGGAGGTTCCAACTGTGTCGACACCCTTCAAACCTACCCTGGACAGCTCCGACTCTGCGTGTCGAACTAGGTTGATGTCTTCAGCGGGGGCGGTGAAGACCGCCGCCGCTTGTGTGCTTCACCGTGGACCACGGATGCCGACACAATGCGTGGATGCGCGGTGCGCATCGTGGTAATCTCTCGTCCTTTCGTACTGGTCGGGGGCATTCCTTGAACGCTGAATCCAAAAGTCCGTCTGTTGATGCCATTGTGTCACCGATTTCGTTGGTGATCGTTGCGTTGTTTTCTGCCGCACTGGCGCTGGCTCTCGAGGCGGTTTCATTCCGGTTTCCCATCACGTCGCGTGCGTTTTGGGGAATGGTCTTCGGGTTTGTTCCGGCACTTGCACTTTGTACGCTTCCCTTTGTGCTCGCCAAGGCGATGCAACGAATTCCGCGCTTTCCCGTGTCGGCTCGAAGGTGGATGGCAGCCGGATTTGTTGGGCTGTCTTTTGCGATACCGCTGAAATGGGTGGGGGATTCACTGATTGTCGGCGGATGGGTTTCGCAACAAAGTTGGGCGCACCTACTGCCTTGGGGCGTTCTGCTGGTGGGAGCCGTTGGTCTTACGATCTTGAGTCGAATCTGGCTCCACGGAAAATGGCAAAAATATCTAATATTTCCTTTTGTTATTATCGGGTTGGCTCTGATTGTGGGCGATGCGCTCGTGTTGCCGAGCCTCTATCAAGTGCCTCGTTATGCCGCGCGTCTGATGGGCCAAGAATTCTTGGTTCTGGCGTTATGGCGGCTTCGGTTTACGCCCGCCTCGAAACCGTGGATGCACCGGGTGAGTATGGCAGTTGGGGCTTTGATGATTCTTGCTGCGAGTGTGGCCTGGACCAAGCTCCCGCGAAAAACCAACATGGAGATGAGCTTTCGGGGCGGAGTCGCCACGAATTTGAGCTCCATTTCGGCCGTCGGCTCTGAGCCCTCGACGCCCATCAGCGAGATTCTGAGAGCCGAGGTGCCATGGACGGCAGCCGTCAAGGCGCCACCGACGCGCCGAGTCAAGCATGTCATCCTGCTACTCGTTGACACTCTGCGGGCCGATGCCTTGAGTCCCGCTCGAGAGGAACCCGGGGCGCGCAAGTTGATTAAGACCACCGATACGCCGTTTTTGAACAAGTACATGGCCGAGGAATGCTCAGTGTTTCGTCGCGTCTATGCTCAGGCTCCGGCGACCCATCGCTCCATTCCTTCCACATTTCGCTCCATCGAGTCGTGGGAAGATAGCCTTAATACCGGCACGGCTCTGGGGACCTACCTGACCCAAAACGATGTATCGACGTTCGCGGTGGTCAACGACTATTTTGTGCTGCCCTATTATCGCGAATCGACGGCGCTATTAGAGGGCTTTGGCGATTTGGGTGTGTATTTTCCCTTGAGTCAAGATCGTGTTTTGACGCTGGCCAAGGAGGGCTTTTCGCGACACCTCGGAGACGAGCCATCGTTTGGATGGATTCATTTCTTGGGGCCTCATTTTCCAGGATGGGCCGGCAAGAGTCTTAAAGAGATGAAACCGCGACCGCGCTACCGCGAAGCTGTGCGATGGATGGATTCTGCGATCAAAGATCTGGTCGAGGATCTGCGCGCACGAGGGGCGCTGGAGGACACGGCCATCATCATCGGCTCCGATCACGGCGAGGGTCTTGGGGATAATGGCACCTGGAATCACGGCCCAAATGTCTGGGATGAAGAGCTTCGTGTTCCGATGGCGGTGTGTCTTCCCGGGCAAAAAGGCCGAGTGATTGAACAGAGTATCGGCAATATTGACCTGCAGCCCACGATCGTGGATTTGCTCGGGTTGCCTCGGCTTGAGAGTTCTCGCGGTCGCTCGTTGATGCCGCTTTTGGACGATCCCAATTTGTCCTGGCAGAACCCGTACTACCTCGAAAACGTGGATCACCGCTTGGTCGCTATGGTCTACGGAGGTCAGAAGCTGATTTACCGTCCCAAAAGCGGCGCATACTCCCGCTACGATCTGGCGAAGGACCCCGACGAAGAGACCAATATTTTTGATGAAGAGAGCCAGGTCGACAAGGATCTGCAGATGTTAATGACCCACTGGAATCCTTCCCTTGCGGCAAAAACTCTGAACATGGGGGACTCGCCTGCGGTCGCCGCCGCTTTGCGTTCGTGGCACGGCGATGGTTGGGACCCCAAACTGAACCTCTACCTGGAGTTCGCAGCAAGACTAGACTCGCCAGTTATTCGGGCCGCCGTCACGGGGCTTTGGCGCGATGCCGATGACGATTTGATTCGTTTTTGGATCATGCGAAGCATGCGGGGCAAGAAGTGGATCATCGAGCTCGCGCAGGAGCGGATCGAGTCTGCAAAGCCAAGTGAACTCGCCAGATTTGTGCAATTCGTTGCCGCAGCGCATCTCGCAACGTTCGATCCCAAATGGGTCGCAAAACAAATTCAGACCGTCGCCGTCGGCGACACCGATTTGTGGTTGGCTTGGATGAGCTTGATTTCCTCGTGGAGGGTTTCCCCCAATCCATGGAGTGGTGTCGTCATCGCCATCGTTCAAAAGGGGCAGAAGCTTAGTTCCCCCCTCGCCAACGCCGCAGCGTTTTGGCCTGTGAACTCAATGAACGTGACCAAACCGAGCAAGAAGCTCGTCGCTGAAATGTCCAAATACCAAAATTCGAGTTCTAAAGTCGCCAGGGCAGCGGCACTGCGGGTGTTGGCTTACTCCAACGACCCGCAATACGTGGCGAGCGCACGGGCAGCGCTCGAATCGCCCCAAACACCATTCATCGTTCGGAAACAGGCGGTGGTGGTGCTTGCGCGACTCGAGGGGAAAACGGCGGTCCCATTGATCATGAAGGCCATCAAAGACGACGAGTTGCTGACTGTGGATGGTTTGAAAGCCATCGGGTTCATCGGGGACCTTGCGGCTCTCAAAGAGCTCAAGAAGGGCCTCCATTACGGCTATAATCGCTTCATCGACCCTGAAATAAAGCGTTTAGAAGCGCAAAAAAAATAGGCATGGAAACCTTTCTCACCACCACCGCTGAAGTCCTTTCGATCCTGCATTTGGTGTCTGCGCTTCTGGCATCCGGACATGTGGTCCTGTCGCATCCACAGGCGCGCGGAGCCTCGTTATGGCTCGGTCTGATTTGGCTCGTGCCGTGGTTGGGGCCTCTGCTTTATGTGTTGGTGGGCATCAACCGAGTTCCTCGTCGCGCTCGCGGAAGGATTCCGTCTTTTGACGCGGTAACACCCTGGATGCCAAATAGCCGTTTGAGGTGCTTGGTTGGTGGAGACGAGGCTTACGCCGAGATGATCGCAGCGATCGATTCGGCCCAAGAAACAGTCCACCTTCAATCCTATATTTTCGACAACGATCGGGCTGGCGAATTATTTTGCCTGGCATTCGAGCGAGCAATCGCGCGGGGCGTCGTCGTTCGTGTGTTGATCGATGCGGTGGGTGCGAGCTACTCGCGTCCAACAATCGTTGGAAAGCTGAAGAGCATCGGGGTCGAAGTCGCGCGTTTCATGTCCACATCTGTGCCATGGAGATGGCAATACGCGAACATGAGAAACCATCGAAAACTCATGGTTGTGGACGGTACTCGAGCATTTTTTGGAGGCATGAATATCCGCGAAGGCTGCATGGATTCGCTGCGTCCGACCCATCCGACTCTGGACATTCATTTTCAGGTGGAAGGGCCGATTATCACTTCGTTGATTTCTCTATTCTCGGGGGATTGGACGTTTGCGACGGGCCAGGCCTTGGCAGCCCCCGAACTCTGGGTCACCACACATGAAACGGAAACGAGTGCGCGGCTTGTGCATTGCGGCCCCGATCGAACCGACGAGCCTATTCGATGGCTGAAGCTCGCCGCGGTCGTGCGTGCGAGGTACCGGGTCCGCATCATGACGCCGTATTTTGTTCCCGACGAAGACGTCATCACCGCACTCCTGGCGGCGATGACCGCGGGTGTGAAGATTCAGATTGTGATGCCGTCACAAAACAACTTGCGCCTTGTGGCATGGGCATCGCGGGCCTGTTGGGCACGCCTCATCGCCCGCGGTGCAGAAATTGTCCTTTCACCGCCGCCGTTCGAACACTCGAAGCTGATGTTGATCGACGACGATTTGGCCATTGTGGGCTCGGCCAACTGGGATGAACGAAGCTTTCGCCTGAACTTTGAAGCAGATATTGAGTGTTCGGACTGTGATTTAGTTCGGCAAATGGACGCCATGCTCGATTCCAGAATCGAAGGCGTTGCGCCGGTCACGCTCGACGATTTGGCGCACGATTCGCTGCCCGTTCGACTGCGTGACGGCACTGCACGGTTGGCGCTGCCTTATCTCTGACCTCAATGCGTGTTGCTGATTCCCACTTCGGCCGCGATTTCGAATGAGCGCAGACGCTTGTCATGCGCAAAAACATTTGAAGCCACGATCAGCTCGTCGGCTCCGGTCTTCGCAATGAAGTCCTTTAGACCACTGCGAATTGTGTCCGGCCCACCGACAATGCTGCAGGCGAGCATCTGCGAGACTTGAATCTTCTCTAGGGGAGTCCAATAGGTTTCGATGTCGTCGATCGGCGGCGGGAATAACTCACGTTTTCCGCGCAGCATGTTCGTGAACATGATTTTCTGCGAGCTGGCCAAATAGTGAGCTTCCTCGTCAGTTTCAGCCGCGATGATGTTTAGGCCCACCATAGCGTGGGGCTTTTTGAGTTGTTTTGAGGGTTGGAAGCGGTCTCGATACACCGCCAGTGCTTGCTGCAACGCCTGAGGCGCAAAATGAGATGCAAAACTATAAGGCAATCCAAGTGCCGCGGCCAATTGGGCCCCAAAGAGGCTGGAGCCTAAGATCCATAAAGGCACATTGGTGTTCGAACCGGGCACCGCTTCAATCCGTTGTCCGGATTGGATAGGACCCAAAAAAGCCTGCAATTCCTGAACATCCTGCGGAAAATTTTCTGAATTTCCAGGTGAACGGCGAAGTGCCCGCAGCGTAATTTGGTCGGTCCCTGGGGCCCGCCCCAATCCAAGGTCGATGCGACCAGGGAAGAGGGTTTCCAGAGTTCCGAATTGTTCGGCAATGACGTAGGGGGGCGTGGTTGGGCAGCATGATTCCACCTGCACCGACACGAATCGTTTTGGTTCCGCCCGCGATATGGGCGATGACAATCGAGGTCGCGGCGGTCGTGACCGTGGGCATATTATGGTGCTCAGCCACCCAGAAACGATGGTAGCCCAGAGCCTCGGCGTGTTGGGCCAGCTCGAGTGCATTGCTGAGTGCTGTGCGACGATCCGAGCCTTCTCGGACGCCACCTAGTTCAAGGATAGAGAGCTTTGTCATGGTTCAATCCAGTTCGGGATTCGGCCGACTAAGTGTCTTGTCGAACCGATGCGCGGATTGGATGCGTTGATTCGCCATGGGTTGCTACGAAGATCAACGTCATAGTGGCAGCTCACAACGCAACCCATCGATCGAGGCCGACCCCGTCGCCGTGTCGCAGTCTTCGACAAACGTCGTTCCGTCTCCTGCATCATTGGCCACGACGATGAACTTGAGGTCCTTGTAGAATTGCGATGAGGGCACCAGATACGAGAACTTCACGATGACGGTTCCGCCAGGTGCCAAGGGGCTGGTGAGCGCTTTTGTCTCGAGCAGTGTCGACGTGTCGTTGAAGTAGAGCGACACAGGCAGGCCGGTCGGAATGCTGCTCGTTCCCCGGTTTTGCACGGTGGCTTGCAGGTAAATATGGGTCGGGCATTCGTTGGCATTGCCCAAGAGCGAAGACACGACCACGTCCGGAGCGTTTAGAGGGATTTCCCCCTGACGGTTCGACCGAAACGTGTTGTGAGTGGTCCACGATTCGACCTGGGTCAACGGGACGGCGCCGCTGTCCAGGATATTGTCGATCGAATACGCGTGCTGGTTCCAGATGGCTCGAGTTCGGACCCAACGGTCGAAGGCATCCTCGTAGACGTAGAGTCCGCGGCGCGGCACGTAGTCCGGGATCGCCGTGCAGTTGCTTGCCGCGTTGGCGACAATCAGGATTTCAGACCGACCATCGGCGTCGATATCGACCACCAAAGGGTATTCAAGGACGGTTGCCGTCGAGTTCATGATTTCGAGTTCGACCGTCCCGTCGACACCCGAAAACGAGCGCATATAACATTCGTCGGCATAAATAACCGAGGCGATGCCATTGCCCTGGAAGTCAAAGACCGACGACCCGGTCGCGTTGGACGAGAGGTCTTGGCTGGCGCGTTTCCAACGCACAAAAAGTTGATTGAGTTCGGGCGCCGGTGTTTCGAATTGGGCCAGCAACGCGGGGTCGATTTCTTCGGGGTCGGTGGTTCCCGCGTATCCCGCCCTTGCGACATCAAATACCGAATAGAAATAGCCCCCTGCCACGCCGATTTCTGGCCGGCCGTCACCGTCAAAATCCGCCACAGTGGGAGGGCCACCTCGATTATTCTCTGGGGCGCCGGGCAGGGCGATAGGTTGTGTGAGCAATGCTGGATTGGCGCCACAGTCCTGGCCCGCAGCGCACCAAGGTAAGCCGGTTTGGCCGTTCAAGATCCGCACGGTGCCGGCTGAAACCAGAACGACCTCGGGTTTGCCGTCGCCGTCGAAATCCGCCACGGCAGGGTATCCATCGCCCGCTACTGACGTCCAAAATGGGGTCACACTGAAGGTTCCAGCATTTTCGATGACCTTCCAAGCCTGCCGGCCCGTGATGATTTCATGCTGCCCATCCGCGTCCAGGTCAGCCACAACGGCGATGCCTCCGAAGTATCCTGAGTTGGAGCCCAGGCTCGGTCCGTTGCCGGTTTCATTCCACTGAACGACGCCGTTCGAGTCCAACAACATGCCGCCAACGACGACTTCGGTACGCGACGCATCTGCGTCAAAATTCGCAACCGTTACCGCGCCATTGCCCATGCTCACGTTGACCGTGGCACCAAGGGTGTCTTTAGAGGTCCAAAGCAAGTCGCCAAGGCCGTTGATGGCCACGATAGGGCCTTTTCCGGCATTGATGTGGCGCCCTGGGTAGATGATGTCCAAAACGCCGTCTCCGTCGACGTCACCGAGCGCGATATTCGACCGACCGAATGAACCCCAAGAGCCTGCCATCGGGTCGTGGGCGATTTCGCGCACCAGATTTCCGGCGGAATCCAAGATGACGATTTGTCCTGTTCCCCAGTCGTTGACGACCGTTGTGTTCACCACAATATTGGGCACACCATCGCCTGTGACGTCTCCGACGACGGGGATGGAAATGATGTCGCCATCCGTCCAGGACCATTTTTCATCGACCTGAAACTCGCGGAAATCGCCCTCGAGTCGACATTCGATTTCTTCGGGGAAATCGTCTGGAAGGCAGCGCTGGAGCCCGGGGTCGCAGTATTCACCCCAGCTGCATTCCAAGAACGACTGACAGGTTATGCCCGGGGTTTTGCACGCGCCAAAAATGCAAACGTCTCCGGGGTCGCAGCATTGGTCGAAGTCCTCACCGCAAAGTTGGGCTTGACCGCAGTCCGGGGCGCACTCGCCGGCCGGTCCACAGGTCGGTGTATCGCCGGTGCAGCATAACTCGCCCGCAAATCCGCAAACGTTGCCTTCGCAGGCGATTCGGCAGAACGAGCGTGTCTGGCAGTCTTCGCCTTCACACAATTCGACCGTGTCGCAACGTTCCCCTTCACCGCAATCGGTGTCTGCAATACAACCACAACCGCCCGCGATGCATGTGCCGTTGTCGCACGCGGTCGGGTCGACCAACGCGCTGCCTGTCTCGTTGCACGTCACGACAAAATTTCCCTGACAGCCTGTGCTCAGGGGGGCGCAGATCTGGTCCTGGCAAATCCCGTCATCATCGCAAAAGGTTTCGGCCGGGCATTCCGAGGTGTCGGTGCACGGGAGAACACAGTTTGCACCCACACAATTATTGGTGGGTTGGGTGGTTGCCGTGTCGTCGCTGCAAGCGGCAAGGGCCGTCAAGGTAAGGAGCGAAAGGAATAGCGCGATTTTCATGAGGTCTCCGGCGGGGGCGTCGCCACGATAGAGCAACGCCGAATGCCTTGCACCCCTGAGGATGACAAATCACCGGTCACAGAGCCTGCGTAGCGCGTCGCAGAATCGCAATGCCAAGCTCGCTTGCGATTGGTGCGCGAGCCCTATGGCTCGCATATGACTGGTCCGCGAGCCCTATGGCTCGCGTGTGTCTGAATAATCGCATGAATCGCATGCAGGCCATAAGGCCTGCGCACCAAGCGCAGAAATCGCAAATAGGCCGGAAACGGTTGCCAGAATTTCTGGCGCCAAGTCAAAACGACAGCCTCTGGGGCCTGCGTACCGAGTCGCAGGGCCCGTATACCTATCACATGGTGCCTGTTCAGCAGCCTTCGAGGTCTCGGAGGCGCTGGATTTCGCCCAGAAGCATGGGATTTCGCACCAAGTCGAAAAGCTGCGCGTCGTCGATGCCTAGGCTTTGATTGCCTTCGGCGGCTTCGAGCATGATCCAGGCGCGTCCCCAGACGGTCAGGATCGCGTTTCTCCAGCATGGGTCCGCGCTGAGTTTGGCGTATGCGCCGGGGAAGTCGGTGCGGGCCATGGCCAGGTATCGCTCGACGTACCAAAGGAACGTGAGGATGCCGTCGAGCGCGCTTGTGGAGCCGCCGATGAAGTCCTGAAACGCGTACTCGGTGGCCAGCGAATTCACGTATTGAAGCGTTTCTTCGAGGACCGAATTGAATCCTTGATCTCCGCCATCGAAGGTGGCGTCGTCTGGGTTTCCGTCCAAATAGACGCCGGCGTAAAAATCACAGTTGTTGGGGGCAGCTCCCACATCTTCGCAATCCGGCCGCAATGCGTAATACGCGTCGGTCTTGAGACGACTGCGGGCGAAGGTTTCGCCACCGCGTTCCGTGGTGTCTCCACCCGAACACGAAAGCTGCAGCGTCGGTGTCACGCCATACGAGTCGTTCGAGAGCGTGAAATTGTAAATATGGCCGCACTCGTGGACGACCGTCGAGAGGGAGCCGATGGCGCCATCTGCCGTTCCGGTGTCCGACGAAAACGCCTCAACGCAATCAAATTGTTCGTTTGTCAGCCCCTGGGTGACCAACCACGCTCCGACCGGATAGCGCTTTTTGAGAACAGCATCGTAAAACGACACCAGATTGGCTTCGGAGTACGATGCGAGCTCGGCGCTGATGTCTGCGCTAGGTGAAGGCAGGGCCTCGGCGTACTGACCATCGACACAATTTGGGTCGACCTCGGCCGCCGTCGAAACCACGTTATTGTCGGTCTGGTTATTGGTTGCCGTCGTCTGATTATTGGTCGCGGTGGTCTGATTATTGGTCTCCGCAACGTTGTTGGTGCCCGCCGTCTGGTTGTTCAGCACCGTCGTCTGGTTATTGGTCTGGGCGACGTTATTTTGACTGTTGTTGCTTTTAGTGTCGGCGTCGTCGGAACACGCGAACATCGAAAGACAACTCAGGACCAAAAACGAACGGGACAACGACTTCATAAAACTTCCTTAATCAAAAGCGAGCGCGGACTTTAACCGAGTCGCGCCCAAGATGAAAATGCCTGTCAATGCAGTTCGTATTTTGGCGGAAATAGTTCGCCTCGGTCCGCGGGCATCCTGCCCGCATGTGGTCCCGGTCCGCGGGCATCCTGCCCGCATGTGATTTGCGACCGACAACCGACTAGAGGCAACGCCGAATCAAGGCGTTCGTTGAGCTGTCATGCGTCAGCCCGTCGCCCGTGCCGGTTTCGAATTCGCCCACAATCCGCACGGCCAGCGCCTTGCCAAGTTCGACTCCCCACTGGTCAAACGCGTCGAGCTGCCAGATCACCGATTGCGCAAATACGCAGTGTTCGTAAAGCGCGACAAGCCTGCCCAAAGCCGCAGGCGTGAGCCGGTCAACCAGAATGGTGTTGGACGGTCGGTTTCCTTTGAACGTCTTGTGGGGAACCAGCCATTCTTCGACCCCTTCGGCGCGAACTTCGTCTGACGTTTTGCCAAAAGCCAGCGCCTCGGCTTGAGCAAAGGCGTTGGCGAGCAAAAGCTGATGATGGTTTCCAAGGTCGTTCAGCGGTTCAACAAACGCGATAAAATCACACGGGATGAGCCGTGTTCCCTGATGAATCAATTGGTAAAAAGAATGCTGGCCGTTGGTCCCAGGCTCGCCCCAATAAATCGGCGAGGTCTGGTAGTCGACATGACGGCCATCGACGGTGACGTGTTTGCCGTTGCTCTCCATCGTCAGCTGCTGCAGATAGGCCGGAAAGCGTTTCATGTACTGGTCATAAGGCAGCACAGCCAGTGTTTCTGCGCCCAAGAAGTTTGTGGACCAGATGCCCAGAAGGGCCATTAGGACTGGCATGTTTTTTTCGAAAGGAACCGTGCGAAAATGTTCGTCCATTTCATGGAAACCACCGAGCATTTCGCGAAATCTATCCGGTCCAATTGCAATCATGGTCGAAAGGCCAATCGCCGACTCCATCGAATATCGACCGCCCACCCAATCCCAAAAACCAAACATGTTTTTGGTGTCGATTCCAAACTCGGAAACAGCGTTTGCATTGGTCGAGACCGCGACAAAATGCCGTGCCACCGCCGCCGGGTCCTTGAGCGACTTAAGCGACCAATCACGCGCTGTGCGGGCGTTGGTCATGGTCTCCTGGGTCGAAAACGTCTTCGACGCCACGATGAAAAGTGTTTCTTCGGGATTTAAGTCGTGCGTGGCTTCGGCAAAATCCGAACCGTCGACATTCGACACAAATCGCAAGTTGAGGTCGCGTTGGCTGTAGAAGCGCAGAGCCTCGTACGCCATGACCGGGCCCAAGTCGGACCCGCCAATTCCAATATTTACGATATTGCGTATCGCTTTCCCGGTATGGCCTTTCCATTCGCCAGTACGCACGCGATTGGCAAAATTCGACATCTTGTCGAGCACAGCGTGAACACCGGGCACCACGTCTTCGCCTTCAAAAAACACCTGCGACCCTTTTGGGGCGCGCAGTGCTGTATGAAGCACAGCCCGGCCTTCGGTGATGTTGATTTTTTCGCCACTGAACATCGCGTCGATGCCCTCGCGAAGGCCAGATTCATTAGCCAAATCGACCAGAAGTCCAAGTGTTTCTTGGGTGACCCGCTGTTTCGAATAGTCGAAGTAAATGCCCATGGCTTCAGCGTTGAGTCGTTCGCCACGCGTGGAATCATTGGCAAAAAGTTGCCGAAGGCTGGAGTCATGAATCTTCGCGTGATGCGCATTCAGCGCGGTCCAAGCGGCGAGCGATGTAAGTGGGGCGTTTGGTTTCATGAAATCCTCCGATGGTCGAATTCGGTGGTTATATCTCGACTGATTGCCGCTGTCGTCCCTCTACAAGTTTCACATTTAGACGCCGCCTGGAAAACGCCGCATCGAACGAGAGCCTCGCCGGCGCTGAAGCCCGTGGTATGCGCCGGATCGAAATGCAGTCTACGCCGGCCGATGGTTGGCTGGCGGCCCTCGGGTTGGCTGCGTTGCGGTTTCGTCGGCGATAAGCTGCTCCCGAGATGACCTCAAACCGAACTTAAAGGGAACTTCTGCCATCCAGAGTGGTCCGACTGATATCGCACCTCTTGCTGGAGCGGCACATGGTCTTGCGATATTTGGTTATCGGCTTGGGTGGGTTGATTCTTGGAATAATTACCCTCCAAAACGTCGAATACACGTCCAGGTTTTGGACTGTTCGTGAGCCGCCTGCTCCAAGCTGGGCACCGCCGCCTGCAGAACCCGAATGGGTGCCATCCCCTGGCGGCAGCAGACATTTCACAGCCGAAATGGGCTACCCGGAGCCTAGAGACGAGGAGCTGCACCGCGAACGCAGTGATATCCGCATCAAGCCGTCTTCAATGGGGAGTCAGGTTGACGACGATGCTGCCAACCCAGAATTGAAAGAAGTCCTTGCGGTGTTGTCGCATCGCAAGAACGTGCCTTACTGGATGACGATCGACGACCAGATTTTTGGCGTTCCGTTGACCTTCGAATGCCCCGGAGATGCCAACGCCAAGCGCGAGTGGACCTTGCCCGACGGAACGCGCGCTCAATGTTCAAAATACTCGCTCGATTTTGTGTTCCGACACGACGACATCAGGGCCCATCAGCGCTACAGAAAGGGTGGAGGTTTGCATGTTTGGTGGAGCTCAAACCCAAGGATTCCAGGGACTCATATTATGCTCGATTCGCAACAACCGTGGTTTGACTCGTTTGTGATTTCCAAATTTTGGCCGAAAGCGAAACCTCCGAAACCTTCGTCGAACTAGCCAAAACGCTTGGCATTTCGTTCCTTTTGAGCCTGCGCTTCGATCAATCGGTTCTTCGGCGAAGCGCTCGTCGAAAGACCGTCAATCAGCTTTTGTGCGGCCAACGTGACCTCAAGCACCGCTGCGTCAAAAACCTCTTGATTCACCTGAGACGGCTTCGTAAATCCACTGATTTTACGGACGAATTGAAGCGCGGATGCTTGGACTTCGTCGTGCGTCGCGGGTGGTTCGAAGTTGTAGAGTGGTTTGATATTCCGGCACATATGAATCCAGTGTTGTTGGGTCTTCCGTCCTCAAGTTGTCCGAATCATAACCGATTCCCGTCCGAACCGAACGCCATTTTCAGTTTTCACGTATCAACCGCTCCCAATCTCTGCCCGCTTGAATTTAGGTAAACGCCGCTCCGTCGATTCTAATCCAATGGTGCGTTGAAGCTTGCTAAGACCCGCGCTAACGTTGCCGAAACGGTCGGTTTCAATTTTTGGGAGCGCAGAGAATACATGTTCAGAATTACCCGGATATTTGTAGGTTATTGTCTTGTTTTGGTTTTATCCTCGTGCGGCGACGATTCTACCGATGGAAACACCCCGTCAGTCAATAACGGGAACAATTCGACAGTGAGTGGAACCACCGAAAGCCGCACCTTCAGCACTCCTGACGAAACCTATCAATCACGCGCGACCCCAATTGAGGGCGGATTTGTCGCTGGTTTCGCGACGAATACGGGGGCCACAGTCGCTCGCTTCGACGAAGCCCTTGAGACCGTTTGGGCTGTGAAAGTCGGAGGCATCGATGGATTCAGCCACGTAGCAGTCGATTCAAAAGGCCGCATCATCGTGATCGGGCAGGCTGGGTCCGGCCCCGCTCGTATTGTGCGGCTGAACGGTGACGGCACGTTGGACCGAGCCGTAAAGACACCCGCTTACAGCAAGGTGGAGGAAGTCGTTGCGTTGCCCGACGGCCGAATGATGTTCAATGACTCGACTTTGGTCGATGAGGATTTCAACGTCATTTCGAACGGAAACTCAGGCGGGCAGCGCATTATCAAGGCCACTGGCGGTTTTTTGGTGATGAATATGCAGGGGCTGATGATTCGGAAACTCGACACGAATGGACGCCTTCAATGGACAACAACCGTCGACCTTGCGGCTGCGAATTATTACACCATCGGACTTCGCGAACTCCCTGACGGGTCAATCATGGCTGCCGTGTCGGGAGACACGAATCCAGACCACACTTTGGTTGCTGCGCACTTCGATGCTGAAGGGAATTTGTTGTCGAGCCACGAGCCCAAATTCGAGGCTGAGGACCAGAACGGATATTCGGTACCTTTGCAATTTGGTTCGGGGCTTCAGATGACCGGGAAAGGCGATAAAACCTATGTTTCATTTCTCGCAAATAGTGGAGGGCTGGGTTCCGACATTCGAACAAGGATTGTCGCCGAACTCGAGACCTCCGGTTCAGTCAAAGACGCGTTTTTTGGTGGCGGTGGTTTGGCCTTCATGGGCGACAAATTAATCAGCACGCCAGGCGGCATCATCGCTACGACGACCATGAAATCCGAGTGCCTCGCGGGGCCGACGATTCTGAACCGCCCCCTTGAACACACTGCGGCTCCAGTGCCCGCACCTGCGGAACTCGCCGATATTCTGACCTATGAATTTATGCCATTGGAAACCGTGACGGTGACGCCGTTCGACATGCAAACAGTGCCTGCGTGCCCGGCACCCAACGGAGAAATGTAATGGCTGGTCCAGCGAAAGCAGGTTTACTTATCTACGCGTGCGATACCGAGCGTATCGCCCAGTTCTATCAAGAGATTCTGGGCATGCGACGGCTTCATGCGCGCGAAGAATTGATTGTGATTCAATCGGATGACATTCAACTGTTGATCCATCAAATCCCAGCCCATATCGCGGCCAGTATTGTAATTTTGTCGCCTCCAAAACGTCGCGAAGATACGGCGTTGAAATTCTTTTTCACCGTGCCTAGCTTGGACCAAGCCCGCTTGGCTGCAGCAGAACTGGGTGGTCAGGTTTTTGACGAGTCTTGGGAAGGCCCTGGGTTCACCGTCTGCAACGCCATGGACCCCGAGGGCAACGTTTTTCAAATCCGCGAGAGCAGTGAGCAGTGAGCAGTGAGCAGTTGGCAGTTTAGCTGTGTGATTGGTCCGCAGGCCCTATGGCCTGCATTGGCCATAGGGCTCGCGGACCAATCACAACACAAGCCTATGCGACAGCCTCCCTATGGCCTGCATTGCGATTGTTGAGGCCAAGCAAGTCATGATGACTTTGGCTGCCCTGGATTTGTGTTAATACGAACCGGCAGCAACAAACGCGTCGAAAAAGGTAGTTCTAATGACCGACAAAATCGTGGAATTTGGTGACGGATTCTGGAATATCCGCGGGTCGTTTAAGATCGCGGGATTGCTGGATATCGGAACCCAAGCCTCACTTGTACGTCTGAAAACCGGGCGTTTTGTGATCTTGGATTCTTATCCGCTCGAAGGGGCGGTGAAAGACCAAATCATGGCGCTGACCGACCAGGGTAGGGCGGTCGAGGCGGTGATTAACGTCCATCCATTTCACACGGTTTTTGTCAAAAAGGCCCACGAGCAATTCCCAAACGCTCGTCATATCGGCACTGCGCGCCACCATGAGCGTTTTCCAGATCTGAAATGGGAGGAATTCACGACCGAGGACCCACGACTCCATGCGCAATTTGCCGATGATTTCGAGTTTTCGGTGCCGCAGGGCGTCGACTTCATTTCAGCGAATCCCAAACTGCATTTTTCATCGGTGCTGGTTTTCCATCCGGCCTCTCGCACACTGCACGTGGACGACACGCTGACCTACGTAAGTCTGCCTCTGGTTGGAGGCCTGCGCTTTCATCCCGCCCTTGCAGAAGTCTTGCAGAAACGCGCTGGCGCAGCGTCGGAGTTTCGAACCTGGGCGCAAGGGCTGGTCGAGCGGATGCGCGGCATCGACCACTTAGCGACCGCTCACATGAAATCTCTGGGGCCTCAGAGCGACCTGTCCGGGCAGGTCAAATCGGCGCTAAAAGACGCCGAGAAAATACTGGTTGCTCATGAAAACCGTCACGGCTGACGCTGCCTAAGGTTGGCAGGTCGCAAATCCAAGCGCATTCGAACTAAGTTTGAATGCGATGGCAGGATGGCCGGCTTGGTCAAAGCGCATATCAGTCACCGAGTATCCAGATGCCGGTGAAATGTCGGCAGTGGTCCATCCAGAAGCGTCGTGTGAGGCGTATCGCAGCTGCCCGCCAGGTGCGGCGCTGATGTAGGCGATATGGATGACTCCGCCGCGCTCACGCAGTGTGGTTCCAAA